>JBBIVJ010000080.1:0-2223 GCA_037439785.1 Verrucomicrobiales bacterium | reverse complement strand
CTGGAGCACCTCGGCCAGGGTGAGCCCGCCCTTGAGGTGCGTGTGCAGATCAATGACCGGGAAGTTGTCCGCGTGGAGCCGCGCCAATGCGCGGTCCAGGGCGGGGGTGGGGGGCGGTGCGGCGGCCGGCTCGGGCAACGCCCGCACCCGCAGTTGGCGGAAATAAACCCGGCTGCCGGGATCGTGGCACTGGAGCGCTAAGGTGCCCCGCCCCGCCCGGGGGGCCACGTAATCCACGGTCTGGACCTCGTTGACCCAGACCTGGATGGCCGGGCCGCGCACCACCACGCGCACTTGAAACCATTCATTGTCCGGCACGAACGGCTTGTACACGTTGCGCACGCCGTAGAGGCTGCCGGTGCGCTTGTTCTCCCGGTAGCCACCCTCGCCCGCGGCCGAATTGTTGATCTGCACCTCGCGGCCGCGTCGGGGCCAGCCGCTTTCCTGCCAGGCGGTGTGGAAATAAAGACCCGAGTTGGCGCCGGGCCGGGTCATCACCTGCGCCTCGAACTCGAAGCTGCCAAAGGCCGCGTCGCCCTTCGGCCCCACGTAGAACAGGTGCGCCCGCGGCCCCACGGCCACGATCACGCCACCCTCCACGCGGAAGGAGTCGGGGTGCTCCGCCGCCCGCCAGCCGGCGAGGGTGCGGCCGTCAAAAAGGTCCTGCCACGGCCCGGGTGCCTCCGCCGCGGCCACGCGCCACGTCAGGGAGCACAGGACAAGCCCAGTCCACCCAGGGAGCCGGAGGAGATGTTTCACGACCGCAGGCTAGGGAGCGGTCCCCAGCAGGTCAACGCCCCGCTGGCCGGTGGCCCGCGCAGGCAAACTGCGGTTTCCGGGCCCGGCGTGACCGTCGCCGCGGGGCACTGGGGCCGGCCGGCGGGAAACAGCGCGGCGCCCCTGGCGGGGCGGGTCAGCGCACCTTGAGCCGGCCGCCGTACACGGCCTGCGAACCGAGCATCTGCTCGATGCGCAGCAACTGGTTGTACTTGGCCAGGCGGTCGCTGCGGCTGAGGGAGCCGGTCTTGATCTGGCCGGCGTTGGTGGCCACGGCGAGGTCGGCGATGGTGGCGTCCTCGGTCTCGCCGGAGCGGTGGCTGATGACGGTGGTGTAGCCGTGGCGCTGGGCCAGCTCGACGGCGTCGAGGGTCTCGGTGAGGGAGCCGATCTGGTTGACCTTGACCAGGACCGAATTGGCCACGCCCAGGTCAATGCCCTTCTGGATGAACTGGACGTTGGTGACGAAGAGGTCGTCGCCGACCAGTTGCACTCGGTTGCCCAGCTTGTCGGTGAGTTTCTTCCAGTTGTCCCAGTCCCCCTCGGCGCAGCCGTCCTCGATGGAGAGGATGGGGTACTTCGCGCAGAGCTGGACGTAGAAGTCCACCAGTTCGTCTCCCGAGACGGTGCGGCCGGTGCTCTTGTGGAAGGTGTAGGTGCCGGTGAGCCTGCCCTGCTTGGTCTTGTCGGCGAATTCGCTGCTGGCCACGTCCAGGGCCAGGTAGAGGTGTTTGCCGGCCTTGTAGCCGGCGTTTTTGATGGCGGCGAGGATGGCCTCGAGGGCGGCCTCGGTGCTTTCCAGGGCGGGGGCAAAGCCCCCCTCATCGCCCACGGCGGTGCTCAGGCCCTTGCTCTTGAGCACCTTTTTGAGCGCGTGAAAGGTCTCGGTGATGGCCCGCAGACCCTCGCGGAAGGTGTCGAAGCCCACGGGCATGATCATGAACTCCTGGAAGTCAATGGGGGCATCCGAGTGGGCGCCGCCGTTGATGACGTTGGCCATCGGCACGGGGAGCACCTTGGCGTTGGGGCCGCCCAGGTACTTGAACAGGGGCTGGCCCACGTGCTGTGCCGCGGCCTTGGCCGTGGCCAGCGAGACGGCCAGGATGGCGTTGGCGCCGAGCCTGGACTTTTTGAAGCCGGTGCCGTCCAGCTCGAGCATCGCGCGGTCCACCGCCAACTGGTCCAGCGCGTCCAGCCCGGCCAGGGCGGGGAGGATTTTGTCGGTGACGTTTTTAACCGCCTGGAGGACGCCCTTGCCGCCGTAGCGTTTGGGGTCGTCGTCGCGCAGCTCGAGGGCCTCGTGCTCGCCGGTGCTGGCGCCGGAGGGGACGGCGGCGGTGCCGACCGCGCCGCTGTCCAGGATGACGTCCACCTCGAGGGTGGGATTGCCGCGGGAGTCGAGGATTTCGCGGGCCTTGATGTCAACAATGGTGCTCATGGGTGCGG
>JBBIVJ010000079.1:0-3046 GCA_037439785.1 Verrucomicrobiales bacterium | reverse complement strand
CGCGTTCCTCCCGCCAAAGGGTTTCAGACGTCGTAGTAGAGGAAGAACTCGTAGGGGTGGGGGCGCAGGCGCAGGGCGTCGGCCTCCTTGCGTTTGGTGCTGACCCACATTTCCAGGAAGTCGCGGGTGAAGACGTCCCCCGCCAGCAGGAAGGCGTGGTCCGCCTCCAGGGCGTCCAGGGCCTGGTCCAGGCTGCCGCAAATCTGCGGCACCCGCGCCAGCTCCTCCGGCGGCAGTTCGTACAGGTTCTTGTCCATCGGCTCGCCCGGGTCGGTCTGGTTGAGGATGCCGTCCAGCGCCGCCAGCAGCAGCGCGCTGCAGGCCAGGTAGGGGTTGGCGCTGGGGTCCGGCGGCCGGTACTCGATCCGCCTGGCCTTGGGGTTCTCGCTGAAGGTCGGAATCCGGATCGCCGCCGAGCGGTTGCGCGCCGAGTAGGCCAGGTTCACCGGCGCCTCGTACCCCGGTACCAGCCGCTTGTAGCTGTTGGTGGTCGGGCTGCACAGGGCGCAGAGCGCCCGCGCATGCTTCAGAATCCCCCCGATGGCGTGCAGCGCCAGCCGCGACAGCCCCGCGTACTCGCCCCCCGCAAACAGCGGCCTGCCCTTCTTCCAGAGCGACAGATGGGTGTGCATCCCCGAGCCGTTGTCCCCAAACAGCGGCTTGGGCATGAAGGTCGCCGTCTTGCCGTGCTTGCGCGCCACGTTCTTGACCACGTACTTGTAGACCATCATCCGGTCGGCGGTCCGCACCAGCGTGTCAAAGCGGAAGTCAATCTCCGCCTGCCCCGCCGTCGCCACCTCGTGGTGCTGGCGCTCGATCTCCAGCCCCAGCTCCTGCATCACCAGCACCATCTCGGTGCGCAGGTCCTGCTGGGTGTCGGCCGGCGGCACCGGAAAATACCCCTCCTTGTGCCGGAGCTTGTAGCCCAGGTTGGGCAGCTCCTCCCGCCCCGTGTTCCACACCCCCTCCTCGCTGTCCACCGTGTAGTAGCAGCCGTTGCTCCTGAGCTCGTACTGCACGTTGTCAAAGAGGAAAAACTCCGCCTCCGGCCCAAACACCGCCCGGTCCGCCACCCCCGTGCTCACCAGGTAGGCCTCCGCCTTCTGCGCCAGCCCCCGCGGGTCCCGGCTGTACGGCTCCCGCGTCCCGGTCTCCGCAATCGTGCAGGTCAGCGAGAGGGTCGGCACCGCGCAAAACGGGTCCACAAACGCCGTCCCCGCATCCGGCAGCGCCAGCATGTCGCTGGCCTCGATGCTCTTCCAGCCCCGGATCGAGGAACCGTCAAAGCCCAGCCCCTCGGTGAACACCGCCGGGGTGATCTCCCCGATCGGCACGGTGAAATGCTGCCAGGTCCCCAACGGGTCCACAAACTTCAGGTCCGCCATCTTCGCGCCCGCCTTCTGCGCCAGCGCCAACGCCTTCTCCGGTGTGCTCATAGTGGGGTCAATTGAGGGTTTTTGGGGGGTAGGGTTGCAGGGGGTGCAGGTGGTGGAGAATGGCTGTGCCGATTGCCTCCGCCTTCTCGGGGCGGTGACTCAGACGGCGGCTTCGCCCCGCTCACCGGTCCGGATGCGGATGGCTTCCTCGATGGGCGAGACAAAGACCTTGCCATCTCCAATCTTGCCCGTCTGGGCCGCTCGGATGATGGCCGAGACCGCGCCGCTGACCTGATCGTCCGGCAACACCACCTCGATCTTGATCTTGGGCAGAAAGTCCACGGTGTACTCGCTGCCGCGGTAGATCTCGGTGTGGCCTTTTTGGCGGCCGAACCCCCGCACCTCGCTGACGGTCATGCCCTCGACCCCCAGCTCGCTGAGGGCACTTTTCACGTCGTCGAGTTTGAAAGGTTTGATGACAGCCTCGATTTTCTTCATGGCGCGGTTGGGCAAAACGCGGGCGCATCGTAGCAACGGCGACCTGCCTGTAAACAGGTTTTCACCCCTGCGTCACACGTGCCTGCGGCCGGCGCGGTTGCGCGGCGCAGCTGCGGGGCCCCTGTCGGCCGGCCCATCCTCCGACAGTCACGCCGGGCTTGCCAGCGGCTCGGTCGCCCCCTAGCGTGCGGCCGCAGAATCAATCGAAAACGCAACGTTCAACGCAACCGTCATGAAACCTCTGAGCCTGTTCTCCCTTGCTCTGGGCCTGGCAGTCGCGGCCAGTGTGTGGACCGCGCGCACCGCGGACGGGCCCCCCGCGCGGCCGGCCCGCTCCCCCCAGCGCGGACCGCTGGTGCACATGGTGGCCTTCAAGTTCAAGAGCGAGGCGGGCACTGAAAAGGTTCGCGAGGTCGAGCGGGCCTTTGCCGCGTTGCCTGCCAGGATTCCCCAGATTCGCAGCTTCGAGTGGGGCACCAACATCAGCCCGGAGAAGCTCGACAAGGGTTTCACCCACGGCTTCATCCTGACCTTCCAGAACGCCGCGGACCGGGACGCCTACCTCGTGCATCCGGATCACCAGGCGTTTGGCAAGCTGGTTGGCCCGGTGCTGGAGGATGTGTTCGTACTGGACTTTCTGGCCCGGCCCTGAGGTCGCCCCGGAGTCCACCCGGCCCGCCACCGCCCCTCTGCCCCGACGCCTCCCCCATGACCCTGCTGGGAACCGGCTTGCTCAAAGGTCTGGCAGAAACGGCCCGCAATTTTGTCGGCAGTTTCCACGATCCGGCGCGGCTGCCCACCGTGGAATACCCCGAGCAACGGTTGCCCCTGCCGGAAAATGCCCGCCAGTTCCCGTTCCTGGTCCATGACGGCGAGCAGCCTGAAGAGGGCCTGCGCTGCGTCGCCTGCAAAATCTGCGAGAAGGAATGCCCGCCGCAGTGCATCTACATCGAGGTCGAGCGGGATGCCACCGGCAAGGCCCTCAAGCGTCCGCGCGTGTTCGACATTGACATCTCGGTCTGCATGAGCTGCCAGATTTGCGTGGAAGTCTGCCCGTTCGACGCCATTCGCATGGACGTGGCCTATGAATGGGCCGGAGGAGACCGCTTCGCCTCGCTGCTGCTCCTCAAGCACGACCTGGCCCGCCCCAACTCCTACTACCACCAGATCCA
>JBBIVJ010000078.1:0-3874 GCA_037439785.1 Verrucomicrobiales bacterium | reverse complement strand
GTGGACGTGCCGGCCATGTTCGGCGTCAAGGGCATCCGCACCGAGAAGCGCGTGGACCTGGCGGTCACCCTCAAGATTTGCGCCCACGGCCAGGACGAACTCGAACGGGTGGGCGACACCCTGGAAACGCGCGAATTCCTCGGCGTCCACGTCCCCCACCTGACCATCCCCATCCGGCTGGGCCGGGACGTCGCACGGCTGGTCGAGGTGGCCGCCCTGCACATGAAGTTGCGCGTGCTCGGCTACAACCCTGCCGAGGCGCTGAACAAGGCCCTGATCGCCGCCATGCAGACCCGCGGCCCCTGAGCCGGCCCGCCCGGCTCAACGCGGCTCGCCCAGCGCCCGCCGCGGTTTCTTGCCCGCCCCCTTCGGCTTGAACTGAAACGAAATCAGCGTCAGCCCTTCCGCCCGCCCCGTCACCGGATTGACCGACAGATGCTGCGTGCCGTCGCCGTACTCGGCCGGTGCCAGCGGATTGAACAACTGCCATGGCCGGCCGGTCTCGATGGCCTGGCCAATCAACCCTCCGTACCGTTGCGGTACCAGGGCCGCCGGTGGCGAGGGCACCAGCTCCGGCGCACGACCGGCCGGGAGGCGGGCGCCATCTTCCAGCGCCTCGATCAGGTTGGTGGCCGGCGATGCTGGCGGGGGTGTCGGTGCGGCCGGGATTGTCGTGGCGGAAGGCGGCGCTACCGGAGGCGACGCCGGCGCGGCAGGGGCGGGGGTTTGGGCGTGCGCGCAGGTCAGGGCAGGGAAACCGGCCAGCGCCGCGAACAGGGCTTGCCTCAGGCTTTTCATGGTCCACACGGGGCGACTGCCGCTCCAAACTCCGGCAGGGCGCGCCGCATGTCAACCTCCGGGGGCTTCCCGGGCCGTGCCGGGCAAGACCGCCCCCACGACCGGCAGCCCGGCCCTTGAAGCCGCGGACTCGCTCCGCCACATTCGCCCCGCACCGGCCCTGACGGCATGAGCCAGTTGAACACGCCGCCGCTTCGCCTGCCTCCCTGGCTGGCACGAACCGCTGTCGGCTGGGCGTCGAGTCTGTCCGCCGCCCTCGCCCTGGCCACCCAGGAAGAGGCGGCCTTCCATCCTTTCCAGCCCTCACCCGAGCCGGTGGACGCCTGGCCGGTCGAGCCGGCCCCCGCGTTGATGGCGCCCCTGCCGGATGGTCCCGACGACGTGGAATGGCCGGCTGGGCAACCGCAGGGCGCGCTCAGCGACCGCATCGTGTTTGTCTCCGCCGGCCACGGCTGGACCTGGACCGCCGCCGGCTGGCGCACCCAGCGCGGCATCACCCACCGCGTCAACGAGGACGCCGGCAATCTCGACCAAATGACCCTGTTTGTGGAGGACTGCTTCCGCGCCGGCGCCACGGTGGTGCCGCTGCGGCCGGTGGGCTACCAGCCCCGCGAAGTCGTGCTCGACAACACCGATCCGGCTGTGGTCTTCGAGGGAGCCTGGGCCGACAGCACCGCCTCCGTGTACTTCGGTCCGCCCGGCGCGGTGCCCTACCGCTTCGCCGCCGTCGCGGACACCGAGACCGCCCGCGCCCGCTACACCCCCCACTTCCCCGCCGACGGTGATTACCCGGTTTATGCCTGGGTCGTGCCCGGCGCCAACCGCATCCGCCAGCTTTACCGCATCCGCCACACCGGCGGCGAAACCCACGTGCGGATTCCCCACACCCACGTCGGCAAAGGCTGGGTGTACCTGGGCAGCTACTTCTTCCGCGCCGGCTCGGACCCCGACCACGGGGCGGTCTGGATCAGCAACGCCGCCGCCCGCCCCGGCGAAACCGGCGTGGTCATCGCCGATGCCCTCCGCTTCGGCAACGGCCCCGGCGACGTGGACCGCGGCGACGGCGTCTCCACCTATCCCCGCGAGGAGGAAGCCAGCCGCTACTGGGTCCAGCGCGCCCTCGGCCCCGGCCAGGACCCCGCCATCTATGACGGCCCCGGCGACGACGCCAGCGACAACGTCGGCACGCCGCCGCGCATGGCCGCCGAAATGAACCGCGCCGAGGCCGGTCGCACCACCCAGCGCGTGCTGGTCAGCTTCCATTCCAATGCCGGCGGCGGACGCGGCGTGCTCGGCCTCTACAACGACGGAACCCGCTTCCCCGGCACCAGCACCTCGCCCCGCCAGATCACCCTGGCCCGCCTCCTCGCCCGCGAAATCAACGATGACCTGGTGGGCCTGAATTCCCGCTGGGACACGCCGTGGGCCGACCGCGGCAACAACCTCACCTTCGCCCGCTCCGACTTCCCCTTCGGCGAAATTCGCGGCGACGCCCTGGGCTACGAAATGGACGCCACCATCGTCGAGGTGGCCTTCCACGACGACCCCGCGGACGCCCTCCTGCTCCGCGAACCCGCGGTGCGCCGGGCCGTGGCCCGCGCCACCACCCAGGGGCTCATCCGCTACTTCGCCCAGTTCGACGGTGCCCCGCTGGCCTTTCCCCCCGAACCTCCCCGCGCCCCGCGTGCCGAGGCCCGCCCGGACGGCTTCCACGTCAGTTGGTCCCCGCCCGTGGCGGAGGCCGGCAGCGGCGCGCCGACCGGTTACCTCGTGTACGTGTCGCGCGACGGCCGCGGCTTTGGCGCCCCACGCCCCACCGCCGGCACCACCCGGCACTTTACCGACCTCGAGCCCGGCCGCGCCTGGTTTTTCCGCGTCAGCGCGACCAATGCCGCTGGAGAATCCCTCCCCTCGGCCGTGGTGGGCTGCCGGGCGCCGGCAGCGGGACAGGCGCGCGTGCTCTTCGTCATCGGCTACGAGCGCCTGGACCGCCACTTGAACCTGCGGCAGGACCTCCAGCCCGCCGCCTACCGGCCGCCGGGCCATGACCGCAACTCCGGCGCGGCGGACCGTGTGCTGCCCGGCCGCATGAACCGCTTCGACTACGTCGTGCCGCATGGCCGGGCGCTGGAGGCGCTGGGGCGCCCCTTCGACGCCTGCGCGCGCACCCACGTGGCCGACGGCACGGTGCGGCTGGAGGATTACGCCATCGTGATCTGGGCCGCCGGCAACCAGTCCACCACCGGCCGCACCTTCAACGCCGCGGAACAGGCGGCGGTGCGCGCCTTCCACGCCGGCGGCGGACACCTCCTGGTCAGCGGCGCCGAAGTCGCCTGGGATTTGGACCGCGTCAACGGCCCGACCGCGGCGGACCGTGCCTTCCTGCGCGCAGTGCTCGGCGCGCGCTTGAACGGCGACGCGAACGACGATGCCGACACCGACACGGCCGACCCCGAGCCCGGCGCGCTCTTCGCCGGCAATCCCCCGGCCGTCTTCGACGACGGCAGCCGGGGCATTTACGCGGTCAGCTACCCGGACGCGCTCACGCCCGCCGGACCGGCCAGCGCCGTGGTGTTGCGCTATCGCGGCGGACGGGGCGGTGCCGCGGGTCTGGCTCAACACGGCGGCGCGGGGGCGGGCCGCGTGGTGTATCTGGGATTCCCGTTCGAGACGGTGGCGGACCCGCTCCTGCGCGTGACCTACCTCGAGGACGTCCTGCGTTTCTTCGGCCGCCCGGCCGGGTTGTTCATCGTCGCCCCGGCGGAAACCGACCGCCTGCGCCTGGGCCTGCGCGGCGAACCGGGTCTGCTTTACCGCTTGGAAACCTCGACCGACGGCCGGTCGTGGACGCCCCTGGCCGAAATCCCCGCCACCACGGAGGCAGCCACCTTCGAGGTCCCCTTGAGCACCGAACCGGTGCGCCTGTACCGCGCGGTGCTGCCGCCGTGACGTCTGGCGCGCACGGGGCATGCCCCGCGGCCGGAGGCTGGTAGCCGCCGCGGTCACGCGGCGGACCTGCATTCCGCCGGCTCACGCCGGCGGCTACGGGGCCGTCCTCGTAGCGCAGGCTTCCCAG
>JBBIVJ010000077.1:0-1438 GCA_037439785.1 Verrucomicrobiales bacterium | reverse complement strand
CTATGAGCACACCGGAGAAGGCGTTGGCGCTGGCGCAGAAGGCGGGCGCGAAGATGGCGGACCTGAAGTTTGTGGACCCGTTGGGGACCTGGCAGCATTTCACCGTGCCGATCGGGGAGATCACCCCGGCGGTGTTCACCGAGGGGCTGGGCTTTGACGGTTCCTCGATCCGGGGCTGGAAGAGCATCGAGGCCAGCGACATGCTGGCGCTGCCGGATGCGGGGACGGCGTTTGTGGACCCGTTTTGCGCGGTGCCGACCCTCTCGCTGACCTGCACGATTGCGGAGACCGGGACGCGGGAGCCGTACAGCCGGGACCCGCGGGGGCTGGCGCAGAAGGCGGAGGCCTACCTGGTGAGCACGGGGGTGGCGGACCGGGCGGTGTTTGGGCCGGAGGCGGAGTTTTTCCTCTTTGACAACGTGCAGTACGAGCTCAGGAGCAACGGCTGCTACTACACGGTGGACAGCGAGGAGGGGGTGTGGAACACGGGGCGGGAGGAGCTGCCCAACCTGGGCTACAAGCTCCGGCACAAGGAGGGGTATTTTCCGGTGCCGCCGGCCGACACCCAGCAGGACCTGCGCACCGAGATGGTGCTGGTGATGCAGGAGCTGGGGCTGGAGATCGAGCGCCAGCACCACGAGGTGGCGACGGCGGGGCAGGCGGAGATTGACTTCCGCTTTGACACGCTGGTGCGGACCGCCGACCGGATGATGGTCTACAAGTACGTGGTCAAGAACGTGGCGCGCAAGCACGGCAAGACGGCGACCTTCATGCCCAAGCCGCTGTTTGGGGACAACGGCTCGGGGATGCACACCCATCTGTCGCTCTGGAAGAAGGGCAGGCCGCTGTTTGCGGGGGGCGAGTACGCGGGGCTGTCGCGGCTGGCGCTGCACGCCATCGGGGGGATTCTGAAGCATGCGCGGGCGCTCTGCGCCCTGTGCAGCCCGACCACCAACAGCTACAAGCGGCTGGTACCGGGGTACGAGGCGCCGGTGAACCTGGCCTACTCGGCGCGCAACCGCTCGGCGGCGATCCGGATTCCGACCTTCAGCGAGAACCCCAAGGCCAGGCGGATCGAGTACCGGCCGCCGGACCCCAGCGCCAACCCCTACCTGGCCTGCAGCGCGCTGCTGCTGGCGGCGCTGGACGGCATCCTCAACCAGACCGACCCGGGCGAGCCGATGGACAAGAACCTGTACGAACTGCCGCCGGAGGAGCTGGCGCGGGTGCCGCAGATTTGCGGCAGCCTGGACCAGGCCCTGGACGCCCTGGAGGCGGACCACGCCTTCCTGCTGGCGGGGGACGTCTTCACCCGCGACTTCCTGGAAATGTGGGTCAGCACCAAACGCAAGGAGGCCGACGCCCTGCGCCTGCGCCCCCACCCCTACGAGTTCTTCCTCTACTACGACGTCTGAAACCCTTTGGCGGGAGGAACGCG
>JBBIVJ010000076.1:0-1629 GCA_037439785.1 Verrucomicrobiales bacterium | reverse complement strand
GCCTCCTGACGCGCCGGGAGAAACACGCTGCACCCTAGGCCAGCTTCGCAGGGTTGGGTTGTCTGATGATCGCGCTGCGTCATCTGCCCTCTTAACTAACACCAATGACTTTTCGGACAGCTTCTAGGCGGTGAGCGCGCCCTCGACGTTGGCGAGAATCCTTTGCTGCGTGGCGCGGGGAAGCTGGCTGACGCGCTCGAAAATCTGCCGGGCCTTGCCCGCTGGCCCGCGGCCGCGCCTGCTGCCGTTCTCTTTGCCCCGGAGATGGTCCCATCGGTCCCGTTCGGATGGCGCCGGTACTCGGCAGCCGTAAGAGCGTGCGCAAGAAGGTCATCACAGGACAGCCTTGTGGAAGGTGGGGTGGAGCCGGTTGTACCGGGGCACATCCAGGGGCGGGTTCTCCGGGTCGGCGAGGGTGTTCACCCATTCGAGGGCTTCCTCCGCCATGACGGCGAGTTCGGCAGGGGTGTAGGCGCGGTCGAAGCTGAACGTGACCGACCCGCCGGCTTCCGCCGCGCTCAGGACCGTCTGACCGTTGGCCACGTTGGCGGCCCACTTCTGGGTCACCAACGTTTCCAGGGCGCCGACCAGGGTGGTCCCCTCGGCCGTTGCAGCTTCAGCGCCCGGACCAGCATCCGGACTTCCAGTCTTGGACGTGCCGTCACGCCCAAGTGAGGAACGTTACGCTTCAAGTCCGAGCCGGACTGGCCATCAACGTGTCCCGGCGCAGGGCGCTGTCGCAGGTCCAGTTCATGGCCAGCGAGGCCAAGGCCTGCCGGCGTGGGTTTCCGTCAAGGGCAGGTCGGCGTCGTTGTAGCTCCAGGTGGTGGTGAGGCCGTGGCGCACCGCCGTCCCGCGCCGGCCCTGCCGGACGCACGGCATAGGGTGTCGGCGGACTTGAGTTCGCGCGCCGCTGGGTAGGGCGCCGCTGCGCCGGCGCCGCCACTTGGCGGGGTACAGCCCGGCCTGGTCAAATCCCGTTGCGCGATGCGGCCTCCCAAACGCAGTGCGCCGCGCTCCGGCAGGGGGGGTACCAAGACCGTCACGCCTCCGGGCAGCACAGCGACTTTCCGCAGCAACTTTCCTTGGTTGAGCGCAGTGGGCCGACCTGCGGGGAACACAGCCCCTCCACGGGCACTGCCTGCCAGCCCGGGGCCGACCGGCGTAGTGGACGGACAGCCAAGAGACGCGCTGCGTGGCGTGCTGTTGCACGGCGTCCAAGGGCGCAGGGTGTGGCCCGGATGACCCGCAGCGGCAGGAGGGACCTGCCGGCCGGCAGGCAGGGCGCCAGGGCGGTGGCACAGGCGCCTGCCTGTGCCGGCCACGGCAGACAGGCGGGGGGCCGACCCCCTCCGGCGCGGCCTGAGATGTTCTCTGGGTTGCAAGTGAGTTTTTCATAAAAGTTGTTCACACGGGTTTGGCCGCCGGCTGGGTCAGGATTTGGATGACCCACGAGCCGTGCTTCTGCTGGTTGCGGGCGTGCAGGTCGCCGTCGTAGGTCGTCCGGTCCTGCCACATCTTCCAGAGCACCTCCAGCCACCGATGCCCCAGGCAGCGCAACGCGCACGCATGGCTTTTGCCTTTCTCCCGCTGGGCCTGGTAATACGCCTGCGCCCAGCCGCACACCGC
>JBBIVJ010000075.1:0-1900 GCA_037439785.1 Verrucomicrobiales bacterium | reverse complement strand
ACATTTGGCGTGGACGGCTGCTGGCAGCACGACCCCGCCGCGGCCCAGCAGGCCCCCAACCCCTTCGGC
Organism: Verrucomicrobiales bacterium; assembly: GCA_037439785.1. Lineage (GTDB taxonomy): Bacteria > Verrucomicrobiota > Verrucomicrobiia > Limisphaerales > J093 > DSVZ01. The sequence goes on along the minus strand of JBBIVJ010000075.1, from coordinate 1,831 downwards.
AGCCTCAACTCGGTCCTCACCGTGACCGACGCCTGACGCCGCTTCTCCTGCCCCGCCGGGGCCGGCCGCTGCTGCCTTGCCGGTCCCGGCGGCGGACCTGTAACTTCCCCCCGCGCGACGGCTCCTGCCCCATGAGAACCGTCATGAATTGCGACGAACTGCTGGCCGCCCTCAACGACTACGTGGACGGCACGATCGAGCCGGGCATCTGCGCGGAACTCGAACGCCACCTCGTCGGCTGCAACCCCTGCCAGGTGGTGGTGGACAACATCCGCAAGACCATCACCCTCTACCGCCAGGGCCAGGTGATCGAAATCCCCGCCGAGTGCCGGGAGCGGCTCCACGCCGCCCTGCGCGAACGCTGGAAGCAACTGCACCCCTCCTCCCCCGCTTGAGCCTCCCCCTGAACCCCCTGCGCCTGGTGGTGGTGGGCGGTGTGGCCGGCGGAGCCAGTGCGGCGGCCCGCGCCCGCCGCCTCTCCGAAGACGCCTCGATCGTCGTCCTGGAACGCGGCCCCCACGTTTCTTTCGCCAACTGCGGTCTTCCCTACCACGTCGGCGGCGAAATCCCCCGGCGGGAAGACCTGCTGTTGCACACCCCTGAAAGCCTGCGGGCCCGCTTCAACCTGGACGTGCGCGTCCGCCACGAGGCCCTCGCCCTGGACCGCGCCCGCCGCCGGATACGCGTCCGCGACCTGGCCACCGGCCGCGAGTACGAGGAGCCTTACGACGCCCTGATCCTGGCGCCCGGCGCGGTCCCCCTGCGCCCGCCCATTCCCGGCCTGGATCGCCCCGGCCATTTCACCGTCCGCACCGTGCCGGACGTCGAGGCCATCCTCACCTGGATTCAAACCCGCACCGCCCGTCGCGCGGTGGTGGTGGGGGGCGGCTACATCGGCCTGGAAATGGTCGAGCAACTGCACCGACGCGGGCTGGAAGTCACCCTGGTCGAGGCCCTGCCCCAGGTCCTGACCCCGCTCGACCCCGAGATGGCCGGCTGGCTCCACGCCGAACTGCGTGCCCACGCCGTGGCCCTGCACCTGGGCGACCCCGTGGCCGCCTTCGAACCCCCGGCCGCCGGTGAAGCCGCCGCCGCCTCGACCGTGGTCCTGCGCAGCGGCACCCGCCTGCCCGCCGACCTGGTCATCCTCGGCCTGGGGGTCAAACCGGAGGTGCGCCTGGCCCGCGACGCCGGCCTGGAACTTGGGGCCCTCGGCGGCCTGCGGGTGGACGCCCACCTGCGCACCAGCGACCCCGCCATCTGGGCGGTCGGCGACGCCATTGAAGTCCGGCACGCCGTGACCGGCGAGTGGCAGATCATCCCCCTGGCCGGCCCCGCCAATCGCCAGGGACGCATCGCCGCGGACAACGTCTTCGGCCGGCCCAGCCGTTACGAAGGCACCTGGGGCACGGCCGTGCTGCGGCTCTTCCGCCTGACCGCCGCCTGCACCGGCGCCCACGAGACCACCCTGCGCCGCCTGGGCCGGCCCTTCCAGGCCCTCCACCTCCATCCCGCCTCTCACGCCGGCTACTACCCCGGCGCCCACCCCCTTGCCCTGAAGGTGCTCTTCGACCCGGACCACGGCGCTCTGCTCGGCGCCCAGGCCGTGGGGGCCAACGGCGTGGACAAGCGCATGGACGTCCTGGCCACCGCCCTCATGGCCCGCATGACCGTCAACGACCTGGCCGACCTGGAGCTGGCCTATGCGCCCCCCTTCGGCTCGGCCAAGGACCCCGTCAACCTCGCCGGCATGGCCGGCCAGAACGTCCTGCGCGGCGACGTCCAGCTCGCCCAGTGGTGGGAACTGCCTCACCTGGACCCGGCGCGGACG
>JBBIVJ010000074.1:0-1959 GCA_037439785.1 Verrucomicrobiales bacterium | reverse complement strand
GTGGACAAAATGAATCCCGTAACGAGCCGGCCGCCGCGCCCGGCGGGCAAGGCGCGGGGGTGCACGCGCGATTGAGCTTGCCTGGAAGGCAAGTGACATCGGGGCCCCGGTTCCGATCCGAAGCCCTCGCAGAGGGCGAGGATCGGGAGGACGTGCCAGTGGCACGTCCGATAACCGGGGCGCGGGGGTCCCCGCAACGCAGCCCGATGGGATGCGGCGGTCGGCGCAGTAGGGATTTGTTTTGGGAACACCTTCTGATGCCCATGGCAACTCAGTACCGCCACAGGACCTCCACCCCGCCGACCGCGACCACACCCCCGCTCGAGAACCCCGGGAACCCCGGATTGCCGGTCTGGAGCCCCGCGGCCCCGGCCAGGTCCCTCCCGGTCACCGGGTCCCGCGTGTCGTCCGGGACCTCGTCGCACAGGGCCGTGACCCCCGGGCCGCATGCGGGGTGTTCCGCGAGCGTCGCCTTGAGCGTGGTCCGCCCCCGCGCCACCTGGACCTGGGCGAACGCCTGGACATCGAGCACGCCCTCGCCCAGGTCCCACGCGGTCCCGGCCCCGACCCCCACCAGGACCATGTCGTTGTCCGTGTAGTTCGTCCGCCCGGTCTGGTCCGGCACGGGCGACGGGCGGTACCCGAGACCCCCGCGCAGGACCACGCCTCCCGGCGGACGCCACTCCCCGCCCACACGCAGGGTCCACGTGTCGGCGAACCCCGCGGGCTCGTCGTGGTTGTCGCGATAGTCGGACCACTGCTGCCACATCAGGTCCAGGGTCACCCCGAAGCGCCGGTCCTTCCAGCCCGCGGCCAGGACCAGTTCGCGGGGCCGATACAGGACGTTCAGGCGCAGGTCCTGGAAGAACGGGTACTGCGCGGTCCCCTGGACCCCTGCCAACTGGACCTCGGCCCGCCCGCGAATCGGCAGGCGCTGCCGGTCCCGGAACGTGACGGCGAACACCAGGCGGCGGTCCAGGAGCCTCGCGGCCACGCCCGCGACCGCGGCGAGCGAGAGCCCGGTCTCGACCCGCAGGTTGACCTCCTGGTCGGACTGGTTCGCGAGGTCCGGCACCAGGACCAGCGAGTCGGAGCGCGACGAGAACCCGAGCATCAGCCCGGCCCCGACCGCGAGCCAGTCCACCGGCCGGATTGCGACGCCGGTGACGACCTCCTGGGACACCAGTTGCTCGCCGTACAGTTCGGGCCGGACCGTGTTCGAGAAGTACTGCTCCCGCTCGTCCGCGAAATAGGTGAACTGGCGGCCGAGCCCGACCACGGGGAGGTAGGCGAACCCGCCCACGCGCAGCCAGTCCACGCCGGCGGAGGTCGTCCCCCCCGCGGTGAACCCGAGGATGTCGGGCGGGTGCCTGGGGTCGGCCCGGGGCCGGAGTCGGTACGCGTATGGGATGACGGGCGAGGCCCCGCCGAGGTCCGGCGGGTCGTAGCCGTCGGGCCTCGCGGACAGGCGGACGCCGAGACGGTTGACCCCGCCCACGAACCCGACGCCGAGGGACGACGGTCCGAAGGCCATCAGGGCCGGGCAGGCGTGCAGGGCCGTGAAGTCGTCCGAGAGGGCAGTCCCGCCCCCGGCCATCCCCGCGGACCTCGCCCCGGCCCCGAAGGTCGAGAACACGCCCGCGCGGACCTCGGGCGTCCACGGGGACTCCAGGGCCGCGACCACCCCGATCAACGCGCCGAGCCCTGCCGCCCGTCCGTTCATGGGGCGGCATCCTAGCACAGGCCCCGTGGCGAGAGACGACCGACGCGGAAGCGGACGTTGGCGGACGGCGGGAGTCGTCGGGATCGGAAGGTCCCGCGAGGCCGCGGAGAGCGGCTGTTGAAACCCTCGCCTCTCCAGGTGGGTGCCGTTGTTGGCCGCTTCAGGCTTCCCGGCGACACCGCCGGGCCTGCACACCACGGACAGGGACGGTTCCCGATTTCAATGCCAGGGAATCA
>JBBIVJ010000073.1:0-2683 GCA_037439785.1 Verrucomicrobiales bacterium | reverse complement strand
AGGGCGCCGCTGCGCCGGCGCCACCCCTGGGCCGGGCCACAACCCGGCCGGGCCGAAGGCCGCCGCGCGACGCGGCCCCGCCGAACGCAGTGCGCCGTGCTCCAGCAAGGGGTGGGGTACCAAGACCGTCACACCTCCGGGCAGAACAGCGACTTTCCGCAGTAATTTCCCTTGGTTGAGCGCAGTGGGCCGACCCGCGGGGAACACAGCCCCTCCACGGGCACTGCCTGCCTGCCCGGGGCCGACCGGCGTAGTGGACGGACAGCCAAGAGACGCGCTGCGTGGCGTGCTGTTGCACGGCGTCCAAGGGCGCAGGCTGTGGCCCGGATGACCCGCAGCGGCAGGAGGGACCTGCCGGCCGGCAGGCAGGGCGCCAGGGCGGTGGCACAGGCGCCTGCCTGTGCCGGCCACGGCAGACAGGCGGGTGGCCGACCCACTCCGGCGCGGTATCAGCGCCGCTAGATTCCTTACACCATTTGGCGGGACAGCCGGTTATTCTTGGAACATAGAGAAGAATTTCTTGAGTTCCGCGAGCTTTTCCTTGCTGAACTGTGTAACCGTGCCGTCCTTCGACTTTGAAAAAGCTTCGACTGGCTGCTCCCTCGCATCGAACAGGATCATCGTCTCAAAGAAGCCGTCGCCGTCCTCGTCTCCTTCCTGCATCACCAACTTGTCTTGATGGTAGTAAGCTCGGATCGTGCGGTTCGCATCAGCGAAATAGGTGGAATAAAAGATCAGTTCGCCATCTCGAAAGAGTCTTGTGGAGACGGATTTCAACTTGCCATCCTCACTGCTGATTTCCACTTTCCTAGATAGAAGGACTTTACCGTGAAAAACTTCGGTAGTGCGAGCGTGCCTACCGTATTTTGTGGACTCCGAAACTTTTGTTTCGATTTGCGGTTCTGATTTGGCTGGACTGGTTCGGGTTTGTTGGGCTATGGCCCATACAGTCACCAGGGAACAAACCATTGCTACAATGACGCCTTTTTTGCTCATGCGTGCCTCCTAAAAATTCAGACACATGTTGAGACATGCATAGTAATCGAAACCACCAAGACCCGGGAAGCTTCCCAAAATTGCTTGGCAACAAAATTGGCAGTCGCTATCCGCACCGGGGTATCCAGGGTCGGCAGCTTGTCTCCGCGCAAAATCCGCGCAAGTATCACCCGCCCCTTTCATGTCCCCGCAACCTTTCTTTGCGTTGGCTGCAAGCAACAGCAGACGCACTATTCCACCTGCTTTCCCGCCAACTTCCCCAGCTAACGTGTCGGCTGCCGTCTTGAAAAGTTCCTTCGCTGGATTGTCCTGCTTGTCGCAGTCCGTGCATTTGTCCTTCGGCTTTTGAGGCGGTTGACCCGGTGGCTTGGGCTTTGGTTTCCCCCAAGGTGGCCAACCCCATTGCCAAAGGCCGTTTGGATCTATTTTGTTTACGGGACTGTTTCCAACGTAGGCGTAAAGGTTCAGTCCGCCGCGTTCCCCAATTGGGTCTCTATTTGGCCACCTTCCCGTGGTCGGGTTGTAGTACCGGTAGCCGTAGTAGAGCAGCCCGGTCTCGGCATCCGTCCACTTGGTCGAGAACCGGAACGGTTGGGCCCCGGCCAGGGCGCCGCTCACCCGCACCGGCTCCCCAAACGGCCCGTACTCGTAGCGGGCGCTGAGCGAGCCGTCACTGGCCTTCACCAGCGCCAGGACGTTACCATTGCCGTCGTAGGCCACAAAGTGCACCCCCGTCGGCAGGGTTTGGCCGTCGTAGGTGGTCTGGAAGTTGTTCACCCACAACAACCCGCCCACGCCCCCGGCGCCTGCCAGCGTGCCACTGAGGTCGCTGCCCCAGACGTAGGTCCGCAGCCGGGCGTTGCCCGCGTTGGCGTCCAGTTCCGCCACCACGTTCCACCCGCCTGCCTGTCCGGCAGGCAGGTCGTACAGGCAAATGGTGTCCCGTTGCTCGACCCACGTGGTGCCGTTGTGCGTGTAAAACTGCTTCCGAATCCGCCGCCCCTGGGCGTCGTACTCGAACACCAGCCGCTGGCGGGACGAAAGCGTGGGGATGGACGTGTCCCGCTTCAGCTCCACCAGCCGGTTCTCCCCGTCCCACACGTACGTCCAGCGCCCGTCCTGGATCAGGTTCCCGTCCGCGTCGTAGGTGTAGGTTTTCGGGCTGGCCGGCACGAACACCTCGCCCGCGCGGCTCTGACCCGCCCCGTACGGGCCGCTCACCGTGATCGTCGGGTACTGCGCCGTCGCGTTCGGCACATTGAGCGCGTGGTGGAAGTACTCGCCCTTCCGGCTGGCCACGTTGCCATTCACCGTCACGTGGGTCGTCGGGTTGGCCACCCCCAGCACGTCCCGACGCAGCTGATTGTCACAGGTCCAGGTCATGGCGAACGTGGCCAAAGTCCCGCCGGTGTGGGTTTCCGTCAAGGGCAGACCGGCGTCGTTGTACGTCCAGGTGGTGGTGATGCTGTTGCGCACTGCGGTCTGCGGGCGGCAAGATCCGACCGCGCAGCAGCGCGGCCCTACCGGACGCACGGCATAGGGTGTCGGCGGACTTGAGTTCGCGCGCCGCTGGGTAGGGCGCCGCTGCGCCGGCGCCGCCACTCGGCCGGGGCACAGCCCGGCCGGGCCGAAGGCCGCAACGCGATGCGGCCCCCGAACGCAGAGCGCCGTGCTCCGGCAGGGGGGG
>JBBIVJ010000072.1:0-3278 GCA_037439785.1 Verrucomicrobiales bacterium | reverse complement strand
TCCTCGACCAGCCCGGCGGCGAACATCGCCTCCACCCGAGTCTCAAGGCGTGCGCGCAGCTCGGCGGGGTGGCGGCGCAGGCCGAAGACCGGCGGCGGGCGGGGGGCGCGGGAGCGGGGGGCGGTGTACCAGGGGGCGCGCTGGACACTCCAGGGTCGGCCGGTCAGGCGGAGCACCTCGACGGCGCGCACAACACGGCGCGGGTTGGCGCGGTCCAGGCGGGCGTAGGTCTCGGGGTCGCTGGCGCGCAATTCCTCCAGCAGCACCGGCAGGGGGGTGGCCTCCAGCTCGGCGCGCAGGGCGGGGTCCGGCGGGGGGGCTTGTCCCAGCCCTTCGAGCCAGGCCTTGAAGTACAGCCCGGTGCCGCCACAGAAGAGGATGGGCCGCCCCCGTTGCCGGATGGCTTCCACCGCCGCCCCGGCCAGGCGCACAAAGTCCGCGGCCGAAAAGGGCTGGTCCGGCTCGACCACATCCAGCAGGTGATGCGGGATGCGGGCGCGGGTGGCGGGGTCGGGCTTGGCGGTGCCCCGGTCCAGGCCGCGATAGACCTGCATCGAGTCCACCGAGATGATTTCGGCGCCGAGACGTTCGGCCAGGGCGAGGGCGACGGCGGATTTGCCGACGGCCGTGGGGCCGGCGAGGTATAGGGGGGCGGCCATCACACCGGACCGGTGAGGGCGGGGGAACGGTGCGGGGGCGGTTCGCCGCGACGGAAGGACTGGAGGATGAGCAGGCCCACACCCAGGCAGATGGCGCTGTCGGCCAGATTGAAGGCGGGGAAGCCCACTTCGGCGCCGTCGCCACGCCGTTCGAGGTAGAAGCGGAGGAAGTCAATGACGTGGCCGACGCGGAGGCGGTCGGTGAGGTTGCCGAGGATGCCGCCCAGCACCAGGCCGAGGGCGACCTGGCCGGTGAGGGTTTGGAGGGTGAACCGCTCGCGGGTGAGCCACAACACCGCCAGGGCCAGCAGGGAAATCACGGCCAGCAGGCCGTTGTTGCCGGTGAACAGGCTCCAGGCCGCGCCGGTGTTGCCCCAGTGCACCAGCTTGAAGAAGCCCTCGATCACCTCGCGCTCGTCCCAGGGCCCGAGCAGACGCAGCACCGCCAGCTTGCTGAGCTGGTCGGCCACGTACACGCTGGCCGCGACGGCCAGCAGGCGTTGCTCTGGGGCGGGCAGGGGCATGGGTCAGTCCTGGTAGCCAAAGAGCCGCCGCTCCCGGATCAGGCGCGCCACCGCCGGGGGCACCTGGCTCTCCCAGCGGTGGTCGCCGGCGCGGATGCGGGCGAGGACTTCGTCGGCATAAATGGGCAGGCAATCGGGAACGTAGTCCCGGAGGGCCTGGATGCAACCGCGTTCCTTCAGGTAGGTGTAGAGGTGGCGCAGGTGCGGGGCCACGGGGAGGTCCTCGGCCGTCTCGATCCGCCCGCTGAGCGGGTCCTGGAAGGGGTACACGTAGAGCTTGAGGTCGTTTTTGAACAGCCGGCCGAAGGACTCGAGGATGCCGCCCGCCAGGTCGGTGTAGTACTTTTCCTCGAACAGCTCCTGGAGCGTGGGCACGCCCATGACCAGGCCGATCATCTTGCGCGTGTACCGGAACAGGTAGCCGGCCAGGCGGTGAAACTCGCCGTAGTCGGAGATGAGCACGTCTCGCCCCAGCGCCGCCAGCGTGTCCACCCGGTCCAGGAAATCCCGGTGCTCGATGACCCCGTCCTGGGCCAGGTTCTTGAGGGTCATCTCCATGAGCACGACCGCCTGTTCGCCCTGGACGGCCGGCTCGTGGAGGAAGGCGTTCCGGGCGCATTCGAGCATGTCCAGCGTGGTGCGGGTGACCGGCCGGAAGCTGCCCCGCGCCACCAGGATGGGCCGCTTGTAGAGCATCTCGCCGGCCTGGACGATCTCGCCGTCGGCCGTGAACAGCGCGGCATCGGTCAGGCCGTGAGCCACCAGTTGCAGGGCGAGCAGGCGGTTGTCCACCGCGGCGAAGTCCGGACCGGCGAACTTGACCAGGTCCACTTCGATCCGCTCGCGGGAGAGGTTGTCCAGGAGGGATTGGATGGCCACCTCGGGGTTGTCGGCCAGAAACAGGCCGGCGTAGATGAGGTTGACGCCCAGGATGCCCAGCGCCTCCTGCTGCTGGAGGTTCTCGCGGTCATGCAACTGGACGTGCACCAGGATGTCCGCCGGCGGCGCCTGTGGCCGGCGTTGGAAGCGAAAGCCGATCCACCCGTGGCATTCGCCGGGGCGGCGGTAGCTCCGGGCCGCCACCGTGTCGGCAAACACAAAAAAACGGGTGGTGTCCCCCCGCCGCGCGACCAGCCGGGCATGGAGCAGCTCGTACTCGTGGTCGAGCATCTTCTGCAGCCGTTGCCGGCTCACGTACCGCTCGCACGGGCCGTAGATCGCGTCGCTGACCGTCATGTCGTAAGCCGACATGCTCTTGGCCACCGTGCCGGCGGCACCGCCCACGCGGAAAAACCATCGCGCCACCTCCTGGCCGGCGCCGATCTCGGCGAAGGTGCCGTAGCTGGTCGCGTCCAGGTTGATCTGGATGGCCTTCTCGTGCGTGCTCAGGACCGGCCGCGGGGGAGCGGCCGGCGGCGGCGCAGGGGCGCCGGCGGCGGTTCGAGGACGCAGCAGACAGACCGTGGAGCGGATCATGCCTTGCTGGTAATGCGCGCCCAGTCCTGCCCCCGGTGGGCGGCGTAACGGGCGAAAGCCTTTTCGTGCTGGATCAGTACCGCGCGGACCACGCTCGAGTCATCGGCCCGGCCAATGTCCCCCAGGCAATCGGGGATGAGGTCGGTCTTGCGATGGGCATAAAAGAGCGCAAAGACGGCGGCGGCCAGGGCCACGTAGGGCAGCTCCTTGTAGGCCCCCTCGGCGGCGTCCTCGACCGCTTCGGTGAGGAATTCCAGTTGCCGGGCCAGGTGCGGAAATTTCGGGGCGTTGATCTGGGTGAACTCGGCTTTCCACATCGGCAGGCGGCGCAAAAGGTTCTCGACCCCCTGCGGGGTGATCTGGGCGGCTCCTCGATTCACGTAATCAACGATTTCAGCCATGCGGACAGCCTACCAACCCGCCCCCCTGTGTAAACCGCAAACACCGACCCGGACCACCCGCCGGCCGGAGGCCGGGGGCCGAACTCCGAAGTCCGAACTCCGAAGTCCGAAGCTGGTAGCCGGAGCCCGGAGCCCGAAGGTTGGAAATTGGGAACTCAGGAAGGCAGGAACGGGGGTGGTGGGGCTGGTTGGGTCTGTGCAGCGGCTTTGCCCCTTCA
>JBBIVJ010000071.1:0-3850 GCA_037439785.1 Verrucomicrobiales bacterium | reverse complement strand
CGGGGCTGGTACGACTGCATCACCCCCCCGTCATCCAGCGCAACGTCCTCGAAAACCCCGGCTGGTACACCCCCTACACGCCCTACCAGGCCGAAATCAGCCAGGGCCGCCTCGAAAGCCTGCTCAACTTCCAGACCCTGGTCTGTGACCTGACCGGCCTGCCCGTGGCCAACGCCTCGTTGCTGGACGAGGCCACCGCCGCCGCCGAGGCCATGATGATGTGCCATCGCCTCAAGGGCGCCGCCGGCCGGAACGTGTTCCTGGTCGCCCCCGATTGCCACCCCCAAAACCTCGAGGTGGTGCAGACCCGCGCCCGGGCGCTGGGCATCGAGGTGCGCGTGGACGACCCGGCTCAGTTCACCTGCGACGCCTCCACGCTGGGCATCCTGCTCCAGTACCCGGCCACGGACGGCTCGGTGCGCGACCCCGCGCCGTTCATCGCCCGGGCCCACGCCGCCGGCGCCCTGGCGGTGGTGGCGGCCGACCTCCTGGCGTTGACGCTGCTCCGGCCGCCGGGCGAAGACGGGGCCGACATCGTGGTGGGCAGCGCCCAGCGGTTCGGCGTGCCGCCCGGATTCGGCGGACCGCACGCGGCGTTTCTGGCCACCCGCGACGAGTTCAAACGCCAGGTGCCCGGCCGGCTGGTGGGCGTCACGCGCGACGCCCGCGGCCGGCCGGCCTACCGCCTGGCCCTGGGCACGCGCGAGCAGCACATCCGCCGCGAAAAGGCCACCAGCAACATCTGCACGGCCCAGGCCCTCCTGGCCAACGTCGCCGCCCTCTACGCCGTGTACCACGGCCCGGACGGCCTCACCGCCATCGCCCGGCGCATTCACCGGCTCACCGCCACCCTCGCCGCCGGCCTCGCACGCCTCGGCCACCGCGTCCTCAACGCCACCTTCTTCGACACCCTCACCGTCCAGCCCCGCGGTGGGGCGGCCACCCTCCATGCCCTGGCCCGCCAGCACCGCCTCAACCTGCGGGAAGTGGACGCCGCCACCATCGGCCTCAGCCTGGACGAGACCACCACCCCGGCGGACGCGGCCGAGTTGCTGGCCATTTTCAACGGCGATACCGCGCCGGACTTCGACCTCGCCGCGCTCCTGCCGGCGGACTGGCAGTCGCCGGTGGCCAACCGCCGCACGCCCTTCTTGCAGCACCCCGTCTTCAACCGCTACCACTCGGAAACCGAGATGCTCCGGTACATCCGCCGGCTCGAGGCGAAGGACCTCTCGCTGTGCCACTCGATGATCCCGCTGGGGTCCTGCACGCTGAAGCTCAATGCCACCAGCCAGATGCTGCCGCTGAGCTGGCCCGAGTTCGCCCGGCTCCACCCGTTCGCCCCCGCGGACCAGGCCGCCGGCTACCACGAGTTGTTTGCCGACCTCGAACGCTGGCTGGCGGAGATCACCGGCCTGCCGGCGGTCTGGCTCCAGCCCAACGCCGGTTCCCAGGGCGAATACGCCGGCCTGCTGGTCATCCGCCAGTACCACGCCAGCCGCGGCGAGGCCCACCGCAACGTTTGCCTCATCCCCACCTCCGCCCACGGCACCAACCCCGCCAGCGCCGTCATGGCCGGCCTGCGCGTGGTGCCCGTGGCCTGCGACGCCCGCGGCAACGTGGACCTGGCCGACCTTCGCACCCGCGCGGCCGAACACCACGAGCACCTTGCCGCCGTCATGGTAACCTACCCCTCGACCCACGGTGTCTTCGAGCCGGGCATCCGCGAGCTGTGCCGCATCGTGCACGAACACGGCGGCCAGGTGTACCTGGACGGCGCCAACCTCAACGCCCAGGTGGGCCTGACCAGCCCCGGCGAGATCGGCGCGGACGTCTGCCACCTGAACCTCCACAAAACCTTTTGCATCCCCCACGGCGGCGGCGGCCCGGGCGTGGGGCCCATTGCCGTGGCCGCCCACCTGGCGCGATTATTGCCGGGCCGCACGGAGGCGCCGCCTGCCGGTCCGGTCGGCCCCATCGGGCCGGTGGCGGCCGCACCTTACGGCAGCGCCAGCCTGCTGCCCATCCCGTGGATGTACATCGCCTGCATGGGCGCCGCGGGCCTGACCGAGGCCACGCAGGTGGCCATTTTGAACGCGAACTACCTTGCCCGCCGGCTCGACCCGTACTTCCCCGTGCTCTACAAGGGCGAGCACGGCCTGGTGGCCCACGAGTGCATCCTCGACCTCCGTCCCTTCAAGAGCGTCACCGCCGAGGACGTGGCCAAACGGCTCATGGATTTCGGCATCCACGCCCCGACGCTGAGCTGGCCGGTGCCGGGCACGTTGATGGTCGAGCCCACCGAGAGTGAATCGAAGGCGGAGCTGGACCGCTTCTGCGAGGCGATGATCGCCATCCACGCCGAAATCCAGGCCGTCGAGTCCGGCCGCCTGGACCCGGTGAACAACCCGCTCAAACAGGCGCCGCACACCGCCGACGTGGTCGCCGCCAACGAGTGGAACCGGCCCTATCCGCGCGAGCAGGCGGCCTTCCCCCTGCCCGGCCTGCGCGACTTCAAGTTCTGGCCCGCCTGCGCCCGCGTGGACAACGTCCTGGGCGACCGCCACCTCCTCTGCACCTGCGCCGGCGTGGAGGCCTACGCCTCCTGAACCCGCGCCGGCGGAAGCGGCTCGGAACGCCCCCCCTGTGCGGGAAAACGCACAGTTTACCTGGACCGCCGCTGGATTACGGTTTGACCGGGATGCGCGGGCGGGGTAAACCGTAACCCACGCAGTCACCCGGATCGTCAATAACGCGAGCTATGAAAATCAACCGCACCCACACCGCGAGCCGCCGCGGCGGCTTCACCCTCATCGAGTTGCTGGTGGTCATCGCCATCATCGCCATCCTCGCCGGCATGCTCCTGCCCGCCCTGGCCCGCTCCAAGTCCAAGGCCCAGGGCATCCTCTGCATGAACAACGGCAACCAACTCATGAAGGCGATTTTCATGTACTCCAGCGATTTCCAAGACTTCCTCCCCCCCAACCCCGACGATGGCAACGAGGTGGCCGGCCATAACTGGTGTCCCGGTCAGGCAGGTCGGGGGGGGGCCGCAGAATTCAACAAGGATATTTTGCGGGACCCCACCAGGTCCCTATTGGCGCCCTACACGGGCAGCTCGGTTGACCTGTATAAGTGCCCGGCAGACAAACGCACCGGCCGCTACCCCAGCAATGGTCCCAACGTGGACTTGCGCGGGAAGATGGTTCCCGCCGCCCGCACGGTGGCAATGAATCAAGCAGTGGGGACTTGCTGCTCTTCCTTTATGTCGAGTGGCTCGCATACAACGATTCCGCGTCTGGCCGTCCCAGGACCTTGGTTGACGGGCAATCATAATCGCAGCACGTACTCCATGTGGTTGACTTACGGGAAAACCAGTGACTTTACCGCCCCTGGCCCTGCTCAAACTTGGGTATTGCTGGACGAAGATGCAAACAGCCTGAACGACGCCGGCTTTGCAGTCTCTTGTGGTCAGGAAAAATGGGTGGACTGGCCCGGCACCTACCATAACAACGCCGCCGGCTTTGCCTTTGCGGACGGACACTCGGAAATCCACAAGTGGATTGAGCCGACGACGAAAGTGATTGGTGGCAATGTTGCACAACGCCCCGTTCCACGTAGCAAAGATTGGCGCTGGATTGCCGAGCGCACTTCAGCGCGGCGATAGAAACTTGAAAAATAATTAAAACAGCAATAGCAACTCTAATCAACATTTGGGTGTGTGTTCAGGCGTGTGCCGGATCATATACAATTCAAATACAACCAAATAGTTATTTCCCATGTGCGTGGTCATTTGAGGATTCTACAGTCTCAAGTGCATGTCCAACTGTACACGAGAATACAATGTTAG
>JBBIVJ010000070.1:0-3954 GCA_037439785.1 Verrucomicrobiales bacterium | reverse complement strand
GCACGACCAAGGCCCACGCCGCCGGCAGCGTCCAGTCATCAAAGGCCTGCAACGCCGGGTCGTAATACTCGCGCAGCGCCGCCCGGAGCTGGTTGACCAGCGCGGTGCGTTGCTCGATCAACGCCACCTCGTCCCGGCAGAGCAGGCGCAGTTCCTGGATCAGCGGATCCTCCGGCGCCAGCGCCCGCCAGTGTTGGCCGTCCACGCGCAAGGCATCGGCCATGGCCCAGGCGTCGAGCTGATCGTCCTTCACCCCGCTGGGCGCCTTGCGCTCGCGGTAGCGCGCCGCCGCCTTGGGTTGCACCGGGAACACCGTGCCCGCGCTCTGCAGCAACTCCTCCACGGCCGCGCCGCTGCGCGTTTCCAGGGCGATGCCCCACGCGGAATAAGCGGCCATCCTTTTACGGAACTCCGCCCAGCCCGCCGCGCTGTGTTCGATGCGAAACTCGGCCACGACTTTGCCGGTTCCGTCCACGACGGCCACGTCGTGATGGTCTCCGGCCTAATCCAGGCCGGCGAAGTGCATCAGTTCAGTCCACGTTTTCAGGGGTTGTCCTTTCGTTGCGGCAGACGCCTCGCCGCGTGCCGGGGACGGCCTCGACCTGATACGGGGACCCTGATACGGGGACCCTCGCGCGGTGCGGTTCTCTCAGAGGTTGGCCCGGACGCACCCGCCGCCACCGGTGATCTCAGGCCGGTCCTTGTGGGGACTGCGCCGCTACGACCGTGAGGCAACGGGGCAAAACTGCGACTGCTGGCGGCAGTCTGCGCCGCCGCAAGTTGTTCCCCAGGGCGCAGTGCTCCCGCTTTCCGGGGCGTCGCTCCGCGCCCTTGTGAACAACATTGGGAACGGTATCAGCGCCGCTAGATTTCCTTCTCACCGTTTGTGCGGGAGACCGTTCATTTGCTTGCCTCGTCGTGTTTTGCAGGCACTTCCGCCCTGAGTTTCTCTTGCTCGGCAACAAAGCTGTCCCACTTTTCGTCTGGTATTTGGGTGAACTGGTTATCAACAAAACCAACAGCCCTGCCGGGCTTTCGCATACCGTCGAATCGCACGCCAGAAGTTCGCTCGTAAATCAACATGAGTTTGGGATTGTCGGAAGTATGGAGGCCGGGGAAGTAAACCCAACTGCATTCATTGCTCCCGATGGGCCTTCCAGCTTTGACCTCCTCGACGACACGATGACGGTTACCAGAAAGGCCCGCCAGCATTTCGGTAGAATCAGCGAGATACCTCGGATGCAACTTCGCTAGCGCGTGGTAAGAATTAGTCCCATCTGGATAAGCGCCGTCGTGCTCGCTCGCGTAAGTCCGCAGTGCTCCAAGCATACAGGGCAAGAAACAAGTGCGCGTTCCGTAGGGATAGTAGAACTGGTAAATGCTCCGCACCCCGATCCCTGCGACCAGAATAATCCCAAGAACGAGGCCGATTTTGTGAATTGTGCGCATCTTGCTAGGCTACGCTTTGAGACTTCTGTTCACTTTCCAGCGCATCCCCCAAGAACTTCGAGGTGGCAGCTTGCGCGCATCTGTTCCGTGAACGCGACAAGACCATTTGCTGGTTTCGTAACCGAGACATTTGCGGACAAGTAGTATGCCTCACGCTTTTTCCCCGGAGGAAGATCCCACACCACAGTTCGCTGCGAACTCCAGGCTGCCTGGGAATTGACATAGGTCAGTGCGGGTGTTGGCACAATGATCGGATTGTCGATAGCATCCTCAAGGTCCTGCACCACGGTTTCGCTAGTTCGAATTTGCCGTTCAAGCAAATGACCAACGACAGGCCAGTTGGCCCTTTTGCCTGACAGCGGCGTGTAAGCAACAGCATAGAAACTGGCTTCGCAGCTCAAACGAACACGGACACAGCATCTGCCTGAATTCCTCACCCACGCACGGACGTGGGAAGTCGGAACAGTATCCGGGCCAAAATCTCCGCTGTTGCAAATACTGCTGAACAATCCCAAAACGCCCTGCTGATACCACGCATCCAAAGAGTTCTGCGCGCCGGACTCAGAAGCCGAAAAGACTGACACACCAGAAAATGGTCGCCTGAACGGGTCTGGATCGCGCGCGGCTCTGCCGACAGAGGTGGGATCAACCCTGTAATCAGGCACTGTCGTTCCTAGCTCCATTAACCCCAGAATATCCACATGGCCTACGGCGTTGTTTCGGGCCATCACATACAGGTTGACGCCCCCTTCCTCGGCGATGGGATCGGGGCTTGGCCACCTTCCCGTGGTCGGGTTGTAGTACCGATACCCGTAGTAGAGCAGGCCGGTTTCGGCGTCGGTCCACTTGGTCGAGAAGCGGAAGGGCTGAGCGTCCGCCAGGGCGCCGCTCACCCGCACCGGCTCCCCAAACGGCCCGTACTCGTAGCGGGCGCTGAGCGAGCCGTCACTGGCCTTCACCAGCGCCAGGACATTGCCGTTCCCGTCGTAAGCCACAAAGTGCACCCCCGTCGGCAGCGCCTGGCCGTCGTAGGTGGTCTGGAAGTTGTTCACCCACAACAACCCGCCCACGCCCCCGGCGCCTGCCAGCGTGCCACTGAGGTCGCTGCCCCAGACGTAGGTCCGCAGCCGGGCGTTGCCCGCGTTGGCGTCCAGTTCCGCCACCACGTTCCACCCGCCTGCCTGTCCGGCAGGCAGGTCGTACAGGCAAATGGTGTCCCGCTGCTCCACCCAACTGCTGCCGCTGTGGGTGTAGAAGTACTTCCGAATCCGCCGCCCCTGGGCGTCGTACTCAAACAGCAGCCGCAGCCGCGAGCTCAGCGTCGGTGTCGAGGTGTCCCGCTTCATTTCCAGCAGCCGGTTCTCCCCGTCCCACAAGTACGTCCAGCGCCCGTCCTGGATCAGGTTCCCGTCCGCGTCGCAGGTGTAGGTTTCCGGGCTGGCCGGCACGAACACCTCGCCCGAGCGGCTCTGACCCGCCCCGTACGGGCTGCTCACCGTGATCGTCGGGTACTGCGCCGTCGTGTTCGGCACGCTCAGGGCGTAGTGGAAGGACTCGCCCTTCCGGCTGGCCACGTTCCCGTTGACCGTCACGTTGGCCGTCGGATTCGCCAGCCCCTGGACATCCACGGACGGCGGCACCGTCCGGGTGGTGTACTGGTTCAACCGGTTGGCCGTGTAATCGCTCACCGCCGAGGCGCGCCCGCCCGTGGTGTCCCGGTTGCCGATGTCGTCGAAGCGGTAGTCGAACTGCTGCCCCGCCACTTCCGTCCCGTCCGCCCAGTACCGCCGGCCCGCCACCACCTGCCCCAGCGCGTCGTACTGGTACACCCAGGACGTCCCGTCGGCCAGGGTGGCGCGCGTGCGCTGGTTGGCCGCGTTCATCTGGTAGGCCACGCCCACCGGCAGGCTCGGGGCCGCGCTGCCGTAGGGGCTGGAACTGATGCTCAGCAGTCGGTTGAGCCGGTCGTAGGCCCGGCTCACGCCCAGACCGGCCCCGGTGCCCGGCCCGTTGGTCAAGGCCACGGTGGCGATCAGGGTCGAATTGGGGTGGTAGCCGTACACCGCCTCCTGGCTGCCGTCCCGGACCTTCCCAAGCCGGCCGGCGGTGTCGTGGTCGTAGTCGGCGGCCTGTAGCGCCGTTGCGCCGTTCTTGGCGGTGACCACGTCGCGCCGGAGGGCGTTGTCGTAGGTCCAGTTCATGGCCAGACTTGACATAGTCCCGCCGGCGTGGGTTTCCGTCAAGGGCTGGTCGGCGTCGTTGTAGGTCCAGGTGGTGGTGATGCTGTTGCGCACCGCGGTCGGCCGGAGGCGGCAGACGGCCGCGCGGCAGCGCGGCCCTGCCGGACGCAAGGCACAAGGTGTCGGCGGGTTCAAGTCCGCGCGCCGCTGGGTAGGGCGCCGCTGCGCCGGCGCCGCCACTCGGCCGGGGCACAGCCCGGCCGGGCCGAAGGCCGCAACGCGATGCGGCCCCCGAACGCAGAGCGCCGTGCTCCGGCAGGGGGGG
>JBBIVJ010000069.1:0-4809 GCA_037439785.1 Verrucomicrobiales bacterium | reverse complement strand
GGGCTGGCCGGCACAAACACCTCGCCCGAGCGGCTCTGACCCGCCCCGTACGGGCTGCTCACCGTGATCGTCGGGTACTGCGCCGTGGCATTGGGCACGCTCAGGGCGTGGTGGAAGGACTCGCCCTTCCGGCTGGCCACGTTCCCGTTGACCGTCACGTGGGTCGTCGGGTTGGCCACCCCCAGCACGTCCCGACGCAGCTGATTGTCACAGGTCCAGGTCATGGCGAACGTGGCCAAAGTCCCGCCGGTGTGGGTTTCCGTCAAGGGCGGGGTGGCGTCGCAACCCGGACGTGGCTGCGAGCTCGAGAATGGGCGTGTTTGCAGTGCGGCGGGTGGTGGACCGGGAGCACCGGACAATCGAAGCAGCGGGCAGTGACCGCAGCCCAGAGGTTGCAGGGAAATCTCGACCGTCCGTCGCGCGCCTCCAAAATGCGTACGCGGAAGGGCGGTCGGCGCTGTTTTCGCGAATGCCTGTGTTTTCGGTATTTGGGGGCAGGTTAACCTCTTTTTTGACTCCCAGGGCATTGCGCCGGCCGGCCCGAGTGCCCCACCTCATTTCGATGCTGCGGGCGGAGGCACGGGACCTGGTGTGAAACGCGGCGTTGCGCTGGCGGAGGGGATTGGGCAAGATTCCGGCACCCGGCGGCTTCGACGGGTTCAGGTCGGGGGCCGCGACGGAGCCGGCCGGGGCGCATCCGATGTACCCCATTGTTGAAACCCGCTGGTTGGCGCCGGAGGTGAAGTGGTTCCGGATTCAGGCCCCGCTGATTGCCCGGAAACAGCAGCCCGGGCAGTTCGTGTTCGTCCGGGTGCACGAGCGGGGCGAGCGTATTCCCCTGACCATTGCCGACTCGGATGCGGAGACCATCACCCTCATCGTCCAGGGGGTGGGCAAGACCACGCGGTGGCTCAACAGCCTCGAGGCCGGCCAGGGCGTGCTGGATGTGGTGGGACCTTTGGGGCGGCCCTCGGACATCCGCCGGTACGGCACGGCGGTGGTCCTCGGCGGGGGGGTGGGCACGGCCATCGCCTATCCCATCGCCCGGGCCCTGAAACAGGCCGGCAACCGGGTGGTGGCCATCGTGGGTGGCCGCACCCGCCATCTGGTGATCCTTGATCCGGAGCTGCGGGCCTTCTGCGACGCCGTGCTGGTGACGACCGACGACGGCTCGTACGGCGAGCGGGGCCTGGTCACCGCACCGTTGCAGCGCCTGGTCCAGGGGCCGGAGCGGCCGGACTTCGTGCTGGCCATCGGCCCGATTCCCATGATGCGGGCCGTGGCCGAGGTCACGCGCCCGCACGGCATCCCCACGGTGGTCAGCCTCAACCCGATCATGGTGGACGGCACCGGCATGTGCGGCGGCTGCCGGGTGGTGGTGGGGGGCCGGACCTGCTTTGCCTGCGTGGACGGACCGGAGTTTGACGCCCACCAGGTGGACTTCCAAATCCTGGCCGTCCGCAACGCCATGTACCGCGAGGCCGAGCAACGCGCCCTGGCGGCCTTCCTCGATCACGGCCATCCGGCCTCGGAATGCCGCCTGCTCCAGGCCCACCCCCAACTGGCCGCGACGGCCGGCACCTGACATGGATGCCGCCAACCCCCTGCCTCCCAAGGAGCGGATGCGCATCCCGCGCCAGCGGATGCCCGAGCAGGAGCCGGACCGCCGCCGCGCCAACTTCCAGGAGGTCAACCAGGGGTTGACCGCCGCCCTTGCCCGGCAGGAGGCGTTGCGTTGCCTCCATTGCAAAAGCCAACAGTGCTTCACCGGCTGCCCGGTGGGGGTGAAAATCCGCGACTTCATCGAGCTGATCCTGCGCGGGGACTACCTCGGCGCAGCGGCCAAGATTCGTGAGGACAACGTGCTGCCGGCCATCACCGGCCGGGTCTGCCCGCAGGAGGAACAGTGCGAAGGCCGGTGCATCCTCGGCAAACACGGCGAACCGCTGGCCATCGGGTACCTCGAGCGGTTCGTGGCCGATTACGAGCGGCAGGTGGGCCAGGTGGGCCTGCCCCCCAACGCCCCCCCCACCGGCAAGCGCGTCGCCATCGTTGGCTCCGGCCCGGCCGGCTTGAGCGCGGCGGGCGACCTGGTCCAGCGCGGCCACGAGGTCACGGTGCTGGAGGCCCTCCACGAGCTGGGGGGCGTGCTCCTGTACGGCATCCCCGAGTTCCGGCTGCCCAAGCAGATCGTTCAGGAGGAAATCGAGAACCTGCACCGGATGGGGGTCCGGTTCCGCACCAACGTGGTGGTGGGGCGGACGGTGACGGTGGATGAACTGCTCGGCCCCGAGGGCTACCACGCGGTGTTCATCGCCACCGGCGCGGGGCTGCCGGTCTTCCTGAACATCCCCGGCGAGCACCTCTGCGGCGTGTACGCGGCCAACGAGTTCCTCACCCGCGTCAACCTCATGAAGGCCCACCAGTTCCCCGACTGGGACGAGCCGATCTACGACTGCCGCGGCCGCGAGGTGGTCGTCATCGGCGGGGGCAACACCGCCATGGACGCCGTGCGCACCGCCCTGCGCCTGGGCGCAGCCACCGCCACCATCGTGTACCGCCGTTCCGAGGTCGAAATGCCCGCCCGCGTCGAGGAGATCAAGCACGCCCGCGAGGAGGGGGTCCGTTTCCTCACCCTGGCCAACCCGCTGGCCTTTCTGGGGGACGACCGCGGCTGGCTCACCGGCGTGCGCTGTCAACGCATGAGCTTGGGCGAACCTGACGCCTCCGGCCGCCGCCGCCCACAACCCGTCCCCGGCTCCGAATTTGAAGTCCCCGCCCACGTCGCCATTGTGGCCGTCGGCAACCGCGGCAACCCCCTGGTCCAGGCCACCACCCCCGGCCTCAAGACCAATCCCCTGGGCTACATCGAGGCCGACCCCGTCACCCTCAAGACCTCCAAGCGGGGCGTGTTTGCCGGCGGCGACATCGTGACCGGTGGCGCCACGGTCATCCTGGCGATGGGCGCCGGCCGCCGCGCCGCCCGGGGCATTGACGCCTTCCTGCGCTCGGGGGAGTGGTAGCCCCCGGCCGTCGTGCTCTCCATGATCCCTACCACGACCGCGCTGTCACCCGCCGCGTCTTCCGCCGCCCCCGGCACGCGACGCCGATGGGGGCGGCCCGGTCCCGGCTGAGTCGTGCTGCCTGACGTTCCTTCCCTCGAACCCCCAGCGGCGCGCCGGTCCGGCTGGCTGCAGCGCTACGGGCTGGTACTGGCCCTGGGTCTGGTCTGCGTGGGGCTGGCCGTGGTGAAGCCGACGTTTTTCAGCGCGGCCAATCTCCTGACCATCCTGCGGCAAATCTCGATCAACGGCCTGCTGGCCGTCGGGGTCACGGTGGTCTTGCTGACCGGCGGGGTGGACCTCTCCCTGGGCTCGGTCGTGGCGTTGAGCGGCGTGATCGCTGCCTCCCTGGCCCAGCCCGAGGATGGCCCGGTGGGGCTGGCCGTGGTGGCCGGCGTGGGGGTGGGGCTGGCCTGCGGCCTGATCAACGGCGGGGTGGTGGCGCGCGGGGGCGTGGCGCCGTTCATCGCCACCCTGGGCATGATGACCGCGGCGCGCGGCCTGGCCCTGGTGTGGAGCGGGGGGCGACCGGTTTCGAACCTGGTGCCGCAGTTCACCGCGCTGGGGGGCGACCTCGCCGGTATGCCGGTGCCCACGCTCTGCCTGGCCGCCGCCGCCGCCGGGGTCTGGCTGTTGCTGCAACGCACCCGCTGGGGCCGACACCTCTACGCGGTGGGCAGCAGCGAGGCCGCCGCCCGCGCCGCCGGCGTGCACGTGGAACGCATCAAACTGCTCGCCTACGGCCTGTGCGGCGCGCTGGCCGGCCTGGCAGGCGTGGTGCTGGCGGCGCGCATTACCACCGGCCAGCCCAACGCGGGCGTGGCCTACGAACTGGACGCCATCGCCGCGGTGGTCATCGGCGGCACCAGCCTGTCCGGCGGCGTGGGCGGCGTGGGTGGTACCCTGCTCGGCGTGTTGCTGTTGGGCGTCATCAACAGCAGCCTGGACCAGCTCAACGTCTCGGCCTACTACCAGCAGATCATCAAGGGGGCGATCATCGTCGGCGCGGTCTGGCTGGACCAGCGCGGCCGTCAGCGCGAGTGAGCGGTCTTGCGGGCGGTCACGGCAGGGACGGGGCGTGCGTTTCCGCGGGGCCGGGGCACCCGTTTCTCCGGTCTGCCCCCGTCGCCGCCCAATTCCGTAGCGCCGACTGGCAGTCGGCTGTATCGCGGGCTGTCAGCCCGCGGAGCGAGCGGATACCCAGGACCGGCTGCTGACCACCGGTCGGCAAAACGGCTGACCGCCCCTCCAGTCCCCCGCCCGCCGGCTGGCAGCCGGCGCGACGTCGCCGCCCGGGTAGCCACTAGCTGACGCCGGCGGCTCAGACCCAGAACCAGCCGCCTCCCGGCCCCAGTTCACCTCAACACGGCCCGATAAAAGCGGTGGCGCTGCTCCGGGATCGCCACCGGTGCGAACTCCACGGTGCCTGGGTGTTGACCAGCTCGACATCGGGTTCCCAGTCCATGAGGTTGCTCGAACTCTCCTCCCGGAAGGTCGAGGGGGCCGGCGCGGTCAGCTTGATCAGCGGCTGTCCCGGAGCCACCAGGCCGATGACCCGGAGGCGTGGCTCGACCGTCCTCGTTGTCTCCCCACCACCCGACGACGGTCCCGTCCCGCTGGAGCGCCAGACTGTGCAACTCTCCCGCCGCGAGGGCCGTGAAGCGTGTCCCGGGCGGGACCAGCGGCAGCCATTGCGCGCCCCCACCCGACCACCGTCCCGGCATGGGCCGGCAGGGGTGCCCCGGCG
>JBBIVJ010000068.1:0-7027 GCA_037439785.1 Verrucomicrobiales bacterium | reverse complement strand
TGCGCCCCCCTTCGGCTCGGCCAAGGACCCCGTCAACCTCGCCGGCATGGCCGGCCAGAACGTCCTGCGCGGCGACGTCCAGCTCGCCCAGTGGTGGGAACTGCCTCACCTGGACCCGGCGCGGACGTTGCTCCTGGACGTGCGCAGTGCGGCCGAGCGCACGGCCGGCGCTCTGCCCGGCTCGGTGCACATCCCCCTGCCGGAACTGCGCGGGCGGCTGGAGGAACTGCCCCGCGACAAGGAGATTCTCGTCAGTTGCCAGAGCGGCCAGCGCTCCTACTTCGCCAGCCGCCTGCTGGCCCAACGCGGCTTCCGGGTGCGCAATCTCACCGGTTCGTTTCGGACCTGGAAAATGTCGCCCGCGGCCACCCACAACGGCGTCGAAGGTCGAGGGGCGAAGGTCGAAGGCTGAAGCCAGCCGGAGCCGCCCGCCGACGTAGCGCAGGCTTCCAGCCTGCAGTACCGCCGGCTTCCAGCCGGCCCTGGGTGGAACGGGCAACTTGCCCGTCCCGCCGGGCTACCAGCCCGGCGACGGGGGTGCAGCCGCCCCGGCTGCCGGTTTGCAGGCGAGACGCCTGCACCACCTGTAGGCCGGAGGCACGCACCACAACTTCGGCAGGCCGGTGGCCTGCACCCCATATCCCCCTCAGGGTGCTGCCGAGGCAGGCGGGGCCGGGGCCGGTTCAGGTGGACGATTGGGCCGCAAATCAAAGCAGGTCATCTCACCGGCGTTGCGGAGCAGCAGCCGACCGTGGGCCAGGGCGGGCAGGTTCCAGGTCTTGCCATTGAGCGCGGGCAGGCGGGCCTTTTCGCGGAAGCCCGCGGGGCTGGCTTCGACCAGGACCAGTTCGCCCTCCACGCTGAGGACCAGCAGATGACCCTGGGCCAGGAGAAGCTGGCCGTGGCCGTAACGGCCCTCGCGCCAGCGCCGCTCCCCGGTCCGGGCATCCACACAGGCCAGCACCCCTTCGTCCAGGCCGTAGAGGTGGTCCTGCCAGAAGACGGCGGGATTGAACTTGGTCTTGAGCGCGCGGCTGCGCCAGACCTCGCGCACGGCCTGGCCCGACGCCGTGACGCTCACCTCGTACACCGCTCCGCCCACCCCGTAGCCGGCCCCCACGAACACCCGGTCGTCCCCCACGCGCACGGGCAGCGCGCAGGCGGCGTCGAAGGCCACCTGCCAGGGCGTTTCCCAGAGCACGCGGCGGGCTTCGACATCAAAACCCAGCACTCGCGAGGCGGTGACCAGCACCAACTGGGGGCGGCCGGCCAGTTCGGTCCACAGCGGCGAGGCGTAGGTGGGCTTGTCCCCCAGCGCGGTCCAGAGCCGGCGGCCGCTGACCTGGTCGTAGGCCACGAGCATCTGCTCGGCCGTGCCTTCCCCGCCCACCACCACGAGGGTTTCCCCCACCACCACCGGGGAGGCGGCCAGGCCCCAGCGCAGGTTCTGGGCGCCGGTTTCGGCCAGGACGTTTTTGCGCCAGAGCAGGGTGCCGGTGCGCGCGCTCAGGCAGCACAGTTCCCCTTCCGCACCCAGGCTGAACACCAGGCCGGCGTGGTACACGGGCGTGGCGCGGGGGCCCTCGCCGCCCATCCATTCCTGGAAGCGGGCCGGGTAGCGGTGGGTCCACACCTCGCGGCCGGTATCCAGGTCGTAAGCGGCCACGACCTCGTCGTCCCAGCGCTGCTCGAGGGTGAAGGCCAGGCCTTCGGCGACCACGAACGAGGCGTAACCGCCGCCGCAGGGTTGCCGCCACAGGCGCGGCGGTCCTGCCGGAGGCCAGTCGGTGAGCAGCGGCCCCTCGGCGTAGTGTCCGGCCCGGCCCGGCCCGCGGAAATCGGTCCAGTAAGGCCGGGGCAACTCGAGGGCCGCCGGGGGGGCGGAGGTGCTGCCGGGCTGGGCGCGGCGGCTCAGTTCGACCAGTTCATAATTGGGCCGGCTGCGCTCGCGGACCAGCGTGGGGCCAAAGCCGCCCTTGAACTCAAGGTCCACCAGCCGCAACAGCACCGCCAGGGCCAGCACCGCCGCCAGGTACACCCCCAGCCACAGCAGGGCAAAGAGGCTGACCAGGACCTTGTGCAGGCGGGTGCATGCCGGGTCGCGGTACACCAGCCACCAGCCCAGCGGCGGACACACCAGCAGGATGAGCCGCTCGAAAAACGGCGTCCGATACCACGGGACCTCCAGGGGATTGAGGGCGTCGTTTTCCATGCGCACGCGGCCTGGTCCAAAGGCGGGGCACCGCTCCGCACCGGCCTGCGGCAGGGTAGAAACGCCGCGGCACCTCCGCAAGTCCGCCGCCCCCGGCCGCCGGCAAGGCCCCGGCGGCCTGCGCCGCGGGCGCGCCTTTCAGGGGGGGTAGCTCCCCGCGATGTAGGCCTGCAACTGGTCAATCTCCGCCGCCTGGGCGTGGATGATCCAGTTGACCAGGTCGCCGATGGACACGACCCCCACCACCCGGTCCTGTTCGAGCACCGGCAGGTGGCGGATGCGTTTGTCGGTCATCAGGGCCATGCATTCGGCCACGGTGGTCTGGGGGGTCACGGTGTGCAGGGCCGGGGTGGCGATTTCGCCCACGGGGGTGGTGCGGGAATTCTTGCCCATCAGGGCCACTTTGCGGGCGTAGTCCCGCTCGGTGACGATGCCGACCAGACGGTCGCCCTCCATGACCAGCAGCGCGCCGACGTTGCGCTCCGCCATCAATCGGATGGCGTCGAAGACCGTCGTCTGGGGGGCCACCGACCACACCGAGCGGCCTTTCACCGAGAGGATGGCCTCCACCGTACCCTGATTGGCAGTGTTCACAGGCATGTCCAGGCGTCGCTGACCTCTGCCTCCCCCCCCACGCCGGATCACGCCGGCACCGAGCGGGAAAAACCAGAAGTCAGGCGGAAAGGAACCATAAAGGCCGCCGGCTTGGCAAGTGCCGAACCCTCGCGCCGGCCGGGTCCCGGCGCATCTCAGTTTCTGGCCGTGGCCGGGCTGGCCGGAGCACCGACTTGCCGGTCTGCCGTCTTGCGGGTTTCCCAACCCACAAACCCGCCTCGGTCGCCCGCGCCGCTGATTGAATCGGCGATGCGGCAGGTTGGAAACCTGCGCCACAACCTCGGCAATAAATTGAGATGCGCCGGCCCGGCCGTCGTGCCGGGTCCCGCGGCTGCCGTGTCGGGCCGGGCGCGGGGCAGCCGGCGCGACCGTTTCCGGCTTGCGACCAAAGGAGGAGGCGACCAGCCTGCGGCGTGCCTTCACCGGTCCAGGTGGTGTTGCTTCCGCTGGTCATCCTGGCGGCGGGGGTCATCACGTTTTTCCTGGTGCCGCTCGAGCCGGCCATGCGGGCGATGGTCCTGGTGGCGGACGTGGTGGCGGCCGCGGTGGTGGCGTGGGTCCTGTGGCGGCGGTCCTTGTCTTGAGCCCGCCGCCGCCCGTGTGCCTCCCCTGACCACCGGCGGGCTGACCGCGCCGGACGAAATGCGGGCTTTTCACCCGCCGGGGGACTTTCCACCATGCGCGCATGTTCCCGCTGCGTTGGGTGATGGTGGCCGGCTGGTTGGCGTGGTCGGAGATGGCATCCGCGGGGGCCGCCGAGCCGGCGGGTACGAGGCGTCTGCCGGGGGGCGAGACCCGGTTGTGGACGGATTTGCCGCCGCCGGCCCATCCCACCGAGCTGCTCACCAATTCGCCGTTCGGCATCAACATGGCCCTGGACCCGGTCCAGCCGGACCTGGTCAGGCACCTGGAGGCGATGCAGGAAATCGGGGTCAAATGGGGCCGGCAGGATTTTACGTGGCGGCAGATCGAACGCAGCCCCGGCCAGTATGACTGGACGGCGCACGACCGGCTGGTGGACCTGGCCCTGGACCACGGCATCCAGGTGCTGGGGTGCCTGGCTTACGCGCCGGCCTTCCACGACCCCACCCGGCCGGAAGGGGCGGACGCCTACGCGCGCTTCGCCGAGGCGGCCGCCCGCCGCTATGCGGACAAGGTCAACCACTGGCAAATCTGGAACGAACCCAACGGCGGCTTCTGGAAAGGCAGCGCCGAGGACTACGCCCGCCTGCTCTCCCTCGCCGGCCGGGCCATCCACCTGGTCAATCCCCGGGCCCGCGTCGTCGCCCTGAACATGGCCTTTTGCGACGTGCTCTGGGCCGGCCGGGTGCTCCGCCAGGTCCCCGCGACGGCCTACGACATCATCGCCTTCCACCCCTACCGTCCCCCTTCCGCGCCGGAGGACCCGTTCGACTGGTGGCTGCTGGACCAGTACGTGAAGGTGTGGCACGCGGGGGAACTGCCCACCAACTACGCCCACGTCACCATGTCCTTCCTGGACCAGACCGCGGAACTGGACGCCCTGCTCCGCCGCCTGGACCTGGTCAAGCCGCTCTGGGTCACCGAAATCTGCTGGAACTCTCACCTCCATCCCTACGGGGTGAGCGAACTGCGCCAGGCCGACCTGCTGGTGCGCTTCCACGTCCTGGCGCTGGCCGCGCGCCGCATCCAAAAGGTCTTCTGGTGGACCCTGCGCGATCAGGGCGTGCGGCAGTATGACCAGGCGGACATGGTGGGGCTGGCCCGTTTCGATCTCACCCCCAAGTACGCCTACATCGCCTACGCCTGGATGACCCGACTGCTCGAGGGCCGCCAGTGGGTGCGCAACGACGCCTTCGGCCCCGAGGTCTTTGCGGTGGTCTTCAATGACCCGGTCCAGCGGCAGGACATTCTCGTGGCCTGGGCCACCCGCCCCGTCGCCTACCTCCGCATCAACACCCCGGAGACCGGGCTGGTCGTTTACGACGTCTTCGGCACCCGGCGCGTGGTCGAACATGACCCGGTGCGCACCGCCGCCATGAGCGTGCCGGTGGGCGAAAGCCCGATCTACATCGTCGGCGCCGAGGGCCTTCGTGCCCAGGTCCGGCCCAACCCCGGTTGGTGAGCCGGGCGCGGCTTCACGGCACCTTTTCCACCACCACCCGCTCCGGATCACTCACCCCGATCTGGAGCAGGGCGGCGTTCTGGTAAAGGGTCAGCGCCGGCCGGAGCCGGGGGTGGCCCGCCTGCTCGCGCTGCCGTTCCAGCGTCTCCAGGGCCAGCACGTCCAGCGCCACGGGGTCGGTGCCCAGCCAGAGCTGGTTCAAGCCCGCCGCGTAGTGCAGCAGCGTCCGTTCCTCCCCGAAGTACTGCGCCAGCAGGGCATCGGTCACATGCAACACCACCCGGTCCCCCAGCAGCGGCAACGCAAAAAGCTCCGGCACCGCCGTGGCCAGCCGCTCGGCGTCGCCCTGAAAGCGCCCGGTGTTGTCCACGCTGCCCAGCGCCAGGCTCACCAAATGGCCGGAGACGCCGGCCTGATTGTGGTTGAGCAGCGGCGCCACGCTGATGAGACGGGTCAGCTCGCGGCTCACCAGCCGGCTCACGTACGAGCGCCGCCCCAGCGTCTGGCCGTCCCGGTCAAACTCCAGGTCCCCGTGCGCCAGTTGGCCCAGCAGGGGGTTTTCGTAAAACTGGTCCGGGTCGTACCCCGCCTCCGCGGCCGCCGCCACGCGCACCCCCTGGCGGGCCGCCAGCTCGACAAACCCCGCCCGTTGCAGCGGCTCCCGGTACTTGTCCCAGATCACCACCCGCTCCGGCGGATGCCCGGCGGTGAGCAGGCTCGACACCAGCGCCTCGACCACCGCCGGCCGCGTGCCGCTCAACGCCCCCGGCGCGGCGTGGACCTTGATGCCCACCACGTCCCCGGTCCGGAGCAGGCTCCGCCAGGCCGCCTCCGCCGTCGCCTGACCGGTGAGGTTGGTCAGGCCGCGGTCCACCATCCGCCGGATCACCTCCCGCTGCGGCTCAAAGGCCACCACCGCCGCGGCGTCTTCCACCACCACCACCCGCGCCCGGGCCGCCGCCGGCAGGGCAAAGGCCGGGGCGGAAAGCGGCGGCCGCGGCGGCGCCACGGCGTCCGACGCGGCCGGGGCCGGGGGCTCGGCACGACCGCCCCACGCCAGACCCAGCACGGCGAGGGCGAAGCTCCGGGGGTTCCTTGACGGGCCGGACATGCAGTGTTACCACCGGGCGACATGAGGGTCGCCCTACAACGGGGGGTGTTATCGGGCTTCCTCCACCGCTTTGGCAAGCCCGCCCGCCTGCCGCCGCCATCGCCCGGACCGGCCCGCCCAAGGCCGCGGAGGGCCCCGGCCACCGCCGCCCTGCTGGGGCTGGTGGGGGCGCTGGTCCTGTGCGCCGGCTGCGGCTCCGGCGACCCCGCCCGGCGCCAGTTGCTTCAGGGTCTGCGCCTGCTGGAACAACACCGGCCCGCCGACGCCCTGGCCCCCCTCCAGGCAGCCGCCCGCGCCTTCGGCACCAACACCCTCGCCGCGGCCCAGGCGTGGAATTATTACGGCCTGGCCTGCCATCGTGCCGGCCGCCCCGCCGAGGCCGTCCAGGCCTATCAGGCGGCGCTGGCCCGCGACCCCAACCTCTTCGTCGCCCGCTACAACCTCGGCGCGCTGCTCTTCGAGCAGGGCAACCCCACCGCCGCCATCCACGAACTGACCACCTACACCCGGCATCAGCCCGACGACCCCGCCGGCTGGCTCCTGCTCGGCCGCGCCCAGCTCCGCGCCGGACAGACCGACGCCGCCGACCGCAACCTCCTCCAATCCCTCCGCCTCAACCCCACCCGCCGGCAACGGGCCGAAGCCCTCAACGCCCTCGGCCTCGGCCAGGTCAAACGCCGCCGCGCCCGCGAGGCCTTCCAGTACTTCGAGGCCGCGCTCAACAGCGTCTCCAACTACCCCCCCGCCCTCCTCAACCAGGCCGTCCTCTCCCACCAGGTCCAGGATCGGTCCTATGCCCTGCAAAAATTCACCGCCTACCTCGGCGTGGTCCGCAACGCCCGGGAAACAGCCTTGATCCGCGAACTCACCAATCACCTCGCCGCGCAACTGCTCCTGACCGCCCGAGCCAACGGCCCCACCTCGCCAACGCCGGCCGCCGCCACCCCCCCGACCCCGCCCCCCGCGCCGCCGCCAACCTCTGCAC
>JBBIVJ010000067.1:0-7359 GCA_037439785.1 Verrucomicrobiales bacterium | reverse complement strand
TCTCCCCGGTTTTGCATAGTACTATGGGACAGCCGAGAGTCACTCTGGACCATCGCGCACCCCGAAAATCCTAAAAGTCGTTTTTCAGCCTACCCCTGCTTTTCCCGAGAAATCAGCGGGTTTACGCGGCTTTTCCCTTCCTGTGGGATGCCAGTGTTTCAGGAACAAACCGTTTGCTATTGTTCATCACGGACAACCCAAATCGCGCGCCGGAGAATCGGACAGAAGTGCTTTGGTCAAAATGGGACGGCAGCACGTGGGTGAATCCAATCTCTATCTGGAACGACGCAACGGCCGACTTCTTGCCGAGGGCAGAGCTGTTTTCGAACGGCTCGGCCCTGGCGGTCTGGCAGAATGTCCACGCGGTGCTGACCAACGGCGCGGGGCTGGATGCGGCCCTGGCCGGGCTGGAGATCGCGGCGGCCCGGTTCAACCCGGCCACCGGGGTCTGGACGGCCGGGAACCTAACCGACAACGCGCACCCGGACCACAGCCCGCAACTGGCGGCGGGGAGCAACGGCCGGGCGCTGCTCACGCGGGTCAGCAACCCGGCCAACGAGGTGTCGGGGGCGGCGGACGCACCGAACACGATCCAGGCGCGATTATGGGACGGCACCGCCTGGCTGGAGGCGGGCCCGGTGGCCACCAACGTGGGGATGTTGTTGTGGTCTGCGGTGGCGTTCGACGGGACCCACGGCGTGTTCCTGGCTACGCTGGACCCGGATGATGACCAGTCCACGATCGCGGACCAGGAGTTGTGGGGGGCGAGATTCGATGGCGCGACCTGGATCGCGCTGACCCGGTTGACGACGAATGCAGTGCCGGACACCAAGCCGCAAGCGGCGTTCGACCGCGCGGGGCGGCTGCTGGTGGTCTGGCATCAGGGCAGCAACGTGGTGCTGCGGATGGGGGACCTGAATCTGCCGCAGGCCGCCGTCGTGGGGACAACCGGCGAATCCACCATGGCCCGGGACTTCGTCCTGGTCACCGGTCCGGACGGGCAGATTTCGCTGGTGTGGACGGATTTGCCGCCGGAGGGGGGCGGACCGGAGCCGATGCTGCTGAATTACGACGCGGCGCTGGCCACGTGGAGTCAGCCGCTGCGGCTGTTGGTCAACACCAACAAACTGGAGCGCTCCTTCAGCGGGGCCTACGCACCGGACGGGCACCTGCTGCTGGCGTACAACCAGGTGGATGTAACGCCCGACACCAACGGGGTGCCGCGCATCGGGCAGGTGGACCTGATGTTCCTGGATTACGCGATCGGGGGCGACCTGGCGGTGAACAGCAGCGACCTGGACCTGTCCACCCACAACCCGGCTCCCGGCCAGAGCGTGACCCTCACGGCGGTGGTGCGGAATCTGGGCGAGCTGGCCGCCACGAACGTCCAGGTGGCGTTCTACGACGGGCCGCCGGGCAGCGGCGGTTCGCTGATCGGCGGGGCGCAAATGCTGCCCGGCGTGTTGACGGCCGGGAGCACGGGTGCCGTGCAGGTGACGTGGCTCGTGCCGGAGACGACCACCAACCGGACGCTTTACGTGGTGGTGGACCCGGCCCAGGGGCAGCCGGATCGCAACCGGGCCAACAACACCGCCAGCCGGAGCGTGTGGGCGGCGGATTTGCAGATCAGCGAACTGACCGTGCTCGAGCCGTCACCGACCAACCGCATCCTCAACGCCCGGTGCTGGCCACGGTGCCGATCGGGGACCTGCCCGGCGGCGGCGCCTACGACGCGAGCTTCGAGTGGCCCCTGGCCGGGGAGACCTTCACCAACGCCTTTGAACTGGTGCACGTGACCGTGGACGTCGACCTCGCGGTGGCCGAGGCGGACGAAGACAACAACACGCGGGCCGTGTCGGTGCTGACAGCCCTGGACAGTGACCGCGACGGCGTGGTGGACGGGGAGGAGACACGGGCGGGAACCGACCCGCGGCAGGCGGACAGCGACGGCGATGGGCTGGGCGACGCGGACGAGTTGCGCACCCACGGCACCGACCCGCTCCGGCCGGACACCGACGAGGACGGCCTGTCCGACCCGCACGAGCTGGCCGCCGGGACGGACCCGCTGAGCGGGGCGTCGGTGTTCGAGATCCTGCGGATGGGCTGGACGCCCGGCCCGAACGGGACCTTGACCCTCGAATGGTCCAGCGTGGCCGGCAAACGCTACACCGTGGAACGGAGTGTGACGGGAGTGAACGGGCCGTACGTGCCGGTGGCCAGCGGGATTGTCGCGACGCCGCCGGTGAACGTGTACACGGAGACGGTGGCGCCGGGCTCGGCCTCGAGCTTCTACCGGGTGCGCGTGGAATCTTGAGGGAGCGGCTGCGGGTCGGCACGGCCTGCATCCCGGGAGGAATTGGGGTGCAGCCGTCCCGGCTGCGCGGCTTGCAGGCGAGACGCCTGCACCACAGCAGCAGGCGAGGACGCCTGCACCACAGCAGCAGGCGAGGACGCCTGCACCACAAGGGCTTCGGCTACCAGGCCGGCCAGGCAAATTCCGAAGTCCGAAGGGGCTGGCGCCTCTCCCGAAGCGCCAGAGGACTGGCGCCTGTCTGCGTGCGCCGCACAGGCAGGCACTCCACAAGCGGGCGCATCGGGCGGGGCGGCCGTTCCGCGCGGCAGCGTCCTGGAGTGAGGCAGTCCGCTGCCGCTTTCAACCCGGCGGATAACCAGGCGCCAGCGGCGCGACGCAGCACAGGCTTCCCAGCCTGCCGTGGCGCCGGCTCCCAGCCGACTGGCGACTGGAACAGGCAGGCATGTTCCAGCCGGGACCGCGAGGACGCGGTCCCTCCCAGACGCGCTCCCCCCGCCGACCCGGCCTGTTATCCCGCCCGGGAACCCGCAAATCGGCTGGTTTATGTTCACCGTTTCACCCTGTGAACGGCTCCCATTTCCCCCCGCCCTGCGCACCTTGTTCCCGTGCTTCGGTGAATCCCGAAACAAAAAGGGCCGGGCTTGGGAGCCCGGCCCGTGGGAGGTTCTGTCTTGTTCGGCTCAGCGCCGAATCCGCCCGAAGAGCATCTGCTCGGTCGGGGTGAAGGTGTACGGGCTGGTGGCGCCGGCGACGTCCTGCCACGGCCCCAGCACGGTGGGAGCGGCTTGGAGGGTGCCGCCGCCAGACCAGGTCAAGGTGATGGTGCCGTTGGCGTTGCGGACGATGCTCTGGAAGCGCGGGGCTTCACCCTCCGCGGCCGGCACGAGCACGAAGTAGTCGAAGTCGCCGCTGTCCATGGTGAAGCGGAAGGTGTGCTCGCCGCCCAGGGCCAGGACCGTGGGTGCGCCACTCCCGGTCTCGGTGAGCGGGACCAGGTTGTTGGCGCCCCAGCCGCCGCTGCCCGGAGCGCGGAACAGCCCCAGCGGTTGGACGGTCTGGCTGGCGGTGCCCTTGCCGGCGGTCACCAGACCCAGACTGGCACGGAGTTGATCCGGGTCCTGGCCATCGTAGGACAGCGCGGCATGGACGGTGTAGTTGCCGGCCGGGATGGTGCGGGTGTAGTTGCCCCAGTCATTGGCGGCCGCCCAGCCGATCTTGTAGTTGGTGGTCACGTCCCAGAGCCCGCGCGTCCGACCGAGCCGGCCACCCAGGTTGTCGTTGAGGTTGACGTTATTGGGGGCCTGATCCGGACGGTACAGGTCGGAGTCGTTGGCGTCCTCGTTGTGGTAATCCACGTCCAGCGCAGCGGCCAGACCGTTGTAGGCGCCGCCCAGGTAGGGCATGGTACTCGCAGCGGGGATCGAGCTGCCGGAGTTGTAGTCGTAGTCCTCGGCCTCAATGACGAACATGCCCGGCGCGCCCACGGGATAGGCGCGGAAGCTGGCGGTGAGCACCTGCTGGGCCCCGGCGGTGTCCGAGAAGGAGAACCGGTAGCTGTGCGCGCTGTCGGGCGCGAACAGCGCCGCGGGCTGATAGGTCACCGTGGTGAGGTCTCCGCTCCTGGAGATTTGCGGGGTCACCTGCTGGCCGTCCACCTCCAGCCGGACGGTGCTCTGGTTGACGGCGGTGGAGAAGTCCTCGATGACGAAGCGGAGAGTGGCATTGAGATTGACGATCTCCCCTTCGGTGGGCGAGGCGGACTTGATCTGCGGCGGGACATTGCCGGCGGGGTAGAGGACGAACCAGTCGAAGTCGCCCGCCTCGCTGGTGATGCGGAGGGTGGTCGGGCTGTTGCCGACGATCTTCAAGGCGGCATCCGAGCCGTCCGCCGCCTTGAGCGGGACCAGGGAGTTGGCGCCCCAGCCGCCGCTGCCGCGACCACGGAACTGCCCCAGGTACTCGAGGGTCTGGTTTTCGGTGCCCACGCCGGCAGTCACGCGATGCAGGTTGGCCCGCATGCTGTCCGGGGTGGTGTTGTCAATGGAGAGGGCGGCCAGGGCCCGGTACACCCCGGGCGGGATGTTGCGGGTGTAGTTCCACCACTGGTTGCCACCGGCCCAGCCGATGCGGTAGTTGGTGATGACGTCCACGTCGCCGGGGCGGTCGTTGCTGTAGCGGTTGCCGTTGCTGGAGGTGACGTTGACGTGCCGCGGGCGCTGGTCGGTGCGGTAGGTGTAGTCAATGCCGAGATCAGTATCCGGGTTGTCGTTGTTGGAGTTGTAATCCACGTTGTACACCGCCACCAGGCCGGTGTAGGCGGCGCCGGTGTAGGGCATGACGCTGGCCTCGGCCACGTGCCTGCCGCGCTCGTAGTCGAAGTCTTCCGCCTCGATCCAGAACGAGCCGGGCATGGGCAGGTCGTCCGGCTCAGCCGGCTTGACGGTGAAGGTGAAGTTGTGGGTCCAGGTGGTGGGCGGGGTGGTGCTTTCGACCCAGATGAGCTGGCCGGTGTGGACCGAGCCGTACTCGAAGTTGCCCGGCGGGGTGTAGGAAACAGTGTTGCCGCCGGTGGCGACCTCCTGGCCGTCCAGGATCAGGCGCGTCTGGCCCGCCACCACCGAGGTGGTGCCGTTGACCAGTTCGGCCTTGATGGTGGGGCGCCGGTCCGCGGCGGTGAAGCCGTTGGCCGGCAGGAAGCTCTTGACGTAGGCCCGGCCATTGGCGGTGCGGAAGGCCCTCACGGCGTTGGCGCCCGCGCCGTTGACCAGTGTCTTGGTACCGGTGGCCAGGTCCACGGTGAACCACTCCACGTTGGCGTCGCCCTGGCCTTCCCACCACAGCAGGCGCACGGGGTAGTAGCCGGACTCGGCCACGTAGAAGTCAAACACCGTGTCGGCCGCGCCCCGGCCGCCATCGTAAGCGCCCAGGACCAGCCCAAACACGTCGCCCACGCCGGGGGCGACCGAGACCTTGAAGCCGTCGTCGCTGTTGACGCCCATACGGTAGGCGCCCTTGTTCAACTGGAGGTAGGTGAGCACCTCGACGGTGATGTTGTTGTCCGGAAAACCATTGCGGGCCCCCGAGCCGGGATCGAAGCCGAAGCCCGGGATGCCGGGGATGTAGTCGTTGAAGACCGGACCGGCGGTGGGCAGGGCGCTGTTGAAGTTGTCCGGGCCGTCTTCGGGGGTGAGGTCAATGTCGCTGCCGGTTTGCTCCCAGTTGACCAGCGTGACGTTGTCGGTGGTGAGGTTGGCGACGTTGGGGAAGGGCTGCCCGCTGCCGGGGTCCACGAACCCGCGCGCCCACTGTTGCTCGGCACTGCCGATCGAGTTCTCGTCCAGGCCGGTGCGGACGAAGTCAATCTGGTACACGTTGGCCACCATGCCGGGGGTCGAGGCGGAGGCCACGCGGTAATCGGCCGGGATGGCCACGTACTGGGCCACAAAGGTGTGGGTGGAGGTGACCTTCACGCCGGCGTTGTCCTCGAACTCGACGTCCACCTTGTGGCTGCTGCCCACCGGGAAGGGATCGGCCCGGGTGTACACCACGGTGGTGACCGCGCCGGATTTGCTGACCGAGGTCGGCACCACGCCGCTGTCATCGAGCTTGAGCTTCACGGTGCCGGGCACGACCTGCGACTCGGCGTCGGTAATCTGGATCAGGAAGCCGGTGGGGTTGGGATCGAAACGGTTGACCCGTGGCAGGGTGATCCTGGTCGTGCGGACCTGGAAGAGGAACAGACGATTCATGGCGTCGGGCGGGTTGGCGGCGTTGATGTTGCCGGTCTCGGGGGAGAAGGCGAAGCCCACGTACAACCGGCTGTTCCAGGGACCGGGATCGTCCACGGTGCGCTCGGCCATCTGAATCCAGTTTTCCCCGTCATCGCTGCGGTAGGTGAAAATCGAGTCGCCCACCCGCTGGGTGCGCAGCCAGGCGTTGGGCCATTGCGGCGTGCCACCGGCGGTGCTGGCAGTTTCCCCGCCGACCAGGCTCCGGAAATGGGACTCGAACTGATTGTTGGCCGTGATGATGCCCGCGCCCGCGTCGCTGTAGCACCTGGCGGGGTTGGCGTGCACGCCGCAATAGCGGCTGGCCGTGGTGTCCTGCACAGTGCCGTCTTCCCCCGCATTGAGGTCTTCGCGGGCCATGATGCCAGCCCGGCCCCACCGGCTGGAGAAGTCGGTGAACTCGCCCCGGGCCACGAAATCGAAGTCGCCGGTGACCTCCCTGTACACAAAGGTGGTCTGGTCTTGGTCCGACCACTGGGTCACGCCCGAGCTGTAGATGTCAAAGCCGTTGGTGTTGATCGCAATCACCTTCCCGGGGAGGGGGTGCATCCCGATGTCCACCCACGAATAGCCCGAGTCCCGGAAGTTGATGGTGGTGGGGGCGAGGGTGGTGCCCTCGGCGTCCCTGACGTTCTGGATGATGACGCTGGCCGCCGCGTTGGGCGCCAGCCCCGTCACCGTGAGCACCACGCACTCGTTGTCGAACACCCGCCCGAAGGGGGCCGGGTTTTCCCGCACGTCCTGGAGGTTGGGACCGGGCAGACCGGTCATCAGCGAGGCGCCGGTGACCGTGATGCCGCCGGAGAAGGTATAGTTGGCCGGATTGGTTCCCGTGGCGGCATCCACCGGCTTGGAGAACACCACGGTGACCTGGGTCTCGGTGCCGTGGCGCACCGAGCCGACGGATTTGACCTTGAAGTCCTGGGCGGAGGCCAGGACGCCGCCGAGAATCACGGCAAGGGAGGCAAGGATGCGGAGGTGCTTTTGCATGGCCGGATTCAAAAAGAGCGCGCCGCGCTGTCAAGCTAAATGTGGTGGGTTGCTTTCCACCCACCGCCACCCGGTCAGGTGACCGCCCCACACGCGTACTTGGGCGGTCCGGCGGGATCAGCGATCCCCAGCGGGGACAACCACCATGCCATCGGCCCGCACCTCGATCTCTCGCGCCCCCGGCGGCACCGGCGCCACCACCGCCTCACGCTGTCCCGGCCAGCGTACCTGCAGGTGCGTGGCCGCCCCCGCAAAAGCCGGCACCCC
>JBBIVJ010000066.1:0-8703 GCA_037439785.1 Verrucomicrobiales bacterium | reverse complement strand
CCGCCGCCACCACCGCCGCCGCCGCAATCGCCCTCGACCCCGCTGACCGCGACCGGCGCGCCGCCGCCGACCTTGAAGGGACCGCATTCAAACGCCCATGAGGCGCCGCCACTCATGCCGCACGGCACGCCGCCCCCTCCCCCGGCCGCCAAGCGCCGGGCGCCGCTGGCAAAGCCGCCGATCCGCCGCAGCGTGATGGGAATGGTCAGCGAGGACTTGGCCGGCAGGCGGCCGATGTCCTCGATCAGGGGCTCGATTGAGTAGAAGGGGTGGGACTGGAAACGCAGCTTCACGTCGTCGGCCGCGATCAGGCCGTGGTTGCGGAAGGTCAGGTTCACCTGCTTGGTCTGGCCGACCACCCGCAGGTCGCTGACGTCCAGCACTGCCGGCTCGAGGGTGACCACCGGCGCGGGTACCACCGCCTCGAACTCCGTCTCGATGGTAATGCGGTAGTGGTCCTCAATCTCGATGCGCTCGACGGTCCAGGTGTAGCGCACGGCCTGGAAGGAGAGGAAGGCCGTCACCTCGTTGGTGATGCCGGGCTCCAGGAAGAAGGTGCTGCGATGCGGGTTGTGCTGGGGCGCCTCCAACTCCAGCTCGTAGTAACCCTCGGGCAGCTCGGACACGAAGAACCGGCCCGCGGCGTCGGTCACCGCGTTGGTCACGGTGTTGAGCGAAATGGCATCGCGCAACCTGAGGGTGGCGTTGGTCAACGGCGGCGCGCCCTCGGCGTAGTAGGTGAATTCGTCCACCGAGCGGACCAGCAGGGCGCCCCTGGCCTCGGACAGGGCGCGGAAAGCAAAGGGCACGGTCACACCGGTGGCCGCGGCGTTCACCGCCAGGCTGCCCTGGTGCAGGGTCAGGGGGAGGTCCGCCGGCGGGTTCAGTTGCAGGGTGATGATGTTGGTTTCACCCGGCGCCAGCGAGGGCATCGGGTTGGGTGAGACCACGCTCATCCAGGGCACCGGTGGCAGCGACACGGTCACCGGCCCCGTCTCGAGCCCGCCGGTGTTGACGACCTGGAAGCTCACCATGCGCGGGGCACCGCGCTTCATGCCCAGCTCCAGCCGGCCCGGCACCGCCACCAGCCGCGGCACCAGCGGGTCCACCGTGACCCGCAGCGGGAACTCCAACTGCGCCCCCTCCAGGCTGGTGACCCGCACCGGGATGACCGCCCAGGTGAAGCGGGCGTCCAGGGCGCTCACCCCGAAGGCCAGCACCACGGCGCCGTGGCCGGCCAGGGCGTTGGTCTGGAGCGAGGGCGTCACCTGCAGGTTGGGCGGCACCTCGCCCAGTGTGACCCCCAGGCCGGTCAGCGGCACTTCGCTCAGGTTCTGCAACGACACCGTCACCCCCGCGCTGCTGCCCTCGCTCAAGCGCAGCGTCGGCTCGGCCGGCTGGGCCTTCATGCCCAGCAGATAAAAACTGTCCTGCGCCGGCGGCGGCGGCTCGCCGGGGTGGCCGGCGGAAATCTCGTAAAAGCCCGCCTCCCCCGGCAGCGGCTGCCAGGTGGTGGCAAAGCGGCCGAGCCCGTCCGCCAGCGCGGCGATGGTCCGCACCGTCTCCCGCAGCCGGAGGTGGATGCTGACCAGGGCGTGCGCCGCCGGCTGGCCGCCGGGCTTGACCGCCAGCCCGCTCAGAGGGACGGGGGTGTTGGCCGGCGCCACTTCCACCGGCGTGCTGACCGTGGCGGTGTAGGCCGGCACCACCGCGAGAGGCGCCGTCGAGACCGTCACGTTGTTGTCCTCAAGCAACTCGGTCACCGCCGCGGCGGCATCCGCAATGACCACGACCCAGTACGGCCCGGAGGCCTGGGGCAGGCGCAGCGGGACGGTCTGGGTGAATTCCTGGCCCGGCGGCAGTGCGCCCGCGAAGCTGTACTGGCCGAGCAGTACGTCGTCGCCGGGCACAGCGTCCCGCGACAGGTACACCCGCTGGACGATGGCGTTGGTCGGGGTGGCGGCCACGCCCTGGTTGCGGACGGTGAAGCCCACGTCCACGTACGTCTCGGTCTCCGCCGCCGCCGGCACCTGGACCCGGCTGATGACCAGGTCGGGCAGGTTCGCGTCCGACACGGTCAGCGCCAGCGTTCCCGGCGCGTAGCCGGCCGCGGTGGCGGTGAGCAGGACCGACTGGTTGCCGTCGGTGACTCCGTCGTCCACGGTGGCCACCGGCACGGTGACCGTCGCGCTGCCGATGGGGAGGGAGACCTGCTCGGGCACCACCAGCTCGTTGGTGTTGGCCGAGGTGAGGGAGACCACCAGGGCCTCGGTGGGGGTGGTGTTGCGGCGCACGGTGAGCGTGGCGGCAGCGCTGCGCCCTTCGGGCAGCACGCTGCGGTCGGCGCTCAGGCGGAGGGTGGGGCCGTCGTTGTCGTGGACGGTCAGGGCCACCGGCTCGAGGGCGGTCAGGCGGGTGGCCGCGCCGCTGGCGCGCATCCAGGCGCGGAGTTCGGCCGCCCGCGTGCCGTCCACCTGGCCGTTGTCCAGCGCCGCCACGAAGAACGTGGCGTTGGTCTGGCCGGCGGGGATGCGGACCACGCGGGGGACCTGGACCAGGTTGGTGTCGGTGCTTTCCAGTTCCACCTCCAGGTCGCGGGCCGAGACCGGGCGGCGGGTCACCGTGCCGCGCGCGGCCTGGGGACCGTCCCCCTCGTTGAAGACCGCCGGCTCAACCCCCAGGCTCAGCTCCGGCCAGTCATTGTCCAGGAGGCTGAACGTGGCCGCGCCGGGCCGGTGCCCCGGCGCCACCGCGGTGAGCGTCACCGGCAACGGCGGCTCGAGATCGAGATCATCCGCGGCCGGCATCGAGAAGCTCAGGCCCGCCTCGCCGGCGGGAAGGGTCACCGAGACCGGGGCGTTGACCTGGCTGGGATGCGAAATGGTCAGGCTGACCGGCACCGCCTCCGTGCCGGCCTCGCGGCTGATGCGGACGCCGACCAGTTCGCCCTCCTGGGCCGGCTGGGTGAGCACCGTCACCAGCAACTGCGGCAGGTCGGCATCCAGCACCGTCAACGTGGCCCGGGCCGGCTCGTAACCCGTGGCGGTGGCCACGAGGGTGACCGGCTGCGGGCCGTCCACCGTGCCGT
Organism: Verrucomicrobiales bacterium; assembly: GCA_037439785.1. GTDB lineage: Bacteria > Verrucomicrobiota > Verrucomicrobiia > Limisphaerales > J093 > DSVZ01. The sequence goes on along the minus strand of JBBIVJ010000066.1, from coordinate 5,615 downwards.
CGCTCAAGGGGCGCACCGTGAACCTGGCGGCGGCCTGGCCGGCGGGGATGAGGACTTGCGCCGGCAGCTCCAACTCGGAGGGGTCGCCGTTGACCAGACTCACGGCCAGGGCCGCGGCGCGGCTGCCGTTGCGGGTGATGGTGGCCGGGACCGGGGGGCACCTTCCTGGACCCGGGCGGCGGCGAGTTGCAGGACCAGTTGCGCCGGCAGCGAGGTGGCGGCGTCGGCCGTGGCAAGGTTGTTGGTCTCGCTCGCTTCCACCACGTCGCCGCGGCTGTCCACCTGCGCGGCAAACCAGAGCGTGCCCACGGGGTCGCCGGCGGGGATGGTGACCGTCTGGGTCCGGACCAGCGCGGCGCCGGCGGGCAGGTCGTTGGTGAAGGTGAAGGCGGCCAGTTCGAAAGTCCCCGCCCCGGCGGCGTTCGTGGCCAGGAAAAGGCTCTCGGTCCAGCGCGGCCCGGCCGGGGCCGCGCCGCGGTTGGTGACCACGTAGGTCAGCGTCACCGCGTCGCCGGGCTGGATCACGGCCGGCCCCTGCAGGTTCAGGATGGCCAGGTCGGACAGCGGCGGCAGGGTGAGGGTCAGGGGCACACTGAGCCGGTTGTTGTCCTCGGCAGACTCGGGCACGGCCTGGTCGGCGTCGGCCATCGCCACGAGGTGGTAATTGCCCGGGGAGGCGCCGGCGGCCAGCGGGAGGGTGACCGCGAGGCGGTTGGTGGCGCGGGCGCCGGGAGCCAGCGGCACGAGCGGCGAGGGGGCCGCGGCCAGCAGGGTCTGGAGCACGTTGCTGGTGGTGGACAGGTCCACCCGGTCCCGCCACGGCACCGCGGCGGGCGCCGTGCCGGCATTGGTGATCACCAGCTCGACGGTGAAGGTCTGACCGAAGGTGGCCGAGGCCGGGGCCAGGATTTGCGCCACGCGCAGGTCGGTGGCCACGAGGGTCACCGGGCTCGCGGCGAAGGCGGTGTTGTTGGCCTCGTTCAACTCGAACACCACCTCGCCGCTGTCGAGGCGGATGCCGAAGTAACGCGGGCCGGTGCCCACGTTGGGCACGATGACCTGCTGGGTGAGGGTGAGCGCCGCGCCGGCGGGCAGGCCGGCCGGACCGGGCGCGAAGGCCACCGCCCCCAGCGGCTGGGCGCCGGAGCCGTCGGCGTTGGGCGAGATCAGGACCTGGTTGTGCCAGGCGCCCAGGGCCGGGCCGGTACCCTGGTTGGTGAGGACCACCACCAGCGGCATGAGCGTGCCGGGCTGGGCGGCGGCGGGCACGGTGACCGACCGCACCGCCAGGTCGGGCGGGGCCAGGGTGGTGAAGGTGCCTTCGGGCGAGGCGGTCTGGTTGCCCGCGGCGTCCGTGATCCACGCGCGGTAGAAATACGGCGTGGCCGGGCTGAGGCCGGTGAGCAGGAAGGCATGCCGGGTGCGGAGCTGGCCCACGTGGTTGGTGAAGCCGTAGGCCGGGGTGGGGCCGTAGGCCATGCGGGCGGTGGCCGGCTCGGTGTTGGTCCAGCTCAGGGTGGCGGTCACCACGCCCGGCACCACCGCCAGCGGCCCGAACTGCGGCGGGGTGCGGTCCACCCAGCGATACTCCGCCACCAGGTGGAGGTTGGTGGGGTCGGTGGTGGCAAAGACCTTCTGGAAGGTCGCGTTGGTGCCGAGGAAGGACCCGTTGAGGGTGAACCGCTCGAAGGCGTAGTAGTCGGGCGGGGCGTTGGTCACGGCCGGCGGGGCACTGAAGGTCCCGGTCTGGCCGTTGGTGTAGGTGCCGGCACCGCTCACCACCGCCAGACCTTCGGGCAGCGTGGCGGTGGTCACCACGTGCACCAGGTGGGCCTCGGCGAAGTGGGCCACCACCGTGCGGTTGGTGCGGACGTCCACCGTCAGGGCCGTCCCGGTTCCGGCCGGCTGGCCGTTCTCGGTCCAGTGGCTGAACCGGTACCCAAACGCCGGCAGCGCGGTCAGGGTATTGGTGGTGCCCCACGCGAAAACGCCGGTGCCCAGCACCGTGCCGGCCCCCGGCGGCTGGACCTGCGCCGCCAGCTCGAAGGTGGGCAGGCCGAAGACGGCGTTGAGCGCGGTGTCCCGCGTCAGCGTGAAGGTGTATTCGGCCTCGACGCTGCGCACCACCCCGCCCTCGCTCCAGTGGACAAACCGGTAGGGCGCCCGGGTCGTGACCGGGATGGCCCGCACCGTCACCGCCGTGCCGGCGGGATAGGTCCCCGCGCCGGTCACCGTGCCCGCGTCCGGCGGCACCGCGGCCAGGCTCACCGTGAAGAACTGGGTGATGCTGAAGCTGGTGGTGGCGACGTTGTTGGCCTCCGCTGCCGTGTGGCTGACGCCGTCGTGCTCGAAGTACTGCTGGCCGGCCTCGGTGGCCACTTCCACCAGATACGAGCCCGGCGTGCTGACGGTGAAATGGACCTGGCGGTTGACGCCCGCCTCCGGCGCCAGCGGGCCCGGGTGGGGCAGGCTTTGATCCACCACCAGCGCGCCGCTGGTCTGGTGGCGGACGCGGACGCGGTCGCCGAACGCGGCCGGCACGGCCGCCCGGCCGCGGTTGGCGGTGGTCCAGCTCACGGTGTAGGTCTGGCCCGCATCCGGGCCGTCCAGGCGCAGATTTTCCACCCGCAGGTCCGGGTAGTCGGCCAGGGCGATGGGGAGCGGATTTTCCGTGGCGGTCTCGTTGTCGCCCTCCAGCAGGAACTCGTTGACGGTGTCGGTGTGGTCGGTCTTGACCAGCAGGTAGAAGTCGCCGCTGATGCCGTCGGGCAGGGGCACCGTGTTGGTCAGGCTGTAGGCCTGGCCCGGCCCCAGGACCCCGGTGTGCTGGTACAGGCCCAGTTGCAGGTCGGCCTCGTCCATCACCGTGTCCGCTGACAGCACCACGCGGTCGAACCAGACGCTGACGGCCGTGGCCAGCGAACCGACGTTCCCCACCGTGTAGGCGAAGGTGAACGGGTCGCCACTGCGCAGGCCGGTGGTGACCGGGACCGACACCTCCGTGACCTGGAGGTTGGGAATGACCACCGCCTCGGTGGGCAATACCGTCACATCGAGCAGGTACTCGCTCATGAGCCCGGCCGTGCCCGGACCGGGCCGGACCAGCGCGGCGTAGGTGCCGCTCTGGGTGATGCGCACCTCGGCCACGCCGTCACTGGGCCGGCCGTTGCCCGCCTCGGTCTGGTACTGGCCGGCGGCGTTGTACACGCTGACCACCGGCTGCAACGGGCTGGTGGCGGGCAGGCGGGTCCGCACAAAGACCGTCTTGCCCGCCTCGAGGGTGCCCAGGTTGAAGTAGTCGAGGTCCGTTGCGGTGGGCACCACCCCCGCGATCACCGCGCTGCGCTGTTCGCCGGCGGTCTGGAAGCTCAGCGGGTGGGCCGTGGCCAGGGTGTTGTTGGCTTCAATCTCGACCGGCAGGCCGTTGCGGAGCAGCGAAACTCGGAGGCGGTACTCGTCGTAGTAGCCCCAGTTCGGGCTCACCCGCACGGTGTACGTGCCGGAGTCGGTGAGCGTGCGCGGCGCCGCCTGCAACAGGCCGTTGCTCTCGGCGGCCACGGCAAAAATCTGGGTGCCGGTCGGTCCGTACAGGATGAAGTACAGGCCGCTGCTGGAGGGCTGGCCGGGGTTCTCCGCCCCCAGCACCAGCACGTCCCCCGCCAGGGCCTCGAAGCGCCAGAAGTCCAGGTCCTCGTTGTTCCAGAGCGCCCCGCGTCCAGCCCCGCTGAACAGGTCCGGCTGGGAGCTGGCCAGCACCAGCGGCGTGGCTGTTTCCCGGCTGTGGTTCGGTTCGGCCTCGAAGCCGAAGCCCGGCAGTTGCGCCACCGTGAAGTGGCGCGTCCAGGCCGCGGCCAGCGGGTTGCCGGCGCGGTCTTTAAGGGCGGTGGTGGCGGTGAAGCGATACTCTCCGGGCGGCAGCGCCCCGGCCAGAATCCGGTAACCGGCCGTGAGCCCGCTGGCATAGGGCGGTTGGGCGGCAAGGGCCCCGGCCACGTCATCGGCCGTGTCAAACAACCCGTCCGGCCCCGTCGCGCGCAGGTCGTAACTGGCCGGGGCGTTGACCGTGGCCGGGTCCATGTCCTCCGAAAAGGTCAGGGCGAATTGGTTGAGCAGGTTGAAAGTTTGGGACCCCTCTGCCGGCAGCGTATCCGCCAGGACCCGCGGCCCCAGCCGATCGCCCAGCTCCAGCCGCAACAGATATTGCGCCTGCAAGCCCGGCTCACCGGCGGACTCGGGGGCCACCGAGACCCAGGCCGCGCCGTTCTGCAATGTGCCGTGGCGCCCCCGTCCGCTGGCGTCGGCCGCCGTGAGCCCCGCGCCTTCATTGAACCGCCAGTAACCCACCAGCCCTTCCTCCGACCCGCTCAACGGGCCAGCCAGACGGGCCGCCACTTCCGCCCCGGTCAGCGGCCGGTCCCAGATGGCCACCTCGTCCAGGTAGCCGGGGAAGTAATTGCCGCAACACACCTCCCCGCCCAGGCGCGTGCCGGCGGCGGTGCCCACGTAATTGGACTCCACCGTGCCGGAGGCGGCGAACTGGCCGTTGATATAAAGCCGCGCCGTCAGGCCGTCGCACGTCCCCACCACGTGATACCACTGGTTGGCCACGGCCGGCTCGGGCGCCGTGATGGTCTGCGAGCAGCCGCCGGGGGGTCGGATCACCACCCCCAGTCGGCCGTCCTGAAGCACCAAACCCCAGTCCTGGCACCCGGCCAGACCACCGGCGATGCCGCGGCGCCCTCCCGGCAGGCTGGTGGGACGCACCCACGCCTCGACCGTCCACTGCGACCCCGGCGACCACGCGCCCACATCCACATGGTCGTTGCTGCCATCGAAGGCAATCGCCTGCTCGACGTCCGGCCGGTAGCCCGGCGGGCCGGCCTGGACCTGCGCGAAGTAACTGCCGGCCTGGCCGGCGGGAATCGTGTAACTCAGCTCCGGCGCGCCCGCCGGGCTGCGGGCCAGCACCTGTCCACCCGCATCCACCACGGAAAGCACGGCCGCCAGGCCGCTGGTGGAGGGCAGGGTGTGGCTCAACCGGATGTCGGTCCCTTCCGACAAGTTGCCCAACGCATACACATCCCCCGGGTCGCCGAAGCGGATGTAGCCCAGCACCCACGCCCACTGGTTGGTCCCCTCGCGGGTGAAGGCCGGCGCGTTGGCCTGGCTCACCGAGTTGTTGTCCTCCGCCTCCAACTGCCACGGCGCCGACGCCAAAGTCACCCGCAACCGGTACTCCCCCGCATACTCCCAGTGGACCCTGACCCGCACCCCGTACCGCCCGCTGGCCGGCAGCACCACCGGCTCCATCTGCCCGGTCCCGTTGTTCTGCGCATTGAAACTGCCCAGCACCGTCCCGTCCGCCCGCTCCAACTGGTAACGCAGCCCGCTGTCGGCCCCGTGCCCGGGGGTCTCACTGGCCACCATCACCCGCTCCCCCGCCCGCGCACTGAACACCCAGTAGTCCACGTCCTCCCGCCCCGACAGGTTCCCTCGCCCCCACCCCTGCCGCACCCCGCTGCCCACCGGGTCCTCCGCCAGCCACTCCCCCCGGTTCGGCCGCAGCACCGTCACCGTGTTGCCGTAGTAGTTCGCACTCACCAACTCCACCCACC
>JBBIVJ010000065.1:0-8848 GCA_037439785.1 Verrucomicrobiales bacterium | reverse complement strand
CGCCGCCCCCGCCCCAGCCCCCCCCCCCACCCCCACCGCGGCGGAACTGGCGGAGTTCGCCGACAAGCTCGAACGCTACCTCGCCGTCGCCAAGGGCGAAATCACCCGTCTGGACTACATCGTCACCCAGTTCCTCCAGGCCATCCGCCCCAGCCCGCCCCGCCGCCAGCCCGCCGACCTCAACCAGGTGGTGCGCTCGACCCTCGACCTGCTCCGGCCCGAACTGGACAACCGCGGCCTGCTGATCGAGAAAAAACTGGCCCCCGCCCTGCCGCCGGCGCTCTTCGATCCCGCCCAGATCAAGCAGGCCCTGGTCAACCTCATCAAAAACTCGATGCAGGCCATGACCCGCGGCGGCCGCCTCACCCTCGCCTCCGGCGCCGGTCCGGAAAGCGTCTGGGTCAGCGTGGCCGACACCGGCGGCGGCATCCCCCCCGACCAGCTCCAGCGGCTGGGCGAACCGTTCTTCACCACCAAAAAAAAGGGCACCGGCCTCGGCCTGCTGATCGTCCGCCGCATCATCCGCGAGCACGGCGGCCACATTGACATAGACAGCCACGTCGGCCGCGGCACCACCGTGCGGCTCTGGCTGCCCATCCCGGACAAACGCCCCCGCCTGCTCCAGCCCGCCGCCCCTGTCCCCGCCCCCGCTCCGGCGCCCGCGGACCCGCCGGTCGCCGCCCCCACCCCGTGAGGCGTCGCGATCTCATCCCCCTGCTGCTGGCGCGGGCGTGGACCCTCCCCCAACTGGCCCGCGCGGTGGACCGTGACCCGCGTGACCTGGCCGACGACCTCGAACACCTCTTCCGCAGCCTGTCGCACACCGAGTTCGAGACCGCCCTCACCCCCGCCCGCTGCCGCAAGTGCGATTTCACCTTCCGCCCGGACAAATGGGATAAGCCCGCCAAGTGCCCGCGCTGCCGGAGCACCTGGATTGCCCCGCCGCGGATCGCCCTGCGGCGCCGTTCACCGGCCACCCCCGCCGAGGCGGAAGCACCCGCGCCGGACGCCGCGGATTCGCAGGGCCTGCCGCCCTGGCTGAGCCTGCTCGACCACACCGCCGACGCCGGCGTGGTGGTGACCGCACCCGACCTGCCCACGCTCTTCAGCCGCGCGGCCTGGGGCCTGTTCAGCGTCATCTGCGACCCCGGCACCGTGCAGCCGGCCGAGGTCGAAACGGTGCACGTGGAGGCCGACGACCTGCCCGCCCTGCTGGTGTGCTGGCTGGCCGAGCTGAACTTCCGCCACCTCACCACCCACCGGCTGTACGCGCGGTTCGAGGTGCGGGAGCTGGGGCCGAGCCCGCCGGCGGGGAGCTGGCATTTGCGCGCGGAGGTCTTCGGCGAACGGATCGTCCCCGGCCGGCACACGGTCTTCACGGAGGTCAAGGCCGTGACCTTCCACGGCCTGGAGCTGGCCGAGGTTGACGGCGGCTGGCGGGCGCAGATCATTTTTGACCTGTAAGGCGTGGCCGACCGCGCCGGGGCCGCGAGTGCCCGGCCGCAGCGGCGGCCACAGGCCGGGCCTCCAAAACCGGGAAATGCCACCATGAAATTCCAGAAGATCGGCGACGCCCTGTACGAAATCCCCCGGGAAGGCGGCATGCGGGTGCCGGCGCGCATTTACGCCACCCCCGCCATGCTCGACCAGATCACGGCCGACAAGGCCCCCGAGCAGGCCGCCAACGTGGCCCACCTGCCCGGCATCGTGATGGCCTCCCTGGCCATGCCGGACATCCACTGGGGCTACGGTTTCCCCATCGGTGGTGTGGCCGCCTTCGACGCGCGCGACGGGGTCATCTCCCCCGGCGGCGTGGGTTATGACATCAACTGCGGGGTGCGGCTGCTGGCCTCCAAGCTCACCCGCGCGGACGTGCAGCCCCGGCTGCGCGACCTGGTCAACCAGCTCTTCCGCGATGTCCCCACCGGCGTGGGCGCGGCCGGCGCGCTGACCGTCTCGACCGAAGAGTTAAAACGGGTGGTCCGGTTGGGCGCCCGCTGGGCGGTCGAGCGCGGCCTGGGCACCGAGGCGGACCTCGAGTTCATCGAGGAACATGGCTGCATCGAGGGGGCGGAGCCGGCACACGTTTCCGCCCGCGCCTGGGAACGCGGCCGCGAGCAACTCGGCACCTTGGGCAGCGGCAACCACTTCCTCGAGGTGGGCTACGTCGAGGAAATCTTCGACCCGCACGCCGCACAGGTGCTGGGCCTGTTCCCCGACCAGGTCACCGTGATCATCCACTGCGGCTCCCGCGGGTTCGGCTACCAGATTTGCGAAGACTACCTGGCCGTGATGGACCGGGCGGTGCGCAAGTACGGCATCCAGTTGCCCGACCGCCAACTGGCCTGCGCGCCCCTGGACTCGGAGGAGGGCCGCGCCTACCTGGGCGCCATGTGCTGCGCCATCAACTACGCCTTCGCCAACCGCCAGGTCATCGCCCACCACGCCCGCCGCGCCTTCGCCCACGCCCTCAGGCTCACCGAGCTCGAGATCGGCCTGCGTACCGTGTACGAGGTCGCCCACAACATCGCCAAGTTCGAGGTCCACACCGTCGCCGGCGGCGCGCGCAAGCTCTGCGTCCACCGCAAGGGCGCCACGCGCGCCTTCGCCCCCGGCCGCCGCGAGGTGCCCTCCGCCTACCGCGAGATCGGCCAGCCGGTGCTCATCCCCGGCGACATGGGCCGGTACTCCTACGTGCTCACCGGCACGGCGCGGGCCATGGAGGAGACCTTCGGCAGCACCTGCCACGGCGCCGGCCGCGCGATGAGCCGCGTCAAGGCCTCGAAAGCCGCCCGTGGCCGCAACATCGTGTCCGAAATGGAGGCCCGCGGCATCATCGTGCGCGGCCAGAGCCGGCGTACCGTGGACGAGGAAATCAGCGAGGCCTACAAGGACGTGGCCCACGTGGTGGACGCCTGCCAACTGGCCGGCATCTCGAACAAGGTCGTCCGGCTGCGCCCCCTCGGCTGCATTAAAGGCTGAACCAGGCCGAGCCTGCCCCACGTTGTCCCCGGTCCACAGGGGCACCTCATCACGGCTGCTCAGGTCTCCCGGCACTGTGGGGGTGAAGCCGAATACCGAAGCTTCAGGGGGAGCGCGCCCGCCCCGGACGCGGTTTTTCCGCGCCGCTCGGAAAACTCCAAGATGCCCCGAATCTTGCGTCCTTGGGCCTGCGGGCTGAGTCCTCCAAGGGCTGGCCACGCGGCGCGGCTCGCCACGCCCGGGACGAGCGTGCTCCCCAACTTCGGCGATCGGGTATCCGCAAGCCTGGCCCGGCCCGCCGGCCGGCTGATTCCTTGTTGGGCCCACCTCGTCGCACAGCCCTTCGTGGTCAGGGACTTGCGACGCCGCCCAAGCTGGCCGCCCAACGCTCCGGCTCACCGACGCCGTGCCAATAATGTTCGATTCTCAACTGAGACGCGATCCCGGCGTTCGGTGCAGCCGGTTTGTTCTGCATTCCTACGCATGATGCTCGTGAATCTCGTTGCACTGATCGGACGGTGCGCGATGATCTTGCCGTCGTAAATGATACTGAACACGCCATAGGGCGTAGGAAGCTCCCTGAACGCCTTGGCGCGGCCGACTGGGATGACTTTCGGCTCCAGCCCCAACGTCCTGGACGCCTCGGCAGTCCTCTCCGTCGATTTTGCAACATACGGGCACTGATCAGCAGCCAGGATCGTCAGGCCCTTCCTGTACCTCTTCAGGAGTCGCTCCCTTTCGACAATGAACCGAGGATCAGGGGCGGTCTTCTTGAGTTTCTTGACGAGTAGTTCATAGGCGGCCGCGGCCGCCTCGCTGCTGCCGATGGTGCGATCCACCGAGACAAAACCCGATTTGAGGAACAAATCACTTCCGGCCATGAGACTATCGAAACTGGTCACCACGGCGACGCCTCGGCACTGGCTCTTTTTGGCGTCCTCGAGACAACTCTGTAAGAGCAGAGATCCAAGCCCCTTCCCCTTGTGTTTGCCGTAAACCCACAAACAATGGATGACCAGATAACCCTCTGCCTCCACAGGCCGCCAGGCATGATCGCCAAGCGCGTACTCGATCATTCCAACATCACCGAACTTTTCTGAGCGGAGCACCTTATACCTGAGGCCTTCGGCAAAGCGCTCCCTGAGCCAATTCGTTTTCCGACGATGCCCCAGGTTGCAGGCATTCTTGATACCACAGTGGCTGCAAGCGCCGACGTTGTCAGCATTGGTGTCAATGATTTGGTAATCGCTCACGTTGAGGCTCGGATTGTTGCAGAACGCTCAGCATCAGCGGCGGCGCGCAGCGCCGTCCGCTGCATGCTGTTGTTGGGCGGCCCTCTTCCCGCAGGACCATCACGTAGACTCCTGCGACAGTGGGACCCATGCGTGCGTTTCCGCATCGAACCGTTCGCGCGTGGAAGTCGAGGCGATGTCCGAGAACCGGCGGGCGACCACGATCGCCGGCTCCTTCTTCGGTTCCTCGAAGCCGGGTGGCAGTCGCGGCGGCACCAGGCAGCTCGGGCACCCGCGTTTGCACGCGCACCTTTCGGCGATGCCGATCGCCGTCTCGATCACCGTGGGCCACACCTCAAGGGCCTTTTCTGCCACGCCGATGCCGCCGGGCACGGTCTCGTAGAGGTAGACCGTTGCCGGGGGCTTGAGAGTCGTCAGCGTGCCGAGATCGTGCCTGTCGCACGGCACGACAAATGGCGCGCCGATTCGCAGGAGTTGCTCAAGGCCGAAAAGATCCCTCACGTCCGAACCGCTCCCGAGGATCGAGGAATCCGCCAGCTCGAGCCAGAAGCCTCTCACGTTCGACGGACGCGCGAGCTGGATCCGCTGATCGTCGACGACCTCCCCTGAGCGCGTGTCGATCAGCCGGAAGCCCCCGAAGTTCTCAAAGACCGTGAGCTTGCCGTAGCACGCGGCCAGGTTCTCCGCGTACCGAATGCCCGAAAGGATGTCCGCGCCCTGCGTGACGGTCCAGAAGATGCCCTCGGTGCGAAGATGCGGCTCAACGTCCTCCAGTTGCACCTCGCCTGCGGCGTGCGCCGTCACACGGTACGGCTTCCCGAAGTGGTTGTAGACCGCGCCGACGTACGTTTCCCGGAAGAGGTGCACGTCAGAGATGCCCCCGACCTCCTTGCCCTTGTACACGAGGCGATAGGTCGCGCCCGAGCCGCCGCGGATGCTCAGCCGCTGGTAGTTGGGTCCGTGGCTCTTGACGGGTTTCTTCCCGTCCATCGCGTTGCGGGCGAAATCGAAGAACGAGGTTCCCAGGTGCTCGGCGAGCTCGGGCGTGAACTCGGCGCCGCACTCGTGCACTAGGTACGGCAAGTGCCTGGCCATCAGTTCCTCGTTGTCGACGCCGATCAGGATCTCGTCGAGGGGCTTGTCCAGGAACGCGTCGATGTTGCTCGCGAAAAACCGGTCGAATGGGTTGTTGAAGGCGTAGAACAGGACGTGGGCCTTCTTGTCCCAACTCCGCCCGACGCGGCCGATGCGCTGCCAGGCCGAGAGGACGCTGTCCGGAAACCCCGCCAGGATGCACACGTCCAGGCGCCCGATGTCCACCCCGATCTCCAAGGCGTTGGTGCTGAAGACGGCCTTGTAGCGGCCGACGCGGAGTCCCTCCTCGATCTCCCGGCGCAGCTCCGCCTCGTACCCGCTTCGATAGGGCGCGATGGTCTCGGGGTCGATCCCTTGTTCGCCCGCGTCGCGCTTGGCTCGGATGGCGGCTTCCTCGGCGAACCTGCGCGAAGGACAGAAGATCAGCGTGCTGAGGCCCTTGGCCACGCAAGCGAGCGCGGCACGCGCGATGCGCAACCGATAGATCTCGTGGAACCGAAAGTCGGGGATGTCAGGATTGATGAAGGCAAAGTGGCGCTCAGGACGCATGGCCGTTTCTGCGCGCACCAGCGTGCACCGCCTGCCCGCGAGCCGATAGGCGTGCTCCTGCGCATTCCCGCACGTCGCCGTCGCCAGTACGACTTGCGGACGTACGCCGAGCTGGTGCAGCCTCGCAAAGAACCGACGCAGGAGCAGCGCGACGTTCGTGCCGAAATACCCGCGGTACTCGTGAATCTCGTCGAGGATCACGAGTTTCAGCCCGGAGAGGAACCTGAACCACTGCTCCTGCCATCCGAGGAAGCTCTGGTGGAGCATCTCGGGATTCGTGAACAGCACCGCCGGTGGCCGCGCCTTGAGGAGCTTGCGGTGCTCGGGGTCGAGATCGCCGTCGAAAACCCAGGACTCCAGGCGCCGTCTCGCCGCCCCCTCCAGGGGCCCGGCGAGCGCCTCGAACTGGCGGCGCTGGTCGTTCGACAGAGCCTTCATCGGGTGAACCATCAGGGCGTGCGACTGCGGGTCGTCCAAGAGCGCGAGGGCCAGAGGAATGTTGAAGCACAGCGTTTTGCCGCTGGCCGTGGGGGCCTCGAGCACTACGTCGTCCCCGGCCCGGATCCGGTCGATGGCATCCGCCTGGTGCGAGTAGAGCGCCTCGATGTTCTGGGTCGCCAGGGCCTTGCGGACGGAGGGCGGAAAGCGGTCCAGATAGGCACCAGGTGCGAGATCGGGCGGACGGCTCGGCAGCATGCGGGTGAGGACCGTGTCGGTGCGTCCGTCGCTCGGCACGTCCCGCAAAGCGTCAAACATGCGGATGCTGGCAAGCAGCTCGTCCATCGTCATTCACGCTCCGGCCGGCGCCAATGAGGAACTGCCTCGTCCGCCCAACGACAGAACTGAGCGACAGCCGCCCCGCCGTGATAATGCCCGCGACTCCCGACCAACCGAGCGCGCCGCCGAAGTCCGCGACGCTCGAACTGCGAAGCGGGGCGGCTGTTCGCTCCAGTGATTTTGTTAGCCCGGGTCATTTCAGTCTCAAGTGGTCAAGGTAGCTGTTCAGGTTGACGAACTTGCTGGCGGCGTCACGTAACTCGCGTGATGCATGTCCCCAAAACACGACGTGAAAAGTGAAGCCTCGCTTTCGGAGACTCTCAATCGTCGGAACGTAGTCGCCGTCACCTGCGACAAGCGTAATCTCGTCGCGCTTAGCGTCCATCAACTGAAACGAATCTGTGACCATCTCCGTCACGATGGCCGTGTCTATCTTCTTCTCTTTGCCCTTGATGTTCCGGTCGTAAACGAAAACCTCGAAGCCTTGGGACTTGGCGGCCGCCCAGAGGGAGTCGTTCGGTGGAGGGCGTGAACCGAACAGCACAGCTCGCCCAACCTCGACCTTCTTGCCACCCGCAAACTGGAAGAGGCGCCCAAAATCCACCTTGTAACTGTGGTCGCAGATATTCTTGTCGAGGGCTGTCTGCAAGTCTGGCGCGAGGCCGCTCTTGGCGGCGGCGACGTGCATCCCCTCAATCCAGACGTTCGAGTTATCTACGTAGAGGAAGTTTCGCATAGGGTGGCGCGAAACGGGCTAACATTTAAGTGAGCGACAGCGCAGCGGCGGCTTTTGTCGTCGTATTGCTCCGTGCGGTCGCCATAATTTTAGGGTGGGTATCGTGGGGGTGCGCTAGAAGTTCGTCAAGCATGAATGTTCACGCTACCCAGCCAGCCGTTTCGCCAGTCGGGCGACGGCGGCCGGTCCAACGACTGGTTGGGCGGCCCCGGCTTCCGCTTTCGCTTCGTTCCAGGGCGGTTCCTTCCCCCGGTACCGGCCGGGGGGCTCCAGGGCGTCCGGCAGGGCGCCCCTGCCCGGCGGAACGGTCCGGCCGTCTCCGGGGCTGTCCCTCCCTGGTGGAGGCACGTCCGGGGCCGCGCGGCCCCCTTTGTGCGCAGAAGCAACTGCCTTGCGGTGCGGGAGGGGGCTTGCCCGGTTCCGGGCGGATTTCCCGCTCCGGGTGCCGTCCGGCTCGAACCGCCGCCGCCGCCCCGCCCCTTGGAAGCCTTTTGCCGGGACGTTCGGTTGACCGGGACTGGCCTGCGGGCGTGGGGCGGCCGGCCTCCGGACGGTCCGGCCCCGCCCGCGACTGTCCAGAAAATTGGACAGCTGCCAGGTCGCCCCTTCCCTACGTCAGGGGGGGCTGCCGCCGGCGAAACCCCGGTCGGAGGGGCCCTATTCCTTGTTTCTACCTACTAACTCGGAGAGACCCCAAAAACCTTGGGAAATTTGCAAATTTTCCGTAACATTGGCGGTGGAGAGGGGGGGGTAAAAGCCCGTTTTTTTGATAGGAGGTCATTATCGTTCTCTTAAATCAGATACCGCAACCCTTATGCACCTGCTTGCGGTCTTGTTTAGTGACCTGCGTGTCTTACTAAGGAAACGGACCTGCCCAACGTCAGAACTGAGCGACCGCCGCCGACAGGAACGGTGGAGCGCACGAGGCACTCTCGAACTGCCGCCCGGCGTGGAGCGGAGAAGCGGGGCGGCGGTTCGCTCGACCGATTGGGTTAGGCTGTTGTGTGAATGTGAAAGTGAACCTCGTCATGCTCTCTCCTGGCTGTGACTCTGAATCGCGACTCACGAAACGTGAAAAGAAACTCTACTCTGCTGTGCTCGTAAAGCTCTCGCATCTGGCGCGTGTCGGCGATGCGGCGAAGCAACGACGAGGCGCTCTCTGGCGAAACCGCTGGCCCTTCGATGCGATGCTCCTCGCCACGAAGATGAACTGCGGGCGGCTGCCCCGGTGTGACGCTGAATCCTTCGGCACGCTCAGTGACGACGAGCGTCAGCAGGTCAGTCATGTCATACTGGCCGATGGTGTCCATAACGGCCTAACGACAGAACTGAGCGACCGCCGCCGGCAGTTCGGGTCGGGCGGAGCAGGGCGATCCGAATTGGCTGGCAGCGTGGAGCGGAGCAACGGGGCGGCGGTTCGCCTCGACCGAGTGGTTTGGATTCATTTCAACTCTTC
>JBBIVJ010000064.1:0-8872 GCA_037439785.1 Verrucomicrobiales bacterium | reverse complement strand
CCAGGCGCTCGACGACTCACCGCCCCCCGCTCCCGCGCCCCCCGCCCGCCGCCGGTCTTCGGCCTGCGCCGCCACCCCGCCGAGCTGCGCGCACGCCTTGAGACTCGGGTGGAGGCGATGTTCGCCGCCGGGCTGGTCGAGGAGACCCGCCGCCTGCTGGAACACGGACTGTCCCCCCGCTGCACCGCCCTCCAGGCCCTCGGCTACCGCCAGGTGGTCGAGCACCTGCGTGGCCAGCGCGACCTGGCCCAAACCGTGGCCCTGGTCAAACGCCGGACCTGGCAGTTCGCCCGACGCCAGATGACCTGGTTTCGCCACCAGCTCCCCATGCAGTGGCTGGACGTGCCACCGGGGGAACCGCCCGAGGACACCGCCGGGCACCTGCTGGCCGGACTCACCGCGGAGGCTCCCGCCGCCTGAAGGACGTGCGGCGGCGCCGGCACCGGCCCCCGGCAGTTTTCACGCCCCGGCTAGCGGGCGGCGGGCCGGCACCGCGGCGTCAGACGGCGCGGCGGTGGCGCGGGGGAGGTTCCCCCGGACTGGTCCCGGGCCAGGCTGAGCCGGAGCAGTTCTTCCTGGCTGTTGAGGGGCGGTTCGCCGGGGGCGGGGTGGAGGCGGCGGTGGGTGCCGTCGGGCAACAGCAGGCGGGCCTTGACGTTGTCGGCCAGTTGGAGGGCGAGCATCTCCCGGACGATGCGCTCGCGCAGGTTGCCGTCCTCGATGGGGAAGGCCGTTTCAATGCGCTTGAGCAGGTTGCGGGGCATCCAGTCGGCGCTGCCCACGTACACCTCGGGGCGGCAGGCGTTCTCGAAGTAGAAAATGCGGCTGTGTTCCAGGAAGCGGCCCACGATGCTGCGGACGGTGATGCGCTCGCTCAGCCCCGGCACGCCGGGCCGCAGACAACAGATGCCGCGGACGATGAGGTCCACCTGGACGCCGGCCTGCGAGGCCTCGTACAGGGCGTCCACGATCTCGGTCACCACCAGCGCGTTCATCTTGGCGATGATGCGGGCGGGCAGACCGCGGCGGGCGTGCTCGGTCTCACGGCGGATCAGCGCCAGGAAGCGGGGCAGCATGTCATGGGGCGCCACCACCAGCCGGCGCAGGCCGCGGTACTCGCACAGGCCGGTGAGGAGGTTGAAGAGATCGGTGACGTCCTCGCCCAGTTCGGGCCGGCAGCTCAGCAGGCCCAGGTCGGTGTAGAGGCGGGCGGTGACGGGGTTGTAGTTGCCGGTGGCCAGGTGCACGTAGCGGCGGATGCCGTCGTTGTCCCGCCGGACGACCAGCGTGGCCTTGCAGTGGATTTTGTAGCCGACGACGCCGTAGATGACGTGGACGCCGGCGTCTTCGAGCTGGCGGGCCCAGCGGATGTTGTTGGACTCGTCGAAGCGGGCGCGCAGTTCGACCACGGCGGTGACCTGTTTGCCGTTGCGGGCGGCGTCGGCCAGGGCGCCGGTGATGCGGGGGTCGCCGCCGGTGCGGTAGAGCGTCTGCTTGATGGCCAGCACGCGGGGGTCGGCGGCGGCCTGTTGCAGGAAATCCACCACCGGCTCGAAGCTCTCGTAAGGGTGGTGCAGCAGGAGGTCGCCCACCCGGATGGCGGCAAAGAGGTCCGGCGCCTCGCGCACGGCCCGCGGCACGGGGGGGGGGAAGGGCGGGTCCCGCAGCTCGGGGGCGTGGGGCTGGTTGCAGAGCATCAGCAGCCCGGCCGGGTTCAACGGTCCCCGGACCACGTAGAGGTCCTCCTCGCCCAGGTGCAGGGTGAGCAGCAGTTCCCGGATGACCTCGGGCGGGCAGCCGTGTTCGACCTCCAGCCGTACCGCCTCACCCTTGAGCCGGTTGTGGACCTCGGTCTCGACGGCCTCGAGCAGGTTGGGGCTGTCCTGCTCGTCAATGTAGAGTTCGCTGTTGCGGGTGACGCGGCAGAGCCAGGCCCCCTCCAAGGTTTCCCCGGCCAGCAGATCGGGCAGGAAATGCGCGATGAGCCGGCCCAGGAAGACGTAGGCGGCCTCGCCGTTGTCGCGGGGCAGGGCCACCAGCCGCGGCAGCACCCGCGGCACCTGGACGACGGTCAGTTGGTAACGCAACCGCCGCCGGCCGGGTCGGCGGAGCCGGACAATGAGGTTGAGGGCCTTGTTGTGCAGCCGCGGGAAGGGGTGCGCCTGGTCAATGGCCAGAGGCGTGAGCACCGGCCGCACCTCCGCCCGGTAGTAGGCCTCGAGCCACTGGCGGTCGGCCGGCTCCAGCTCGGCCGGAGCGAGGAAGCGGATGCCCTCCCCGGTCAGGGCCGGCATCAGTTCCGCCTGCCAGCAGTGGTCCTGCTCGGCGACCATCCGGCGCACGCGGCGGGTGATGGCGCGCAGGCATTCGGTGGGGGTCAGGCCGTCCGGGCTGCGCAGGTGGGCACCGCTGGCGACCTGCTGCTTGAGGCCGGCCACGCGCACCTCGAAGAACTCGTCGAGGTTCGAGCCGACGATGGCGAAGAACTTGAGCCGCTCCAGCAGGGGGTTGGCAGGGTCCCACGCCTCCTCGAGCACGCGCTGGTTGAACTCCAACCAGCTCAGCTCGCGGTTCAAATAACGGGGGGACGGGATGGCCTTCATCGGTGGTCCGGAGGCTGCGGCAACCAGAATGGGACCAAGGTGCGCCGGCTTTGACCAGCGGCAAGTGGCGCCCCGGCCGGTCCGGCTCAGGTCCGGCCGGCGAGCCGGCGGCCGGTCTCCATCAGGCGGCGCACCTCGGCGGTGGAGGCGGCCTCGGCGTAGATGCGCAGCAGCGGTTCGGTCCCCGAGGCCCGCCACATCAGCCAGGCACCGTCGCGGGTCAGGCACTTGACGCCGTCGAAGTCCAGCACTTCGGTCACGGGCCGGCCCAGCAACCGCGTCGGCAGGGCGCGTCGGAGGCGGGTGACCACCGCGGCGGCCTCGCGCGGCGGCAGCGGCAGGTCCAGCCGGCCGTAGCGGGAGGGGCCGAATTCGCGTTCCAGACGCCGCAACAGCACGCTCAGCGAACGGCCCTCCCAGGCCAGCAACTCGAGCAGGATCAGGCCGGCCGCCAGGCCGTCGCGGTCGGGCAGGTGGGCGGGGAAGCCCAGGCTGCCGCTTTCTTCCAGGCCGATCAGCACTCCGGGCTGGCGCAGCGCGGCACTGATGGCGGTGAAGCCCACGCCGGTTACGTGCACGGGCAGGCCGTGCGCGGCGGTGATCCGCTCGATCAGCGAGGTGGTGTTGAGGGATTTGACCACCGTGCCGCGCTGCCGGCGGTGGGTGAGCAGATGCCAGAGCACCAGGGCCATGAGTTGATGGCTGCTCAGGGGCCGCCCCCGCTCGTCCAGGGCGGCCAGCCGGTCGGCGTCCCCGTCGCTGACCAGGCAGACGTCGTGGGGATGCGCCCGCAGCCAGGCGGACGTGGCTTTCAACAGCTCGGGCACCGGCTCGGGGCGCGCCCCGCCAAACCAGGCATCCGGCTCGCCGCGGAGGGTGGTGACGCGGCAGGAGCTGCCCGCCAGCAGCGTTTGGAAGCAGCCAGCCCCCGCGCCATGCATCGCGTCGTGGGCCACGCGCAGCCGCGCCGCGGCCACCGCGACAAAGTCCACCAGCCGCCGGACGGCCCGCGCGTGCGCCGGCCGGAGGTCCACCCGCCGCACCCGGCCAAGGTGGAGGGCTTCTTCCAGGGGGAGACGGCGGGTCGGCGTCTGGTCCAGGCGCGCCTCGACCGCCCGGCAGAAGGCGGCGTCAACGGCGCCGCCGTCGGCGGCCTTGAGTTTGTAGCCGTTGTAGTGGGGAGGATTGTGGCTGGCGGTGATGACGACCCCGCCGAGAGCCTGCCGCTCTTGGACTGCCAGGGCCACGGCGGGCGTGGGCGTGGGCTCCGCTGTCAGCAGGACTTCGATCTGGTTGGCGGCAAAAACCTCGGCCACACGCGCGGCGAAGTGGGGCGAGAGGAAGCGGCGGTCGTAGCCGATGACCGCCCGAAGTGGGCGGCCGGTCGGAGGCAAGCCCGCCCAGCAGTCGGCCGTGGCCTGGGCCACGCGCGTGAGGTTGGCGACGGTGAAGTCTTCGGCCATGACCCCGCGCCAGCCGTCTGTGCCGAAGCGGACCGGCTGCATGGGGCGGGTTCAGGCGCTGACCGTCACTCCTGGAGCCGGCCGGGGTGCGGGCGGCGCCGGCGGGGCGTGGCGCAGGGCCAGGGTGCGCATCCGCGTGATGGCGCGGCGGAGGTGGCGGGCACCAAACAGCGCGGTGCCGCTGACGAGGGTGTCCGCCCCGGCGCGGACGCATTCGGTGACGGTTTCGAAATTGATGCCGCCGTCCACCTCGATGCGGTAGTTCAGACCCAGCGCGCTTCGCCAGGCGTGGGCCTGTTGGATTTTGGGCACCATTTCCGGGATGAACGCCTGCCCGCCGAAGCCGGGGTTCACGGTCATGATCAGCAGCAGGTCCAGGGTTTTGAGGTAGGGCTGCACCAGCGCCATCGGGGTAGGAGGATTCACCGCCAGGCCGACCCGTGCGCCAAGGGCGCGGATGGTCCAGAGCAGGCTGAGCACGCGCTGGCCCAGTTCGACGTGGACGGTGAGGCCGGTGGCGCCGGCTTCGCGGAAGGGTTCGAGCAGGTTTTCCGGCCGGCTGCACATGAGGTGGACATCCAGCGGCAACCGGGTCGCGGCGCCTACCGCACGCACCATGGCCGGGCCGAAGGTGAGGTTGGGGGCGAAGTGGCCGTCCATGATGTCCACGTGCAGCCAGTCGGCCCCGGCGCGGGTGGCCCGCTGGGCTTCGGCGGCGAGCCGTCCTGGATTGGCCGCGAGCAGGGAGGGCGCGATGATCATCCGCGCGGAACCTAAGCAAAGCCGCCCGGCAGGGGCAAGCCGGGGCCGGCTGGTCAGAGCGGGGCGGGGCGTGCCGCGCGGGTGATTGCCCGGCAGGGAGCCCCGGCCTATGCTGGCGGCATGATCACGGCGAAGCAGATTCGCGAATTGCTCCAGACCCGGCCCTTCAAGCCTTTTCGCATCTGCCTGTCCGATGGTTCGCACTATGACATCACGAACCACGACATGGCGTTTGTGGGCAAAAACACGGTGGAGATCGGGCTGAACCTGGATGCGGAAGGATTTGCCGAGTACTTCGCTCGCTGTTCCATTCTCCACATCACCCGTCTGGAGGACCTGCCGGAGCCCGTGGCGCCGCGTTGAAGGGGGCGGGGCAGGACGGTTCCGCCAACCGTCAGGGCGTGACCGGGGCGGGGGCACCCAGGCCGGGCGGGAGTTTGGGCGGTAGCGGCTTGGGTACCTCGGGCAACGGCGTCGCGGCCTGCGCGCCGGTGGCCGGGCCGGTGGCCGGCGGGGGTGTGGGCGGGGTCAGTTTGCCGGTCTGGACGATCTCGCGCACCTGGTTGCCGTCGAGCGTTTCGTATTCGAGCAGCGCGTTGGCGATGGCTTCGAGCTTGTCCCGATGCTCTAGAATCAACAGCCTGGAGCGTTCGTAGTTCTCGGTGATGATGCGCTTGACCTCGGCGTCAATGGCCTCGGCGGTCTGCTCGCTGTAGTCCTTGGCCCGCATCATGTCCCGGCCCAGGAAGACGTACTCGGGGCTGTCGCCGTACTGGACCATGCCCAGTTTGTCGCTCATGCCCCAGTGCATGACCATGGCCCGGGCCATCTGGGTGGCCTGCTGAATGTCCCCCGCCGCGCCGGAGGAGATGTCATCGGTGATGAGTTCCTCGGCGATGCGGCCGGCCATGGTGACGGCGATGAGGTCGTTGAGCTCCTTGCGGCGGCGGCTCAAGAGGTCCTTTTCGGGCAGCCACATGGTGGCGCCCAGGGCCTGGCCGCGGGGGATGATGGTGACCTTGTGGAGGGGGTGAGCGTGGGGGAGCAGCACGTTGACCAGGGCGTGACCGGCCTCGTGCCAGGCGGTGGCGCGCTTTTCCTCGTCGGTCATGGCCAGGCTGCGGCGCTCGCGGCCCCAGCGGACCTTGTCGCGGGCCTCCTCCAGCTCGGCCATGGTGATGGCCTTTTTGTTCATGCGGGCGGCCAGGAGGGCGGCCTCGTTGAGCAGGTTGGCCAGCTCGGCGCCGGAGAAGCCGGGGGTGCCGCGGGCGATGACGGCCAGGTCCACCTCCGGGGCCAGCTTCACGTTTTTGGCGTGGACCTTGAGGATGGCCTCGCGGCCGCGGACGTCGGGGAGGTTGACGGTGATCTGGCGGTCGAAGCGGCCGGGCCGGAGCAGGGCCGGATCGAGCACGTCCGGGCGGTTGGTGGCGGCGATGATGATGATGCCCTCGGTGGTGTCGAAGCCGTCCATCTCGACCAGCAGGGCGTTGAGGGTCTGCTCGCGTTCGTCGTTGCCGCCGCCCAGCCCGTGACCGCGGCTCCGGCCCACCGCGTCAATCTCGTCAATGAACACCAGGCAGGGGGTGTTCTTGCGGGCCTGCTCGAACATGTCGCGCACGCGGCTGGCCCCCACGCCGACGAACATCTCGACGAAGTCCGAGCCGCTGATGCTGTAAAAGGCGGCCTCGGCCTCGCCGGCAATGGCCTTGGCCAGGAGGGTCTTGCCGGTGCCGGGTGGGCCGACCAGCAGGATGCCCTTGGGGATGCGGCCGCCCAGGCGCTGGAACTTTTTCGGGTCCTTGAGGAATTCCACCAGCTCCTGTACTTCCTCGCGGGCCTCGTCCACCCCGGCCACGTCCTTGAAGGTGGTGCGGTTGCGTTCCTTACTGAGCATCCGGGCGCGGCTTTTGCCGAAGCTCAGCGCGCCTTTGCCGGCCATTTTAATCTGGCGGAAGATGAAGAAGTACACCAGCAGGGCCAGCAGCACGAAGGGCAGGATGCTGTAGAGAAAGCCCATGAACAGCGTGTTGGGCTCGGCCACCTTGAACTGGCCCGAGTTGAGCAACTGTTCCTCGAGCGCCTCGCTCACCCGCGTTTCCAGGCGGAAGGGGATGCCGCCCCGCCCGCTGCCCTCCGGGTCCACCAGCTTGCCGGTGATCTCGCGCAGGGGGGATTGGATGTTGTAGCGGATGACCCCCTCGGCAATCTCGCCCTTGCGGAACAGCTCGAGAAACTCCGTGTGGCTCAGTTGCCGGTAGCGGGTCTCGGTCCGGTCCCGAAAAAAGATCAGGAGCGGGAAGATGCTCAGGATCGCCAGCCACAACAGCCAGGCGCGCGGGGGGGGGACCCGCCCCTCGTTTCCGCGTCGTTCGCCGCGTCGCGGCTCGTTGCTTCGCTCTTCAGACATGCCGATTCAATGGCAGGCGAAGCTACCATGCGCTTCTGGGCGGTGCAACCCTCGCCGCCCGCCGCGCTTGCGGCGCGCCTCCCGGCCGGTGCCGGGGCGGGTTCTGCCGCGTTTGCCGGTGACTCCGCCGTCCCGCCGGCCGCCCCCGCCGCGCCGTTGACGCCCCGCCGCGCCCCGCCCACCATGCCGCGCCCGCCTGCCGGAAACGCCGGGGGATGGAAGGTGTCCTGGATGGGAGTCGCACTTGAAATTGTCCCGCTGCCGCGCGACCGCCGCGGCATCCGCCGCTTCCTGCGCGTGCCCTACGCCCTTTATCCCCCCGACTCGCTCTGGGTCGCGCCGCTGGAGCTGGACCTGGCCAAGGTGTTCACCGACGCCAACCCGCTGTTCACCCACGCGGAGATGGCCCTCTGGGTGGCCCGGCAAGACGGCCGGGATGTGGGCCGGATCGCGGGCATCTGGGACCGCCACTTCACCCTGCGCCATGCCCAGCCCACGGCCTTCTTCGGCTTCTTCGAGTCGGTCCATGACCCGGCGGTGAGCCGGGCCCTGATCCGGACCGTGGCGGACTGGGCGCGAGGGCGGGGCCTGGTGCGGTTGCTCGGGCCGATGAACCCGACCAACAACGACGAGTGCGGCCTGCTGGCGGACGGTTTCCAGGAGCCGCCCGCCTTCATGATGCCCTACAACCCGCCTTACTATCCGGCCCTGCTCGAGGCGGCGGGATTCCGCAAGGCCAAGGACCTGCTGGCCTTCGCCGTGGACCTGGACCAATCCCCCCTCGACCGCCTCCGCCGCCTGGCCGAGAAGGCGCGCCGGCGCAACCCCGAACTGCACTTCCGACCGGTGCGGCGCCGGACCCTCTCCGCTGACCTGGCCCGGATCAAGTCGGTGTACAACGCCGCCTGGGAGGACAACTGGGGCTTCGTGCCGATGACCGACGCGGAAATCAACTTCCTGGCCGACCGCCTCAAGCCCCTGCTGGTCGAGGGGCTGGTCTGGCTGGTCGAATCGCCCCACGAGGGGCCGGTGGCCTTCATGCTGGCCATGCCCGACTTCAACGAGGTCCTTCGACCGCTGCGGGGCCGGCTGCTCCGCCCGCCCCTGCTCCGCGCCCTGCCTTACCTGCTGGGCTGGCGCGGCACCCGCAACTGCCGGGTGCTGATCCTGGGCGTCACGCGCCCCTGGCGCGGCCGCGGCCTGGAAGCCGTCATGCTCGACGAGGGCTTCAAGGTGGGGCTGCGCTTGGGCTTCCAAACCGCCGAGGCCTCCTGGGTGCTGGAAGACAACCTGCCCATGCGCCGCTTCATGGAAATCTTCGGCGGCCGGGTCTCCAAAACCTACCGCCTCTACGAGCGCCCGGTCCTGCCGGCCTGATCCTTCCCGCGGCCGGACACCGCCTCCAGTCCGCCCCGTCACGTCCGCCACGCCAGGTTGACCACGAACAACGCGATCATCGCCACTGAGCAGGCCAGCTTGCCCGCCGCTCCCGCCAGCACCCCCAACACAGCCCCCACCCCCGCCCGCGAAGCCTCCGGTAGCGCCCGCCCCCCCAACCACTCGCCCAGCGTCGCCCCCACCAGCGGACCGGCCACGATGCCCCAAGGCCCGGTCAAGAGGCCCGCCATCACCCC
>JBBIVJ010000063.1:0-9123 GCA_037439785.1 Verrucomicrobiales bacterium | reverse complement strand
TGTCCGTGGCCAGGGTCAACGAGAACGCGGGCAGATCGTCGTCGTTGATGGTGAACGCCGCGGCGGCGGGTTGATAACCTGTCGCCGAAGCCTGGACGCTGACCTGACGTGGCGGTTCGACCAGGGTATCGTCGGTGGCCGCAATCAGGAACGTCGCCGAGTTCTGACCCGCGGGGAGGGTCACGCCGGCCGGGAGCAGGAGCTGGGTGGGGTTCGGGGTGTTGAAAGCGATGGCGAGGGCGGGTCGTTCCGGACCGTCATGGGAGACGGTGGCGGAGAGCGTGAGTCCTTCGAGGAGCGTGTTGGTGGCCAGCGCCAGCCGGAGCCGGGGCAGGTCGGTGTTCAGCACCGTCACGGTGGCGGCGCCGCCACGGTAGTTGGGAGCGGAGGCCGTTATCGTAACCAACTTGTCCGCATCAGGAATCCCGTCCTGAAGGACCGTCGCGGTGAACTGGGCCGAGGCCCGGCCGGCCGGCAGGGTAACGCTGGGGGGGACGGTTAACTCGCGAACGTCACTGCTGGAGAGCGTCACGGTGAGGTCGTTGGAGAGGTTGCCGTTGCGCGTGACGAGGACCACGGCTGTGGGCGGAATGGCGTCTTCACGAATCGCGGTGACCGCCCATTGCAGGGTGAGGATGGCGGGGACACTGAGGGTACTGCTGGCCACGCCGTTGTTCGCCTCGTCCGACTCGAGCAGTTCGTTGGCGGAGTCCAGTTCGACGCGGAACTCGTAGTCCCCCGCGCTGAGGTCGGCGGGCAGGGTGACCTGTTGTGTCCGGGCGAGGAACGCGCCCGCGGCCAGGTCGTTGGTGAAACGAGCGGTCAGAATTGGCTGGCGGGAGGCGGGCGACGTCAGACGCTGCAACTCGACCTCTTCCACCCAGGCGCTGCGGGCAGGAGCCGCGCCGCGGTTGGTCGCACCCCAAACCAGGGGAAAGGATTCACCGGGCAGGGCGGTAGCCGGGCCTCGCAAGGAGGTCGCCACCAGATCGGGGAGTGGCGGCAGCACCACGTTCAGGTTGGCGGAAGCGGTGTTGTTGGTCTCGATCACCTCGCGTACCTGGCCGGTGACGTCGGCTTCGACAGCAACCACATGGGCCCCCGCCACGGCGCCCGCCACCAGCGGCAAGGGCACGGTAACCGTCCGTGTTTCGGAGGCGCCCGGGGCGAGGGGAGAGGTGGCAGGGCGATCCAGCAGTCGCGTGCTGCTGCCGGGTGCCGCGCCCTGCCGGGTGAGGGTCACGCGTTCGGTCCAGCCGGCGGCGGCGGCTGCGGTCCCGACGTTGCGGGTGCGCCACGACACCGTCAGGGGTTGGCCCAACGTGGCCGGGGAAGGTTGGGGGAAAACGGAATCCACCACGAGGTCGGGCGCCTGGATCTGGATGGGGACAGCCGAGATGTTGGTGTTGTTGGCCGTGTCGGTGCCTTCGAAGACGGACCGGGACTGGTTCACGGCGACGACCACGTACCGTGTCCCGGCGAGGGAAGCGGGGAAAAGGACGGTGTTGGTGAAGCGGCGCGAGGCGTTGGAAGGCAGGCTGGCCTGCGCGGTAAACAAGCCGATGAATTCATCCGCGCCCGCGGCGCTGTCCGCGGAGAGGAACAGGGCATCGGACCAGAGGCCATTGGTGAGGGCGCTGCCGCGGTTGGTGATTTCCCAGACCACCTCGACGGGCTGATGCGCCTGGGCCGCGGCCGGCGACCGGATGTCGGTGACCACAAGGTCCGCCGGGCGCGGGAATGTCGCGGTCCCGCCATTGAGATACTCGAAGGTGGTGCCGGTGGTGTCGGCGAGGGAGCCGAAGGCGACGTCCGTGCCATCCACCACCACGCGGGACTGGGTCAGGGCGGTCAACTGGCCGGTCGGGATCGTGCCGGCGCCGCGGATGGTGAGGTTGACGCGGTCCAGCGAAGTGACGTTGGGAATCAGGACGGTGCCCCCGGATCGTGCTTCGAGGAAGGTGGTTCCCTGGCTCGCGTTGTTCAGCGCGCCGACCCAGCCGGAAAGGTCCACCACGCTGCCGGGACCCTCGGCGTACAGGTCCAGGGCCCCGCTCACCGAGGCCAGGGCGGGGAGTTCCACCCGGCCACCGCCGTCGGCGAAGACTTCAAGCTGGTAAAAGTCCGGGACGCTGGCCCGGGTGACGTTGGGCAGACGCAGCAGGCTGTCGGTCCCCCGGGCCGTGAGGGTGAGGTTCCCGGTGATGGTCCGGTTCAACTCCTGGAGCGTTGGCTAGTCCAAGCGCCCGCCCTCGCCAACCTCGAGACCGGCCCCTTCGTGAAAGGTCGGGCCGACGGTTTCGAGCGAAGTCCCCGCGCCCAGGACGCGCAGCGTTCCGCCGCGAAGGGTGAGGGTCCCGCTGATTCGCGACGCTCCGCTGGTGAGTTCCAGGTCGCCGCCCGCCAGGAGGAGGGCGTTGTCGCATTGCAAGCTCCGGATCCGGGTGGTCCCCTGCCGGAGCGCCACGGGGAGGACACCGGGCCGATTGATGACGACATCATCCGCGGGGCCGGGCAGGGCGTCGGCGCTCCAATTGGCGGGAGTATGCCAGGAATCGTCGTTGCCGCCGCCGTCCCAACTTACCGTCGCGGCCTGGAGGTGAAGAATCTGCAGCAGCAGGGCCCAAGACAACCAGGGTGGGGCACCGGGGCGAGAGGGTTGGCTGCGCCGAAGGTGTTTGGGATTTATCGGGAGATTCACTAGGATTGCTTGTCGGCAATATGGGGGCGTAGGAGAAAGCGTCAAGCAGAAGGTGATGACCGGAAGGGGGTAACGGCGTCCAGGGCCGACCGACTGACTCCCGGCCGCCCAGCGCACGGCCCCCGTGGTTCTGGTGCGTCACGTACCAAATCTCTTCAAGCCGATCAGGGCCGGGCGCTGGTTACGGCTAAGGAAGGCAGAGCGACGGGACCCACTCCTCGATGGGCTTGTCAGACGGCGTGAGGACGCAGCCCTGGCCGAGCGACGGGACCCCACGGCCAAACTGCAGCCGGCAGCCGACCCCGAACACGAAACGGTTCAGCACGAACTGCGGCGCCCCACCCGGATCGAGCGCAATCGAGACGCGGTCCGTCAGCGCGTCCAGCGGCGGCGGACCCTCGAGACCGAGCCGGCCCGCCAACGAGCCGGAGAGCGCGCCCGAGTTCGAGACGTCGAGCTTCACCTTGAGCGCCCCGAGCGCGAGGTCCTGCCTGTTCCGCAGCCGCAGGGTGGTCGTCATGGTCGTGCGCGAGAACTCGAAGAAGTTGTCGCTGTCCTGCTCCTGCTCCTTCAGCCCGATGCCCAGCAGGTCGCCCGACAGGTTCATCGTCGGCAGCGGCAGGCGGAAGTCGAATTGTGCGGTGTCGAACCTGAGCGGTCCCGAGGCCACCTGATCGTTCGGCCACAGCCCGCCGGGGCTGTTGAAGAACAAACCGGGCAGACTCGCAGCCAGCCGGGCCTGGAACGGATTGGCCGCCACCGTGAAGGCGCGGCCCGCCGCGGTCGAGTTCCTCGGCTTCAATTGCACCGGTCCGGCCGGGAGACCGGCGGTGGGCAACTGGCCGTCGAATTGGAAGGTCCCGTCCGCCGCGACGGTCGTCGTCGTCAGAATCGGCGCGCCGTTGCGGAAGAACTCCACCATGATCTGGTCCGCCGTGAGCGACCAGACGCCGCTGTTGAGCACCGGCCCGATCCGCCCGCCGGCCTCGGCATGGACGCGCACCAAACCGAGATCGGCGAGTTGCGTGCGCACCGGGAATTCGACGCCGCCGAGCGCGGATACGTCGCTCCGGAGATTGAAGTTGAACGGCCGGTTCACGACCCAGCCGCTGCCATCCGGATCCGCCAGCGCGAGCAGCGAGCCGTTTAACCCGAGGCGCACGAAGGCGGAAGAGAGATTCACCTCGAATTCCGTCGCGCCCGGCCCGAGCGCCATCAGTCCGGGCGCCAGCGGCAGTTCATCCAGCGTGGCAAAGCGGACAAAGGCGCGGCGGTTGGCGGAGCTTTCGTTGAGGTCCACTTCAACCACGAGCTGGGTGGGCGGCATGGCGGAGGCGTTGAGCACCTGCATGCCGGGACTCAGCGCGCTCAACGCCAGCCGGCCCGCGGCGTCAATGTCGAAGTTCCACGAGCCGGGCGTGATTTCGAGCAACTCGGTGCCGCCGAAAGCCGGCGCGTTCACCGGCACCAACGCGCGGATGCGGCTCGAGCTGAGGCTGCCGTAGGCGCGCTGGAGACTGAGAAACAGGGCCCCGTCAATCCGGAAGTTGGAACCGGTCGCGCCGTCCCCCAGCCAGGGCAACGTCATCCGGGCCTGTGTGATCTTCACCCACGGGCCGAAGTCCACGTCCGCCGGCGGAGCAAAGCTGCATGGGCTGGCGCGGAACTCCGGCGGCGCGGGCGGCGCCGCCCCCGGCAGCGGCGTGGGCGCAAGGACCGCGGTGAATCTCCGCGCGCTCTGCCCGGCCACGAAACTGAACTCCCGCGTCGCGCCCGGCGTCCACCGCTGGAACTCGTAACGCACACCGTCGCGGTTCAGGGCGGGGAACGCGCTCAACGTCACGGTCGAGCCGCGCTGGATTTGACCGGCATCCGCGGGCGCGCCCTCCACCACGCTCAGCGCAAACGGCGCGGTGCGGATGACGCCATTGGCCGTGACACTCAGCCCGCGCGGGCTGGTTTCGACGACGATCACCTCCGGCTCGGAGATGACGTTGGCGACGACTTCGATCGAGACAAGGCCGTTGCCGGCGTTCGAGGCCACTTCCAGTTCGGCCCGGTAACGGCCCGGCTGGGCGGCGCGGAAGTTCA
The DNA here is from genome assembly GCA_037439785.1 of Verrucomicrobiales bacterium. GTDB lineage: Bacteria > Verrucomicrobiota > Verrucomicrobiia > Limisphaerales > J093 > DSVZ01. The sequence continues at coordinate 4,331 of JBBIVJ010000063.1, read as the reverse complement.
CCGTCACGGCTACACCGCCCGGGCCCGCATCGTTGGCGGCCTTGATCTCGGTGTCGTAACGGGCCGCGGGTTGGTCGTGGCGGAACTCGAGGTGATGCAGTTCGAGCGGGGCCCGGCCCACGTTGGCAAGTGTGAGTTCACCGCCGGCTGTCCGGCCCACCAGCACGTTCCCCAAATCGAGCCGCGCCGGATGCACGATGAACGGCAGCGGCGTGAAGTCACCTCCGCGCACCAGCACGGTGGTGTCGAGCTTCAGGCTGCCCACCGCCGGATCGGAGCAATCCAGGGAAAGCGTCGTGCCGAAGGCTCCGCCGCCCTGGCTCTCGACCGTCACGGTGAAGATTTGTTCGCCGCCAGGCAGCACGGTATGAGCGCCCTGCGGCGCGGTGACGAACCGCGCATCCCCCTTGAGTTCGGCGGTGAGGCTGGTCGTGCCTTCGTTGGCCAGGCGGACCTCGCGGATCGCGCGTTCGCCTTCGGCAATCCGGCCAAAATCGAGGTCGGACACATTGACCACAGCGATCGGTCCCGAGATCGGCGTCGGCTGCCGGTGGAAGATGTTGCCATCCGCGGACACCGCCCAGGCGTGCGCCCCGGCGGTCGTCACGGCGCGAAAGTCTGTCGCCGTGTCCGCATCCTCAACAAACCAGTTCAGGCCGGTGGGGCTGCCCCGACGGATGGTGCCGCGGTCACCGACGGCAAAGAAATTGGACTCCGTGCGCGCGAGGCCGTGCAGGTTTTCCGTCGTGCCAGAATTGCGGATGGTCCAGGTGGTGCCGGCGTCCGTTGTGCGCAGGATCAGGCCGCCGTCGCCGACCACGACGTAGTTGGCCGTGCTGGTCGGATTCGCGGCGACGCCACGCAGGCGCGTGGTCTGCCCGACCCCATCGGGCACGGGCAGGAGCTGCCACGTCTTCGCGCCGTCGGTCGTCTTGAGGATCGTCGCGCCATCGCCGACCGCCAGTCCGACCATGGCGGTGCCGAAGGCGATGCCGTTAATGCCGAGCGCCTCGGCGGGCGTGACGGAGATCGTGAAATCGCCCCCGGTTTCGTTCTCGACGACGATGCGCGCCCTGCCGTCGCGACGGCCGGCGATGGCCAGCCGGCTCGCGCCGAAGATCGCGCCAGCCTGCCAGTCGTTCCTCGCATCCGAAAGCTCCTTGTGGGTCGAGCGAATCCAGGCTCCGCCGCCGTTGGCTGTCGAATAGACCGCCCCATCCAGCCCGCCGGCCCAGCCGAACGCATCGCTTTCCATCGCGACGAAACGCAGGTCAGGCCTTCCGGCCCGCCGGTCTTCGATCCACACCCGACCCAAATTGTCGCCGGCCAGAAAGGCGCCGTTCAACCCCGCGGCGAAGCCCCGGCCGTTGGCCCGCATCGCGATGCCCTCCAGGGAATCCAGCCCGCCGCCGCGCCGTTGGCGATACCAGAAGCGGTCACTGCCCTGGCCGGACAGAGGGATCGTCTGCTGCGGCGTGGCGGGATCACTGGTCCTGAAGCTCAGCGTGCCGGTCACGCTCGAGGTGGTCGTGGGGGTGAAGGTCACGAGGATGTCCGTGGACGCGCCCGCGGCGACCGTGGCGGTGGAGCGGTCGTCCGTGAACGGCGCGCCGCTCGTCACGATGTCCGTCACGGCAAGCGGGCCGTCGCCGAGGTTGCTCACGCGGATGGCGTGGGTCTTCGGCTGGCCGAGTGGCGTGAGGCCGAAGTCCACCGCAGCCACGCTCACGTGCAACTTCGGGTTCGTCACCACCGTGGCGGTGAGCGGCACCCGAAAAGCGGCTGCGTCGAGTTGTTGGCCAGCCGCAGGGTTGCGCCGGTGACCGCGGCGCTGCGCGGCGTGAAACGGACGGTGAGGTCCGCGGCCTGGCCGGGGCCGAGCACGAGCCGGTTGGGCGTCACAGAAAAGTTATTCGGGTCGCTGACCGTGGCGTCCACCTCGAGCACCGAGCCGCGCGCGTTGCTGTTGGACACCGTCACCGTGCGGGTCTGCGAGCGGCCCAGCGACGTGGAGAAGGCCGTCGGGCTCGTGTGCGCCAGGGCGGGCGCGTGGTCCACCGGCTCGAAACCGAACTCGACGCGCCCGCGCACGCTGCCCACGCCGGCGAGGTCCAGCGTCTGCTTGCCGCTGTCGAAGTAGATGCGGCCGTCCGAGCTGACAAACAGGCAGGTGGCGGAATTGCTGCCCAGCCGCATCCGGCTGGCGTGCGGCGTGTCGGGAAAGAGCACGAACTCCAGGCCGTTCGGAATCGTCAGCCGCATCGTGAGCGACTCCAGACCCACGCCGTCCACCTCGGCGACGAACGGAATCGGCGCGTCCCGTTCGTCCCGGAGCGCCTCGGCTTGAAACAGAATCGGCCCGGCGGGGTCCAGGGGGCTGCGAATCTCCAGCCGGCCATCGAGCTGCAGCGTGGCGTGCCAGGCTGACCGGCCACCGTGGAGAAGGTGAAATCCGTGAACAGGCCGCGCGCGGCGTCGAAGTCGCCGAAGATGCGGCCCGCGAGGTTCGGCCCGAAGTGCGGCACCGTCACCGCCGCCGGGCGGAGCGCGATGTCCATTGCGGGAACCGGCATCGCGGTCCGCGTCACCCGCAGCGTGCCGCCCAGCAGGTTCTCGGCGTTCGCGTCTTGCGGCAGGGGGCGCACACTCAGGAACGGGCCGAGGTCCAACGGCGTGAGCCTGCCTTCCCCGGCGATCAGCGTCTCGCCGATGGCCGGGCTGGTGTTCAGCCGCAGCAGGCCGTCCTTGAAGCGGAACGGCGGGCCGGACCGGTTGTTGAAGGTGAAGACATTCGGCAACTGGATTTCGCTCACCACGAGTTGCCCGGACAGCGCCGGGAAGAAGCCGCTGATCGGATCGGGCAGTTGCGCCGGCGGAATGATGGCAAAGGACGCGTCCGGCACATTAATGACGAAGTGCTGGCCCGGGTCCACGCCCGCCGGGAAGTAGCCCAGCTCGAAACTGCCGCTCAGGCCGAAGCCGCCGCGGCGCCGGGCCAGCGCGTAGGGTGACTCGTTGCCCGGCTCGAAGTCCGGCTGGAAGAACGGCGAAAAGCCGAAGACGCCGAAGTTGGCCCCGGCCGTGGCGCGCAGGAAGCCCTGCAAGGCCTCCGGAATTTGCACGTTCGCCGCCGCCTCGAAGCTGGCCTTCGGCAAAAAGTCCTGCACGAGCTGCGCGGTGTCCCGCATGAGCTGCTCGTTGACCTGGGTGCCCGGGTCCTTCAGCAGCTCGAGCCGATCCTGGAAGAACTCGACCGCGCCCTTCGGGTCCAATTTCCCCTCCAACGCCTTCGGCGCCTTGAGCGTGACCTCGACGCTGCCGTTGACGAACTGCCCCAGCCAGGTGTTTGCCGGCACCAGCGCGTGCGCCTCGAAGCAGCGGAGGTCGGCACGGTAGTTCATTGCCGCGCGGCCCAGCGGCGCGCCGAACAGCGGCGCCTCCATCCAGCCGCCGAACACGATCTCGTTCAGCGGATACAGGTCGGACGCGTTGCGGGCGATCACCGCGGCGAAGTCGCCCTGGCGCAGCGATTCGAGCAGGGCGTTGACGCTGCCCTGGTCCCAGGGGAAGTCCGCGGGCGGGTTGGGCGCGGGCAGGTAAAACGCCAACTGCCCGGCGCAGGTCGTCTTGGTCAGGTATTGCTCGAAGACAAACTGCGCGTTGTTCAGCCAGCGCAGGCCATCCGAGAAATCGAGCAGCGCGGCCAGGGCGTCCACCGGCGGCGCGTCGGCCAGCACGCTCGGCAGGGCGAACTCCGCGCCGCCGATGAAGCCGCCGTGCGGGAAATAATCGCGCGCGAAGCTCAGCGACTCCATCGCCTCCGGCGCCACGTTCGCGCTCGCGTCGGCGATGATCGCCTCACACGTGCCGGGCAGCGGCGGATTCTGCGGGTCAACGCGAAACAGGTCATCCAGCTCGCCGGCCGAGCCGCGCCAGGTCGGGTCCTGCAGCCAGCCCTTGTTGAGCGCCGCGAGGATGACCTGGGCGCGCATGGCCACATCGGCCGCGTCCGGCAAGCGCCAGTTCACGCCCGGCCGACGGGGGTGCGTGTCCAGTCGCGGCAGGATGACGCGGCCCTGACCGTTGGCGAGTTTGAAGCCCAGCGGCTGGAGCTGGTAGTTGAACGTGAACACCGCGTCGTTGACGAAGGTGGTCATCTGCGACTCCGCGTAGGCGAGCGGATCGGTGAGGGCCAGCCGCACCCGCTCGGGCGTCCACGCCGGCACGCGCAGCGCAAAGCCCATCCCCGCCTGATCAATCGCCGTCGGGAAGGTGCCCTGGCTGATCGCCAGCAGCGGCGCCAGCAGCATGTAGGTGGGCGAATACTGGAG
>JBBIVJ010000062.1:0-9389 GCA_037439785.1 Verrucomicrobiales bacterium | reverse complement strand
CAAGGGATTGGGCAGGCGCTCAAAAAGGCCGGGTTGGTGTCCGCTGCTTGAGCGCCGCCGCGCGCGTGGCGGCGTTGAAACTCCGGTGCGAAGGTGGGTACCTGCTGGCGTGTCCGCTGCTTGAGCGCCGCCGCGCGCGTGGCGGCATGGGTGGGTGGGTCCGTTTGCGGTATGCCTTTCGGGGTGTCCGCTGCTTGAGCGCCGCCGCGCGCGTGGCGGCTGCTTCCTCATCAGGAACTGCACTGGCGACCGTTGTTGAGGCCGTTTCGAGCATGCCTGCGGGGTGTTGCAAGCCAGGTAGCCACGGCGACTGGTTGATTGTCAAAGACCCCAAGCGAAGAGGCACTTGCGCCTGGCGAGCATCCACGCTCGCGGTCTTGACCACACCGATGCTCGCGCATCGGCGGCGTTCAAGCAACGTCCGCGTCCTCAGAGCCGCCGCCTGGTGGGACTTGCGCCTGCCGGCAGTAGAGTCGGCCTTGCGCGGGTGCGCCAGGCCTTCGCAGCGGCTCGTGACACTCTCGGATCGCGGCTCCCACGCCAGTCGTTGGCTGGCAGGGTCAGTTAGTTCCGCCGGCCCGGAACTTCCTGCGATAAATTCTGGAGGAGGATAGGGAATTGCGGGGCTGAGGCAAGCCCCGGCCGCGTCAGAAAATCTGGGCGGGTCCATCGTCCACGGTGCGGGGCTGGCCGAGGGTTTCCACGGCGTTGTACAGCTCTCCGTTGAGCGGGATGAAGAGCACCTGGTCTTCGTCGGCCTGGATCAGTTCGGCCAGGCGGGCCTTGAGGCGGAGGTAGTCGGTTTCGGTCAGCCGGCACTCGAAGACGGAGAACTGGCGGTGCAGGCCGAAGTCGAGCAGGGCCTTGAAAACCTTGTCGCGCCGCTTGTCGTCGGCGATGTCGTAGCAGACGAAGTAGAACGTCATCGGATGGTGAAGGGCTGGTAGCGGTCGAGCTCGCCCCGAAAGACGCCGGCCAGTTGTCGGGCCTGGACCTCGAGGACGCGCTGGTAACTGCAACGGTACTTGAACAGGGGATGGAGGACTTCGGTTTTGCGGCGTTGTTCCCAGGCCTGGAAGAACGTTTTCCGGCTGGATTCGGTGAGCTGGCAACTGCCGCCCCAGGTCACGAAGTCGCGGGGCGTGATCATCTGCTTGTTAACCAGGGTGAGGACAACCGAATCGGCCAGCACGGGGCGGAATTCCTCCATGAGGTCCAGGGCCAGCGAGGGGCGACCGTGCTTGGCGGTGTGGAAGAACCCGACGCAGGGGTCAAGGCCCACGGTGAGCAGGGCGGAAGTAATGTCCTTGAGCAGCAGGGCGTAGGCGAAGGAGAGCAGGGCGTTGACGGGGTCCCGGGGCGGGCGGCGGTTGCGGCTGAGGAAGTCGAAGCGCCGGGTTTCGTCGGTGTCGCGCAGCATCCGGGCGAAGTGGCCGAAGTAGAGGCTGGCGGCGCTGCCCTCCCAGCCCAGCAGTTCGTCACCGGTGGAAGCCTGACGGGCGCGTTCGGCGAAGCGTTTCAGTTCGCTGAAGGTGACGGCGTCCTTGTCGGTGGTGAAATCCAGTTCGAGGTCCGGTTGGGCCTCGGCTGCGGGTTCGGGTGGGGGCTGTTCGGTTTCGTCCGGCGTACGGCCGCGGAGGGAGCGCATCAACAGGGTGCGCTGATTCAGGATTTTGGCTGCGACCACCTCGCGCGCGGTGTGCAGGGCCCAGTCCGGGTTCGAACAATGGCGGTACTGCGCCAGCCGCACGTGGCCGTTTTTGGGCGGCGGTCCGGAGAGGGTGCCCAGGAATCGGCCGTAGATGCTGAGGAAGACAACGGGGATTTCGAGTTCCAGCAGCACTTCCAGGGCGGCGGTGGTGAACTGGACGTGGCCAAACACCACCACCTGGCTGACGTTGACCAGCGGGATGCGGCGTGGCTCACCTTCGCGGGGGCGATAGACGAGGTGTTCCCCCTGTTTTTCGACCCAGGCTCCCTGGTCCTGGAAGTAAAGCACCTGGGGTGCCCCGAGGGGCGCGAGCACCAGCTTGGGGGGCGCCGTGGCGCGGAGGGCGTGCAGGCGCAGGAACCGGGTTTCCTCCGGCAGACAGATGGCCAGGAGGGAGCATTTCGGGCAGCGGGGGCTGTCAACCAGCGGTTCAGGCGGTTGGCAGGCGTTGAGGAGGGCGCGGGCCTGTTCCACATGTGCCAGGGTCCCGGCCCGCAATTCCGGCGTGATCGGCACGGTGACCCGATCGCGGGAGCCCATGTAGTAAAGCACGCCCTCGGACACGGATTTGCCCTGGTTTTCCTCGAGCAGCAGCGCCTGGGCGCAAAGCTGGACGGCGTCGTTCTCCCAGTACATCGGCTGCCCCTCCTCCGGCCGGGGCTTTTCCCCGCGCTTGAACTCCACCGGCCGCAGCAGGCCATCGGCCTCCTCGACGACATCCAGCACGCCGATGAGCCCCAGCTTTTCGGAACCCAGTTGGACGCTGCGGGTCTGGAACTCGTCGCCGGTCTTGCGGGTGCGCATGGCGCGCCTTGGATCGTCCACGCGGGCGTGCTTGAGTTTGCCATCCATGACGGGGGGATTGACGGCAAAGACGCCCTCGACATGCTCGAGGTAGAAACGCCGCGGGCAGTACACCAGGGCGTTGAGCATGGCCAGCGGGATGGGGTCAGGGTTCACGGGAGAATCGCGTGGCGCCGGGGTGAAATCAGCCAGGTCGCTGCATTTCGTTTTGTGGAGCCGACCATCGCCAAAAGTTGGCCGGCCCTGTCGGCAGCCTGCCCATGGGAAAGCGGCACCACGGCAGATTGGAAATCTGTGCTACGGGCGATTGCGCCGGGCGCACTCATCAGCCTGATGACTCAATCGAACGGCACAGCGTCCTCCTCCTCGTCGGCCGGGACACCGGGTTTTATGGCGGGCTTCGGTTTGGGCCAGCCGCCGGCGGGAGGCGTGTCGCCCTGCTGGAACTTCTCGTTCAGGAAGCGCTGCACGTCGGCGGCCACGGCCTCCCAGAAGGCTCGGCCGACAAGTCGCTGGCCGTTGTAGAGGTAGCTCAAGTCGCCGCCGCCGGTGCGTTGGAGGTCGTAGCGGTCGTTGAAGTCAAAGCTGCGCGCGAAGCGCCGGTGAAGGTTCAGGGAAGCGTTGAAGTCCGCGTTGACGATGCGCCGGCAATGGGGGCAGGCGAACATCTGGCCGCCCGGCAGCACCTGCCGGCGGCCGGTCTTGAGCCCCTTGGGTGTTTTGAACCGGGCATCCCGTTGCTCCTGGGAGGCGACGATCTGGGAGAAGCGGGCGCCGACGTGGCCGCAAACGGCACACACCCGCGAGGTGTAAGCCGGCGTGGCCCGGTCATAAACCCGGAGGCCGTAGCACTCGGCCAGTTGCTTGACCTGCTCAACCACCTTTCGGCGGTTCCAGTTGCGGAGCCGGCGGTTGACGTCGCGCGTGAGTTCCTGCTCGGGACGGTAGTTGGTCAGGTCCTCGAAGACCAGCCAGTGCACCCGGTGTTTCCAGGCCGCCTCGATGATGACGTGGGCGGCCTTTTTGGCGCGGTCGTCCTTCATGGCGTCGAGGTGTTCGGTCAGGGCGAGGGCAAAGTCCTCGCCGCGCCGCAGGTGTCCGCAGGGGGCGGTTTCGCGCTGCAACTGTTTTTTCTGCCACTCGTGCAGTTGCAGGTCCCGCAGCTCGAGCCTGGGCAGCTTGAGGAACAGCGTGGCCTTGAGGTGGGGTAGTTCCTGACCGGGCTTGCCGTCGCGCCGCGGCTGCTTGGAGATGAGCTTGCCGTCCTGGACTTCGCAGACCGTGGCGATGGCCAGGTGCCGCATGCCGAGGTCCACGGCCATCACGCGCAGGCCAGGGGGGAGCTTGGGGGCCCTGACCTTGCCCGGCTTGCGCTTGGCTGGGGCGGAGTCAGCGGCGGCCCCCACGTCCTCGCCCTTGAATTGGACACTGAAGGCCTTGTCCGGGACCGCGGCCGGTTCGATCTCGAAGCTGAAGTAGAGGTAGGGCTGAAGCCTGGCCGGGTTGAGGCCGGGCCGGAGCCGGCCGGGGTAGATGAGCTTGGCGCCGCCGAACTTGTGGAGGCGCTTCCAGATCGGCTGGTGGGGACTGAAGCCCCAATCGAACTCAAAGAGGTGCGTCTCCTTCTCACCACCGTCCTTGCGGCGTTTGGCACGCATGCCCTGGCCCACGTAACGCACGTGCTCGCGCCAGCGGGGGTCGGGGAGCAGCTCGTACTCGACCCAGCCACGGGCGAACCGGGCCAGGTCCAGCGGCCGCGCCCGGCGGAAGAAGCCGCGCACCGAATCGGGGATGCGGTCGTCGGCGGCCTCGAACTCCTGCCAGGGGATCGGCTCGTCCAGGAAGGCGAGGTCCGCCGCGGTCACCGGCTGGCCGTTCTTCCGTTTCTTTTCGAGGTCCTTCCAGCGTTGGGCGTCGGCCCGGGGCATGAACACTGGCAGTCGTATCCGCAGCGGGGCCTCGCCCCGGAGGTAGGCCAGCAGGTGGCCGAACTTCACCCTGCCCGCGTCGAAGTCATACATGTGACCGGGCGAGGATTCGCTGAAGCTGAACCATTCGGGGCGGACGTCGCAGCGTGGATAGGAAAAGTTCACCGGCCGGCCGAGTTGTTCGAGCCGGCGCTGAAATCCGTTGTACTGCTGCATCGTGCGCACCCAGGGCCAGAGGTGCGGTTTGTCGGCCAGCCAGAGGAAGAAGTTGATGTCGCCCACCCCCTTCGGGTCTTCCGCCTGCCAGGCCTTGATGCGCCGGCTGACCTCCGCGGCATCCGTTTCCGCCCCTTCCAGCCGTTCGCGCAGCTCCCGCCAACCCTTGAGCATCGCCCCGTCAATCTTCACCGCCTCCTGCACACGATGCCTGACCCGGGACTGGGCCTGCTCCGTGGCGGCTGTTTCGTACGATTGGAACTCCGGCAGCACCTTCTCGAACTCAGCAAAGCGGGTCTTATCCCCTGCTTTCCACGCGTCGTACATGGTCTGGCACTCGGCCAGGAGCTGCTGATGGTTTTCCTCGTTCTGGACGTTGGTAAGGATGCGACGGGCGGCCATCTGGAATATCACGCGACGGAAGCCGTTGTCGGCTCCCCCGAAGTTCCAGACCTGGTGCCGGTTGAACAGAATCCGCCCCTCGTTCAGCAACTCGCCAATGAGGGTTTTGACCCGGGGATGGATGGTGCGGCTCAATGAATCTCGCTTGCTCTTCTTGCTGGTGATGAGCTCCATCCAGGCGTGAGCAGATTGCGAGCGCCGTTCTCGCTCCTTCTTGTTCTTCGCGGCATCGGGGTGGAGTTGGCGCGGGTCGTGGTCCTCGTCCAGCATCATGTCCGCCCAGATGGCCTGGAACTTCTCGGCCGTCACGGGATCGAACCGTTTGGCCAGCGGTCCCCGGGCGCCCTGCTTCATGGCCAGCATTTCCTTGAGGGCGAACACCAGCGCCTCGTTGAACAACCGGTGGGTGGCCCAGAGGTAATCCCGGAGCCGCGGTTGAGGGCAAAGGACCTTTGCCTGGATGGCCTTGGTGATCATGGTAACTGTGTCTATGCCGGATTCCAGAAGCACCGGCAACTCCCGACACAGGGACCAGCGATGGCGGAGCCGGCTGCGGGGACGGACAGAGCGGGAGCCGCCATCGTGGCGAGCATCGTGCACGCGGCGGCGTCCCCGCCGCCGGAGCGGTGCCGGGTGGAGTCCGCGGCTTGGAGACGACGTGGTGCGGGTGGCGCGAAGATCCCTGCGGCGGGGGCACCGCAGCGAGGCGGCAATCAGACCAGCACCACGCGGGTGGTGGGGGCTTCGGGGTCCCAGCCGCGCGGGGGTTCGGCGGTGATGCTGGCCACGTCCTTGATCGAGATTTGCCGGCCACGCGTCCTGGGGCCGCGCACCTCGATCTCGCCGGGCGCACAGGTCTGTTGGTTGATCTTTTGCCGCGGGGCCGGCTTGTAGCGGAGGTAGAGGGTCTGGGGAGTGTCGGGGGCGAAGAAGTGGACGCGGCATTTTTCTTCCGCGGGCACGCAGTGGTATTCCTTGTCCAGGATGGCGCCGCCGAAGGTGAAGCGTTTGAGGTACACCGCGTCGCGGGTGCTGTAGGCCAGGGTGAAGACGCGGTCCCGTTCCGGCGGGCCGGCGTAGAGGAGGTCGGGGCCGACGAAGAGTTTTTCGGGCAGCTCGATGACCTTGTAGCGGCCGTCGCGGAAGACCAGCAGCAGGCGGTCGTACCGGGTGCAGTCGGTCTTGAACTCGTCGCCGTTGACCTTGTGGCCGAGGTAACCGCTGGCGCGGTCGTAGGTGACCCTGAAGGCCTTGAAGGCCACCTCGCGGGCGTCAATTTCGTCGTGCCGGCTGCTCCGGGTGCGGCGCGGGTAGTGCGGGCCGTATTTTTCCAGCAGGTCCTCGAGGTGGCCGACGGCATAGGCGACCAGGTTTTTCAGGTGCCGGCGGGTCTGGGCCAGTTCCGCCTTGACCCGCTCGAGTTCGGCGCGGTGCTGGACGATGTCGAAGAGCGAGATGCGGCGGATGCGCACCTGGAGCAGGCGCTCGACGTCCGCCTACTCGAGGGGGCGGACCAGTTCGCGGGCGAACGGCTTGAAGCCGGCGTACACCGCGGCGAAGACCGCCTCCCGGGTCTTGCAGCTTTCCAGGGCTTGGTAGAGGCGTTCCTCGATGAAGATGCGTTCGAGGGTGCGGAAGTGCAGCTCGTCCTGCAACTGCCGGGCCTTCAGCTCGAGTTCTCGTCGCAGCAGGACCAGCAACTGCTCGGTGTGGGCGCGCAGCAGCTCGCTCACCGTAAGTTCCACCGGTCGGTGGTCGCGGATGACGATGATGCGGCTGGCCAGGGTGACCTCGCAGTCGGTGAAGGCGTAGAGGGCATCCACCAGTCGCTCCGGCTCGACACCCGGGGGGCATTTGACCTCGATCTCGACGGTGTCCGCGGTGAAGTCGGTGACCGAGCGGACCTTGAGTTTGCCCTTGCGGGCGGCGTCTTCGATCGAGGCAATGAGGGATTCGGTGGTGGTGCCGGGGGGGATTTCCGTGATGAGCACGGTGGACTCGTCCCCGGCCCGGAGGCGGGCGCGGACCTTGACGGTGCCGCGGCCGTCGCGGTAGTCGCGCGCGTCCATCAGCCCGCCGGTGGGGAAGTCGGGCAGGCACTTGAAGGGCTGCTGGCGGAGGATGGCGATCTGGGCGCGGAGCAGTTCGGGGAAGTTGTGCGGCAGGATGCGCGCGGCCAGGCCCACGGCGATGCCCTCGGTGCCGAGCATCAGCGTCAGGGGCAGCTTGCAGGGGAGGGCGACCGGCTCGCGGTTGCGGCCGTCGTAGCTGGGCACGAACTCGGTGATCGCGTCGTGGAACAGCCCGGTGCGGGCCAGCTCGCTCAGGCGGCATTCGATGTAGCGCGGCGCCGCCGCGGGGTCGCCGGTGAAGAGGTTGCCGAAGTTGCCCTGGCCCTCGATGAGGTAGCCCTTGTTGGCCAGCACGACCAGGGCCTCCGCGATGGCGGCGTCCCCGTGCGGGTGGAACTTCATCGTGTCGCCCACCACGTTGGCCACCTTGGTGAAGCGGCCGTCGTCGGTCAGGTGCAGGGCCCAGAGGATGCGCCGCTGCACCGGCTTGAGGCCGTCGGCCAGGCTCGGCAACGCCCGGTCCCGGATCACGTACGAGGCGTAATCGAGGAAGTTGCGGTCCACGCGGCGATGCAGCGGGCCGGCGGGGTTCTTCGGGTCAAAGGGTGCCGGGACCGGCGCGCCCGCTCCGGGGACGGCCTCGGCCTGCACGTGAGCCTCCCCCGCCCCGCCGGCGGCAGCAGGGGGAGACGCGGGGGCCAGTGCCGCGGGCGCCGCCCCGGCAGGGGGCGGTGTCGGGCGCAGGGCCGGCGAACGGGGCTTGCGGCGGGCGGGCATGCGGGCACTCGCGCGAAAAAACCGGGCGCGCACCCTACCGCCCGTCGGTGCCGATGACCAGTCCGGCGTGTGCGGCTCGCGCCGGACGGCCGCCGGGACGTGGCCGGTGCCGGGGGATGTCCGGCAAGGTGCGGGCGGCGGCGCCGCGAGCCGCGTTCAGGGCGGGGCCCTCACGGCCGGCGGTAAAGCGGCCGTTCCGCCACCACCACCGGATATTGGCGGCCGCGGATTTCCACCTCCAGCGCCGTGCCCGGCATGACCAGTTCGGCCGGAGGCAGGGCCGAACCGATGCCCACCCCGAGCGAAGGGCTGGCGGTGCCGCTGAGCACCGGCCCCACCGGCTGCGCCTCCGGCGCGGGGCTCCAGAGCGTGTAGCCCGGCCGCGGCGGCGGGGCCGGCGTGGTCTGGCGGAACCACGCCACCCGGCGGGTGAGGCCGGCGGCCTTCTGTCGGCACAAGGCGTCGCGGCCGAGGAACTCGCCCTTGTCCCACACCACGCAGAAGGTGATGCCGGCCTCCAGCGGGGTGAGCGTTTCGCTCAATTCGTGGCCGTAGAGCGGGTAGCCCATTTCGGTGCGCAGCGTGTCGCGCGCGCCCAGCCCGGCCGGCCTCAACCCGTGGGGCCGGCCCGCCTCGAGCAGCGCCTCCCACAGGCTCTCGACCAGACCGGCCTCCACCAGCAGTTCAAAGCCGTCCTCCCCGGTGTAGCCGGTGCGCGCCGCCAGCACCGAGGTACCCCGAAAGACAAAGCCGGCCACCTGGTTCTTCTTCAAGTCGGTCAGCCGCGCGGCCAGGGCGCCGCCGATGGACCCGCCGGGCAACACCGCTTCAATGAACGCCGTCACCCGCGGACCCTGCACCGCCACCGCGGCCAGTTCCGCCGAGGCATCGTCGAGCTGGAAGCCGTCGGGCGTGGGCGCGGCGTCCACATGCGTCTGCAACCAGTCCCAGTCCGCGGCGGTGCGGGCGGCGTTGACGATGAGCAGGTACTCCTCCCCCCCCAGGCGGTACACGTACAGGTCATCCACCACGCCGCCCCGCTCGTTGCACAGCATCCCGTACCGGCCCTGGCCGGGGTCCAGGCGGCCCACGTCGCAGGTGAGCATGTAGTTCAAGAACGCGCCGGCCCCCGGCCCGCGCACCCGCACCTTGCCCATGTGGGAAATGTCAAACACCCCCGCGGCCGACCGCACCGCTAGGTGCTCCGCCGCAATGCCCGTGTACTGCACGGGCATGTCCCAGCCGCCAAAGGCCGTCATCCGGGCGCCCAGGCGCTGATGGGCCGCCCACAAGGGAGTGCGTCGGAGCATGGCCCGCACGCTAGCAAGGTGCGACGGGACGTCAACCGCCCCCCCGGGCCGCCGCGCCGCGCCCCCCGCCGGCGGTCCCCGCCGCCGCCCGCGTCCCCCGTGCCCGCACCACGCCCAGCCCCCCCAGGCCCAGCAGCAACACCGCCGACACCGCCCAGGCGTGCGCGCC
>JBBIVJ010000061.1:0-9718 GCA_037439785.1 Verrucomicrobiales bacterium | reverse complement strand
CAGAATGGTGACCTGAGCGCCCAAGCCGGCCGCCATCTTAGCCGCTTGCGTGCCCACCACCAGCGTAGCGACATAATCCAGCGCCAACGCCCCCGCGGTCAGGCCGGCCAGCACCCCCAGCACCCACCCGCTCACACTCTGCTCCCCAAACCACAGCCAGTGCCCCACCGCCGCCACCAGAATCAACGGCGGTCCCGGCAGGGCCGGCAAAACACTGCCCGCCACCCCCACCCCCATCACCAGCAGGGCGAGCACCAGTCCGGCGATTTGCTCCCACGTCATGCCCGCACCCTAGCTCCGGCCACCTCCGCCCGCCAGCACCCCGGCGCCCCGCCGCGGTGATCCCTCCCCCCCTCCGCGTCCCGGTGCCGGAGAGGCCCGTCTCAAAGGGCCTGTTGAAGGATGCCGGTCAGTTCCTCGACCGTGAGGGGGAGCGGATTGGCCTTCATGCTGCTGGCGCGGGCGGCCTTGTCCACCACCTCGGGCAGGTCGGCCGCCGTCAACCCGTACCGGCGCAACGGCGGGATGCCCAGGTCCCGGCACAAGGCCCGCACCCAGGCCAGGCCCTCTTCGGCCACGGCGTGCGGGCGGCCGGTCAGCCAGCGCGCGAGGTCCGCGTAGCGGGCCAGCGCCGGCGAGTGCGGTGCCCGCTCACGCAGGGCAAGGAGGTTGGCGGCCATGACGTGCGGTAACAGCGCGGCGCACACCGCCCCGTGGGGAGCCGGGAACATGCCGCCGATGGGCGCGGCAAAACCATGCACCGCGCCCAGACCCGCGTTGGCCAGGGCCAGACCGCTGAACAGGCTGGCCAGGGCCATGTCGGTCCGGGCGGCCAGGTCCTGCCCGTCCTCACAAGCCCGCCGCAACGCGCGCGCCGCCCGCGGGATGGCCTCGGCACAGAGACCGTCCACCAGCGGGTTGGCCCGGGTGGACACGTAGGGTTCGATCAGTTGGGTCAGCGCGTCCAGCCCTGTCGCGGCGCTCAGGGCCGGTGGCAGGTCCCGCGTCAGTTCCGGGTCCACCACCGCCAGGCGCGGCAGCAAATGCGGACTGCGCAGACTGACCTTGACCCGGTGCGCGGGCGCGGCGAGCACGCTGTTGCGGGTGACCTCGGTCCCCGTGCCGGCCGTGGTGGGGACAGCCACACAGGGCAGGCCGGGCCGGGGCAGGGGCCGGGCGCGGCCGACCACCTCGAGGTACTCGAACAGGTCCCCGTCGTTGCCCAGCAGGGCGGCGATGGCCTTGGCCGCGTCCAGCGCGCTGCCGCCGCCCAGGCCGATGACCAGGTCGCATCCGGCGGCCCGCGCGGCCGCCACCCCTTCCAACACCCGCGTGGTGGTGGGCTCGCCGGCGACGGCAAACACCGTGCTCCCCACTCCTGCCGCCGCCAGCCGCGCCAGCAATTCCGCGGCGCGGGCGGGGGAACGCCCGGTCACCACCAGCGCGTGGCGTCCCAGCGCCCGCGCGGCCGGGGCCACTTCCGACACCGTGCCCGGCCCGAAAAGGATTCGCCCCGCGGTGGCAAACTCGAAACGCATGGCCGGAAGGGGGGAGATGCCGATGCCGGATGCCGGAAGTTGCCTTTGCCCTCCGGCCCCGTCGCCGCTCACCACGCGGCGTCTTCGGGAAAGGCGTTCGTGTATTTCACGCCGGTGCGCGGCTCGGCCATCATGGGTACCACCGCATCCCGCCACTTGGCGTAGTGGGCCGTGGCCTTGTGGGCGGCGGGTGCCTCGGCCGTCCGATAGGCCTCGACCAGGACAAAACGCGTCGGGTCATCGCTCTGCTGGAGGACATCGAAGCGGGCGATGCCGGGCTCCAGCAGGCTCTGCCGGGCGTTTTCGAGGGTGGCTTCCCGGAAGGCGGCCACGCATTCCGGCTTCACGTGCACGTGGACAAGGACAACCCACATGGCGGCAGTATTGCCCGCGCGAGGCCGGGCGCAACGCGTTTCCCCGGCACCCGCAGCGGCCCCCCAACGCCCTGCCTGACGGCCCACCGCCGGCCCCGCCCCGCCGCGACTTGTCAGGGCCCCGCGCCGCCGTCTAGCGTGCCGCCATGCCTGACCTGCCCGCCCGCGTGCTGGACGCCATCCGCGCGCACGACCTGCTCCGGCGCGGGGACACGGTGGTGGTGGCGGTGTCGGGCGGAGGGGATTCGGTGGTGCTGCTGGACCTCTTGCACCGGTGGGCGGCGGCGGAGGGGTGGCGGCTGGCGGTGGCGCACTTCCACCACGGCCTGCGCGGGCGGGAGGCCGACGCCGACGCCGCCTGGGTTCGCCGCCTGGCCCGGCGGTTGAAGCTGCCCTGTCACGTGGGTCGCGGCGACGTCCGCGCCCTGGCCCGCGCCCGCGGCCTTTCGCTGGAAGCCGCTGCCCGCCAGGCGCGCCACGCCTTCCTGGCCGCCACCGCCCGCGCCATCGGCGCCCCCAAGATCGCCCTGGCCCACCACGCGGATGATCAGGTGGAAACCTTCCTCCTGCGTGCGCTCCGGGGCAGCGGCAGCGAGGGCCTGGCCGGCATGAAGTGGAAGGCACCCAGCCCGGCGGACCCCGCCCTGACCCTCATCCGGCCGCTGCTGGATGAAAGCCGGGCCGCGCTGCGGGCCTACGCCCGGCAGGCGGGTCTGACCTTCCGCGAGGACTCGAGCAACCGCCACACCGCGCAGACGCGCAACCTGCTCCGCCGCCGGGTGGTGCCCTGGCTGCGGCGGGTCCAGCCGGCGCTGAACGAAGTCCTGCCCCGCACCATGACCCTCTTGGGCGAGGAGGCGGAATGCCTGCTCGAACTGGCGGCCCGCTGGCTGAAGCGGCGCCGGCCGCCCTTTGCCGCCCTGCATCCGGCCCTCCAACGCCGGGTCGTTCAACTGCAGGTGCGCCGGCTGGGGGTCGAGCCGGACTGCGCGCTGATCGAAAGCCTGCGACGGCAGCCCGGCCAGCCGCTCCAGGCCACGGCCGACCTGCGACTGGTTCTCGAGGCCTCCGGCCGGGTGCGGACCGCGCCACCTCCCCCGACCGGTTTCCCCACCCCGCCGGGGAGTGAAGTGCCTCTGGACCTGCGGGCGCCCTCCGGCACGGCACACTTCGAGGGCTTGCAGGTGCGCTGGCGCCTCCGCCTCCGCCGGCCGGGACGGACGTTGCGCCTTGAACCTCGCCCGGGCCGGGAATGCCTGGATGCCGACCGCGTCGGGGCGACGGTGACGTTGCGACACTGGCGGCCGGGAGACCGCTTTCAACCCCTGGGGTTGCCCCGCGCCGCCAAGCTCCAGGACCTCTTCACCAATGCCAAGGTCCCGCGCGCCGAGCGGCACCGGCACGGAGTGGCCGTGACTGAAGGCGGGGAAATTTTCTGGGTCGAGGGCCTGCGCCCCGGCGAGGCGGTGCGCCTGACCCCGGCCAGCCGGCGGGTGTTGGAATGGAGCTGGTCGCGGGCTGGCCGGTAGTCGCGGGACCGCCCCGCCGCCGAACCCCGGAGCCGGCGCGGGCGGGGCCGGCGGCTGCGCGCGGGTCTTTCGGGCTGTCTTCCGGCGCGGCGCAGATTAGTTTCCAAGCCGTGAATCCTGTTCGCCTCGCCGCAACCCTGGCCGTGCTCCTGACCGGCGGTCCGCTCTGGAGCCAGCCTGCAACGCCGACCGGGCAGGTGACCGCCCCGCCTCGCGTCCATGATCCCTCGACCTTGGTGCGGGAAGGGGGGACCTGGTGGCTGTTTGCCACCGGCCCCGGTCTCAGGGCCTTTTTCAGCCCTGACCTGCGGCATTGGGAGGCGGCGGCGCCGCCGTTGCCCACACCGCCGGCCTGGGTGCGCGAGGTCGTGCCGGATCACCGCGGCTCGTACTGGGCACCGGACCTGGTCCGCGGCGAGGCGGGCTGGCTGTTGTTCTATTCGGTGTCCAGTTGGGGCCGGAACGACTCGGCCATCGCGCTGCTCACCAGCCCCACCCTGGGCACACCGGAAACCCCGCCCCGGTGGACCGACGCCGGCATCGTGATCCGCTCCCACCGCACCAATGATTTCAACGCCATTGACCCGGCCGCCTTTCGCGACGCCGATGGCCGGCTCTGGCTGGCGTTCGGCTCCTTCTGGAGCGGCATCAAGCTGGTGGAACTGGACCCGCGCACCGGCCACCGGCGGCCGCACTCGCCCCTGCACAGCCTGGCGTGGAAGGAGGCCATCGAGGCCCCGTTCCTCTGGCGGCACCGCGACTGGTACTACCTCTTCGTCAACTGGGGCCAGTGCTGCCGCGGCACCAACAGCACCTACGAAATCCGCGTCGGTCGCGCCCCGCAGGTGACCGGGCCGTACCGGGACCGGGAGGGGCGGGACCTCCGCCTCGGCGGCGGCACGCTCCTCCTGGGATCCCACGGTCGGCACGTCGGCCCCGGCCACGCCGGCATCTTCCACGCGGGCGACCGCGAATGGTTCAGCTTCCACTTCTACGACGCGGCGGACCGCGGCCGGCCGACCCTGGGCCTGCGCCCGCTCACCTGGGACGCCGAAGACTGGCCGGTGGTGCGGCCGGAACCCACCGCGGAATCCCCGCTCCCTGCCCCCTCCCCCGCGGGGCACCGTTGAGGAGAGCTTCCGCCCCCAACCAGGTTTTCCCGCCCGGCCAGACCGTGGCAGCCTTGCCGCGCGCAGCCTTCCCCCCTCCCCCCGGGGTGGGTGGACGGACCCCATTTTTGCACTTGGGCCGTCGGCCGGGGTTGTGGTATGAGAACGGGCCGCCTTTGGGCGGGGCAACACAAGCCAATCCGGAGAACGTTTATGTCTCAGCATCGCAGCCTGCGCGCCGCGTCCACGATGGGCGCCAAGCGCAATGTCCTCAAACGCTTCGAGCGGGTCGAAGTGCTCAAAAAACTCGGCCACTGGAAGCCGGGCGACCGCGTCACCGGCCTGCGCAAGACCAAGCCCCTCGCCTGAGCCGGCCCGGCGTGGCGGCCCGTCGGCGGCGCGGGCCCCGGCAGCCCTGCCACCCCGCCTCCGTGAAAATCCGCCTCCACAAATGGATTGCCGCCTCCGGCGTCGCCTCCCGGCGGCATGCCGAGCGGCTCATGCGCGAAGGGCGGGTCACCGTCAACGGCCAGCCCGTGCGCGAGCCGGGCTCCCGGGTGGACCCCGACCACGACATGGTCCTGGTGGATGGCCAGGCCCTTCCCCGACGCCAGCGGGTGACCGTGGTCCTGCACAAGCCCCCGGGCTATGTCTGCTCGCGCGCCCGCCAGACCCCCAAGCAACGCCTGGTCACCGACCTCCTCCCCCCCGAGTGGGCGGACCTCTATCCGGTCGGCCGGCTGGACCGGGAGAGCGAAGGCCTGCTCCTGCTGACCAATGACGGCGACCTCTGCCTGCGCCTGACCCACCCGCGTTACGGCCTGGTCAAGACCTACCATGCCACCGTCGTCGGCAAGCTCCTCCCTGCCCACCTCCGTGCCCTGGTCGCCGGTGTGACCGACCACGGCGAAACCTTGCGGGCCCGGCGGGCGCGCCTGCTCTCCGCCAACGCCTCCCACAGCCAGGTCGAACTGGAACTGACCGAAGGCCGCCGGCACGAGGTCCGCCGCATGTTCGAGGCCCTCGGCCACCCGGTGGAACGGCTGGTGCGCCTGCGCATCGGCCCGCTGCAACTGGGCGAAATGCCCCCCGGCCGCTGGCGCGTGCTCTCGTCCCGCGAGGTCACCCGGTTGCACTCGCTGGGCGGCCACTCCGCCCTTCCCACCCCGGCGCCTGAACCGCCCGGGCCGGCCCGCGCCTCGCCCAGCCGTTCGCGCGGCGCGTCCCCGCCCTCTTCCCGCCCCCACCGCGCCCCATGAGCCGCCTGTTTCCTCGTCTGGCGCTGGCCGCGGCGCTGGCCGCCGGGGGCGCCTCCGCCTCCCTGGCCCAGGAGTGGGCGGCCGCCCGCGGCGACCGCGTCCTGGTCCGCAGCCGTCCCGGCTTGAAGGGCGAGGTCATCACCCGCCTCGCCCGTGGCCAGCGGGTGCTGGTGTTGGAAGAAGGTCTGCCGGCGGCGCGGCCGGATGAACCGGTGACCGAGTGGACGCGCATCGAACTGCCGGAAGGCACGCACGTCTGGGTCTCGGCCGACTACGTGGACCCCGCCGCCCACGAGGTGAGCACCCGCCTGCTCAACGTGCGCGCCGGTCCCGGCGAGGATTTCGCCGTCCTGGGCCGCGTGGGCCGCGGCACCCGCCTGAGCGTGGCGGGCGGCACCAACGGCTGGCTGGAAATCCTGGCCCCCCGCGGCCTTTCCGGCTACGTGGCCGCACACCTCCTGGAACCGATCCTCCCGGCGCCCGAACCCACCCCCGCGCAGACTTCCTCACCACCCCGCGAGACCGGCACCCACCGGCCCACTGCCCCTCCCCCCGCGCCCCCGCCGGAGCCAACCCCCGCCGACCCGGCGCCGGACCCTCCCCCCTCGCCGGCGGCCCGCCCGGAAGCCCCCGTACCTCCGCCGGGCGCCCCTGCTCCGAAAGCCGCCGGTACGGCTGATGCGGACGCCTCCACCGCAGAAACAGCCTTCCCGGACACCGCCCCGCGGCGCCGCGTCGAGCGTGAGGGCGTGGTCCGGCATACCTGGAGCATTCAGGCGCCCACCCCCTACGAACTGCGCGACACCGACACCGGCCGGCGGTTGAACTACCTGTGGACCGGCGAACGCGGCCCGGACCTGCGGGACTTCCGCGGTCGGCGGGTGCGCGTGCGCGGCGAGGAATTCCTGGACCCGCGTTGGGCCACGCCCTTGATCCGTGTTGAACACCTGGTGCTCTCCCCGTGACCCCGCCCTCCAACCTCCTCGAAGGCCGCGCGATCGCCGACCAAATCCACCGCGAAACCGCCGCCGCGATCGCCGCCCTGGCTGCACGCGGCATCCAACCCGGGCTGGCCTTCGTCCGCGTGGGGGATGACCCGGCCTCGCAGGTGTACGTGGGGATGAAGGAGCGGATGTGCACGCGGCTGGGGGTGCGCTCGCAAACGCACGTCCTGCCCGCGGGCACGTCCGAGGCCGAGTTGCTCGCCCTCATCGCCCGGCTCAATGCCGACCCCGCCTTCCACGGCATCCTCGTCCAGGCGCCCCTGCCGCCGCCGCTGGACCCCGCCCGCGTGTACGCCGCGGTCTCGCCCGCCAAGGACGTGGACGGCTTCCACCCGCTGAACGTGGGCAAGCTCATGCTTGGCGACGCGACCGGCTTTGTGCCCTGCACCCCGGCCGGCGTGCAGGAACTCCTGGTCCGCTCCGGCGTCCCCCTGGCCGGGGCGGACGTGGTGGTGCTGGGCCGCGGCAACATCGTGGGCAAACCCCTCGCCGCCCTCTTGCTCCAAAAGGCCCCGCACGCCGATGCCACCGTCACCGTCTGCCACTCCCGCACCCGCGACCTCGCCGCCCACTGCCGCCGCGCGGACATCCTGGTCGCCGCGATGGGCGTGCCGGAATTCGTCAAGGCAGACATGGTCAGGCCCGGCGCCGTGGTGGTGGACGTGGGCGTCAACCGCGTCCCCGATCCCGCCGCCAAAAACGGCTACCGCCTGGTGGGCGACGTGGACTTCGCCGCCGTTCAACCCCGCGCCGGCCGCATCACCCCCAACCCGGGCGGCGTCGGCCCCATGACCATCGCCCTGCTGCTGCGCAACACCGTCCGCGCCGCCCGCCTGGCCACAGCCTGAGCCCGGCCGCCCCGCCCGCGTCCGGCTTGGCCGCGCCGCCAGCCTCCCCGTCTGCTGCCGGTGCGGTGGCCGTCAAACCTGCTTCGGGTCCGCCGCCGCGGAGCGCGTGGCCGGCGTTACCCGCAAGGCCCGCAGCACGGCGACGAAATCTTCCGGCCAGGGTGCCTTGAACTCGAGCGCGTCCCCCGTCGCCGGATGCGTGAAGACCAGCCGCCGCGCGTGCAACATCTGCCGGGGCGGGCGCACGCCGGTCAGTTCCTCCAACCGGGCATTGGCGCGTGCGCCGTAGGTGAGGTCGCCCGCCAGCGGGTAACCCAGGTGTTTGAAGTGCACCCGCACCTGGTGCGTGCGGCCCGTGTGCAGGCGCGCCTCGACCCGCGTGGCCCCGTGCAGCCGCTCCACCACCCGGTAGCTGGTGTGGGCCGGCCGACTGCCCTCGACCACGGTCATGACCTTGCGGTGGCTCGGATGCCGGGCGATGGGGGCGCGGATGTCCCCCGCCTCCCGCGCCAGCTCCCCGCAGAGGATGGCATCGTAAAGCTTGACCACCTCCCGCGCGGCAAACTGCCGGGCCAGTGCCACGTGGGTGGGATCATCCCTGGCCACCACCATCAACCCGCTGGTGAACTGGTCCAGCCGATGCACGATGCCCGGCCGGGCCACGCCGCCCACCCCGCTGAGCCGGCCGCGGCAGTAGTGCAGCAGCGCGTTGACCAACGTGTCGTCCTCCGTGCCCGCCGCCGGGTGCACCACCATGCCGGGGGCCTTGTTGAGCACCAGCAGGTGCGCATCCTCGTACACCACCGCCAGCGGCAGCGCCCGCGCCGGCACCGCCGCCTCCCGCGGCGCCGGCCAGGTCACGGTGATGGTCTCGCCGGCCCGGGGGCAGTGGGTGGCCCTGGCCGGCGCGTCGTTGACCCGCACCGCCCCCTCGCGGATCAGGCGCTGGAGCTGCGTCCGCGACACCCCCGGAAAGCACTCGCGCAGCCAAGCATCCAGGCGCAACCCCGGCCGCGAAACGGCGACCACCACCGTGTCGGTCCGGGCGGGCGGCAGGGCAGACTCCGGCGGCATCACGTTCAATCCTGCGCGGCGGCGGCCGGTGGGCGGGCCTTCGGGCGCAGCCCGAAATAAAGGGCCGCCCCGGCGGCCAGCACCACCAGGCTGAACGCCTGGCCGGGCTTGAGACCCAGCACGCGGTGGGCATCGTAATCCCCGCGCCAGAACTCGATCCCGAACCGCACCCCCGCATAGGCCAGCAGGTAGAGGGCGAAGGTCTGCCCCGGAAATTGCCGGCGGCGGAAGTGCGCGGCCAGCCCGGCGGACAACGCCAGTAACAGCAGCGCCTCGTAAGCCTGGGTCGGATGCACCCCCACCCCGGCCAGCTCGGGCAGATCCGCGTAATGCACCGCCCACGGCAGGGGGGTGGGGGTGCCGTGGCAGCAGCCGTTGAACAGACAGCCCACCCGCCCGAAGGCATGGCCCAGGGCAATGCTCGGCGCCAGCGCGTCGCCCAGCGGTGCCAGCGGGACCTGCCGCGCACGCGCAAACAGCAGCGTGGCCAGTGCCGCCCCCACCAGCCCGCCGTAAAACACCAGCCCGCCGGCGCGGAAGTTGAAAATCTGCCACAGCGGCCGCGCGGCAAAGTCCTCCTCCCAGTAACTCCACACGTACCAGAGCCGCGACCCCACCAACGCCCCCACCACCAGCCACGGCCCGAGGTCCGCCACCGTCGCCGGCGTCAGCCCCGCCTGCGGGGCGCGTCGGCTGGCCGTCCACAGGCCCACCAGAAAACCGGCGGCCACGAGGATGCCGTACCAGTAAATGGCCAGGCCGCCAATGCTGAAGGCGATTTTGCTCACGGCCTCAGTCTACGCGCCCGGCGGGGCGGAGTCGAACCGATTGCGGACAGGGCGAAGCCCGACCCAACTCCGAACTCCGAAGTCCGAAGCTGGTAGCCGGAGCCCGGAGCCCGAAGGTTGGAAATTGGGAACTCAGGAAGGCAGGAACGGGGGTGGTGGGGCTGGTTGGGTCTGTGCAGCGGCTTTGCCCCTTCA
>JBBIVJ010000060.1:0-11524 GCA_037439785.1 Verrucomicrobiales bacterium | reverse complement strand
CAAGCCCCAAATCGGGCAGAAGGTGGGATTCATCAACCTCCAGCAGTTGGGCATCCGCCCCCGCACCCCCGAGCGCCCTGGCCCCCGGGCACCGGCCAGGAGCGGAAGCACCGGCGGGCGAGTCGAGCCCGCGCGCGGGCGAGACAGCCGTCCGGCCGCCCAGACGGGCCGTCAGCCCTCGGCGGCGGCCGGCACCCGTGCCCCGGCCCGGCCGGCCGCTCCCCCGTCCGAACCGACCGGCGAGGAAATCGTCATCCGGCCGCCCATCATTGTGCGCGACCTGGCGGAGAGGCTGGGCAAGAAACCGTTCCAGGTCATCGCCGACCTGATGGAGATGGGCATTTTTGCCACCGTCAACCAGGCCATCGAAACCGAGGTGGCCCAGTGCGTGGCCGCCAAGAGCAACTTCCGCCTCCGGGCCGAGCGCCGGAAAGAGGGCGCCGGCGTGCATGCCCCGGTCAAGCGCGAGGAACCGCTGGAAACCGAAGACCGTCCCGAGCACCTCAAACCCCGCCCGCCGGTGGTCACCATCATGGGCCACGTGGACCACGGCAAAACCACCCTGCTGGACGTCATCCGCAAATCCAACGTGGCGGCCGGCGAGGCGGGCGGCATCACCCAGCACATCGGCGCCTACACCATCTCCGTGCCCCACCCGGAGCGGCCCAACGAACTGCAGCAAATCACCTTCCTGGACACCCCCGGCCATGCCGCCTTCAGCGCCATGCGCGCCCGCGGCGCCAACGTCACCGACATCGTCGTGTTGGTGGTGGCGGCCAATGACGGCGTCATGCCCCAGACTCTGGAGGCCCTCAACCACGCCCGCGCCGCCAAGGTCCCCATCCTCGTCGCCGTCAACAAATGCGACCACCCCAACGCCAACCCCCTGCGCGTCCGCCAGCAGCTCCAGGATCAGGGCGTGGTGCCGGATGACTGGGGCGGCGACAACATCTTCGTGGACTGCTCGGCCCTGACCCGCCAGGGGGTGGACCAGCTCCTGGGCGCCATCGTGCTGCAGGCCGAACTGCTCGAACTCAAGGCCAACCCCGACCGCCCCGCCAAGGGCAACATCATCGAGTCCGGCCTCGAACCCGGCGGCCCCACCGCCACCGTCCTGGTGCGCACCGGCACCCTGCGCGTGGGCGACGTCATCGTGTGCGGCGAGTACTACGGCCGCGTGCGTGCCCTCATCAACGAAGAGAACAAACGTCTCAAAGAGGCCGGCCCCTCCGTGGCCGTCAAGGTGCTCGGGCTCAACGGCGTCCCCGAGGCCGGCATCGCCTTCCAGGTGGTCGAGTCCGAGCGCACCGCCCGGGACATCTGCGAGGAACGCTGCCTGGCCGCCGCCCGCGAACGCGAGCAGGAAAGCCGCCCCGTGCGCACCCTCGACGGCCTGCTCAAACAGCTCGAAACCGAGGAGGCCAAGGTCCTGCGCCTGGTCGTCAAGGCCGACACCCAGGGCTCGGTCGAGGCCATCGTGGACGCCCTCAAGAAAATCCCCACCGACAAGGTCAACCTGGAAATCCTCCACAGCGGCGTCGGGACCATCTCCGAGACCGACGTCATCCTCGCGCACGCCTCCAGGGGCATCATCCTGGGCTTCCACACCCGCGTGGACAGCAACGCCGCCGAACACGCCAAGCGCGTGGGGGTCCTGATCAAGCTCTACGCCATCATCTACGAACTCATTGACGAGGTCAAAGAGGCCATGGCCGGCCTGCTGGAACCGGTGCTCCGCGAGACCGTCGTCGGCAGCGCCGAGGTGAAGCAGATTTTCGGGCTGTCCAAGGGCGGCCGCGTGGCCGGCTGCGCCGTCCACAGCGGCCGCATCGTCCGCGGCAAGGTCCGCGTGGTCCGCCGCCGCCACACCCTCTACGAGGGCGTCATCCAGACGCTGCGCCGCTTCCAGGATGACGTGGCCGAAGTCCGCGCCGGCATGGAATGCGGCATACGCCTGGATGGCTTTGACCAGTTCGAGGTGGGGGATGTGATCGAGGCCTACACCGTCGAAAAGGTGGCGCAAAAGCTCTGAGCCCGCGGGGCTCCCCCTCCCTCCGCCATGCAGGGTCGCCGACATGACCGGGTGCGCGCGGTGCTCAAGCGGGAGCTGAGCCTGCTGCTGCAGCGCGAATTCCTCGCCGCCCAGACCGGCCTCATCGCCGTCCACGATGTGACCGTGTCCGGTGACCTCAAGTCCGCCACCGCCTACCTGAGCTTCGTGGGCACCGTCGAGCAACGCCGCCGCGGCTGGGCCCTGGTGCTCGAACACCGCCTGCGCCTGCAAAGCCTCCTGGGCCACGCCGTGCGCCTCAAGTACACCCCCCGGCTCCGCTTCGTGCAGGACGACACCGTCGAGCGCGGCGACCGGGTTCTGCGGCTGATCGAGGAAATCGAAAAGGAACTGCCGCCCGAGCCCCCCCCGGCCTCCGGTCCATGAAACCCCGCCCCCCCCGCATCGTCGCCCGCATCCTCGAAGCCCTCCGCGACAGCCTGCGGGTGTGCGTGGTGGGGCATGTCCGGCCCGACGGCGACTGCATCGGCTCCCAACTGGCCCTGGGCCTGGCCCTGCGCGCCGCGGGCAAGGAGGTGCGGGTCTGGAACGAGGACCCCGCCCCCTCGAAGCTGAAATTCCTCGACCCCGACGGCCTGCTGACCCCGCCGGAACCCGGCCACGCCTTCGACTGCGTGGTGGCCACCGATGTCGCCACACTGGAGCGCCTGGGCGCGGTCGCCCCCTGCATTACCCAACGCCGCTTCTTCATCAACATTGACCACCACGCCAGCAACAGCCGCTTTGCGGACCTGAACTGGATCAACGGCCGCGAGGCCTCGACCGGCGAACTGATCTTCAAACTGCTCCAGTTCGCCGGCTGGCCCATCACCCCCCCCATCGCCGACTGCCTCTTCGCCGCCGTCTCCACCGACACCGGCTCCTTCCAGTACGCCTCGACCCGGCCCTCGACCTTCGTCGTGGCCGGCGAACTGGTGCGGCGGGGGGCCGAGGTGGGCCGCATCTGCCACCACATCTACCACTCCTACCCGCTGGCCCGGATGCGGCTGCTGCGCCGCGTGCACCTGAACTTCCGGCTGGTGGACCACGACCGCATCGCCTACTTCTGGCTGCGACCGGCAGACTTCGCCCGCACCGGCTCGACCCGCGCGGACGCCGAGGGCCTCATTGACCACATCCGCGCCATCGAACCGGTGGTGGTGGCCTGCGTGTTCGAGGAGGTCGAGCCCGAACTGGTCCGCCTGAGCCTGCGCTCCAAACACCCCCTGGTGGACGTCAACCGTATCGCCGCCCAGTTCGGCGGCGGCGGCCACGCCGCCGCCGCCGGGGCGCGCATCCCCGGCCGCCCCCTCGCCGTCCAACGCCGCGTCCTCCACGCCATCAAAAAAGCCCTCCCCTCCCTCCCCGATGCCCCTGCCCAACCCTGACCCCTTCGACGGTGCCCTGCTGGTGGACAAACCCCGTGGCCCCACCTCCCACGACGTGGTGGACCGCATCCGCCGCCGCTTCGGCATCCGGAAGGTCGGCCACGCCGGCACCCTCGACCCCAACGCCACCGGCCTGCTGGTCATCCTGCTGGGACGCGGCACCAAGCTGTCCGACAAACTCATGAACGCCGACAAGGGGTACGAGGGCACCTTCCACCTGGGCGTGAGCACCGACTCCTACGACGCCGACGGCACCGTCACCGCCACCTCGCCCGCGCCGCCGCTGACCCTGGATCAGCTCAACACCCTGGCCGCCTCCTTCGAGGGCGACCTGCTGCAAACCCCGCCCATGGTCTCGGCCGCCAAGGTGGGCGGGGTGCCGCTGTACAAACTGGCCCGCAAGGGCCTGGAAGTCGAACGCAAACCCCGGCTGGTACACGTGTACCGCTTCCACTGCTCGGCCTACACCGAACCGGTCGCCACCTTCCGCGTCGCCTGCACCAAGGGCACCTACGTCCGCAGCCTCGTCCACGACCTGGGCCAGAAACTCGGCTGCGGCGCCCACCTGGCCACCTTGCGCCGCCTGGAGTCGGGCCGGCTCTCAGTGCGGGACGCCCTGCCCCTGGACCAGGTGCTCGCCCTCACCCCGGCGCAGTTGCAGGAACGGGTGATCCCTTTCGGCCAACTGGTCGCCCTGGCCTGAACGCCCCCGCCCGGCATGAAACTCCTGCGCGAGCCCGCGGAACTGGCCGATGCCTCCCCCCCGGTGACCCTGGCCCTCGGCGTTTTCGACGGCGTCCACCTCGGCCACCAGGAAATCCTCCGCCGCACCGTGGCGGCGGCCCGGCGCCTCGGGGGCTGGGCGGTGGCGGGCACCTTCGACCGCCACCCCGCCGCGGTCGTCGCCCCCAACCGCGCGCCCCCCGCCATCCAGCCGCTCTGGTTGCGGCTGCGCTATCTGGCGGCCCAGGGCGTGGAGGCCACCTGGGTGATGACCTTTGACGAGGCGTTCAGCCGGCAGACCGGCGAGGCGTTCGTGCGGCGGCTGGCGGCGGGCTTCGCCCGGCTGGCGCACGTCTGCGTGGGGCAGGACTACCACTTCGGCTGGCGGCGCAGCGGGGACGTGGCCCTGCTCGAACGCCTCGGCACCGGGCTGGGGTTCAGCGTGGACCGCGTGCCGCCGTTGCGGGTCGAGGGGCGGGTCTTGAGCAGCACGCTCATCCGGGAACAGATCCGGCAGGGCGATCTGGCCACCGCCTCCCGCTGGCTGGGCCGGCCCTACTCGCTGGGCGGCCGGGTGGTGCACGGGGACGGCCTGGGGCGGCAGTTGGAATACCCCACCGCCAACCTGGACATCCGCGGCCTGCAACTGCCGCCCCCCGGCGTGTATGCCGCCCGCGTCCGGGACGGGGACGGCCCCTGGCGGGCCGCGGTCATGAACCTGGGCGTGCGGCCCACGGTGGGCACCGACGCCACCCCGCGGCTGGAGGTGCATGTGCTGGACTGCGCGGCCGACCTTTACGGCCACGAGCTGGAAGTGCAGCCGGTCCACCGCCTGCGGGCGGAACAACGGTTCGAGTCGCTGGCCGCGCTGCGGACACAGATTGCGCGGGATGTACGCCAGGCCCGGCAGTGGCTGGCGGCGGAGCCGGCCGGGGCGGTGGCCGGTCCGGATTGAACGCGCGGGCTGGAGTCGCGGTCGGACCGCCGCTAGACTCCGCGCGCATGAACGTCGAAATCACCGCCCTTAACGCCGAGGTCCAGCGTGCCGGCCGGTTCGTCGAGCCGCTGTTGGGCGAGATCGGCCGGGTCATCGTGGGCCAGAAATACCTGGTCGAGCGGCTGGTCATCAGCCTGCTGGCCAACGGCCACGTGCTGCTGGAAGGAGTGCCCGGCCTGGCCAAGACCCTGGCGGTCAAAACGCTCGCCGCCTGTCTCAACGTGAAGTTTGCCCGGCTCCAGTTCACCCCGGACATGCTCCCGGCGGACGTCATCGGCACCCAGATTTACAACCCCCAGAACGGCCAGTTCACCGTCCGCCGCGGCCCCATCTTCGCCCAGCTCATCCTGGCCGACGAAATCAACCGCGCGCCGGCCAAGGTCCAGAGCGCGCTGCTGGAGGCCATGCAGGAACGCCAGGTCACCATCGGCGAACAGACCTTCGCCCTGGAGGAACCGTTCCTGGTGCTGGCCACGCAGAACCCCATCGAACAGGAAGGCACCTACCCCCTGCCCGAGGCCCAGGTGGACCGCTTCATGTTGAAACTCCGGATCGGCTACCCCAGCCGCGAGGAGGAACGGCAGATTCTCGAGACCATGGCCCGCACCAGCGGCCAGCCCGCCGCCCACCCGGTGGTCGAGCCCCGCCACATTCTCGAGGCCCGCGAGGTGCTCAACCACATCTACGTGGACGACAAGGTCAAGGACTACATCGTGGACCTGGTCTGCTGCACCCGCGACCCCGAGCGGTACAAGATCGGCGTGAAGGACTTCATCCAACTGGGCGCCTCGCCGCGGGCCACCATCGCGCTAACGCTTTGCGCCAGGGCCCACGCCTTCCTGCGCGGCCGGGGCTACGTGACCCCCCAGGACGTCAAGACCATCGGCATGGACGTGCTCCGGCACCGCGTCACCATCACCTACGAGGCCGAGGCCGAGGAAAAGACGCCCGAGGCGGTGGTCCAGCGCATCTTTGATGAACTGCCGGTGCCGTGAGCCGCCCCGGCCCGGGTCCGTTCTGCAATCCCATGATCTGCCCCGAGCTACACGCTCAGCGCTGCCGAGCACGCGAACTCGCCGGGAGTTCGGCGAGGCAAACGGTCCCGGGCGGCGCCTCAGGGAATCCGGCGCCGGAGGGCCGTGGGGTTGCGCGCCCCGTGCCAGACGGCGAGGTCTTTGACCTCGCGATGGACCCGGTTGATCGTGAAATAAACCGCGTAAGGCCAGGGGCGGGGCATTTGGGCCTTGCGGGCCAGGGGAGTGAGGAGGGGAAACCGCTCCGGCGCGTGCGACAAGGATTGCAGGAATGTCTTCAGGGCGTCATCAAAGCGCCGCCCCACGCCCGGCTCCTGAGCCTCGTACCAGTCAACGGCCTCGTTCCACTCCCGCTTGGCTGCGGCGTCGGCAACGACGCCAAAGGTCATTTGTGCGCCAGAAGCCTCTGCCTGTTTTCCGCTGAGACCTGCTCGACCGGCGTTCCCCGGCCCGGATGCGCCAGCGCGTCCTCGGCCCGGCGGTCCAGTTCGGCGATCTCTTCGGGGGTCGGCTCGTCCTCCTCCGCCCCCAATTCCCGGAGGATGCAGGCCACCAGCTCCTGCTGCTCGGCGGGGGGCAACCGGCGGATGCGTTCGAGGATTTCGGCCGCGCTCGGGCCGGCAATCTCCGGCGGCCGCCTGCCACGGCCAGGGGGTTGTGTCGCCCCCCGGCACCCCGCCCCGCCGTGCCGTCACGGCGTCCCGCGCTCCGCACCCCGCGCCCGCCATGCCGCGCTGCCATGATTCCCCGCGAGATTCTCAAAAAAATCCGCCTGATCGAGTTGCGGACCAACCGGCTGGTGAGCGAGACGCTCGCCGGCCAGTACCACAGCGTCTTCAAGGGCCAGGGCATGAACTTCGACGAGGTGCGCGAGTACCAGCCGGGCGATGACGTGCGGGCCATTGACTGGAACGTCACCGCCCGCATGAACCATCCCTACATCAAAAAGTTCGTCGAGGAACGCGAACTGACCGTGATGCTGGTGGTGGACCTCAGCGGTTCCGGCCGTTTCGGCTCGGTCGAGCAATCCAAGCGCGAACTGGCCGCCGAGATCGCCTCCGTGCTCGCCTTTTCCGCCGCCCGCAACAACGACAAGGTGGGCCTGATCCTGTTCACCGACCACGTCGAGAAGTACATCCCCCCCCGCAAGGGCCGCCGCCACGTGCTGCGCGTCATCCGCGACATCCTCTTTTACACGCCCCGGCACGTGGGCACGGACATGAATGCCGCCCTGGACTTCCTCAGCCGGGTCGTCCCCCATCGCGCCATCGTGGTGGTCATCTCCGATTTCCTGGGCCAGAGCGCCCCCACCCGCCGCGAAATCGCCGCCCACCTCCGCCGCCAGGTGATCCTGTCCGACACCCTCAGCCAGACCTCGCTCTCCGCCCTGCGCCAGGCCCACCGCCGCCACGATGTGGTGGCCGTCCAAATCACCGACCGCTACGAACTGGAACTGCCCGACCTGGGCTACCTGGTCCTCCAGGACGCCGAGACCGGCGAACTGATCGAAGTCAACACCGGCGATGCCCGCCGCCGCCGCGTCTTCGTCGAACGCCAGCAGGACCGGCTGGACGACCTGCGCCGCCTCTTTGCCTCGGCCGGCATTGATTCGATCCACCTGTGCACCGACCGGCCCTACCTCACCGAGTTGAGCCGGTTCTTTGAAACCCGCGAAAAGCGCCGCCGCCATGGCTGAGCCCGCCCTCAATTCCACCTCCGCCCCCCCGGCGCGCGGCCTGCGCAGGCGCGACGCCACCCCGCCGTCCGCACCTCCCGCTGCGGCCGCTCCCACCCCCGCGGCCCCGGCCGCTACGAACGACATCCGCCCCCAGAAGCCGCCGCTCCGCATCCGCCCGGGCTGGGCCGCCTGGCTGGGACCGCTGGGGGTCGCCGTCCTGTTGCTGCTGGCCTGGCTGGCGTGGTGCCGCTACCGGCGTCAACGCCGGGCCTCCCCGCCCGCGGTGGTCATTCCCCCCTACCGGCGCGCGCTGGAACGGTTGCGCGCGGCGCTGGACCTGATCCATGACCCGCACCGCTTCACCGTCGAGGTCTCCCAAACGCTGCGCGTGTATCTGGAGGAACGCTTCCACCTGCACGCTCCCGAGCGCACCACCGAGGAGTTCCTGGCCGAAGTCCGCGCCGGCCAGCTCCTGACCCCCCTCCAGCAGCAACTGATGGCCGACTTCCTGACCCGCTGTGACCTGGTCAAGTTCGCCCGCTACGAACCGGGCGAGGCCGAGCTGCGCGAGCTGTACGACGCCGCGGTCCGGCTGGTCGAGGAAACCGAACCACTGTTGAACCCTGCCACCGCCGGCGCCGCCCCCCCCCCTCCGGCGGCCCCCCACGCCGCACCCGCCGCCCCCGCCGCGCCGGCACCCCGTTGACATGCGCCTGGCCGACCCCTGGTTTCTGTTGCTGTTGCTGGTGCTGCCCGCTCTGGCGTGGTGGCGCCGACGCCGCGCCGGCCGGGCGGCCTTCCTCTACTCCTCGGTGGGGCTGGTCAAGGGCATCACCTCCGTCACCCGCTCGCCCGCCCAGGTGCTCCTGTCCCGGCTGCGCTGGCTGCTGCTGGCCCTGATCCTTGTGGGACTGGCCCGCCCCCAACAGGGCGGCGGCCAGACCGAAATTCGCGCCAGCGGCGTGGACATCGTGGTGGCCCTGGACCTCTCCACCAACATGGCCTCGGAGGACTTCCAACTGGCCGGCGAACGTGTCAACCGCCTCGAAGTGGCCAAGAGGGTCCTGCGCGAATTCATCCTCAGGCGCGTCAACGACCGCATCGGCCTGGTCGCCTTCGCCCGCCACGCCTACCTCGTCGCTCCCCCCACCCTGGACCACGAGTTTGTCCTCGACCACGTGGACCGGCTGAACTTCGGCACGGTCGAGGACGGCACCGCCATCGGCTCCGGCCTGATGGCCGCCCTGAACCGGTTGCGGGACCTGCCCGGCAGGGACAAGATCGTCATCCTCATGACCGACGGCCAGAACAACGCCGGCAAGGTGCCGCCCCTGACCGCCGCCGAGGTCGCCCAGTCCCTGGACATCAAGGTGTACACCATCGGCGTGGGCACGCGCGGCCAGGCCCCGTTCCCCGTCACCGATGCCTTCGGTCAACGCCGCTACCGGATGGTGGACGTGGACATAGACGAGGCGACCCTGCAGCAAATCGCCCAGCGCTCCGGCGGCGCCTACTTCCGGGCGGACAGTGCGCACACCCTGCGCGAAATCTACGGCCGCATAGACCGGCTCGAACGCACCGAGGCGGCGGTCAAAAAATACCAGTTCTACGTCGAGCGCTTCCCCTGGGTGGTCTTCCCGGCCTGGGTGCTCTTCATGCTGGAACTGATCCTCGGCCACACCGTCTGGAGGCGGCTGCCATGACCTTCGCGCGACCGGAAATGCTCTGGCTGTTGCTGGGGGTGGCGCCCCTGCTGGCGGTCTTCCTGGTCTGGAGCTGGCGCAAGCGCCAGGCCCTCATTCGCCGCTTTGTGCAGGACCGCCTGCGGCCGCAACTGGTCGTGGGCTTCTCCCCCGGCCGGCAAAAACTCCGCCTGGCCCTCGCCGGCCTGGCCGCCCTGCTCCTGCTCCTGGCCCTGGCCCGGCCCCAGTACGGCTTCGCCTGGGAGGAACTCCACCGGCGTGGCCTGGACCTCGTCGTGGCCGTGGACACCTCCCGCAGCATGTTGGCGGCGGATGTGAGCCCGGACCGCCTCACCCGCGCCAAACTCGCCGTCCGCGACCTCCAGCGCCTGGCCCGCACCGACCGCCTGGCCCTCGTCGCCTTCGCCGGCACCGCCTTCCTTCAGTGCCCTCTCACCCTGGACGACCAGGCCTTCGCCCAAAGCCTCGACCTGCTCAACGTGGACCTCCTGCCCGTGGGCGGCTCCTCACTCGGGGCCGCCATCGAAGAAGCCCTCCGCGCCTTCAAGGACAGCGGCCGCAACCACCGCGTCATCCTCCTCTTCAGCGACGGTGAGGACCACGAAAGCGAAACCGCCCTGGCCGCCGCCGCCCGCGCCGCCGAGGCCGGCGTGAAAATCTTCACTGTCGGCGTCGGCACCGCCACCGGCGACCGCCTCCGCCTGGTGGACGCCCAGGGCCGCACCTCCTACGTGCTCGACGAAAACAACCAGCCCGTCATCTCCCGCCTCAATGCCGAACTGCTCCGCCAGATCGCCCGCAAAACCGGCGGCGACTACCTTCCCCTCCTCGGCGCGGACCCCATGAAAACGCTGTATGAGGCGCGGCTGGCCCCCCTGCCCGGGAGCGACCTGACCGCCCGGTGGACCCGCCAATACCACGAACGCTTCCAATGGCCGCTGGCGCTGGCCTGGCTCTGCCTGGTCGCGGAAATGCTCCTGCTGCCCCGCCGCCCTCCGCCTCCCGCCCCTCCGCCGCGGTCTCCCGCCGCCGGCGGACGCCACCCCGCCGCCGCCGCCGGCTTCGCCCTCCTGCTCGCCGCCCTGGCCATCCCCACCACCCACGCCTCGCCCGCCAGCGCCCTGCGGGACTACGCCCGCGGCAAATACCGCTCCGCCGAACAGGAATATCGTCGCCTGCTCCGCGAGCGGCCCGACGACGCCCGCCTCCACTACAACGCCGGCACTGCCGCCTATGCCGCGGGCGAATTCGCCGCCGCCACCAACCACCTCGAGGCCGCCACCCGCACCACCGACCCCGACCTGCTCGCCCGCGTGTACTACAACCTCGGCAACGCCCTCTACCGGCTGGGCGAACGCGCCGACGTCCCCACCCTGACCCTCACCAACTGGCAGCAGGCCCTCCAGCAATACCAAAACACCCTCGACCTGAACCCCGGCGACGCCGACGCCCGCCACAACCTCGAACTGGTCCGCGCCCGCCTCGAAGCCCTCCAGCAACAAATGACGCCGCCCCCGCCTCCCCCGCAGGGCGGGTCTTCCTCGCCGGATTCCGCCCCGCCCCAAAGCGGGCAAAAACCGGACTCCTCCCCGGCCCATTCCCCGTCGCCTTCTGCCTCCTCACCCCAGGACCAGTCGCCTTCCCAGCAGTCTGCCCCGTCGCCGCTTGCCGGAGAAAACCAGGCGTCCCCGCGCCCCTCCGCGCCGGAGCCGCCGGAACAGAAGCCCCCCGGCGCGCAGCCCAAACCCGCGCAAAATCCGGCTCCGGCGGACAACCCCTCCGACGGCTCTTCGACCCCGTCCGAGATGGAAATGGCCCCCTCGCCCTCCGACCCCGGCCAGGGCACGGCCCCCGTCGCTCCCGGTGCCCTCACCCCCGGGCAGGCCCGGCAACTGCTCGAGGCGGCGCGGGTCGAGGAAAAGGCCTGGCCCCCCGCGCCCCCGGCCGGCGC
>JBBIVJ010000059.1:0-11968 GCA_037439785.1 Verrucomicrobiales bacterium | reverse complement strand
CGGGGGCGCGCGAGGCCATCCTGCGGCGGGCGGCGCCGGCCCTGCGGGGTTGGCGCGAGGTGCCGCGGCCCGGGGCGCGGCGCCTGGCCGGTGGGGTCGGACCGGGGGCGGGAGGGTTGGTGTGGGTGGAGACGGCGGGGATCGAGGACAGCCGCCGCGTGCTGGCCACCTTGAACGCCCATCCGGACGTGGTGTTTGCCGAGCCGAATTACCGGCTGCGGCTGTTTGCGGGGGCGGCGGCGGGCGGGCCGAATGACTTCGAGTTCGGCGCGCAGTGGGCGTTGCAGAACACCGGCCAGCAGGGGGGGCGGCCCGGGCGGGACATTCGCGCGCTTGAGGCCTGGGCGGTGCGCACCGACGCCCGCGCGGTGCCGGTGGCGGTCATTGACACCGGGGTGGACTACTTCCATCCCGATCTGGCGGCCAACCTCTGGCGCAACGCCGGCGAAGTGCCGGGCAACGGCCGCGACGACGACGGCAACGGCTACGTGGACGACGTGTTCGGCTACGACTTCGTCAGCGACGACAGCCACCCGATGGACGACCACACCCACGGCACGCACGTGGCAGGCATCATCGCCGCGGTGGGGGACAACCGGATCGGCGTGGCGGGGGTGTGCTGGCGGGCGCGGGTGATGGCGCTCAAGGCGTTTGACGACCGGGGCGAGGGGACGGTGGCGGCGGTGGTCGAGGTCCTGCACTACGCGGTGGCCAACGGCGCGCGGGTCATCAACGCCAGTTGGGGGCAGAGCGACAAAAGCCTGGCCCTGCAGGAGGCGGTGCAGGCGGCCTGGGAGGCCGGCGTGCTCCTGGTGGCCGCCGCCGGCAATGAGCGCACGGACGTCGCGCCCTTCCCCGCCGGGTTCGAGCCCGCCCTGGCGGTGGCGGCCCTCAACGCCCGCGGCGAGCGCGCCCCCTTCTCGAACTTCGGCGCGTTTGTGGACCTGGCCGCGCCGGGCGAGGCGATCCTGTCCACCACGCCCAACAGCCGCTACGACCTGCTCAGCGGCACTTCGATGGCCGCGCCGCACGTGGCGGGCGTGGCGGCGCTGGTATGGGCGGTGCATCCGGCCTTCACCGCCGCCGAGGTGGTCAACGTGCTGCGCAACGCGGTGACCGAGGTCCAGACCGACCGCTTTGTCGGCAGCGGCCTGCTCGATGCCGGCCGCGCCCTGCGGGCGGTGGCGCCCTACCCGCTGGCCGCGTTGCACGCCCCGCCGGTGATATCGGGCCGCCTGGACCTCACCGGCACGGCGGCGGGAGACCATTTTGCCGGGTACCGCCTCGAGTTTGGCGTCGGTACCTACCCGGAGCGCTGGACGCTGTTCCACCAGTCGGACCGGCCGGTCGAGGCGGGGGTGTTGTACGCGGGCTGGGCCACCGACCGGCTCGGCGAGGGGCTCCACAGCGTGCGGCTGGTGGTCAGCGACCGCTTCGGGCAGGAGGCCCAGGCCCGGGTGGTGATCGAGGTCCGCAACGTCTGGATTCAGTCCCCCGCCAGCAACGACAGCCTGCGCGCGGGCGACGTCGTGGCCATCCGCGGCACCGTTTTTGGCGCCGGGCGCACCTACACACTCGAGCACGGCGCGGGTCTGAACCCGGCCAGTTGGTCCACCCAGGGCATCACGCTCGCCGGCGACGGACAGGAGGAGGTGTTTGATGGCGTGCTGGGCACCTGGGACACCGCCCGGGCAGCGCCGGATGCGTTTCACACCCTCCGGCTGGTGGCGCGGGTGGCGGGACAGGTCGTGGGCGAATGGCGGGCGACGGCGATCCACCTGGACTCGCAACTGCGCCCCGGTTGGCCCCTTCACCTGCCCTCGGTGGGTGTGTATCCCACCAACGACTGGCGGCACTTCAGCGTGGCCGACCTGGACGGCGATGGCCGCCAGGAAATCCTCCGCGTCCAGCCCGGCGGCTCGGCGCGGGAGCCCGTCCGGTTGCGGGTGTGGGGTCCTGACGGTGCGCTGCGGTGGGCGCAGGAGCTGGCCCCGGGCGAGCCGGCCTCGGACCTCCCGGTGGTGGGCGACCTGGACGGCGACGGCCGCCAGGAAGTACTCGTGGACGCCGGCGAGTCCCGCCGCCTGTACGCCTTCCGTGCCGACGGCTCCCCGCTGGGCGGTGCGTGGCCCGTGCCCCTGCCCGGGCCGGCGCCGGGGAAGATCCTCGCCGACCTGGACCGCGACGGCCGGCCCGAGATCGTGGGCCTGGCCAACGTCTGGGGCGCCGGCCCCGGCGAGTCCGGCGGGGTGTTTGTGCTCCGGGCGGACGGTTCCCTGCGGGCGAGCTGGCGGGCGGACTTCTGCTGGGGCACGGCCGGCTGGCCACGCCGGTTGCCGGCGGTGGGCAACTTCGATGCGGACCGCGATCTGGAAATCGTTGCCCCCTTCGGATGCGGCAGCCTGGCCCTGTTCGATCTGGCCCGGCCGGACCAGCCGCTCTGGCGCAAGGAGCTGGGCGGTGAAATCCTCGCCTCCCCCGTGGTGGGCGACCTGGACGGCGACGGCACCGACGAAGTGATCCTGGGAGTGAACGACCCGGCCGCCGTCAACGGCGTCGGCCAGGCCGGCGGGCTGTTCGCCCTGGACGGCTACGGCAACCTGCTGCCCGGCTGGCCGGTGCGGGTCGAGGCTTCTTTTGCCACGCCCCTGGCGTTGGGCGACGTGGACGGCGACGGCGCACTCGAGATCGCCGCGGTCGAGACCGGCCGGCCGCGGGTGCATCTGCTCCGCGCCCACGGCTTCCCCCAGGCCGGCTGGCCGGTGGGGTTGCAGCCGCTGCCGGTGTTGCGTACCGCCCCCGTGCTGGCGGACTGGACCGGCGACGGCACGCTCGAGGTCGCGGTGCCGGTGCCGGGCCTGTTGCGGCTGGCCCTGCAGGATGGTGACCTGGCGCTCGCCGGCGGCGTCCAGGTCTGGGACCCCTTCGGCACCGCCCTGGACCTGCATCCCCATCCCGGGCTGGCACGGCTGTTTGGGGAAAGCTCCGGCGGCAGCCGCAACAAGGCCGCCTCGATCGTGGTGACCGACCTCGACGGCAACGGCCGGTTGGATGTGCTGGCCGCCAGCGTGGACGACACCGCCTACGCCGCCCCGCCGGCCACCAACGCGCGCAAGGGGCGCTACACCCTTTACGCCTGGGAACTGCCCGCCCCGCACCAGCCCCGGCCGCGGGACTGGCCGATGTTTCAGCGCAACCCGCAGCTCACCGGCTACGCCGATTCCCCCACCGCCACCAACCAGCCGCCGCTCCTGCTGGCCCTGCCCCACCAGACCATCCCGCCGGGCGGGGCATTTGTGCCCTTGACGCTGGACCGGTACGTGGAGGACCCGGACCACGCGGCCGCCAGCCTGCGCTGGGAGGTGAGTGGCGCCGGCGAACTGCGCGTCACCCTCACGCCCCGTCGGGTCCTGCAGGTCGAGCCGCCCACGCCGGCCTGGACCGGCCGCGAGACGTTGCGCCTGACCGTGCGCGATCCCGAGGGCGCCACTGCCACCGCCGAGGTCACCTACGCCGTGCAGGCCGGGGCCCGACCGCCCCGCGCCGCAGACGACCTGGCCGTGACCCTGGAAGACCGGGCGGTGGACATCCCGGTGCTGGCCAACGACACCCATCCGCTGGGGTTGCCGCTGGAGGTGATCCAGATCAGCCGGCCCGCCCACGGCCGCACCCGGCTGGCCACGCCGGACCGCGTCACCTACACCCCCGCGCCGAACTTCCACGGCGAGGACGCCTTCAACTACCTGCTGGCGGACGGCCGGGACGGACTGAGCCTGGGCACGGTGCGCGTGGTGGTGGCGGCCGTGCCCGACCCGCCGGCAGCCGCGGACGATTTTGCCACGCTGGACGAAGACACCCCCGCCGGGCTGGACGTGCGGGCCAATGACACGGACGCGGACGACGAACCGCTGGCCGTGGTCCGGTTCACCCCGCCCGCCCTGGGCATGGTCGAACGCCTCGCCGACGGTCGCCTGCGTTACACGCCGCCGGCGGACTGGTCCGGCAGCGACACCTTTACCTACACGGTCGCCGACCCCGGGGGGCTGGAGGCGACGGCGGCGGTGCATCTGGTGGTGCGGCCGGTCAACGACCCACCCGAGGCCCCGGACCAGACCTACGTGCTCAACCGCAACACCTCCCAAGACGTATTCTACCAGGCACGCGACCCGGACGGTGACAAGCTCACCTTCCGCATCGTGGACGAGCCGCAGCACGGCGAGCTGTGGGCGTACCCGGATATCGCCACCTACTACCCGCGGGCCGGCTTTGCCGGGGAGGACTTTTTCACCTATGTGGCCGGAGACGGCACCCACACCAGCCGGCTGGCGCGGGTGACCTTCCAGGTGCTGGACCGCAACAACCCGCCGCGGACCGCCCCACTCGAGCTGGCCACGCGCGTGAACCGCCCGCTGACCTTCGCCCTGCAGGCCGAGGACCTCGATGGCGACCCGGTGCGTTTCGAGATCGTCGAGCCGCCCCGCCACGGGCAGCTTGCCGCCGCCGGCACCAACTTCACCTACACTCCGGTGCCGGGCTTCCTGGGCGAGGATGCCTTCGCCTGGCGCGCGACCGACGGGCGGGATGCCAGCCCGCCCACGCCCGCCCGCCTGACCGTGACCGACCAGAACACCGCCCCGGTGGCGGAGCCGTCCACCGTCGAGGTCCGCGTGAACACGCCCACCGACCTCACCCTGCGGGCGCGTGACGGCGAAGGGGACCCGCTGCGGTTCACCGTGGTGACCAACCCCGTCGCCGGCACGCTGATCGGGCCGGGGCCGGTGATGCGGTACACCCCGGCGCCCGATTACGTGGGGCCGGACCGGTTCAGCTTCACGGTCGGCGACGACCTGTTCACCAGCGCGCCGGCCACGGTGACGGTGCAGGTGGTGCCCCGCAACCGGATGCCGCTGGCCGAAAACCAGACTCTGGTGTTGCCGGCGGGCGAACCCACCCTGCTGGTCTTTGACCTGCGCGACCCGGACGGCGACCCCCTGGAGGTGGTCATTCTCAAAGGCCCGCGCTTGGGCCGGCTGACCGGGCTGGGCACCAACTTCATCTTCCAACCCAAGACCGGCCTGCCCGGCCTGGACAGCTTCACCTACAAGGCCTGGGACGGGCTGGTGTACAGCGAACGCCGCACGGTGAGCCTGCGCCTTGAGGCGCCGCCCCCTCCGCCGCCGCCGCGGTTCGAGCAGATCGAATGGCTGCCCGTGGGCGCGGTGCGGCTGAGGCTGACGGCCCCCGCTGGCGGGCCGCTGAGGCTGGAGCGGTCCACCAACCTGCGCGACTGGACCGAGGTGGGGCTCACGGACCCGGCGGGGGAGGAGGCCGAGTTTGTGGACGTGCCGCCGCCCGGGGCCGTCGCAGTGTTTTACCGGGCGCGCCGCGAGTGAGTGCGGGGCGGCGGTGTCTCGGGGAAGGGGAAGAAAAAAACTCCGCCGGGACGGGCCCGGCGGAGGGGGAAACGCTCACCGGTTCGAGTGCCGGTGGAGCCCCGGAGCGCGTGCGGGGCGCGGGAGGGCTCAGAACTTCTTGGTGAGGGTGAGGGTGGCGGTGTGGCCCTGGGTCCGGTCCTCGGCCAGGACCTCGTAGGCGTAACGCAGGGAGACGAACAGGGCGGCCTTCTGCCAGAACCAGACACATTCGGGGCCGACGCCCACGACCTGGTCCTTCTCACGGCTGGCCACGGTGGTGGCGCCGTGTGCCTTGTCGGTGGTGACCTGGCCCTGGTAGTAGGCCCAGACCCCGGCCTCGAGGGCGGGGCTGAAGGCCTTGCTCAGGCCGCCCTCCAGCGAGAGCACGTCGCCGGGGGTGATGTCGTAATCATCGCTCTTGTGGTTGATCTCGTAGCGTCCCAGGGCGGACAGGGCCCAGCTTTTTTCGGTGTCGAGGTACACGGTGGCGCCGGCGGTGATCATGTGGGTCCAGGTGCCCTGGCCGGTGCCGCCGGTGAGGCTGCCGGGGTCCACGTCGCCGGTGGGTGCCCAGATGCCGTAGCCCAGGCCCAGGTCGGCCCGTTGCCAGTGCCAGGACAGCGTGACCGGCTCGATGAAGATGTCGCCCAGGTTGAAGGTGTCGTCGCGCTGGCCGGCGACCTTCACGTTTTTGTAAATCAAAGGCACCAGCACGTCGCAGCCGTAGTGGGCGCCGAGGATTTGGAAGTCGGTGATCCAGATCGGGCGGAGGGCATTGGCGTACACGAAGGCCTCGACGTCCACCGGCACCTTGTCGCCGTCGGCGTCATGGAGCCGGTCGCTGTAGTAACCGAGGTTGTAGTCGCGCAGGTAGAAGCCCGGCGGGGGGAGGGTGCCGGACTTGAGGCCTTCGACCCCGATGGGGTAAAGGCCGCGGAAGCTGGGCTGGGCCAGCGCGGTGGAGGATGCCGCCAGGGCGGCACCCAGCAGGAGGAGGGGGAGGGTTTTGTTCATGGGTGTGTGGTCGCATCCCGCCCGGTTGGGGGCGGAAAACGGGGTCAGACCTCGGCGTCGCGGAGTTGACCGGAGAGGTAGGTGTCGTAGGCGGCCAGATCGAGCATCCCGTGGCCGCAGAGGTTGAACAGGATCACCTTCTTGCGGCCTTCCTCGCGGCAGCGGATGGCCTCGTCGAGCACCGCGGCGATGGCGTGGGAGGGTTCGGGGGCGGGCAGGATGCCCTCGGTGCGGGCGAAGAGCACCGCCGCCTCGAAGATCCGGGTCTGGGGGTGGGCCACGGCCTCGATCAGGCCCAGCTTTTTGGCGTGGCTGACCGCGGGCGCCATGCCGTGGTAGCGCAGGCCGCCGGCGTGAATCTTGGGCGGCATGAAGCGGTGGCCCAGCGTGTACATCATCAGCAGCGGCGTCATCTCGGCGGTGTCGCCGAAGTCGTAGCGCAGCTCCCCGCAGGTGAGGGAGGCGCAGGAGGAGGGCTCGACGGCCACGATGCGGTAGCCGGCGCCGCGCTTGAGCTTGTGCTCGAGGAAGGGGAAGGTCAGGCCGGCGAAATTGCTGCCGCCACCCACGCAGCCGATGATCACGTCCGGCGCCTCACCGGCCAGTTCCATTTGCTGGATGGCCTCCTGGCCGATGACGGTCTGGTGGAGGCAGACGTGGTTGAGCACGCTGCCCAGGGAGTACTTGGTGCCCGGGTGCTTGACCGTGTCCTCGATGGCCTCGCTGATGGCGATGCCCAAGCTGCCGGGGCAGTCCGGGTCCTCGGCCAGGAGTTTGCGGCCGTACTCGGTGTGTTCGCTGGGGCTGGGATGCACCTCCGCGCCCCAGGCCTGCATCATCAGGCCGCGGTAGGGTTTGGACTGGTAGCTGACCTTGACCATGTACACGACGCACTCCAGGCCGAACAGGCGGGTGGCAAAGGCCAGGGAGGAGCCCCACTGGCCGGCGCCGGTCTCGGTGGCCAGGCGTTTGGTGCCGGCCAGTTTGTTGTAGTAGGCCTGGGGGACGGAGGTGTTGGGCTTGTGGCTGCCGGCCGGGCTGACGCCCTCGTACTTGTAGTAGATGTGCGCCGGGGTGTTGAGGGTCTTCTCCAGCCGCACCGCCCGCAGCAACGGCGTGGGCCGCCACAGCGCGTAGATTTCCCGCACCGGCTCGGGAATCTCG
Organism: Verrucomicrobiales bacterium; assembly: GCA_037439785.1. Taxonomy (GTDB): domain Bacteria; phylum Verrucomicrobiota; class Verrucomicrobiia; order Limisphaerales; family J093; genus DSVZ01. Next base: position 4,376 of record JBBIVJ010000059.1, on the reverse strand, counting down.
ACCCACCGCTCGGAGGTCATCTCCTGCTGGACCAGGTTCTCGGGGAAGATCGCCGTCATCAGGTCCGGGGTGACCGGCTGCCGGGTGCCCGGATGCAGCGGCGGAGGCAGCGGCTCGGGGAAGTCCGCCGGCAGGTTGTACCAGGCCCGCGGCAGGTCCCGGGCGGTGAGGTCGAAACGTACGGGGTGGCTCATGGTTTCAAGCGATGTGGCAACAGAAAGGGCTGCCCATACCAAGCCGCTCTGGCCTTGGCAATCTTTTCCCTCGCCGGCACGGCCTTGGGCCCCCCTCCATTGAACAATACCCAATACAACAGGAACTGCACGGCTGGATCATCGGATGACATGAATTCCCCGTTGAACGGAAGCTGGGGGTTACGGGACGTAATGGTCGAGGGAGTCGTGAATGAGACTGACAGGCTGTTGGGTCCCTGCGCTGTCCCGATGATAATCGATTTGCATTGGAAGGTGCCGGTAAGGGTCTGTGCCTGAGAGCCACCGAAGACCAATGTGGAGAGAACGACCGCTGACACGATCAGCGATTGAGATGAACGCATAATGCGGGACGAGTTACCGACTGTTGTGCAGAGCGACTGAAGTTTCATTTTGCAACCGATGCGTTACAGGGCCGAACGTCAAAGGTGAACCACAGGTGCCCGAGCGCGACGCTCGCCAAAGCCAATGACTTCCGAATCACGGGGCGCGTCGAAACTGCGGGGCGGGGCACCTGTTGGCTCCACCGCCTTGTTCGCTGATTTCAGTCCATGTACCATGCGACCACTCCCAACGGATCCCACCGCAGTACGAGTATGGTGGCAACCATGCAAACGACGGAAAACGCCGACACGAAGAGCAAACTCTTCCGTCGGGTCTCATCGCAATGTGCGCGATAAAGAAGTCCCAAGACTGAAACGGCGAAGGCCGGCAAACCAACTACCAGCAGGAGACCCGTGATGGTGTAAGGGACATCAACCCATGCCCCAATCATCTTCGGGTCGTCCAGAGAAGGGCGCGGCCAGTGGCCCAAGGAAAAGCGGCCTGCCAACCAAGTGACAAAGAATGCCAGAAGCAGCACCCCTGGGTAGGACAGCGAGTATGCTCGAAGCGCTTTCATACTTTCAGCGAACGACCGAACTGAGCGACAGCCGCCCCGCCGTGATGACGCCCGTGACTCCCGACCACCGGAGCGCGTCGCCGAAGCCCGCGACTCTCGGACTGCGAAGCGGGGCGGCTGTTCGCTCCAGTGATTTTGTTAGCCGTCATTGGTTGGTCTGCTGTTTCAGTATCTCGTGCCCCTGGCTGAAGTCGAATAGCTGCCAAAGTATCCGACCGAGAACGAAATCTTTCGATTTCTTCGCATCGCGGCTGGAACCGCCAAGCCTGCGGTAAATCCGCGCTAAGGCGGCGTGTGGCAACGCCGCCAACGTGGCGGCAGCCTGCTCACGTCCACCCTGCCTGAGCTGCTCAATCTGTGCGTCGAGATCACTGTCTGGTAACTTGGGACGGGGCGTGACGCTCTCGTCGGATGGCGTCTCCGACTCGGATAGAGCCGAGCGAATCTCCGCAGCCAACGCCTCGCAACGGTCGGCCAAAGCTAAGAGCTTTTTGTTGAGCTTTGAACCCATGCGCTTGTTGGTTGGGGGCGTGTCACGCGGTCGTAAAACTCCTCGGCCACGGTCTTCAGTCGCTCCTCGTATTGGCGATCTGCGGCGTAACCGGAAACCGCGATCGGAATTTTGGACTCTGGGCGGCTGGCAATCTGCGTGGACTGAGGCACAAAACTGTCGAAGACGAGCTCGGGGTAACGGATCCGAATCTGGTGCATGATGCCTTCCTCGTCAGTGGTTCCGTGCGTGAGGTATCGAACGCGGTTGAAAACAATGCCCAGGAGCTTCGGCTCCGTGAGCGAAGTCCGCTCAGAACCCGCATCCTCAAGCAGCTTTCGGGCGTCGTCAAAAACCTCCACAACGGACTTCTGGATGTGGGCAATGCCCAAGGTGGAAAGATACTCAGCGAGCGCGACAACGACGTAGTAATCGCTTGCGAACATTCCATTTTGTGTGGCCAAGTAAAGATTCGGTGGGCAGTCAATGAAGATGTAGTCGTAACTGTCCTTGAAGGTCGCCAAAGCCTTCTTCAGGAAAAGCTTCGCTTTGAGATTATCGTGGCCAAATTTGGTCGCCAGTCTCAAATCCATACCGAATAGCTCGATGTGCGACGGGATGAGGTCGAGCTTCGCAAGTCGCCCACCATACTCGACGGGTGCTCGAACAAGAATCTTGGCAATATCGAAAGATGCGCCAGTGTAGCAGGCATCGAAGAAGTTACGGAGAGTGCCGTTTACGGTGGCGTGCGTCTGCCATTTCTTCTCGGTCATCAGCGACAATGTCGCGTTCGTCTGTGGGTCGAGGTCGATAATCAGAACGCGCTCGCTGAACTTGTGCGCGAGCGAAGCAGCGATTTCGACGCACAGCGTCGTCTTGCCGACGCCTCCCTTGAAGTTGATGAATGATACCGTGATTGGCATACGCGTTGGATGGTGTGGTGGTGTTGACGGCTAACGCCGGAACTGAGCGACGCGGGCGCTAGCCCGCGTTCGCTCCAGTGATTGGTTCGACTTTTTCATACTTCGCGCCCAAACGCTGACAGAACTCTGCCACTCTGTCCGCTGGGATGTCACGGGAAATCCCCAAGGGGTCAAAAAACGCATCGTGCCACTCCAAGAGCACGCGAGTGCCTCTGTACGCATGAATATGGATGGCAATCTCTGGCGTAGGATGGTGCTCCACCAAGCGCGCCAACTCTTGCATGACAGGGGGCGTGATGGGGATGTGAAAGAACCTCGGCCTCGGCCAAATCGTACCCAAGGCTACCCTGGAAGTCTCACTCGCAGCATGGCTCTCAAGAAACGCCAAGACCTCGTGCGCAGAGTGGGATGTGCCCTCCAAATAGAGAATCGATCCGTCTGGCAGCAGCGGAGGCAAAGCGCAAAGAAAGTCGGGAAATCTCTTGCCGCCGATACCTGAGACTTCCCAACCGCGGGAATCGCCCATCGAAATACCGGCGCGTTCCTCCTTGGGAACTCCGCCGAAGATTTTAGCGAGAAGTGACATTAGTCGAACGACCCAAGCTCAGCGACCCGGCGCACGGGAGGCCACGATTGCCACCGCGACGCCCCCGCCGGGTTCGCTGCAGCGCATGGTTAGGCCGTCGCATTTCGTTTCCTCGCTAATCCCTCAAGATGAACCTTGCGTGCGGTCTCTCTCCGGAGCTTCTCCTTCCGGCGACAGGCGCGACAGCGAATGGCAATGGCCTCAATCTCGCCACCCTGCTCCTCATACCAACGCTGCTGCTGCTTGGCAGTCCATAACTCCTGCTCGCCGCAATCCTTGCAGGTGAACAGAGTGTCCCTGTAGTAGTCTGGAATCTTGGGAAGCACGCTACGAGAGAAAACCTTCGACCGGTCAACAGCAATAATCGTCCCCTTCTTGAGACCGGTCAGAAGCTCGACGCGCTCCAACTCCGCCTTCCTCTCGGCTCGCGTGAATTTCAGTTTCTGGCGCTTTTGTTTGCTGCTGCTCATGGCGTGACTGCGCGGCCTAACGATGGAAGTGAGCGACCGCGAGCCAGCCGCCGGTGACGCTCGACTTCACCAACCCGGCCGGTCGGCTGGCTCGCGGTTCGCTCCACTGCATGGATAGCCTCATGGCTGCCGCTCGTAGGAATACTGCCACAACGCGCGATCCAACTCTCGCATGGATAGACCGGGATGCTGCCGCCGCGCACGCGCGAGAAAACTGCGGCACGCCCGAACATAACTCCACCAAAACCGAAACGTGTAGGCCGAAGGCTGTGTGATGCGCATAGACCAGAGCGCCCGGAAATCGAGAATGGGATACGTGTCACTGTGGAAGAAATGCAGAATGACCGATGCAGTCGGGTAGCTGACTCCGTGAAGTGTCTGCAACACCTCCACGCGAACCCGCTGGCTCTGCGCTCGGAGGGCGAATCCGGTAATCTCCTCAACCTCACGGCGCGTATTCTTCCGCGCATGGCCTGCCGCTCTCGGAGCTTTCCAATCACAAACGGCGCATAGGTCGCTACGCGACATCTTCCGCTGCCTCATGATTCGTGGACGACGCGCAACCAAGTCATCGTCCTCATGGTCGTGGGCGGCGTTGTAGCGCGCCAAGAACTCCGGTATCTGCTCAATTCGTATGCGAGGCATATCGTCAGGCTATCGACCCAGGTGAGCGACCGCCGCCGGCAGTTCGGGTCGGGCGGAGCAGGGCGATCCGAATTGGCTGGCAGCGTGGAGCGGAGCAACGGGGCGGCGGTTCGCCTCGACCGAGTGGTTTGGATTCATTTCAACTCTTC
>JBBIVJ010000058.1:0-12058 GCA_037439785.1 Verrucomicrobiales bacterium | reverse complement strand
CCTGGCGGGTGAACACCACCTCCCTGGGCGGCATCCTCCGCGCCAACCCCACCCACTGGCTCACCGGCCTCCTGGACGACGTCGCCCTCTGGAACCGGGCGCTGACCGAGGCCGAAATCCAACAGGTCTTCACCACCGGCGTGCCCGTTCCCTTCACCAGGCCGCAGCCCTTGATGGTCCGCTCCTTCACTGCGGACTTCCCCGCCGTCGCCGCCGGCGACAAGGTCTGGTTGCGCTGGGATGTGACCAAGAACGTCCAGGTCGAGATTGACCAGGGCGTGGGCGACGTGACGGCGCAGACCGTGGTCGGCCTGGGGGCCATTGAAGTCACCATCCCGGTCAGCCGCATCTTCACCCTCACCCTGCGCCGCGGCAGCGAAACCGCCTCGGCCCAGGTCAGCGTGGCCGCCATTGACGGCATCGCCAACGGCTGGAGCCTGGTGGACAACTTTGACCGCTACACCGAGGGCCTGCTCAACGGCCAGGGCGGTTGGAAGGACCTCGACGCCGTGGAATGGACCGTGGCCGGCGTCAACGGCAATCTCATGGCCGTGGCCACCAACAACAACGCCACCGCCGTGCTCCGCCTGGGCACCCTCGCCATCCCGCCCGGTCAGCAGCGGACCCTCTTCTTCCGCGTGTACCACGCCAACGACGAGTTCGCCGCCGCCCAGGGCATGGTGGCGTTGACCGACCGCAACGTGCGCTTCGGCTCGGACGTCGGCGCCGCCGGCAACGACATCGGGCCGGGCGCCATCGCCAGCAACGAACTGGGCTGGGGCCTGATGCTGGGCGGCGCCAACGGCAACGGTGCGGCCGTCGAGTTCTACGAACCCATCCTCCAGTTCCAGACCGTGTACAACGTCTGGGTGGACATCAAAAACGATCCCCTCACCCCGGACCCCTTCTCCAGCGGCGACATCTACAGCATTCACGTCGCCAGAGACGGCGAGGCCCAGCGGACCACGGTCATCAGCGACTACCTCTCCGCCCGCGGACCGGGCGCCGCGGATGTGGGCTTTGCCACCGACACGCTGGACAAGCTCATCCTCGGCGCGTTGGCCAACCACACCGCCGATGCCCGCCTCCTGTTCTTCGACGACCTGTACCTGAGCAAGTCCGGCTACCTGAGCACCGTGCCACGGCCGTTTGGCTTCACCACGCCGCTGCCGGGGCAACCGCCCAGCCTGAGCATCAGCCGCACAGGCAACCAGGTCACCGTGAGCTGGAGCGCCGGCACGCTCGAATCCGCCCCCGCCGTCTCCGGCCCGTGGACGCCGGTGGCCGGAGCCAACTCGCCCTACACCACGCCGGCCACGGAGGCCGCACGGTTCTACCGGGCCCGCCAGTAGGTCCTGAAAGACAAGCTGCACGCGCTGCGGCCGGTTGATTTCGCCGGCCGCAGCCATATTCTTCCCACCATGAACGCCCCGATTGAACCTGACCGCGCCCGGCCGGCGGACGGGCACCAAACCTCCACAGGTTTCACCCTCATCGAGCTGCTGGTGGTGATTGCGATCATCGCCATCCTGGCCGGGATGCTCCTGCCGGCCCTGAGCCGGGCCAAGGAGTCCGGCAAACGGGCCGCCTGCCTCAACAACCTCCGCCAGATCGGCATCGGCATGAACGTCTATGCCCTGGACAACCAGGACCGCGTGGTCGAGGCCCGCTTCAACCAGGTGCAAATCGCCCTCAACCCCCCCGAGGAACGCGCCGCCGCCACCGTCGGCCTGACCATGAGCACCAACAAGGCCGCCCCCCAAATCTGGACCTGCCCCAACCGCCCCGGTTTCCCCAGCTACGAGGCCGAATACCCCCAGTGGGTCATCGGCTTCCAGTACTTCGGCGGCATCACCAACTGGATGAACCCCGCCGGCACCTTCCCCGCTCGCAGCCCCGTCAAAACCAGCACCTCAGGCCCCGGCTGGGTGCTGGCGACCGATGCCACCCTCAAGGTGGACGGCCGCTGGGGCGGCGGCCGCGACACCGCCTTCAAGGGCATGCCCCCGCACAAGGCCGCCTCCGGCATCCCCGCCGGCGGCAACCACGTGCACGTGGACGGCTCGGCCCGCTGGGTGAAGTTCGAGAAAATGCTCTTCCTGCACAGTTGGAACACCGGCGGCAGCCGCGACGCCTACTTCTACCAGGAAGACATCGGCCCCGAGCTGGAAAAACAAATCGCCCGCCTCCGCCCACGACCCTGAGGCGCTCGCCCCCCGGCGCGGCGTCCCCCGTTGAGCCCGTTGAAAGCGGCGTACCTTAGGCACTCATGCGGTCGTACCTTGCGCCCGGACCACCCCGCCCGCGGGCCGGGGTCCGCGGCGTCGCCGCGTTTACGCTGATCGAGCTGTTGGTGGTGATCGCCATCATTGCCCTGCTGGTGGGGCTGCTGCTGCCGGCGCTGGGCCGTTCGAAGGAGGAAGCCCGCAGCCTGGCCTGCCGCAATCACCTCAAACAGCTTCAGGTTTGTGTCCACCTTTACGCGGTGGACCACGCAGACACGCTGCCGCCCAACAACTACGTGTACAACCTCGAGACCGAGGCGCCCGACCCGGTGGCCTTCAGCACCAACATGACCTGGTGCCCCGGCAACACCCGCCTGGACATGACGACGGCCAACATCGAGCGCGGCCTGCTCTTCCCGTACAACCGCTCGACGGCCATCTACCACTGCCCCTCCGACCGCTCCTACGTCGAAACCGAGGAGGGCCGGCAACTGCGCCGGTTGCGCACCCGCAGCTACAACATGAGCCAGGCCATCAACGGGGCCCCGGTCGAGGAGGACTATTACGGTCCGCCCAGCTTCGCCAGAGAATCTCAAATTGACCGCCCCGGCCCCACCGAGCTGTTCGTGTTCCTGGACGTGCACGAAGACGGCATCCTCGACTCCCTCTTCGGCATCCCCCCGCCGGGGTGGGAACGCTTCATGGACCTGACCTGGTGGGACCTGCCCGCCGGCCGGCACAACCAGGGGGCCAACCTGTCCTTCGCCGACGGCCACGTCGAACGCTGGCGCTGGGCGGCGCCGAAAATCTTCCGTGCCCTCGGCCAGACCCCCGACAGCCCCGAGGAGTGGCGGGACTTCGAGCGGCTCCGCGCCCGGGTCAAGCCGGAAACCCGCTTCTGAACCGGGCCCTCCGCCCTGCCGCTGGGCACTTGCCCGGCCCACCGGGGGCCTTAGGCTGCCGGCCATGTTCAAACCGGCCGACCTGTTCGACCTGGCCCAGACCGACCACGCCGCGATCTTCGCCGGCTGCGCCCACGCCTGGGAGGCGCTGCCACGCCTGCGCGACTACCTGGCCGCCATCCTCCGCCCCGCCCGCCTCGGCACCTGCGCCCCGGGCGCCCGGATCGGGCCGGAGGTGTTCCTCGGCGAAGGCACGGTGGTCGAGGACGGCGCCACGATCAAGGGCCCGGCCTGGATCGGTCGCAACTGCATCATCCGCCAGGGCGCGTACATCCGGGAGCATGTCTTGGTGGGCGACGGTTGCCTGGTGGGCCACGCTTGCGAGCTGAAGCACTCGCTGCTGTTCAACGGCTGCGAGGTGCCGCACTTCAACTACGTGGGTGACTCGATCCTCGGCACCCGCGCCCACCTGGGCGCCGGCGTCATCGTCTCCAACCTCAAGATCACCCCGGGCCACGTCACCGTGGAAGTGGAAGGCCGACCGCTGGACACCGGGCTGCGCAAGTTCGGCGCGCTGGTGGGCGACCACGCCCAGGTCGGCTGCAACGCCGTGCTCAACCCCGGCAGCATCGTCGGCCGCGGGGCCCTGATCTACCCGGGGGTGAACTGGCGCGGCTTCCTGCCGGCCAACCTCATCGCCAAAAACAAGAGCGAAGTGGAGGTGGTCCCCCGCCGGCCGCGGAGCCAGTAACCCGAATTATTCACAACGCCATGAACCCCGCACTTTCGCCGTACCCCCCGCGGTTTCCCGACTTGCTGACAGACTACTGCGCCCAGATGCGCGAAGCTGTGGCCAAAGGCAGCCATCATGACCAGCGGCGCGCGTTGCTGCTGAATTACCTCGGCAAGACTTTTGGTCTCGAAAGCACCGAGATCGAACTGGAGCACAAGATCAAGGCCGCCGAGATGCGTGGGCGCATTGATGCCTTCTGGAGGCATCTGATCGTCGAGGTCAAAACCGACCTCGAACGCGAACGCGCCGATGCCCAGATCGAACTGAAAAAGTACTTTGAAGCCCAACGCCACCCGCTGGACTACCTCGGCCTGGTGACCAACGGCTTGCGCTTCGAGGTCTATCTGTACGAATCTCGGCAAACCGGCGTCCGGCTCATCAGCGGTTTCACCCTGGAAGCGGACCAGCCGCTTCACGCCTTCCGGCATTTGGACCAGATCTTCTTCACCGGCCAGCGGCTGGCGCCCACCAGCGGCGACATCGTCATCCGGCTCGGCCAGCACAGCGCGGTCTTCAACGCCAGCCTCCGCCGGCTGGGCGCGCTTTACGACGCCGTGGCCGCGGACAGCACGGTGCAGACGAAGTTCCGGGAGTGGAACGCCCTGCTGGCGAAGGTCTATGGCAGCCCGCTGGGCGACCGCACGCTCTTCCTCAAGCACACTTACCTCGTGATGGTTTCGCGCGCCATCGTGGCCGCCACGCTCGCGCCCGCGCAGGTGGGCACGGCAAAGGATTTTCGCGGACTGGTGGACGGCGAATTCTTCCGCGCGCTGGGCATCCAGAACCTCGCCGAGCCGGACTTTTTCTCCTGGGCGTTGGACACGCCCAGCGAGGCGGGCTTTTGCGATTTCGTCCACCAGTTGCTCGCCAGCCTGAGCGTGTACGACTTCACCAAGCTGGACGAAGACATCCTCAAGGAGCTTTACCAAGGCCTCGTGGACCCGGATCAACGCCACGACCTGGGGGAGTACTATACGCCGGACTGGCTGGCCGAGTTGACGCTGGAACAGATTGGGTACAAGGGCGGCAAACGGCTCGACCCCAGTTGCGGCTCCGGCGGCTTCCTGTTTGCGGCGGTGCAACGGCTCAAGGCTGCTGGCCTCAAGGGCAAAAAGCTCACAAAGCAGGTGCTCGAAGAAGTCATCGGCCTGGACATTCATCCCGTGGCCGTATTAATGGCAAAGGCGAACTTGTTGCTCAGTCTCGAGGAGCCGGTGATAACTTTGGGGCGTGGTCTGAACCTGCGCGTTTACATGGCGGACACGCTCATGAGTGATGTGGACGTGAAAAAAGGGGTGCTGCAAGTGCCCGCCGGAGACATCGGCACCTTCCACATCCCGATGGCGACGGCTGAAACCGAAGACCTCGATGCGCTCGTTGACCAATTGAGCGGTCTGGCTCACCGCGCCGTTGCCAATGCGAGCCTTCGTCCCGGCGCCGAAAAGGCCGCCCGAGGGATAATCGGCAAATTGCCTGAAGGTCAGCGGATGTACTGGAGCGAAAATTTCCGTCTCTTCGCCAAGCTTGAGGAGCAACGTCGTAATACCGTCTGGGCCTACATCCTCAAGAACGCCTACCGGCCCGTGTTCCTTCGTCGGGAGAAGGTGGATTACGTCGTCGGCAACCCGCCGTGGCTTTCTCTACGCTACGTCAAAGACAAGAGCTACAAGGAGCGCATCAAGGAACTCACCTTCCATTACGGACTGCTCGCCAAGACCGATGTGAAGCTGTTCACGCAAATGGACACCTCCACGCTTTTCTTCGCCCACTGCGTGAAGGAGTTTCTCAAGCCCGGCGGCACCATCGCCTTCGTCCTGCCCAAAACCACCATCCTACCGGCCAAACAACACGCCGGTTTTCAGCGCCTTGGTTTCACCCAAGTTCACGATTTCACTGGCGTCAGCCCGCTTTTCAACGTCCGCACCTGCGTTGTCGTGCGGAACGATTCTGCGCGGAATCAGGATATTCCACTGATTTCCTGGTCGGGTAGCCTGCGCGGCCGCAATGCCAGTCTGACCACGGCCTGCAACGCCCTGACCTCCGAAGTCGGCGTGCTGCGGCTGCTCGGGGACACTCAAATCAAGTCGCCCTATTTTGAAAAGTTCCTCAACGGGGCCAGTCTGTATCCTCGTTGTGCCTGCTTTGTCGAGCCGCTGCGTGACGCGCCGATGATTCGGCACGCACCGATGGTACAAACTGCCGAAGAAGCGTGGAAAGATTCCAAACCGGACTGGCGCTTTCGTATGAAAGGCCAGGTCAATACCGAGTATCTCTACGCCACCGTCCTGTCCAAGAACCTCATGCCCTTCGTGGCTCGCAAACTCAGCATCGTAGCACTGCCCATCATCCAGACCACACACGGCGATTTGAAAATGGTGGATGCCAGCTATCCGTTGAGCAAAAACCATGTCGAAGCGTGTGATTGGTTTGGGGAAGCTGAGCGACGTTGGAATGAAGGCCGCAAGGACAAGGGGCAGAGCTTTCAGGCCCGGCTTGACTACGGCAGTTTGCTCATCCGCCAAAATCCCCGTGAGAAGTTCATTGTCATCTACAACAGTTCAGGCACGAATATCGCTGCCGCATTGGTCACACTACGCGAAACACGAAACGTGGACGGCATTCCTACGCGCGGCTTTATCGCTGAGAACGTCTGCTACCGCTACTACGCCGCCAGCGAGGAGGAGACGCTTTACCTTGCCGGCGTCCTGAACTCGTCCGTCGTCAACGAGGCCATCAAACCCTACCAGCCGCAGGGTTTGCTGGGTGAACGCCACATTCACCGCCGGCCGTTTGAAGCGTGCGCCATTCCGCTTTTCGATCCGCAGCATCCGCTGCATCGCCGCATCGCTGAAGTGGCCCGGCAGGCGCGGGAGGAACTGCTGCCCATCATGCCCAAGATGCAGACGCCGGTCGCCACCGCCCGCGCGGAAGCCCGGCGGCTGGTTGCCGACAAGCTGGCACAACTGGACGACCTGGTCGGGCGGTTGCTGGAGGGCCAGCCGGTTCGGTACCCCGCGAAGCCGGAGGAGCCGATGAAGCTGCTCGAGTTGTGCCCGGCCTGATCCGGCCTCGCCCCCGGTCGAACGCCGCCTTCCCCGCCATGATCGGCACCCTCGAAACTCCGCCCACCGGCGCCGCCGACCTGGTGGCGCTCACCCGGCATTTTTTCTCGCCCGAGGGCGTGCTGGCGCGGGCCAAAAACTTCGAGTACCGTCCCCAGCAACAGCAGATGGCCGTGGCCGTGGCCGGGGCGCTGACCCGCGGGGAACACCTCATCGTCGAGGCCGGCACCGGCGTGGGCAAGAGCCTCGCCTACCTGGTGCCGGCCATCCTCTACGCCGTCGAACAGCGCAAGAAGGCCATCGTCTCGACCCACACCATCAACCTCCAGGAGCAGCTTACCGAGAAGGACCTGCCCCTGCTCGAGCGCATCCTCCCGGTCCGGTTCACCTCCACCATGCTCAAGGGCCGGGCCAATTACCTCTGCACCCGCCGCCTGCACAAGGCCCTCCAGCAGGCCCCGCAACTGTTCACCTCCACCGAGCAGCAGGAACTGGCCCGCGTCCTCGAGTGGTCCCGCCAGACCCACGACGGCAGCCTGTCCGACTTTGACGCGGAGCCCGACCCCAAGGTCTGGGCCCAGGTCTGCTCCGAGCGCGGGCTCTGTTCACCGCGGCTCTGCGGCCCCGGCTCGGAGTTCGTCAAGGCCGGCGGCGAACCCTGCTTCTTCCAACGGGTGCGCAGCCGCATCCTCTCGGCCGACGTGCTGGTGCTCAACCACACCCTGTTCTTCATGCACCTGGGCGGGATCGAGGAAAGCGTCGAGGACGGCGTGCTCTTCAAGAACGACTTTGTCATCTTCGACGAGGCCCACACCCTCGAGGCGGTGGCCTCCAAACACATCGGGGTGAGCGTCTCGAGCAGCCAGTTGCGCTTCGCCCTCCAGCGGCTCTGGAACCCGCGCACGCAAAAGGGCCTCCTGGCCCTCCTCCGCCAGGGCCGCGCCGTCGAGCTGGTGGCCGAGGTCTTTAAGCTGAGCGACGAGTTCTTCGCCGCGGTCGAGGCCGCCTGCGACGCCCTGCACACCCGCGCCCGCGAGACCGCCGGCCCCCGCCGCGGTCTGGGGGAAAGCGAACTTGCCGGTGCCGGACGCGAGCGCGCGCGGAGCTGGAGCGAGCTGCGCATCCGCCGCCCCGAACTGGTGACCGACACCCTGACCCTGCCCTTGCGCCGCGTCCACGAGGCCGTGCGGGAGCTGATCAACCTGGCCGAGGACAAGGACACCGCCAGCGAACTGGCCGAATGCAACCGCCGCCTGGGCGAGCTGCGCGAGGCCCTGGGCGTGTTCCTCAACCAGAGTGCCGCCGACCACGTGTACTGGGTCGAGCGCGCCGGCAGGGCCCAGAAAAACCTGGCCCTCAACGCCGCCCCTGTGGACGTGGCCGACTTCCTGCGCCGGCGGCTCTTCGCCAGCGACACCTCGGTCATCCTCACCAGCGCCACGCTGGCCCTGGACCTCAAGCAGCCGGGCCAGCCCACCAGGCCACGCCCCGGCAGCCGCGAAGGCCTCAATTACATCGCCCATCGCGTCGGTGCCGACCACGCCACCCTGCTCCAGGTCGGTTCGCCCTTCGACTTCGAGCGGCAGATGCGCGTGTACGTGGCCGGCAAGATGCCCGACCCCCGCGACCCCGGCTATCGCCCGGCCCTGGTGAAATGGATCCAGCACTTCATCCGCCAGACCCACGGCAAGGCGTTTGTGCTCTTCACCAACACCCGCCTGATGCAGGAACTGGCCGCGGACCTGGAGCCGTTCTTCGCGGAGCTGGGCGTGACGTGCTTCGTCCAGGGCACCGGCATGCCCCGCTCGACGATGCTGGAACGCTTCAAGGCGGACGTGGACTCGGTCCTGTTCGGCACCGACAGCTTCTGGCAGGGCGTGGACGTACCGGGCGAGGCCCTCAGCAACGTCATCATCACCCGCCTGCCCTTCGCCGTGCCCGACCACCCCTTGATCGAGGCCCGCCTGGAACGCATCGAGGCCGCCGGTAGCAACGCCTTCATGGACTGCTCCCTGCCCGAGGCCGTGCTCAAGTTTCGCCAGGGCGTGGGCCGGCTCATCCGCACCAGGACCGACACCGGCATCGTGGTGGTACTCGACAACCGCGTCCTGACCAAACGCTACGGCCGCGCCTTCTTGGACGCCCTGCCCAAGTGCCCGGTGGAGGTCGTGTGAGCGCCACGGCCGGGTGCGCCGGGGCGTCGGGCCTCCAGGTCCCCACTCAAGGTCCGCAGCCGCCGGTGTTTTCCGGGACAACTTGCTGTGCCCGGCAGACGTCCCCGGTTCGAGAGAGATTGCGCCGTCGCGCCGCCGTCACCCGGCGCCCTCTCCGCTCGTAGCAAAGCGTGGAGCGTCACTACGTCCAACGCCGCCCCCGCGCGCCGCGGTTGGGCGAGGCTCTGCTTCGGTTCGTCCAACACTCCAACGAGGTTCGGACAGACCGCGCCGGCCTTTTGGCCGGTCGGGCCTTCCCGGCCCGGTTGCGAACGCCAGAACTGAGCGACAGCCGCACCGCTGCGATAACGCCCGTGACTCCCGACCACCAGAGCGCATCGCCGAAGCCCGCGACGCTCGAACGGCGAAGCGGGGCGGCTGTTCGCTCCAGTGATCTTGTTGGACCCTGCTTGCATTGCTCAACTGTAATGCTCAAGGCGGCGGTCTCTTTTCCGGCGGCGGGTTGCGTCGATGCATCTGCTGGCCTTGCATAACTCGCTTTCGATACTCGGATTCTAACTCGGGCACGACGTCAATCGGTGGAGGATCGCGCCAGAGATTGGTCGAGACGGCAGAAAACCGTGTCACTTTGCCTTCCTGACCATCGATGTTGAAGGTCACTGTATGCTCACTGTCTCCGGTTGCCACTTTCCATTCCACCCAGTAAAAGGGCAAAGTATGTCCACGCCACTCCCGTGGTCCTTCCAAAGTCGTGGGAGGATTCGTCGTCATCAGCAGGCTGTCAGCATATCCAATCCGCTTCAGAGCATCACGGGCAAGTGTGACCGCGTCGTTTGTACTCAGATTCACTTTGCCGAAGAAAGCGGGCAGTCGCTCCACGTCCTCGGTGGTGTAGTAGTTCTGCGGTGATATGAAAGAGTCAACGTGCCCTCGCGAATACCACAACCGCCAACCGTTCGTGAGAACCAGAACGCCGCCAACGTCACCCGGATTGCGCCTTGGAACGAATCGCTCGACGTGGTTCGTGGTGATGGGATTCGGAAGCGGCAGCTCCAGCTTCTTGGCAAGATCGGAGAAGTGCGGCAGCAAGGCCACCAGCACCGCGTTGGAGTACTGTAGGGTGATGTGGAGCATATCTGGCATAACACCTCCTCAAGGCGCGTTGTTGAACTGGTTGTAACCCAACTGATCGTAGCCGTAGATCTTGAGGTTGCTGGTGTTCACCTGGCTGGTGCCGGGATATGTCTTGGCTTGGTTCACTGCGTCCAACAAAGGCCGCCCTACCTCGATCCACTCGTACTTGAACCATGTCACGAAGTTGATGTGGTCATACCAGACGCGGTTGAGAATGCCGATCCACTTGGTCGAACTCCACCCCATGAAGGCACAGGGACGACGTCCATCGTCGGCGAAATCCTCCACCGTCAGTTTTTTCTTGGGGATGCCGAATGCCAACGGCAGATCGCCCTTGGCTGTTTCGCACCCGTCCAGAAAGACGAACCGGTAGGCGTGCCGGTTCGCGGCCATCGGGTTGCTCGTCGCCAATCCCGTGTAAAGCTGCGTGCTGGAGATGTGGGTCAGAACATTGGTGCCTGAGCCGATCTGATTGCGGCCGCCGTGCCCGAAGTAAAAGAAGTTGCGCGAAGTCGGATGAACCAGCGCCGCGCGCAAAGCATTCCAATCCGCGATGGCAGTGGCTAATGGTGTGGTGCGCAGACGATATGCCTCGCTTGGAGGATGCGCGGGACGGACCTCGTACCCACGGCTCTCCGCCGCGCCGACGAAGTTGTCGGTCATCTCGTCCAGCAGTTCATGATCGATCAGGTGGTTGAATGCCTGCTGGTTGACAACCACCCAGTTCCCGGGGCCAGTCCACCAGTCCGAACTCAAGAACTTCGGAGGGGTGGTTGTCGCCGAGCCGCTGGATTCCAAGCCGGCCCCCCCGGAAGAGCGTGAGCCGTAAACCATGCGCACCTCCGCCTTGGGACCGGGCGCAGCGGCGGCCGCCTCGCCACCCTCCCACCAGGTGTAGATGTCGGCGTCAAACCACGGATCATCCCGCCGCACCCCGAACGGATCGATCAGGTTCCATACCACCCGGATCTGTCCGTCGGTCGAATGCCCCAGGAAGCTGCCAACATACTGGTTCTGACTGTCGAAGATGGCGACCTCCCAGTCCACTTCGGGATGAGCCGAGACTGCGTTGATGAGCAGGGAATCGTAAAGTTCGCCGAAAAGGAAGGACCAGTTGGGAAAGGAAATCTCGTTGAAGACCTCGATCTCCACCGATGGGCTCTCGATCACCACCAATGCGGCTGGGTCAGGATTAGCCGGGTCAACCATCCAGGTCGCCTCTGCCTGAACAGTGTGAACACCGTTGCTCAAGAGGGTCTTGTCCAGGGTGAAATGGAGAAAGGGAGTCGGGAACGGGGGTTGGAGCATGGCGGCAGCCTCGGTGCCGTAATCATCAATCATGATGGTGACATGCAGCAACTCACCTTCCGGGTGACCAACCTCGACGGGCAGTCCAACGACCCCGCCCAACTGCATCCCGTTGGTCAGGCCGATGAAGTGCACCCATGCCGCACCACCTGATAGAAGCCGATCGCCCCCAACGGCACTTCGCCGCCGCCATCCTCGGTCAACGGCCCATCGCCTGGATCCCGAATCCAGCGAGGATCCCAAGGCATGGGTGGCAACGGAGGCCATTCGATCTTGTCGGTATCGCTGTCGTCTTGGCCGGTGAAAGCTCCCTCCGGTGGGGGCGGATTGCCGCCACCGCCACCCCCGCCCCCTCCGCCGGTGGGATACTCGACCACGCCGACATGGGTAAACACGGTTCGATTGGTGCCCAAAGCGGCGGGATAATCGTTGGTGAGAATGGTCCAAGGATGCGCCTCGT
>JBBIVJ010000057.1:0-13002 GCA_037439785.1 Verrucomicrobiales bacterium | reverse complement strand
TCTGGATGCCGATCAGCACCAGCTCCGTTTCGGTACGGTGCGCGGTGGCGATGGCGCGGGCCAGCCGGGTCAGCAGCCGTTGTACCTGGGCGGGCGTGAGCCAGGGCCGGGAGCAGGCCGCGCCGGCGGGCCCGGACCGGCGGGGGGGCGGCGCGGCGGCGGGGCGTCGAGCGGGTCGGGGGGCGGCAGGCATCAAGGGGCTCCGGCGGCAGGGGAGGGGTCGCCGCCGCCCGAGCGTCGCCGCCCGCGCAGCCAGCCGGCGCGGTATTTGACGACCCAGTCGGTCAGCGCGCGCTCGAAGCCGATGTCGTAGCCGGCCTTCTCCGACTCGAGCCACTTGTGTTTCAAGATTTCCTCCTTCTCGGCGAGGAACTCGCGGTACAGCGACGTGTGCGCAAGCAGATCATCCGGCTCAGTCACGGCGAGCAACATGGTTTGCAAAAGGGGAAATCTAGTGCCGGCCGCCGGCCTGGCAATTACTTTCCCCGCTCAGGTCGGGAGCGGGGCGCATCTCAGTTTCCTGCCGTTGCAGTCTTTGCGGCAGCGCAGACTTCGCCGGTTGCTGCCTCGCGGGTTTCCCACTCCGCAGACCCTCCGCGTCCCCTCCCGTACCGCTGTTTCGGCAATCGGCGATACGGCAGGTTGGGAAACCGGCGCGAGGGTCGCGGCAAAAAATTAGGATGCGCCCTCGGGGGTGGTGGGGTGTTCCCAGTCCGCCCGGAGTTGGGGCGGGGAGCAGCCCCGGCTCCGCAGCGCGTGCAGGCTCAGGGCGTCGTGGCGCTTGGCCAGCCGGCGGCCCGCGGCATCGGTGAGCAGCGGGCAGTGGTAAAAGGCGGGCGGTTCCAGCCCCAGGGCCCGGTACAGCAGCAGTTGGCGGGCGGTGGACACGAGCAAATCCGCGCCCCGCACCACCTCGGTCACGCCCATGGCCGCGTCGTCCACCACGCAGGCCAGTTGATACGCCGGCATGCCGTCCGGCCGCCACACCACAAAGTCCCCGAAGTCGCGCCCCGCCACGAAAACCTGCGGACCGCAGCGGCCGTCGGTGAAGCGCACCCCCTCGCCGTCGGGGACCCGAAACCGCCACGCCGGCGCGCGCGCAGGCCGGCGGGCCGTGCTGGTGGCGGCGGGGGGGCGGAGCGGGCGGCAGGTGCCGGGATAGATCGCTTCATCGTCCGCGGCATGGGGGGCGGTGGCGGCGGCCCGGATGTCCCGCCGCGAGCAGGTGCAGGGGTAAAGGCAGCCGGCGGCCCGGAGCCGCTCGAAGGCTTCGCGGTATCGCGGCAGCCGCTCGCTCTGCGTGTAGGGGGCGCAGGGCCCGCCCACGTCGGGGCCTTCTGTCCATTCCAGGCCGAACCAACGCAGGTCCTCGAGCAGGGCCGCGAGGTATTCCGGCCGGGAGCGGTCCGGGTCGAGGTCCTCGATGCGCAAAATCAGGCACCCGCCCGCGGCGCGGGCCCGTTCCTGGGCGGTCAAAAAGGTGCGGGCGTGCCCCAGGTGCAGGTAACCGGTGGGGGAGGGCGCCAGGCGACCGCGGTAAGGCCGGCCGACCGTGGCCGGGGCGGCGGGGTCACGCGGGCCTGGCATGGGGGCCGCTGTTCAGGGCGTCCACTGCGCCGCCACACGCCGGGCCAGTTCCGCAAGCCAACGGGCGGGTTCGCGCTGCGCCTCCTCGGGCGTGGTCAGGTCCGGGCTCAGGGCCCACACGCCGCTGAAGGAAGCGCGGGTCTGCTGCGGCGAGTTCACCTGCCCGCACAGGGCCAGGCAGGGGCGGCCGCGTTGCCGGCAGAGACGGGCGATTTCTCCCACCCCCTTGCCCATGTCGAGGGTGGTGAGGTCGAGGGCGCCTTCACCGGTCACGACCACGTCGGCCGTGGCGACGCGTCGCGCCAGGCCGGTGAGGCGGGCAAAAAGCTCGAAACCCGGGCGCAGATGGGCGCCCAGAAAGGCGCCCAGGCCGAAGCCGAGTCCGCCGGCCGCCCCGGTACCCGGGGCGGCGCTGGAGAAGGGGCGGCGCAGGCGGGAGCGGCGCAGCGTGGTGACGAGGTGTTGGAGCCAGCGCTCGGCCTGGTGGAGGTCCTCGGGGCGGAGGCCTTTTTGGGGGCCGAAGACGCGCGTGCAGCCGGTGTGGCCAAACAGGGGGTTGCGCACGTCCACCGCCACGGTCAGCCGCCCCAGGCGCAGGTGTTGGTGGGGCGGGTGGAGGCGCACCAGTTCGTCCAGTTGCGTCAGGCGGACCAGGAGCTGGTTGCGGCCGTTGCGGAATTCCCAGCCCAGGGCCCGGGCCAGGCCGAAGCCGCCATCATTGGTGGCACTGCCGCCGATCCCGATGAGGGTGTGGCGGGGCTGGCGTTCGGCCGCGGCCCGCAACACCGCCCCCAGCCCGAAGGTGTCCAGCTCGAAGGGATGAAATTGGCCGGGCGGCAGCAGGGCCAGGCCGATGATGCGCGCCGATTCGATCAGGGCCAGCCGCTGCCGCGGTTCCCACCACCACACGGCCTGCAAGGGCCGGTGCGCGGCGTCCACGGTCTCGACCGTGCAGGGTTCGGCCCCGAAGTGGCGGCCCAGGAGTTCGCCGAAACCGTCGCCGCCGTCGCTGACGGGCAGCAGTTCGAGGGTGTCTTGCGGGCGGGCGGCGCGCCAGCCGCGGGCCAGGGCCTCGGCGGCTTCCGTGGCGGTGAGGGTGCCCTTGAACTTGTCCGGGCAGACCAGCACGCGCCGCGACGGAGGCGGGGGCGGAGGAGAATTCGAGCGGGGGGATTTCGGTTGGGTACCAGGAGCGGCAGACACGGGAGCGAAGCGGAGTTAAGCAGCCCAGGGGGGGCGTTCAGGAAGGCTGGCGTGGAATTCGCGCAGCAGTTCCTCCTCGTAGGCCCCGGCGAAGGTTTCGCCGAGGAACCGCTCCAGGCCTTCCTCGTAAAACCGCTGCCAGGAGGCCTCTTCGTGCCCGGGGATGATGGGAAAGAACAGGGCGTGGTTGGCCCGGGCGGCTTTGTAGTCGCCGGGGGCATCGCCGATCATGAGCACGTGCTTGGGGGGGTATTTGCCGCCGGCCGCCAGGCGGAGGTGGTCGGTCTTCGAGCCCAGTTCCTGGCCGGCGATCAGCCGCACCCAAGGGCGGATTTGGTGCTCCTCCCACTCCCGTTCCAAGGCGGGCGTGGGGGTTTGCGATACGACCATGATATCGGCCAGGGCGTGAAGGCGCTCGAGGCATTCCCGCACCAGCGGAAATGGCGGCACGCCAACAACCATGTCCTCGATGGCGGCATTGACCGCGCGGGACCAGTCCAGGATGGGCGCCAGCTCGGCCGCGCCGTCGCGGATGGCCGCCTCGAGGGTGCTGTTGGTGAGCCGGGGCTCGCGGGCGATCCAGGCATCCAGGGGGTCGGTGGACGGCACCGCCACGCCGCGGGCCTGGACTTCGGGGCGGGCGGCGAGGAGGTTCAGGGCATTGGAGAGGGCGGGAAAGCGGTTGATGCCCCGCGTCTTCGAGTAGAGGTTCACAAACTCCCAGACCTCGCGGGCGTACCGGCTGGCGGCCTGGAGGCGGAAGTGCTTGATGAACTGCGGGGCGAAGCACTCCTTGTGCTTGAGCTCCATCGTGTCAAACACGCAGCCGTCCGAATCCACCCCCACGAAATAGGCCTGCGCGGGCGCGAAGGTGCTCAGCAGATCTGGATTTTCACTCATGTCGTCACGGCCCGTGCTTGATGGAGGAGCGGGGCCGGGCCGGGAGTTTGGCCGGCCGACCGGCAGGGAGTCAAACCCCATCGGCACGGGGGCATTCCCCCGTTGCGCCGCCGGCAGCCGGCTCGCAAGATGCCCGGCCTTATGGCGCGACGTCAGTACCCGTTCCACCTGATCGAGCCCAAGTGGCAGGCCCGCTGGGCAGCCGAACAGACCTTCCGCGCGTTCAACCCCGGCGAGCTCATCCCCGCCGACCACCCTTTCGGCCTCCGCCACGGTCTGGCCGGCCGCACGGCACGGCCCCGGGAGCTGCCGCCCAAGTGCTACATCCTCGACATGTTCCCCTACCCCTCCGGCGCGGGACTGCACGTGGGTCACCCGGAAGGTTACACCGCCACCGACATCCTGGCCCGCTACCGCCGCGCCCGCGGCTGGCACGTGCTCCATCCCATGGGCTGGGACGCCTTCGGCCTGCCGGCCGAACAGTATGCGCTCAGGACCGGCCAGCACCCGCGGGTCACCACCGCCCGGAACATCGCCACCTTCCGCCGCCAGATTCAAAGCCTGGGCTTCAGCTACGACTGGACCCGCGAGGTGGACACCACCGACCCGGCCTACTTCAAGTGGACCCAGTGGATTTTCCTGCAGCTTTACCACGCCTGGTTCAACCCCGCCACGCAGCGGGCCGAATCGCTCGACACCCTGCCCATCCCCTCCGACTGCGACACGGAGGCCGGGCGACGCGCCTGGCGCGACGCCCACCGCCTGGCCTACGTAAGCGAGCAACCCGTCTGGTGGTGCGAAGCCCTCGGCACCGTCCTGGCCAACGAGGAGGTCGTGGACGGCAAAAGCGAGGTGGGCGGCTTCCCCGTGGTGCGCCGCCCCATGCGCCAGTGGATGCTCCGCATCACCGCCTACGCCGAACGGCTCCTGCGCGACCTGGACCTGGTCCAGTGGCCCGATTCGATCAAGGAAATGCAGCGCAACTGGATCGGCCGCAGCGAAGGGGCCGAGGTGGTTTTTCCCATCGTCCCGCCGGAACCCGCACCCCCCCCGCCTGAGCTCCGGGCCGCCAACGGCGCCGAAACAATCCGCGTCTTCACCACCCGGCCCGACACCCTCTTCGGCGCCACCTACATGGTCCTGGCGCCCGAGCACCCGCTGGTGGACCGCCTCACCACCCCCGCCCAACGCCCCGCCGTCGAGGCCTACCGCGCCGCGGCCGCCCGCAAGTCCGACCTCGAGCGGACCGAGCTGGCCCGCGAGAAAACCGGCGTCTTCACCGGCGCCCACGCCCTCAACCCCGCCACCGGCGCGCGCATCCCCATCTGGATCGCCGACTACGTGCTCCTGAGCTACGGCACCGGCGCCATCATGGCCGTGCCCGCCCACGACACCCGCGACCTCGAGTTCGCCGATAAATTCCAACTGCCGGTGGTCCAGGTGGTCCAGCCCCCCGATCCCGCCACCGACTGGCGCGGGTTTGTGGACGACGGCACCGCCGTCAACTCCGCCAACGCGGAAATCTCCCTTGACGGCCTGCCCACCGCCGAGGCCAAGCGCCGCATCACCGCCTGGCTCGAGGCCAAAGGCCTGGGCCGGCGCACCGTCCACTACAAGCTGCGCGACTGGCTCTTCAGCCGCCAGCGCTACTGGGGCGAGCCGTTTCCCATCGTCTGGAGGCGCGACGCCGACGGCACCCTCTACCACGAGGCCGTGCCCGAGGACGCGTTGCCCGTCCTGCCGTCGGAGCTGGACGACTACAAACCCACCCCCGACGGCCAGCCCCCCCTGGCCCGCGCGCACGACTGGGTCCGCCTGCCCGACGGCGCCATGCGCGAGACCAACACCATGCCCCAGTGGGCCGGCTCCTGCTGGTACTACTTGCGGTATCTGGATGCGAACAATTGCCGGCGTTTCGTCCACCCCGCAGCCGAGAAATACTGGATGGGCGCTGCAAATTCGAAATCCGAAATCCGAAATCCGAAATCACCTGCGCCCGGCGTGGACCTCTACGTCGGCGGCACCGAACACGCCGTCCTCCACCTCCTCTATGCCCGCTTCTGGCACAAGGTCCTCTACGACCTGGGTCACGTCTCAACTCCCGAGCCGTTTTACCGCCTCGTCAACCAGGGCCTCATCCTCGGTGAAGACGGCCAGAAAATGTCCAAGAGCCGCGGCAACGTGGTCAACCCCGACCACATCCTCCGCGACTACGGCGCCGACGCCTTCCGCCTGTACGAAATGTTCATGGGCCCGCTCGAGATGGTCAAACCCTGGAGCACCAAGGGCGTCGAGGGCGTGTACCGCTTCCTGGGCCGGGTCTGGCGCCTGTTTGTGGACGAGCAAAGCGAAACGGCCCTTGAACACGCCGAAACCACCGACGGCCCCCGGCCCGACCCCGCGATACTGGACCTCATCCGCCTGAGCCCCGCCATTCAAGAGCTGGCCCCCACCCCGGCACAGTGGAAGGCCCTGCACGCCTGCATCAAAAAGGTCACCGATGACCTCGAAGCCCTCCGCTTCAACACCGCCATCGCTGCTTTGATGATCTTCGTCAACGAGGCCATGACCTGGCCCACGCGGCCCGTGGCGGTGCTGCGGCCGTTCCTCCAACTGCTCGCCCCTTTCGCGCCGCACCTGGCTGAGGAACTCTGGCAGCGTCTGCACCTGGCCCTGGGCCAGACGCCCACCTGCCTGACCTATGCCCCCTGGCCGGAACACGATCCGGCTCTGCTGGTCGAGGACCAGATCGAAATCCCCGTCCAGGTCAACGGCCGGCTCCGCGACAAACTTTGCGTGCCCGCCGACCTCCCCCCCGCCGAGCTCGAGCGCGCCGCCCTCACCGCCCCGAAGGTGCAGCCCTTCCTGGCCGGCAAAACGGTCCGCAAGGTCATCGTCGTCTCCCGCAAGCTGGTCAATGTGGTGGCGACTTGAGCCACTGCGGGACGATGCGCGGATGCCGGGCAACCGGGACATTCTCTGGCTGCAGCAGCACGCCACCTGGCGCCCCGGCCCGGGCGGGGAGTAGCGGACCTTCCTTCCAGGGGCAAGCTCGTCATGGCCACGGCGAGCGAACCTCGCGCCGGAGGCCGAAGCGCGCCCTTCAGTACGGCGCAAAATCGGACATCGAGGGGCCAGAGGGGAAGCGTCCTTCGGCCGCAGGCGGTACCTCCAAGAGGATACAACGGGCTGAGCGCAGGCGGTTTGTGGGGCGTTCAAAAAAATCACAAAAAAGGGGTTGACACGCTTCGGGCAAGGATTACTGGTTTCATGGTCAGCTTGGTTATGGACGTGATGAAGCCCATTCCCCGTGTGCGTCCCGGCCGCTTCGTCCCGGCCGCTTCGTCCCGGCCGCTTCGTCCCGGCCGCTTCGTCCCGGCCGCTTCGTCCCGGCCGCTGCGCTGGCCTGCGGGGCGCATGGGCCGGCCGGGGACGTGGGGAAGGAATGAGTCGCCGGCCTGTGCCGGGGGGATTGCTGCCAGTGCCAGCCGGATACCACAACCTTTCACCTCTTTCGTTTTATGGCCGCGTGGCTCCTGCACGGGGTCAAAGCACCGGGCCGGGCGGGCGGCCGGAGTGACCGCACCGACTGTGGCCTGCCTGGGCGGGCGGAGTTCGTGGGCTGCCGGGCCGGCGGCTCCAAAGACCTCGAGCGGGCGACAAGGAGATTTTTTTCGCCGCCCGTTTTCCGGCTCCCGATTCCCCGGTCACTGGCCCCCCGTCGGGAGAGACACCAAGTCATTAAGGCGGCCGCCCAGGAGCAATCGGTCCGGCTGGCTGGAGGAGGCCCGATGAAGCCGTGGGTTACATCAACCGGCCCTGAGGCGAGCACGCCAGCGGTAATGACACATTTAAAACTTAACCAAATGGGAATAAGGCCGACACTCAAACAATTATCCAGCACGAGTGTGGATCATGGCAAGCGCCCTGCCGACCTCAGTAAGATCGTGGTTTTCCTGGTTGGCCACTGTGCGGCAATTGCAGCTTTGTGCGGCGTCCTGACAAGCGGAACATCAGCTGGCACTGAAGATCCCTCCGCACTCGAGTTTCAGGGTGAGGTAAAAACGGAGGCGTACGACCCGCACACTGGCGCCGTTGTCCAGAATGTATCCTACGCTTATGTCATCCATGTGCACGGCAACCATTGGAGGATAACCACCCTGGACAGACAAGCGAAGCAAGGCGCGCGCAAAAGCGCAGATCGCATGGAGATCGCGTTTGACGGGCAAGACTTGTACGGACTGGTCCACTTCCCAGACCATGTATTAAACGAATACAGAAAAAAAGACAAAGCGGACTACCCCATCGAAGTCGGCCACGTGCAAGAAGGCAGGTTTCCGGTCACCGCCGATCCTGTTCAGAAACTGCTCTGGCTGGCTTACTGCTCACAATCGTATTTGAGCAACCATTCCGGACAGTCCATGCCGTCCCTCGTGGATCTTACGATGGCAAAAAACCCGCCGACAGTGCGGGTGGCCTATGAGCTGCTCTCCGGAAACGGTTCTCTTCCACGGCAATTCAACGAATTTGCGCCAGGCAGGCGTTGGGTGGTGGAGAAGGGCGCATTAGTGCACGCACCTTGTCCGCCCCCATTTGACAAGGAATTTTTGGCCTTCCGATACGAGGTCGAGGAAGCCACAAACCACGCCGGAGCACTTTTCCCCACCCGCTTTCGCGCGGAATACCTCATGCCCGTGGAGTCTCCGGGCTCGTTACCGGTCAATCGCGTGGTTACGGTACAGGTAGGGTTGCTTCGGAGCCTACGGGTTGTCGAGGTAGGCGACTTCAGACCTAATATTACCGCCGAGGCCGTCATACGCGACACCCGCTTCCCGGAATACGCCCAAGCACCGGTTATCGCCTATCGGGAACCCCAGCCCACCTGGCTGGACCGAAACTCCAGCACACTAAAGAGCGACATCGCGGCCAAACCAAGGTTACGTCCCATGCCCGGGCCTGGCGGGCAAACGCCGAGTGGGCCCCTGCAACTTTTTTTCCTGGCGACCTTGGGCGCTCTTCTGTGCCTGCCAGCTTTCCTTGCGATCCGGAAAAGATGCAGGGGGCAGCACCGCTAAACACAAAACTTCAGTTGTCCCTCTAATATGCAGCCATCTCAAACGGCTACTTCAGCCCCGTTAGATAAACCACGGAGCCTTGTAATACATCTCAATAAACCATTTACTCGTCAATACAGCTACTCAGTTACCCAATGCTTAAGATGTCAATCTGCGCTTACAGGTATTTTAGCTGTGTGCTTGGTCACACCTTTGCTCGATGCAGGGGAGGCTCTACGCTTACAAGGCACCATCCGAAGGCAGAGCATCGGGCGTAATGGTCTTGTGGAAAGCGATAAGCTATGGCAGTTTGACGTAGCAAAAGCAATGCTGGATGTGCGTTGGAGGATTGCAATTGAACCATTCTCCAACCCCGGCAGCTCTAATTCCGGCCTTTCCTCAGAAACATGGTACGACGGCATACAAATCTACCAAAGAGTAACTATACCTCTGCCGAGCAATGTGCGGGATAATGCGCTGGCCCGCATGGCAACCAACCACAGTTATCGCGGAGTTGCGAACGAACACATTACAGTATTTCCCACCCACTATCCACCCAATGATCTTTTTGGCACTCAAGTGTTGTGGCTGGTTTTCTGCGCCAAAGATTTCCTGACTGGTGCAGGTGACAGCGAGGTCCCTGATTTTCTGGCCGCCGACGCACCAACTGAACAGTTCACGCTACCCACCCTGCGACTCAGTGGCAGTTTCTGGGAGGACACAGCCTCATCTCCGGTAAAGGATCTGTACATCCTAAACACTGGTAAGTACGTGCAAAGGGATGCAAATGGCCGACGAGTACTCGTGCACTATCCTTCACCCTTTGACAAAGGTTTTCTTTGGGCGCATTTAAATACATGGGAACCGCTTCGAGTCCTGGATTTGATTGTTCCCAAACACGGTGAAATGGTGGAACTGGTTCCAATGCTCAAATCAGGCACGACGAACAATCTCAGACCAATTGTCCGAGCGGAGTTTACCGTTGAAACCGTGCGCAGCGAAAGTTTTTCCATACCAAATCTTGGCTGGTCCGGCATTCCTGGAACAGCGACGATTGTCCGGGACTATCGATCGAGGCAATCTAACAATGAGCCTGTTCATTACGTGACCACGAATCACCTGCTGGCGCCAGACAGTTTGGCGTTTGCCAAGGTTAAAGAGAAAAACGAGCAATTCGCCCTATTGCGGTTGCGTTTTGAACGTGAGCCGCTTCTGACACGAATAGTTTTGGTAATTATCCTAGCCGCTTTGGCCATGGTGCCGCTGGCGCTGTGGCGTCGTAGCAACGCAACACGCAGACAAAACAACTCACCCAAAGTCACATGAACCCGCATATACCACAAACAGCTCAACAATCAGTTACCAATGTGTACCAGTGGCCATCTGGATTCTGTCCATCACCATGCTGGCCGCCACGGCGGTTGCGGCCTGCAACTGGACTATCCGATGGGGGTATTGCCAATGGGCGATTGGTCATCAACCCGATGTGTACGGCTCCTTCTGTCCGGATTGTCCGGACTACTGGACTTGCGACTGGATATACGACGACGAATGTGCCGTTGGTGAAGATATGGACCACTGCAGTGATCTTACGGTAGGTGTTATATGCTACAAGTATCGCTATAAAACACCAAACTGCAACGGAAGTAGTGGGAGTTGTGGCAGCGCAAGTCTGGTGGACTTCGAAACAAACACCACACAGTGCGATAAAATCGTGAGCTGGAGCTTTTGTGATTAGACTCTTAATCTTTAGCGCTAACACAGACTGGTGCTCCGTTTGTGATAACCAACCACGCACGTCAGGTATAAAGTTTTCGCATTCATCACACGCTGCATGTGCAATGGTTTGCCAACCCTGAACATGTTCCCGAACGAACGCGACGGGACAGAGAGATGTGAATGCGATGATAGAGGCCTACAATGTCCTTGAAACGGGTGTACTTTGTCAGTGTTGTGTTGTTACTAGCCGGTACGGCTCTTGCAAAGTTGGCTGCTGTGATATTCGAGCCGCGGCTCTGGCGGCAAATAGATCCCGTAATAGGTGTTCCTGAGAGCTTCGTATTATTGGGTGCAGTTTCCTTGGAGGTTGCGGTTGCCTGTCTTGTGATCTTCAGGACTGATTTCAGGCTCAAAGCAGCCCTCACCTTCTGGCTGGGCGTTGTGTTTGGTTGGTACCGGCTGACGGTACTGCTGCTGGCAACACCGCAGCGTCCCTGTCGCTGCCTGGGGAGCTTGCCGGCCACTCTGGGTTTATCCGCATCGCAAGCAGAGGGTGTGGCCCTGGGCATACTCGGCTGGTTGTTGTTTGGCTCGGGAATTATATATTTAGTGACCATCGTGCGTCCCCATCCCAAGATGACCACACCGCCACTCCCCGGTCCGCAGGGAAATGTCCATCCCGCCAGCTAACTTCGTGCTCATGGTCCTGGCTGTATGGCTGGGTGGAACTCTGGCATTCGTGCACCAAAAGCGGTTCGACGCGCCAACGGCGCTGTCCCGGCTGGCCACGTTGCAGGCCCTCGCGCAGGACGGGACGCTGGCCATTGACCGGTGGCATCGGCGGACGCCGGACAAGGCCTTCGCGAACGGGCATTACTTCAGCGACAAGGCCCCCGGGACGGCGGCGCTGGCCTGGCCGGCGTTTGCGGCGGCGGCGGGCGGGCTCAGGCTGGCCGGGGTGGACCTGGATTCCAGGACCGGCTGGCGGGTGACCAGTTGGGCGGCGTGCGCGTTTTCGCAGGCGCTGCCGGCGGCTCTGGGGGCGACGGCGTTGTTTGCCTGGCTGTCGCGTTTTGTGCGGGCGCGCGCCGCGTTGGTCACCGTCCTGGCGCTCACGCTGGGCAGTCTGCCGTTGCCCTACAGCACGTTTCTGTTCAGCCACGCCCAGGTGATCGGGTTGATCGGGGTCGCGGTGTGGGCACTGGATGTGTATGGCGGGCCGGAGGCCGGAGCGCAGAAGGCCGGCACCCGAAGTCAGGAGTCAGGCGATGGCCTCAGCACGAAGCGGCTGGCCCTGGCGGGGTTTTGTTTGGGGCTGGCGCTGGCCAGCGAGTACACGGCGGGCCTGGTGGTGGTGGCGCTGGTGGCTTATGTGACGGTCCAGCAATGGCGGGCGGGCCGGCGTGCCGGGTCTGGTGTCGAGGAAGTGGACGGAGCTGGTAAAGGGAAGCTGGAAGCGGCGCCGGGCTCGACAGGGTCTTGTCCCTCCGCGGGCGGGTCCGGAGAGCGGGGGCTGGACTTGGGGAAAGAGCCGGGGTCGGCCGGCGTCTTGCCCGGGTGGAAACGTGCCCGCCCCGCGCCCCTTGTCCTCCGCCCATTGCGCTGGTTATTACTGGCGGCGCTGCCCCCCTTGTTGCTGATCCCGGCGTACAGTTGGGCAACCCTCGGCCATCCGTTTCACCTGCCGTACAGTTACCAGGCGAGCTTCCCGGAGATGAAGGAAGGGCTTTATGCGATCAAATGGCCCGACGTGGAGAACCTGGGCCGGCTGCTGGTCGGGCCCACGCGCGGGCTGGTCTTCTGGACGCCGTTTCTGGTCATGGCCGGGTTTGGCTGGTGGTGGATGGCGGCGGAACGGCGGCACTGGCTCTGGCTGACCTACGCGGTGCCGGTGTTCCATGCGCTGGTCATTTCGGGTCGGGTCTGGGACTGGCAGGCGGGGCCGACCCTGAGCGCCCGGTACCTGGCGCCCATTCTGCCGCTGCTGGCGCTGCCGTGTGCAATCGGCACGCAGCGCTGGCCCAAACTGGGCGGGGCGCTGGCCTGTGTGTCCATCGGCCTGATGACCCTGGCCACGGTCACCAGTGCCTGCCCCAACTACAGCCTGTACAACCCGCTGACCGAATGGGTGCTGCCGAAGGCGGTTAAAGGGGACTTTTCCCACACCCTGGGAACGGAGGTCCTCGGGTTGCCGCCGTGGTTGAGCGTGACGTTGTACTACGCGATCCTGCTCGGCGGCGTCGCGTGGTTGTGGCGGTTGACGGGGCGAAGCGAGGCCGCCGGGAAGCCCGGTCCAACCGGCGTCGCGCCATGAAAATCAACGTCACCCTGCCGGCGTACAACGCGGCGGCGCACCTGGCGACGAGCGTGCGGCGCGTCACGGAATTCCTAGCCGGCCTGGCGCCCGCGCACTGGGAGGTGGTCCTGGCCGAGAACGGCTCGACGGACGGGACGCGAGCCCTGGCGGAACGGCTGGCGGAGGAGTTTGGCAATCCGAAACCCGAAGGCCGAAACCCGAAGGCCGAAGGTCCGGGGCGCA
>JBBIVJ010000056.1:0-13392 GCA_037439785.1 Verrucomicrobiales bacterium | reverse complement strand
TGCGGCCGGGGCCGCGGGGGCAGGTGCCTGGGTCGCAGGCGCGGCCGCCGCCGGAGCGGCTGCGGGAGCCGCCGCTGCCGCGACCGCCGGGGTGGTGGCCGCGGGCTTGGGAATCTTGATGGTGGGGGCGGCCGTGGGTTTGGGCGGCAGGCTGATGCGGACGGTTTCCTTCTTGGGCTGAATCTTGGCGCTCTCGGAGGGCTTGGGCGGCTCGCCGCCAGCCGGAGGCGTGGGGGTGTTTGCGTCGGCCATAAGCGTATGCGGAGGCTAGGGAGCAGGGCGGGGGGTGTCAACCGCGCCCGCCGGGGCGGTTCAGTTCTTGGGCGCCGTGGTCAGCGGGAAGTCGTCCGTCCGGAAGGGGGAGGCGGGCAGGCCGGCTTCGCTGAACAGATTGACCACCGGATAGTCGGCCCAGCCGAAGCGGACGGCCACGGGGTTGGCCACCCGGGGGCTGCGCACCACAACCTTGTCGGTGCCGACGATGCGTGCCTCGGCCCAGACAAAGCGGCGGTCTTCGCCGGCGATGGCAAAGCCGGTGAGGTCACCGCCGCGGGCCACCAGTCCCTTGCCGACGTGATCGAATTCGAGGGTGACGCGGTCGCCGCTGAAGGTGGCGCGGCGGTACATGGGGCTGAGGCCGGCGAAGCGTTCGCCGTAGGCGATCACCCGCGCGGCCAGCGCCAGCCGTTCGCCCACGATGGCCTTGCGGGCGGGGTGGATGTCGTCCTTGTCTCCGGCGTCGGTGATGATGGCCAGGCCGACGTTGGGCAGGACCTTGGTGGCGTGGACCTGGGCTTCGCGCAGTTCGGCCCAGTCACTTTCGCCGGGCTCGGCGGTGATTTCCTCGAGGGAGCGCTTGCGGTTCTTGTCCCAGGGGGCCAATTGCACGACCAGGAAGGGGAAGTCGCCCTGGGCCCAGTCGCGCCGCCAGTTGAGGATGAGGTCGGGGAACAGGCGCCGGTACTGCCAGGCGCGGCCGGCGTTGGATTCGCCCTGGTACCAGATGACGCCGGCGATGGCGTAGGGGATGAGGGGGGCGATCATGCCGTTGTAAAGTTCGGCGGGGCGCCAGGGGGCCCAGGGGCGGGGCTGATTGAAGGGTTGACCCGCCTGCTCGGCGGCGGCTTTGGCCTTTTCCCAGCGGGCGAGGGCCTCCTGGTACTGGCGTTCGGTGGCGGGATAGACGTCCCAGATTTCGCGCCGGTAGTCCGGGTCCACGGTCAGGGCGGTCTTGCTCATCCAGACTTCGGCCGGCGAGCCGCCCCAGGAGGTGTGAATGAGCCCGACGGGCACGTTGCGGGTGCGATGCAGGGCCCGGCCAAAGTAGTAGGCCACCGCCGAAAAGTCCTTCACCGTGTCCGGGCCGCACACCTGCCACTGGGCGCGGACATCGTCCACCGGCTCGAGCGCCTTGAGCTTGGGGACGGTGAAGAGGCGGATTTGGGGGTCGGCCGAGGCGGCGATGTCGCCCCCGGGTTCAAAGGACCGGCTCATAGGCCATTCCATGTTGGACTGGCCGCTGCAAACCCAGACCTCGCCCACCAGGACGTCGCGCAGGATCAGGAGGTTTTTGCCGCGCACGACCAGGATGTCGCCGGTGGGGGCACTTTTCATGGGGGCCAGGCGCACGGACCAGCGGCCGTTGCGGGCCACGGTGGTGAGGCGCTGGTCGCGGAATTGCACGGTGACCTCCTCCCCCGGATCGGCCCAACCCCAGATGGGTACCGGCACATCTTGTTGCAGCACCAGGTGGGAGCTGAAGAGGCCGGGCAGGCGCACGTCAGCCCGGGCCCACGGCGCCAGCAGCACCAGCCCGGCAAGCCATCCGCCCAGGGTGCGAACACGTCGGGAGCACCAACCGGTCAGGCGAGTTTCCATACGCCGATAAATCCAACCGAGCAGGGCGCGCCAGTCAACGCAGAAACCGGTTCCGGCGCCGGACCCGCAGCGTCTCAGCGGCTCAAGGTGACCTGGTCCAGCACGGCCCTGGTCCGCTTCCAGGAATAACCGGAGGCGGCGGCCAGGCCCACTTGAACCTCCCCCGCCCAGTCCCCGCTCAACGGCGGCCAGGCCGCCTGCCAATGGACGCCGTCCCGCGAGAAGAAGGTGCTCACGCTGTTGCCGGAGCGGACCAGCCGAAACCAGTTATCGGGTGCCGGCTGCGGCGTGCCGATAAATTGTATGGCGGCCGCCTGGCCCGCTTCACTTCGGTGCTGAACCAGCAGCACATAGGGCGTGGCGTGCCAAAACACCATCGGCGCCGAAGGGTGCAATCCCCGACGCAGCATCACGCCGGCCAGGGGATTGATCGCGGAAGAAGCGAGGTCGGTCAGGCGCACGGTCAGAGTGCCGTCACCGGCAAGGGTCTGGTAAGCGAACAGCCCCTGGTCGGCGCTGCCGCCGATCCCCGCCCCGGCGGCGTCGAGAAGAAATTGACCGTCCACAATCTGACTGGCGCCCCCGGCCTCGGGCTGTCCCAGCAAGGCGATCTGCCAAGAGGCCGCTGCGGCGGGCGTGACGGTCAACTCGAACGAACGCGCCGCGGTCAACTGCCCGTCGCTGACCCGCACGGTGATGAGGGCCGTGCCGCTCTGGGCCCGTGCCGGCGTCACCGTCAGGGTGCGGTTGGCCCCGCTGCCCCCCAGCACCAGCCCCGCCGCCGGCACCAGCACCGGGTTGCGGCTGACCGCACTCACCGTCAGCACCGCCGCCTCCTGGTCCGGATCGCTTACCGTAAAGGCCATCGGCCCCGTGCTGGAGTCTTCGGCAATCGTCCGGTTGGCCAGCGCGCTCAGCGTTGGGGGATCGTTGACCGGATACACCGTGAGGCTGAACGCCCGCGCCGCGGTCAACTGGCCATCACTGACCCGCACGGTGATCAGGGCCGTGCCGCTCTGGGCCCGCGCCGGCGTCACTGTCAGGGTGCGGTTGGCCCCGCTGCCGCCCAACACCAGGCCCCCCGCCGGCACCAGAGACGGATTGCTGCTGCTGGCGCTGACCAGCAACCCGCCAGGGTCGTTGTCCGGATCGCTCACCGTAAAGGCCAGCGGCCCCGTGCTGGAGTCTTCGGCGATGATGCGATTGGCAATCGCCGTCAGGCTGGGGGGGCTGTTGGTCTTGAGCGGCACGGTGTAGGCCACTTCGTTGGAATAATCGCTGACCCGCCCGTCGGCCGTGTAAGCCGTGGCGGCGAAGTAGTAGGTCGCGCCCGCAGTGAGGCCCGGTACGGTGGCCGTGGTCACCTGGCCGACGTCCAAAGACCAGGGGTAGTTGCGGGTTTGCGTGCCCCAATGGACGCGGTAACCCATCACGTCGGTGTCCGGACTGGGGTCCCAGGCGAGCCGGACTTCGGCGGCGCGGCCCAGCGACAAGACCAGCCAGATGCAGCTCCATGCGAGCAATCGCCAGGGTAACACGGCGCCTTTGCGCTCGACCCGAATTATATTGTGGTTTGGCCAGTGTGGAAAACTCACGCCGGAATCGCCAATGCTCAGGATTCTAATGGTCATTCAGGGGTCAGCCCGGTGTTTGGTGCGGCAACCACCCCGACGGGTGAAAGCCCAAGAGCCCGTGCAAACCGGCACCCCGAACCACCGGCTTGCTGGCCGTGCAAGGACAGATGTCTGCTCTTGGGTCCGGGTTCCTTGCCCCGCACCATGCCTCCTTGAAGACCTACCAGCGAGGCGTTCGACTGGAGAAGCGCCCCGCCGACGTTGCGCCCGCACGGCGAACGGCGTTTGCTTCTCAAATTCCCCCCGTGCCGTCAAGTTTGCGGCCAAAAAAACTGTCACCCCCCTTTGCCTGGCCGTGGCTGCCCACCTTGACCTCCAGGAATACTTCCGGAGTCGCCTAGACGACTTGTCTTGGTGCGCGGGCTTCGAAGTTGGGCTTTGGCGGGTGGTTGGGCCTGGCGGTCTTGACGGGGGCCACCGGCCCATGTCCCCTGCGGCCGCGGTGCCTGAAATTTTTTTGCCCCGGGCCTTGACAAGGGCCGGTTGGCGGTGTTCGATAGCCGTGGCCTACGGAATCGGCTTTCGGGCAAATGAAGTGAACGCTCTTTGATGCCCAATCAATTTCCGGCCCTGGCTCCGTACCGGTTGGGGTCGGAACATCCCCGTAGTCCTACAGTTGTACTCTGAAAACTCCCCGGGTCCGAGACCCTTCCCCAGGGTCCGGACCCGGTTCCTTTTTCCCCGAGGCTTTTTCCCCTAGCAGGAGGATCGCAGACCGCCCACCTGTCAACGGTGCCGTTCAGCCCAAGGTCCAGCCCTGCCGGTAAGGGCGGCGGAGGAATTCATTGGCGTCGGGCAGGTTGGTGAACTTGAGGTTGGCGGCGTCCCACTCGAGCTTGCGACGGGTTAGCAGTTCCCGCACCTGTACCCGCAGGGCCACGTTGCCCAACAACACCGCCTCGGCCAACGGCCCGGCCCAGTCGAAGTTCGAGCCGGAGGGTTTGCTGCTCTTGCATGAATCCACCCAGTCCTTGTAGTGCCCATCCACGCGCGCGATGGAGCGGGGAATCCGGCCTTCGACCTCCTTGCGGAGTGACTCGGGGTAAATGCGGCTACCCAGAATGAACCCCCGTTCGCCGATGAGCAGGCGGCCGTTGTCACCCATTAACTCACCGTCGGGCAACGCGGGCGGCCGGGGCGGTCGCAGCCCGCCGTCGTACCAGACCAGTTTCAGCGCGGGCATTTCGAGCTCTCCGGCGCCGCGTCCGGACAGGCCGCGAACGTGCGGGTTGCTGGCCTGGATTTCCGGGCCGCGGGCCGGGAAGTGGTAGGTGACCATCGAGCCCAGCGGGTAGGTCTCCTCGTTGACGCGGGTGGAGCTGGCCTGCACGCTCAAGGGCGCGCCCAGCTTGAGCGCGCGGAAGACCGGGTCGAAGGCGTGGCAGCCGATGTCGCCCAGCGCGCCGGTGCCGAAGTCCCACCAGCCCCGCCACCGGAACGGGTGGTAAGCGGGGTGATACGGCCGTTCCGGAGCCGGCCCCAGCCAGAGGTCCCAGTCCAGGCCTTCGGGCACCGGCGGGGTTTCCTTGGGCCGGCCCACGCCCTGGGGCCAGTACTCGTTGAACAGGCCCTGCGAGGGCCGGTCGGTCCAAATGTGCGCTTCGCGGATGGGGCCGATGGCGCCGGACCAGACGATTTCGCACAGCCGGCGGGTCTCTTCCGACCCCGCGCCCTGGTTGCCCATCTGGGTGGCCACGCGGCGTTCCCGCGCCGCCTGAGCCAACCGGCGGGCCTCCCACACCGAGTGGGTAAGCGGCTTTTCGCAATAGACGTGCTTCCCTCGGGCCAGGGCGGCCATCGAGGCGAAGGCGTGCATGTGGTCGGGCGTGGCCACGACCACGGCGTCAATCTCCTTCACCTCGTCGAGCATTTTGCGGAAGTCCTTGAACCGTTTGGCCTGTGGGTAGCGCTTGAACGTGCCGGCCGCGTGGCGCCAGTCCACGTCGGCCAGCGCCACGATGTTCTCGCCGGGGCTCTCGCGCATGATGCTGGCCAGGTCGGCGCCGCCCTGACCGCCCACGCCGATGCCGGCGATATTCAGGCGGCTGCTGGGGGGCGTCTGGCCGCGCAAGCCCAGCACCGCGCCGGGTACGACCAGAAACGTGGTGGCTGTGGCGACGCCGCCGCGTAGAAACTGCCGGCGGCTCAGGGGCGTCGTTGGCTTCGGGGACACGGAGGAGGATGCAGGTTTCATGGAATGTCCATTCACTGGTGGTCCGGAGGGATGCAACCAGCCTCGTTGGCCGCTGTCACGAGGCAAGCGGAGGCGGGACGGCACGGTGAATTGTCCGGGCACGTTTTGCCGACTGGTTGCAAGGCTGCGTTCGACGCCGCGCCGCGCTTGCTCCTTCAAAACACCTGTCGCCGAGACTGGCCGCTCCGCCCGGCCGGCTCGCGCAACGCAGGATTGTCGCCGCCCCGGCGGTTCCGCTAGCTTCAAACCCCATACAACACCGCCCCATGCGAGCCCGCATCTTCTTCTGGTCGCTGACCTCGGCCCTGGCCGGGTTTTTGTTTGGCTTCGACACCGTGGTCATCTCCGGCGCCGAGCAAACCATCCAGAAGCTCTGGGGCCTGAGCGCCGGCCTGCACGGGCTGGCGATGGGCGCGGCGTTGTACGGCACGGTGCTGGGCTCGTTGCTGGGCGGCTGGCCGGCCGACCGCTTCGGCCGCCGCGCGACGCTGCTGTGGATCGGCGGGCTGTACTTCATCTCCGCCGTCTGGTCGGCCCTGGCCACGGAGGTGTACTCCTTCAGCCTGGCGCGGTTCATCGGCGGGCTGGGGGTGGGCATCTCGACCGTGGCGGCACCCATGTACATCGCCGAGATCGCCCCGCCGGCGTGGCGCGGACGGCTG
Source organism: Verrucomicrobiales bacterium (assembly GCA_037439785.1). Lineage (GTDB taxonomy): Bacteria > Verrucomicrobiota > Verrucomicrobiia > Limisphaerales > J093 > DSVZ01. Next base: position 7,024 of record JBBIVJ010000056.1, on the reverse strand, counting down.
GCGGGGATGTTCCAGTTCAACATCGTCTTTGGCATCCTGGTCGCCTTCCTCTCGAACGCCCTCATTGCCCGCGTGGGCGGCGACCATGCCTGGCGGTGGATGCTCGGGGTCGAAGCGTTCCCGGCCCTGCTGTACACGCTGCTGTGCTTCGGCCTGCCCGAAAGCCCCCGCTGGCTGCTGGTCCGCAAGGGTGACCTGGACCGCGGCCGCGCCGTGTTGCGGTTGATCGAGCCCGCCGCCACCGCGGACCAATTGCGGGCGGATGCCGACGCCATCCTGGCCAGCGCGGCCCAGGACGGTCCGCGGGGCCGGTTCTGGACCCGCCGGCTGCGGGTGCCCATCCTGCTGGCGATCCTGATCGCCTTTTTCAACCAGCTCTCCGGCATCAACGCGGTTCTGTACTTTGCCCCGCGCATCTTCGAGTGGACCGGCCTGGGCCAGCAGGCGGCGCTGCTCCAATCGGTCGGCATCGGCCTCACCAATCTGGTCTTCACCTTCGTCGGCCTGGGGTTGATTGACCGGCTGGGACGGCGAACGCTGCTGCTGATCGGCTCGGTGGGGTACATCCTCTCGCTGGGGCTGACGGCCTGGGCGTTTGCCACGCGGACCTACGCGGTGGTGCCGCCCTGCATCTTTGCCTTCATCGCGGCCCACGCGGTGGGCCAGGGTGCGGTGATCTGGGTGTTCATCGCCGAAATCTTCCCCAACCGCCAGCGGGCCGAGGGCCAGGCCCTGGGCAGTTTCACGCACTGGTTTTTCGCCGCCCTGCTGACCACGGTCTTTCCCAAGATGGCCGAGGCACTGCCTCCGGCCGCCATCTTCGCCTTCTTCTGCTTCATGATGGTGCTGCAACTGCTCTGGGTGAAGTTCCTCGTGCCCGAGACCCGCGGCGTGCCGCTGGAGGCGATGCAGAAACGGCTGGGAATTGCCCTGCCCGAATCGGGATAATCCTCCTTGATCCCCCGCCCGCCCCGAATCCCATGACCGCGCCCGCACCGCTCCGCCCGCTCCGGGCCATCCCGGAGCAAAATCCAAAGGGCCACCCTGAGCGGCGGCTTTCCGTGGAGACTGCCCCTTGAAGCTGCTCCATGCCGACGGTTTTCATCTACCGGGGCTACCGGGTTGGTTTTTACAGCTACGACCTGGGCGAACGCATGCACGTGCACGTGTTCAAGGCCGGCCGCGAGTGCAAGGTTTGGCTGGACGACCTTTCTGTCGCGTTCAACCGCGGTTTCAAACCCGCCGAACTGCGGGAAATACGCCGCCTGATCGCCGCGCGCCGGCCGGAAATCGTGGCCCGCTGGCTTGAGCATGAACGCTCCCAACCGTAAAGTGCGCTCCATGAAACCACCCCCCGCCGTGGTCGAGGTCCGGATCAGCGAGACGGAGCTGACTTTCCGCCTCGAGGACGGCCGGAGCATCTCCGTGCCGCTGGCGTACTACCCCTCCTTGCACCTGGCCACGCCCGCCGAGCGCGCCCACTACGAAATCCACGGCAGCTCCGTCTATTGGCCGGAGTTGGATGTGGACCTCGGAGCCGAGGGCCTGCTGGCCGGTGCGCGGGAACATCATTTTTACGCCCGGCGCGCGGTCGAAAGGGCGGTACGCCTGGGCCGTTTGCCTCCGAGCGCGCTGGAAGCTCCCCTGGAGCAGACGGTCCGCGGGGGCTGAGCATGTGCCGGGCAGGGCGCTACCTCGGGTATAATGCCCAAAACCCTGGGCAAGCGACGTTCGTTGCCGGCCCACGCCGGACCACTCCAATCAAGCAGCCCTGACTCTCTTCGCGGAAAACCCCCACCTGGCTGGAAGCCGATTCCATGCACGATACCCTTGGCTCCCTCGTTCTCCCCACCACCAACCACCGGGTCTTCCCGGCCATCGTCACGAGCCTGGCCTTCAGCGTGGCCAGCTTGGCCTCGGCGCTCGCTGCCGGCGACGCCTCCGCGGTCTCCCCGGCGCCGACCTACGCCGAACCCTGGCGACCGCTGTTCCACTTTTCCCCGCCGCGGAACTGGATCAACGACCCCAACGGCCTGGTCTTCTTCGACCGCGAGTACCACCTGTTCTACCAGTACAACCCCTTCGGCGACCGCTGGGGCCACATGAGCTGGGGCCACGCCGTCAGCCGCGACCTGGTCCACTGGGAACATCTGCCGGTCGCCCTCCGTGAGGAAAACCAGGTCATGATCTTCTCCGGCAGTGCCGTGGTGGACTGGCAAAACACCAGCGGCTTCGGCCGCCCCGGTCGCCCCCCGCTGGTGGCCATTTACACCGGCCACCACACCGACCGCCCCCGCCAGGACCAGCGCCTGGCCTTCAGCACCGACCGCGGCCGCACCTGGACCCAGTACGCCGGCAACCCGGTGCTGGACATCGGCGAGGCCGACTTCCGAGACCCCAAGGTGTTCTGGCACGCCCCCACCCGCCGCTGGGTGATGGTCGTGGCCTGGCCGGTCCAACGAAAGGTGCGGTTCTACGCCTCCCCCGACCTGAAAGCCTGGACCCATCTGAGCGACTTCGGCCCCGCCGGCGCCACGGCCGGCGTCTGGGAATGCCCCGACCTGTTCCCGTTGCCGGTCCGGCGCGAATCGCAACGAAGCCCCGGCTCCGAAGGGCAAAAGCCAAAGTGGGTCCTGATCGTCAACCTCGGCGCCGGCGCGCCGGCCGGCGGCTCCGGCTGCCAGTATTTCGTGGGCGACTTCGACGGCACACGCTTCATTCTTGATCCCGCCTACCCCGCCCCGCAGCCCGAGTTCGTGCCCGCCAACGCCCGGCTGCTCGCCGATTTCGAGGGTGACGATTACGCCGGCTGGCAGACCACCGGGACGGCCTTCGGCCCGGCCCCCGCCCGCGGCACCTTGCCCAACCAGCAGCCGGTCGAGGGCTTCCGGGGCCGGGGCCTGGTCAACACCTACCTGGGCGGCGACGCCGCGCAGGGCACCCTCACCTCGCCGGAGTTCACCCTGGACCGCGACCACCTGAGCTTCCTCATCGGCGGGGGCCGGCACCCGGGCCGCGCCTGCCTGAACCTGCGCGTGGACGGCCAGGTGGTCCGCACCGCCACCGGCGACGACTCCGAACGCCTCGATTGGAAAAGCTGGGACGTGCGCGACCTGCGCGGCCACGCCGCCCGCCTCGAAATTGTGGACCACGCCACCGGCGGCTGGGGCCACATCAACGTGGACCACCTCCTCCTGGCCGATGCCCCCGCCCGCCCCGCCACCCGGCCGGCGCTCTGGGCCGACTGGGGCCGCGACTTCTACGCCGCCGTCTCCTGGAGCGACGTGCCGCCGCGCGACGGCCGCCGACTCTGGATCGGCTGGATGAGCAACTGGGAATACGCCGGCGAGGTGCCCACCCAACCCTGGCGCGGCGCCATGAGCCTGCCCCGCGAACTGACCCTGCGCGCCACTGCCGAGGGCCCCCGGCTGATGCAACAGCCGGTGCGGGAAATGCGCCGGCTCCGCACCGCCCACCACGCCACCCGCCGCCTCACGGTGGACGAAGTCAACGCCCGGTTGGCCGGCCCGCGTTTCGCCGGCCCGCTGCTCGAGTTCGACGTGGAGTTCGCCGTGCAGGGCAACGGCCGGTTTGGCCTGGAGGTCCACCGCGGCCCGCAAACCCTCACCCGCATCGAGTGCGACCCCGCCGTCGGCCGGCTGCGGCTGGACCGCACCCGCTCCGGCCGCACCGACTTCCACCCCGCCTTCCCCGCCGTCTTCGAGGCACCACTGGCGGTGCGCGACGGCCGGGTGCGGCTCCAGGTCTGGTGCGACACCTCGTCGGTCGAGGTCTTCGCCAACGACGGCGAAACGGTGCTGACCGCGCTGGTCTTTCCGGGGCCGGCCGACACCGGCTGGCGGCTCTTCGGCGAAAGCCCGGACCTGCGGGTGCGCCGGTTGGACGTCTGGCGGTTGCGCCCGGCCCGGCCTTGAGGCACCCGGCGGCGTGGGCCCTGTGGTGCAGCCGTCCCGGCTGCAACCGGTCAGCAGGCCAGTGGCCGGCACCACGCGGGAGGGTCGAAGGTCGAAAGTCGAAGGGTCGAAGGCCGGAGTCGGATGCCAGGGCCGGAGGGGGGAGCGACTGCCTCGGCCGCTGCCGCCGTCGCCAGACTGGCGAAACGGCTGGCTGGGTAACGTGAACATTCATGCTTGACGAACTTCTAGCGCACCCCCACGATACCGACCCATAAAATTATGGCGACCGCACGGAGCAATATTCTGGGAGAGATACACACTCAGGCTACGATTCTGCGGAAAACGACGCTCGTGATCGGGCAGAAGTACCCTTCCACACAAGCGATGGCCCGGATGGGGCGCTTCGTCCCGGTGGCAGGTTCGATTTGTTCGGTGCTGAGCTTTGCAGGCGACGCCAACGAGCTTGTGCCCATCTACGCACAATACATGCTCGACGTGCAAAGACGGTGCGACAACAACAACGACACCGCACTGGACTTGGCCGTCGTCCTCTCCAACATGTTCGACGTGGCGTTTCCCGCCCCCGTGAACACCGCGTTGCTCTGGCCTATTTGGTGGAACGCTCTATCCAACTTTGACGGGTGGAGTTCGTCGTGCCTGTAGCTTCGGACCGGCAATCCGCCCCGGCCTCTTGCGGCTGGGGCGGATTTCAATGACCCTCGACATGGAACGGCACGGCAACAATCCGATTCTGGAATCGCCCAAGCAACCGCCTCTCCTCGTGATAGCCTTCCTACAGTTGCTCCTCCGTCTGCTTACCAAGCGGCCACGGCCATCGCTGGACGTGGACTGGCGCGAAACGGCGACTGAAGTCGGCGCTCGGTTTCTGGTGGGACTGGTTATCGGAGTGGGCTTGTGCGTCCTGCTGGTTCCGGTCGTTTTCTGGCCCAGCCGCCGCGTTCCTCGCTCTCTGTTTGAGCAAATGGGCGAGCCGGGTTGGATTGGGTGGCTTTTCCTCGGCGTTCTCGGCGGCACAGCGTTTCTCTGGGCGCTCACGACCAGAGTCAGGCTGCGCAATGCCTCCATTAGCGACAGCTTTGCGTTTCCAGGAACTGGAGCGGACCTGGAAGACCGAACCAAAACCGGTTGCATGGGGCTGCTGATTCCGCTGGCACTTGTCGCCTACGGCGTTTACCGAATCACGCACCCTTGGAAGCGGAGTCGCTTTACGGGCACTTGGAAGAACCCCGAAGATGTTGCGGCTTTGGGAATCTGCGCGCTGGGCATTGCCCTGTGCGTGCATGCCTTGGGATTCGTGCCCTACGAGCGCGTGCCGTTGCTCAAGTGGTTGCTGGCGGCGGCAGGAGTGGCGGTGTTCATCTACGGCCTGTTCTGGCCAATGGCCGGGCGCTGAATTCGGCATGACAGGCACCGACCAATCACTTAGACCGCGCGGCTTCACACTCGTGGAACTGCTCGTGGTCATCGCGGTTATCGCACTGCTGGCGGCATTGCTCTTGCCCAGTCTGGCAGGGGCGAAGGCGTCGGCTCGCTCCGCTGCCTGCAAGAGCAACCTGCGTCAGCTTGGTATCGCGCTCATTGCCTTTGCAGACGAGCACGAACACTACCCCGCCGATTCGTACCGCGATGTGGCCATCAGCCAGTTCGTCACTTACGGTTGGCCTGCGCACCTTCTGCCGTATGTCAGCAGCAACACGGCAGTCTTTCGTTGCCCAGGGCGAGGACCGGAGTTCGACTGGCCTACGAATCGGTCCCCAAAAGGTTACGCATTTCCATTCAACATCGACAAGGGTGCGACGCACTTCAGCTACGGCTATAACCACTGGGCGGTTGCGAATGTCGGCGGTTACGGCCTTGGTGGAGCTCCCGGATCTGAAGTGCCAGCGACCAAGGTGGCTCAGGCCAGCGAAATGGTTGCCCTGGGTGACAGCGATGGGGACCGATTCTGGGACGCTGACATCGCTTATCATCGCCTCGCGATGCTCGGCGGCCCACAACCGATAGCGCCCCCCGGCAGAATCCACAAAGGCGGGGCAAACATTGTGTTCTGCGACGGCCATGTGGAATGGGCCAAACAATCGAAGTGGATCGAGCGCACCGACGAGACGGCCCGCCGCTGGAACAACGACAACAAACCGCACCGTGAGCTTTGGGTCAGTAGCAGCGGGTGGTAGCAATGGCGAGGTTTGGCAAAGTGGAACGACAATGGCATAACAAGAGCGGTGGAGCCAACAGCCGCCCCGTTTCGCAGTTCGAGAGTTGCGGCCTTCGATGGTGCGTTCTGGTTGTCGGGAGTCACGGGCGTTATTACGGCGGGGCGGCTGTGGCTCACCTTGGTCGTTGGGCGACGAAACACGCATGGAAGAATTCGGAGCCATGATGTGGATTTGGGCAACGCACGCAGGCATTGCCGGAGTGCTGTCGGCTCCCATCGTTTTTCTTGGGCGCAAGCGGGTTCATTGGCGGGTTTGGGAGTTGCTCGTGCTGGTTCTGCCCTTCATGGTTTGGAGCGGTCTCATGTTTTCAGAGCTTTCCACCGGCAAGAAGAGCTTGGCCAACCTTGGCGAGCCGTTTTACTTCGCTGTTGCCATCCCGGTGGCTGCGCTGGTGCGTGTCGCCGTTGGCGCACGAATCCCAGAGCGTGCGTGTGCTGGCAGCCTGATCGCACTGATTTGTCTGGTAGCGGGCGCGGTGTTTTTCCTTGTTCCACCATTACCAGAATGAAATCGCCGAACAAGGTCACTGGAGCGAACAGCCGCCCCGCTTCGCATCTCGAGAGCTGCGGGCTTCGGCCATGCGCGCTGGTGGTCGGGACTCGCGGGCGTCATCACGGCGGGGCGGCTGTCGCTCAGTTCTGTCGTTGGGATGTAACAGCATGAAACCCACATTCCGCATCTGGCGCGTCCTAGCCGCAGCCGCCGTCCTGGTAGGGATTGCGGCACTGGTGTTGTGGTGGCAGGGGATTCTACAGCCGTTCGGCCTTCGCCGACCTGCCAATTCCCTGATGGTCATTGTCCCGTATCGCTATGCAGACACCTGGGTCTTCGATGATCCCGCAGCGGGCCTGAAGCGCGAGCCCTTTGTGG
>JBBIVJ010000055.1:0-14230 GCA_037439785.1 Verrucomicrobiales bacterium | reverse complement strand
CGTGGTCGAAGTCCGCCACCGCGCAGCCGCGTTGTTCGCCGTAGATTTTCAGGCCGCTGGCCTGTCCGGGCACCGGCGTCAAGCCCCCCCGGCCATCCCCGCGCAACAGCAGGCCGCGGCCGGCATCCTGCCGGGCATCCATCGGATGAACGGCAAAGCAGTTCTGGGCCAGGAAAAGGTCCTCGGCGCCGTCGCCGTCGAAGTCGGCCACCGCGAGGCCGTAGGCCGGCGCCCACTGGGCCTCGGCCGGCAGCGGGCGGGCCTCGAAATGGTCGCCGTGGTTGAGGAAAAGCGTGTGCGCCAGGTGGACGGCCTCGACCCATGCCGTTTCGGCGTAAGCCTCGCCCAGCACGTCGCGGGCGGTGGCCTCACCGAAGGCGGCGAAGGTGGGGAACCGCGCCCGCAGCATCGGAAGGGCGGTGCCCAGGGTGGCCAGATCCTGCCACGGCATTTCGCGACCCGTGCGGGGGTCGTGATATGCGGCCAGGATGTCCAGCGTGCCGCTGCCGTCGAAATCGCCGTAGTACAGCCGCAGCGGCTGATCGGGCCGGGCGCGGGCCGGGTCGTTCAAACCCCAGTTGGCCGCCACCAGGTCGAGCCGCCCGTCGCTGTCGAAATCTCCCGTGTTCACCGCGCTCCAACGGCCCGTCCACCGGGAGAGCCCCCACGCCGCGGTGGCTTCCTCGAAAAGGCCGCGCCGGTTGAGGAACAGCCGCACCGGCCCCCATTCGCAGGCCAGCAACAGGTCGGGCCAGCCATCGCCGCTCACGTCACTGAAGGCCGCGCCGTTCACCAGCCCCACCCCTCGCAGAACTGCGGAGTTCAACGGGTCGGCCTGCCATTGACCGTTGACCTGTCGGAACAGGGCTGAGTCGGCCGGCTCGGGATAACGCCCCGGCACCGCGCGGCCACCGACAAACAAGTCCAGCACCCCGTCGCCGTCGTAATCCGCCATTGCCAGCGGCCCCGGGCTGGCCGCGGTCGGTGGCACTGCCGGCGCCCAGGCCCCGTCGGCAGGGTTGAGAACCATCACCGCCGCGGGCACCGCGCCTTCCACGCTGGCCACACCGGCAAGGATGCGCGCCGCCCCGCCTGGTCCGGGCGAGACCACCAGTCCTGTGAAATCGCCGGGCGCCGCGGAGCCCAACCCGCCCGGGCGGGCGCGGAAGCCGCCGCGGGTGTCGTTCAGAAACACGCCGAGCGTTCCGCCTTTGCCACTGCCAATCACCAGATCCTCCCAGCCGTCGCCGTCGAGATCGCCCCAGGCCACCCCGGGACCGCCCTGACTCATCCGGGCCGGCACAAGCGGCTGCACCGCGAAGTCATCAAACAGCGGTTCGTGGTGCTGGTGGCCCAGGCGTTCGCTAAGGTCTTCAAACCACGAGGGCGGGGGCGCGGGTGGCGGCGAGGCCGGCGGTGGCGGATCGGCAGGTTCGGCCACTTCGTAAAGGTGGTTGGCCGCCAGATTCGTGAGCCGGGATAACCGGCCGCTGCGCCAGCGCACTTCCAGCTCCCACGGGCCGGCCCCGCGCGCGGCAAAGACCCGCAGCGGGTCTGCGCCGGACAGGTAACGGCCGCCGGCGATTACTTCCTGGCTTTGTGTCAGGCCGCCTCCACGCAGGATGAGTCGCGCGCCGATGCCCTGGGTGTTGGGCGGCCGGCCGCGCAGGCGCACCGCCAGCCGCGGTGCGGCGGTCTCGTTGCGGTACACCGCCGCCGGACTGTTGAGGTCGTTGGCGATCACGTCCAGGTCGCCGTCGTTGTCCAGGTCCGCCAGGGTCAGGCCGTGGGAGATGCCGCGGTGGTGGAAGCCCCAGGCGGCGGACACGTCCTCGAAGGTGAGGTCGCCGCGGTTGCGGAAGGCCAGCCGGTGCATGGGCAGGCGCGGGTACAGCAGCAGCTTGCCGGGCACTTTTTCCCGCGGCATCGGTCCCAGGGCGGCGATGCGCAGGTCCGCGTCCAGGTCCTGGGTGTCGAAGCCGTGGCCGGTGCTGCAGAGCAGGTCTTCGTAGCCGTCCAGGTCCACGTCCAGAAACACGGCCGACCACGCCCAGTCGTTGGCCTCCAGACCGGCGAAGGGGGCCACGTCGGCGAAAGTGCCGTCGCCGCGGCTGCGCTGGAGCACACTGCGGTCGTACTGGGGTTGGTCCTTGAAGCGGCCGGGCTGGCCGGGCTGGGGATCGCTGCCGGCCCGTTGCATGAGGCGCCGGGCGTGAGCGGTGCCGAGCATGTCGGCCACGAACAGGTCGTCGTGGCCGTCGCAGTCCACATCGGCGAAGTCCACGGCCATCGAGAAGGTGCTGGTGTGGCGGAGCGCCAGGGGGTCGGCCCCGATCCAGCGGCCGTGGCCGTCGTTCCACCACAGATGGTCGGGGGAGTGGAAATCGCCGCACACGTACAGGTCCGGGGCGCCGTCGCCGTTGAGGTCGCGGAAGGCGGCGTTCAAGGTCCAGTCCCGCGGCGGTCGGTCCCGCGGCGAGCCGTCGGCCCGGCGAAAGGTGCCGTCGGTCCAGGAGACGGGCCGGAAGCGGCCGCGGCCGTCGTTGAGATATAGCTGGTCCGGTTCGCCGTGTTCGAGGAGGCGGCCGTTGGGCAGCAGTTCGTAGTCGTCCCGGTCTTCGGGTCGGAGCACCCGCCGGCCGCCCACCCGCAGCATCTCCAGGCCGGTCGAGCGGACGGTGGTGGTGCGGTAGTGGCAGACGTAGAGGTCCAGGTCGCCGTCGCCGTCCACGTCGGCCAGGGCCAGGGTGGTCACGCACAGGCGGCGAGCCAGGCCGCTGTCGGCGGACTCGGTGAAGCGGCCGGCGCCGTCGTTGAAGAACAGGCGCACCCCCGCGCCGAGGCTGCCCACCAGCAGGTCCAGATCGCCGTCGCCGTCCACGTCGGCCAGCACCGTGCCGGTGCTGTATTGGCCGGGGCAGGCCACGCCGGCGCGGGCGGTGATGTCCTCGAAGCGCGCGCCGCCGAGGTTGCGGAACAGGGCGTTGTCGTTTTCCAGGCCGCAGAAGTACAGGTCGCAGAGGCCGTCGCCGTCCACGTCCCCCGCGGCCACGCCGGAGCCGTTGAGGCGGATTTGGTTTTCCGCGGCGCGGGCGTCACTGAGCCGGTTGGTGAAGGTCACGCCGGTCGTGGCCGGGGCGAGCAGGACCAGGCCGGCGCGGTTGCCGGGGGGAACGTCCAATGGCCGGCTTGCCAGCTCGGGCGGTTCCGCCGACGCCGCCAGCAGCCCGGTCAGTCCCAGGGCCAGGCCGCCCTTCCGCTTACCCCGGAGGATTGCATGCCCGCCGCGGGACGGCGGGGACTTCCAGCCGCCACGGCTCACCGCCGGGGTGTCGGTCCCAAACGGGCGAAAGGAATCCACGCGGCACTGAATCGGGCCAGGGCCGGTGTCAGGTCAAGCGGCGAAACGGGTGGGGGAGCTTTTCCCCATCGCTGGGGGAGGGCTGGGACGTGCCGGCGCCGCACCGCGGGATGGCCTGGCGGGTCCACGGCGGGCGGGGAAGAGGCAGGGCTGGGGTGGCGGAGAGGGGGGGATTCGAACCCCCGGTACGGCTTTTGACCGTACAACGGTTTAGCAAACCGCCGCCTTCAGCCACTCGGCCACCTCTCCGGCGCTGGAGCGGGTGATGGGAATCGAACCCACGTAGCCAGCTTGGAAGGCTGGAGCTCTACCATTGAGCTACACCCGCGACGCTGCGGGCAGCCTAGCCGCCGACTCCGCCCTGTCAACCGCAGAAGCCCCCGCGCCGCCCGCCCGGACCCTGTGCCCGCGCCGGGAAAGGGCCCGGCTTCTGCCGGCCGAAAGTTCCGCCCTTATCTCACGCGGACCAGGCGGTCACCGAGCGGCCCCGCCAGCCCGGCCGGGTCCACCGGCTCGTAGGGGTGGCGGAGCGGGATGAAGGCCACGGGTGCGTCGGCATCGCTGCTGCGCAGCCACTGTTCCAGCATGGTATCCGCCAACAACCAGCCCCGCCCCTGCGCGTCCAGCGCCTCGATGCGCAGCCACAAGACGCGCCAGGCAGGGTTGGAGCCGTTCATGCCATTGACCAGCAACAGGGCGGTGAGGGTCTCCAGCTCCGGTCCCTCCGGGCATTCCAGGTGATAAATGTCCAGCTTGCCCGCCTCCAGGTCACCCGGCCGGGTGGGCACACGGTAAATCCGTCCGTCCCCGGTGCCGACAAACACCAGGTACACGTGGGCGTCGGTGCCGGAAAAGGTTTTCGAGCTGGTCTTGATCGAGAGCTTGAGTTGGCGCAGGGCAGACATGTGGGGTGGGGGAAGAAGGATGGACAGTCAATCGCTCGGCCCGAGCTAAAAACCTTCTTGGTTTCGTGGCAACGGCAAACCCGCCGGGCCTGCCGTCCCGAAGGCCAAAGGCGGCGCGGAGCACGCTGCAACTGCTCCCTTCGGGCTTCGGATTTCAGATTGTGCCTGGGCGGCTGGAAGCCGGCGACACAGCAGGCTGGGAAGCCTGCGCTACGTCGCGGGTCTGGTGGCTGCCGGCGTGAACCGGGGGAAAGAAGGTCCGTCGCGTCACCGCGGCGGCTACGCGGGCGCGGAAGGCACCCGGCTCACGGCCCCTGTGCCTTGGCGCCTTGGCGCGCTGGCGGTGAATAACCCTGCCGAAAGTGGCAGAGAACTGCCGCACTCCAGGACGCTGCCGCGCGGAAGGGCCGCCCCGGCTTGCTCCGGTCGTGGCGGCCCTTTTACCCTGCGCGGCATGCCGCTCCAGCTTGTCAGCCTGCTCGGTGTGGTGGCCTTTCCGGCCCTGGCCTGGGTGTTGTCCAGCGACCGCCGGCGCTTCCCCTGGCGGGCGGTGGGATGGGGATTGGGCCTGCAGGTGCTGCTGGTGCTGGTGTTGCTCAAAACACGGGTGGGCCGCGCCTTCTTCGAGTTCACCCGCGACGCCTTCCTGGGGCTCATCGGCTTCGCGGGTCAGGGGGCGCGGATGGTGTTCGGGCCGCTGGCCCAGCCGGAGGTGCTGCGCGCGGGGCTGGGGCCGGAGCATGGCCTGATTTTCGCGATCACGGTCACCGCGACCATCCTGCTGATTTCGGCGTTGTCCGCGCTGCTGTATCACTGGGGGGTGTTGCAACAGGTCGTCCGCGCCATGGCCTGGGTGATGCGCCGGGTGATGGGGACCAGCGGCAGCGAAAGCCTGGCCGCCGCCGCCAACATCTTCATGGGCCAGACGGAGGCGCCGTTGCTGGTCAAGCCGTACCTGCCGGGCATGACCCGCAGCGAGCTACTGGCCCTGATGGTGGGGGGGATGGCCACCCTGGCCGGGGGTGTCCTGGCCGCCTACGTCGGCTTTGGCATCAGTGCCGGCCACCTGCTTACGGCCAGTGTCCTGAACGCCCCGGCCGGTTTGTTCATGGCCAAAATCCTCCTGCCGGAAACCCAGCCCAGTGAAACGGCCGCGGGGGCCGTGGCCCGGCCGCCGCGCGAAACTTTCAACAGCATCGAGGCCCTGTGCCGGGGCGCGGCCGATGGGCTGGTGCTGGCATTGAATGTCCTGGCGATGGTGCTGGTGTTCGTGGCGGTGGTGGCCCTGGCCAACCACCTGTTTGGCTGGGTGCAAGCCCGCTGCGCCGACGGCCTGGGGCTGGTCTGGAAACCGGTGACGCTGCAGCAGGTGGTCGGCTGGCTCCATGCCCCGCTGGCCTGGCTGATGGGTGTGCCGGCGGCGGACTGCGTGGCGGTGGGGCGCGTGCTGGGGGAGCGGGTCGTGCTCAACGAATTCATCGGCTACCTCTCCCTGGCGGAACTCCAGCGTGCGGGGGCCGTGCAAGAGCGCAGCCTGACCCTGGCCACCTACGCGCTGTGCGGCTTCGCCAACTTCGGCAGCGTGGCCATCCAGATCGGGGGCATTGGGGCGTTGGTCCCCGGCCGCCGGGCCGACCTGGCCCGCCTGGGCGGACGTGCCATGCTCGGGGGGTTGCTGGCCTGTTACACCACGGCCAGCCTGGTGGGGTTGTTGCAGTGACCGGCCCAAGCTGGCCGACGAGGGCGATGTCGGGGCCGGGATTTCGGCGGTCGGGTTTTGGCGCTCGGCTCCGGGTCCGGGGAGGCAGTAGCGCGAGGCCGGGTGGCGCGGGTGGAAGCTGCGGCGGGCGGGCGGCGGAGCGGCTGGCTTGCGAGGGGCACGCCGGGGACCCACCAGCTTCAGCCATGGTGGGGGGCGGTGTGGAAAAGCGGTGCCGCCTCGGCTAAGAAGCCTGGTCGGGGAGCGCCGCGCTGGTTTCCCCCTCGCCCTCTTCGCTGATGACGGGGGCGATGGCCTGGAGGCGGTCGCCGGGGGCGAGGTCAATGAGTTTGACCCCCTGGGTGTTGCGGCCGGCTTCCCGGATGCCCCCCACAGGGATGCGCACCATCTGGCCGGCGGCAGTGATGAGCATGATCTCGTCAGACTCGCGCACGCTCAGGGCCCCCACCACGCCGCCGGTGCGTTCAGTGGTTTTCATGGTGATGATGCCCTTGCCGGCGCGCGACTGGCGGCGGTACTCCTCGAAGGAGGTGCGCTTGCCCAGGCCGTTTTCACCGGCCACCAGCAGGGTGGCCGCAGGGTCCACCACCGCCAGCGCCACGACCTGGTCGCCGGCCTCGAGGTCAATCCCCCGTACCCCCACCGCGGGCCGGCCCATCGGCCGGACGTCCTCCTCGGAGAAGCGGATGCTCATGCCGTGGCGCGTGATGAGCACCACCTCCTGCTGGCCGTGGGTGAGCTGGGCGTCAATGACCGTGTCGCCCGGTTCGACCCCGATGGCGATGATGCCGCCGCGCCGGACATTGGCGAATTCGCTCAGGGCGGTCTTTTTGACCGTGCCCAGGCGGGTGGCGAAGAAGACGAACAACGGCTGCTGCCAGGTGCGGTCTTCGGCCCCGGGTTCGCTCTGGCCGGTGATGCGGATGAGGGCGGCGATTTTCTCGCCGGGCTGCAGTTCCAGGAGGTTGGCGATGCTGCGGCCCTTGGCGGCGCGACCCATGTCGGGGATTTCCAGCACACGCTCGACGTACACGCGGCCGGTGTTGGTGAAAAACATCAGGTAATCGTGCGTGCTGGCGGTGAACAGCCGCTCGATGAAGTCGGCCGGTTCGCCCTGGCCGGTGGCCGCTTCGCGCGTGCCCATGCCGATGACCCCCTTGCCGCCGCGGCGCTGGGCGCGGTAGGCGCTGAGGTTGGTGCGTTTGATGAGGTTTTGGTGGGTGAGGGTGATGATGACCGGCTCGTTGGCGATCAGGTCTTCGATGGCGATTTCACCCTCATCGGGGACGATCTGGGTGCGGCGCGGGGTGGCGTGGCGTTCCTTGATGGCCTGCAGTTCGGCCTTGATGATGCCCAGCACGCGGGCCTCGCGGACCAGGATGTCCTGCAGGTCGCGGATGGTTTCCAGGAGCCGGGTGTACTCGGCGCGGACCTTTTCGGTCTCCAGCGCGGTCAACTGGTAGAGGCGCAGTTCGAGGATGGCGTCCACCTGCCGTTCGGTCAGGGCGTAGCGGCCCTGGACCAGGCGGGCCTCGTCGCGGATCAGGATGCCCCAGCTTTCCACCCGGGCGCGGGTCCACTCGAAGGCCAGGAGCTTGACGCGGGCCTCGTCACGGTTGCGGGAGCCGCGGATGATGCGGATGACCTCGTCGAGGTTGGCCAGCGCGGCCAGGAAGCCTTCGAGGATTTCGGCGCGCGCTTCGGCCTGGCGCAGCTGGTGGCGGGTGCGCCGGAGCACCACCTCGCGGCGGTGCTCCAGGTAGCAGGTGATGAGTTCCTTGAGGTTGAGCGTCTTGGGCCGGCCGTGGTCAATGGCCAGGGCGTTGACGGCAAAGGTGGTCTCCAGCGCGGTGTGCTTGAAGAGATTGTTGATGATGAGCCGGGCCACGGCGTCCCGGCGGATTTCAATGACCACGCGGGTGTTTTCGTCCGATTCGTCGCGGACGGCGGTGATGTCCTTGAATTCCTTGATTTCGCCCTCGTTGACCAGCGCGGCGATGCGGCTGACCAGCTCGGCGCGGTTCACGTTGAAGGGAATCTGGGTGATGACGATCTGCTCGCGACCGCCCTTGAGGGTCTCGACACCGACCACCCCGCGCAGTTTGAGCGTGCCGCGGCCGGTGGCGAAGCAATCGCAGATGCCCTCCAGCCCGCATACCACGCCGCCGGTGGGAAAGTCCGGTCCCTTGAGGTGGCGCATCAGCTCGGGGATCGAGATGTCCGGCTGGTCAATCTGGGCGCAGATGGCGTCCACGACCTCGCCCAGGTTGTGGGGGGCCATGTTGGTGGCCATGCCCACGGCGATGCCGGTGCCGCCATTGACCAGGAGGTTGGGGAAGGCCGCGGGCAGGACGACCGGCTCCTCGTGTTCCTCGTCGTAGGTGGGCACGAAGTCCACCGTGTCCTGATCGAGGTCTTGCATGAGCACCGCCCCCAGCGGGGTCAGGCGCGCCTCGGTGTAGCGCATGGCCGCGGGGGGATCGTCCTCGACGGAGCCGAAGTTGCCCTGGCCGTCCACCAGGGGTTCGCGCATGGACCAGGGCTGGGCCATGTGCACCAGGGTGGGGTAGATGGCCTGGTCGCCATGCGGGTGGTACTTGCCCATCGTCTCCCCCACGATGCGGGCGCACTTGAGGTGCTTGCGGGTGGGCAGGAGGTTCAGGTCGTGATACATCGCGTAGAGCAGCCGGCGCTGGGAGGGCTTGAGGCCGTCCCGCACGTCCGGCAACGCCCGGGAGATGATCACGGACATCGAGTAGTCGAGGAACGAGTTGCGGATTTCGTCCGCCACGTTGATGCGCTCGATTTTCTCGCCGGCGGCGAACAAGGGGGTGTTGGTCACCGGCAGGTCCACGCCGCGGGTGGAGGTCCCCCCCCCCGGCGGGGTTTCCTGCGGGGCAGGCGAGGAGGAGTCTGGGGAATCAGGCATGAAAAAAAGACGGGTTATCCGGCCGGGGGTTCGGGCACCAGAGCCAGGCCCAGCAGGGTGCAGGCGTCACGGACCCGCCGGTCGCTGCTGCACATTTCCTGACCGCCATGAAGCTCGGCGGCGGCCACATGAAGGGCGTCGAGCGTCCGCAGCGGGACGTGGGGGTGACATTGTTCGATGATGCTGCCCGCGCGCTCGACCACCAACCGGTTCAAGGGCAGCAATTCAAACTCGCCTTCCAGAACCCGCTCCTGAAACAACCGCCAGCCGGCCAGCCGGGCGGCACGAGAAATCCGCCCCGTCCGCTCTTTGGCGAACAGGGCGGATCGCACCTCGGCCACGGCCAGTTCGGACGTGACCACCGGCTGGCCGCGCACCAGCCGGTCGTAGGCCTCGCTGTCGGGCTCGTGGCTGACCAGTTTGACGAGGACGCAAGTGTCCAGGTACATGGCCATCACCAGCCCCGGCCATCGCGATCGGCGCGGACGATCTCCTCCGCAAACGGCCCTTCCGTTTGCAGGGGCAGCTTGCGCAACGTCTCGATCGTGCCCGTGAAGACCTTCTGCCCGCGACGGGCGGTCACCGGTACCAGCACCGCCTTGGGCTTGCCGTCACTGGTGATCGTGACCTCGCGCCCGGCCGACACCATCTCCAGCAACGCCGACAGCTTGGCCTTGGCCGCCCGAACGGGCACGGTGAGCCCGACTCCGGGGACCATCACCGCTTCCTTGATTTCAAGTGCCTGGGTCATGTGGGGGGGTAACGAAGGCCCGGTTTCTTTTTCACAGCCCCGATGTAGTCTCATGTGGTCACTATGTCAAGCCCTTTTTTCACACATCCAGGTTGCGCACGTTCAGGGCGTTGTCCTCGATGAACTGGCGACGCGGCTCGACCTCGTCGCCCATCAGGGTGGTGAACATCCGCTCGGCCTCGATGGCGTCGGTCAGTTCGACCCGCAGCAGCTTGCGCTTGGCCGGGTTCATGGTGGTCTCGAACAACTGGTCCGGGTTCATTTCCCCCAGCCCCTTGAAGCGTTTGATCTCCAGGCCGCGTTTGCCGACCTCCTGGACCCGTCGGAGGATTTCGGGAATGGCAAAGAGGGGGGTGCGGCGTTCGTCGTCGCCACTCCCTTCGATCAGTTCAAACAGCGGCTGGTCCTGGGCGGCGTAGTGCTCGACGTTGAGCCCTTTGCGCTCCAGCTTGCGCAGCAGGTCTTCGATGGCCTTGCTTTCGTGTATTTCGATGTGCCGGGCGCGCCGCGTGGTGCCCGGGCTGCCGTTGCGACGCTCCGCCGGTTTTTCGGCACCGTTTTCCTGGTCTTCGCCGCCGAAAAGGCCCAGGTCCGGGTTCGCCTCCCCAAACTGACGGAGCTCGGCCTCGTCGTGGAAGTAATGGACGTGCTCCTCATTGCCTTCGCGCACCTTCACCAGGTGCCGCGGCAGGGCGTGGGTTTGGGGATGGCGGCGCTCGAGGTAGTCGGCGAAGTCCCCGCCGTGGCGGCGGAGGGCGCGGGCATACTTGTCCAGGGCCACCAGCAGTTCGAGGATTTCGGCCAGTTGTTTCTGGGTCAGTTCGCGCCCGTCGGCCAGGTTGCGCAGCCGCACCTCCTCGACGCCAAGCTGGATCAAAATCCGGTTCAGGGCGGCATCGTCTTCGACGTACTCGACGCGTTTTTTGCGGCTGATCTGGTAGAGCGGCGGCTGGGCGATGTACACGAAGCCCCGTTTGATCAGCTCCGGCATCTGCCGATAGAAGAACGTCAGGAGGAGGGTCCGGATGTGGGAGCCGTCCACATCCGCGTCGGTCATGATGATGATCTTGTGGTAGCGGAGGCGGGACAGGTCGAAGGAGCCTTCGCTTTCGCCGTTGCCGATGCCGGTGCCGACGGCGGTGATCATGGTGCGGATTTCGGCGTTTTGGAGCACCTTGTCCAGGCGGGCCTTCTCGACGTTGATGAGCTTGCCCCGGATGGGGAGGATGGCCTGGTAGCGCCGGTCACGTCCCTGCTTGGCCGAGCCGCCGGCGGAATCGCCCTCAACGATGTACAGCTCGGTATTGGCGGGGTCGCGGTCGGAGCAATCGGCCAGCTTGCCCGGCAGGCCGCCGCCACTGAGGGCGCTTTTGCGGACGGTGTCCCGCGCCTTGCGGGCCGCCTCGCGGGCGCGGGCGGCGGTGAGGGCCTTGTCCACCACCCGGCGGGCGACGGAGGGGTTGGCATCGAAGTGGGTCATCAGGCCGTCGTAAACCACCGAGGCGACGACCCCTTCGATCTCGGTGTTCACGAGCTTGACCTTGGTCTGCGACTCGAAGCGGGGGTGGGGCAGTTTGACGCTCAGCACGCAAATGAGCCCCTCGCGGACGTCGTCGCCGGTGAGGGCCGGGTCCTTGTCTTTGATGAGGTTGTTCTGGCGGGCGTACTGGTTGACGGCGCGGGTCAGGGCGGTGCGGAAGCCGGTCAGGTGGGTTCCACCATCGGGGTTGGAGATCGAGTTGGCGAAGCAGAGAATCTGGTCGTTGTAGCTGTCGGTGTACTGCAGCACGCAGTCCACGAAGACGTCTTCGTCGCGGCCTTCGATCTTGAGCTGGCGTTTGCCGGCGAGGCTGATGGGTTTGGGGTGGAGCACCTGTTTGGTGCGCCCCAGTTGGCGGACAAACTCCTCGATGCCGTCCCGGTAGTAAAAGCGCTCGGTTTTCTCGGTGCGCTCGTCGGTGAGCACGATCTCCAGGCCCGGGTTCAGGAACGCCAGCTCGCGCAGCCGGGTGGCCAGAATCTCGAACTTGAACTCGGTGGTCAGCGTGAAGATTTCCGGGTCGGGCTTGAAGGTGACCAGGGTGCCGGTGTGGCGCGATTTGCCGATGACCTCCAGCTTGCGGGTGGTCACGCCACGGGCGAATTCCATGAAGTACACCAGGCCGTCCCGGCAGACCTCCACCTTGAACCACTCGGAGAGCGCGTTGACGCACTTGGCGCCCACCCCGTGCAGGCCGCCGGAGTACTTGTAGGCCCCCTGGCCAAACTTGCCGCCGGCGTGGAGGTTGGTCAGCACCAGCTCGACGGCGGGAATCTTCCACTTGGAATGGATGTCCACCGGGATGCCCCGGCCGTCGTCGCGGATCGAGCAGGAGCCGTCCACGTGCACGGTGACCTCGATGTGTTTGCAGAAGCCGGCCAGGTGCTCGTCAATCGAGTTGTCCAGCACCTCGAAGACACAGTGGTGGAGGCCGCGCTCGTCCGGGTCGCCGATGTACATGCCCGGGCGTTTGCGCACGGCTTCCAGGCCTTCCAGCTTGTCAATCTTCGAGGCGTCGTATTTTTCGAGCTGAGGTTGCGTGTCAGCCATGTCCATTTAGGGCCGGAATCGCCCTGGAAACAACGCGTTGGCACTCGTTTTCCAGGCCTGTTCCGAAGGGCTCAAAGCTTAACCGCGCCGCCCTGCCGGGACAATCACGAAAAACGGTTTTTCCACAATTGGTTGTGGGCCGGTGCCGCGCCCAGCAAAATAAGTTGTGGCCGGCCCCCTCAAGCGCTGTCCCCCTTACTCTCCGCACCGTGGGGCGCTCGGGACCCCCCCCACGCGCCCGCGCTTGCCCCCGGCACAAAGACTCCCCCGCCCGGCCGGGCGCCATCCGGTCGAGCCCCGGCCCACCTCGCCTTTTGGGGCGCACCCTGCTCCTGAACCGACCCTTGTGCCGGAGCAGCGCCTGAGCTGCCGACCGCCCCTCACCGCGAGGGAGGCTTGTCAACAGACGCCGGTCTGTTAATTAAGGAGCATCGCCCTGTGGTAGATGCCCCGCTGGCCCGGGTTGGGTCCGGTCCGGTGGACAGGCGCTCGGGCAGGGCGGATGAACCCATAACATGCAGCCACGATGAAACAACCAACCTCTGCTCGAACCTTCCCCGCCCGCCTGGTCCTGTGGGGTCTGTTGACCTCGCTGGCAGGGGGCCTGCACCTCCACGCCGACCTCCGGGACGGTCTGGTCTCCTACTGGCCGTTGGACGAGGTGGTGGGGACCAAGACACCCGACCTGGCCAGCGGCTACGATCTGGAACTGGCCAATCTCACTGCCGCGGACCTGGTGCCCGGCAAGCGCGGCCAGGCCTTCCAGTTTGAGAACGCCCGCCAGACCATGCTCCGGCGGATCAACAACCCCGGCGAGCAACTGCCCATCAACCAGCACCCGGCCTTCACCATCACCTTCTGGGCCAACGTCAACGGCACCGGCCTCAACGACCTGCGCCTGTTCAGCGAGGCCAGCACCACCGACAACAACCCCCTCTTCAACCTCGGCACGGCCAACACCGGCAACGACGGCACGCTGGACTTTTTCTTCCGGCAGAGCGGTTGGACCGAGGTCAACCACCTCCGCAGCGTGGGCCAGCCGCTGGACGGGACCTGGCGCCACATCACCTTTGTGCAGCAGGCCGACGGCAGCCGGGCCCTGTACATTGACGGGGTGCGGGACGCGGTGGAAATCCCGGCCAAGGAACCGGGGGCCTGGCGGGTGAACACCACCTCCCTGGGCGGCATCCTCCGCGCCAACCCCACCCACTGGCTCACCGGCCTCCTGGACGACGTCGCCCTCTGGAACCGGGCGCTGACCGAGGCCGAAATCCAACAGGTGGTCAACGAAGGCCTGGTCAGCGTCTTCCCGCCATTGGCCAAAGACCTGGTCTCCTACTGGCCGTTGGACGAGGTGGTGGGGACCAAGACACCCGACCTGGCCAGCGGCTACGATCTGGAACTGGCCAATCTCACTGCCGCGGACCTGGTGCCCGGCAAGCGCGGCCAGGCCTTCCAGTTTGAGAACGCCCGCCAGACCATGCTCCGGCGGATCAACAACCCCGGCGAGCAACTGCCCATCAACCAGCACCCGGCCTTCACCATCACCTTCTGGGCCAACGTCAACGGCACCGGCCTCAACGACCTGCGCCTGTTCAGCGAGGCCAGCACCACCGACAACAACCCCCTCTTCAACCTCGGCACGGCCAACACCGGCAACGACGGCACGCTGGACTTTTTCTTCCGGCAGAGCGGTTGGACCGAGGTCAACCACCTCCGCAGCGTGGGCCAGCCGCTGGACGGGACCTGGCGCCACATCACCTTTGTGCAGCAGGCCGACGGCAGCCGGGCCCTGTACATTGACGGGGTGCGGGACGCGGTGGAAATCCCGGCCAAGGAACCGGGGGCCTGGCGGGTGAACACCACCTCCCTGGGCGGCATCCTCCGCGCCAACCCCACCCACTGGCTCACCGGCCTCCTGGACGACGTCGCCCTCTGGAACCGGGCGCTGACCGAGGCCGAAATCCAACAGGT
>JBBIVJ010000054.1:0-14354 GCA_037439785.1 Verrucomicrobiales bacterium | reverse complement strand
CGCGGCCTTCGGCCTTGGCGCGGACGGGGTCGAAGTCCACGAACCACGACTTGAAGAGCGCCCGCGCCATCGCCTCCAGCGTCTCGCTCATCCGCCGGTTCAGCTCGATCTTGTCGTCCAGCGTGCCAAGGATGTGGGCGATGGCGCGTTGTTCCTTCCGGTCCCGCGGTGCACGAAGTGGCGCCTTCGTCATAGTCGAGGCGCTCGCGTTCGGCTGGGCAGACTTGTCGCCAAGGACACCACGGATGAATGTCCAGAAATCGTCAGACTTCAGGTAGTAGGCGAGGAAGCGTGGGTTGAATTCAGGCTTTGCCTGCAAGCGAACCAGGTAGGAGGCAAAGACGGCGAGCGGTGGGGCCTTCACATAAGCACTGGCACCTGTTGATGCGCCGGTCCGCGCGAGGACAACGTCGCCGTCATGGAGCTGGTACTTCGCGACGGTGTCATCGTCAGCCAAGACATGTGGCACCGCCTTCCAGTCGATCTGCCCGGAAACGATGTCGGTGATCCGAAGGAACTTCGGGCCCCGTTCATCGTCCGCTGCGGACGCCGTGAGCCCGTAGTCGATCGAGCGACAGGCATCAGCGAGGACGCACTCGATCCACTCACTCGCCATACCCAAGCTCCTTCAGGTTGGCGGCAATCGCGGCATCAAGCTTTGCTGCCTCGGCCTGCTGTTCGCGCGGCATGGCGGCCGGGCGGCTTCGCGTCCTTGCAGCTTGGCGTTGGTCCCTGCCGCCTGCCCCAAGCCGGATTGCCTGTTTTGGAGACCGTGTCATGGTTGCGCCTCCCCGGGGTCTTCGAACAGCCGCAGATACGGGTCGAAGCGAAAGCGCCGGTTGCGCGCGTAGCCGGTGATTTCGCGCAGCAGGCCGATGTCCGTCAGGCGTCGGACCAGATTGTTGGCGCCGGCCGGTGTGACGTTCAGCCACTCGCGCACCGTGCCGACCGTGACGATGGGGTGGTCGAAGAGCCGGTCCATGACGCGCTGACCGTTGCCGGCGGCGCGTCCCAGGTGGTCCGTGATCTTTGCCCGGTACTCTTCGCGCATCCGCAGGATGGCGGCGGCAGTTTGGGTGGCTTCGCGGTTCACCTCGATCACGCCCCGCAGGAAAAACTCGATCCAGCCTTCCCAGTCGCCGGCGTCGCGCACGGCCTGGAGGCGGTCGTAGTACTCGGCCCGGTGCTGCTTGAAGTAGTGCGAGAGGTAGAGCACGGGCTTGGTGAGCAACCCCTTTTCCACCAGCAGGAAGGTGATCAGCAGCCGGCCGATGCGCCCGTTGCCGTCGAGGAAGGGATGGATGGTCTCGAACTGGGCATGGGCCAGGCCGACTTGAAGCAGCGGCGGCAGCGCGCTGCCGGCGTGCAGGAACCTTTCGAGGTTGGACAGGGCCGCGGGCACTTCGTGAGGTGGCGGGGGCACGAAGGTGGCCGTGGCGAGCGTGCCGCCGGCCGGTCCGATCCAGTTCTGACTGGTGCGCAACTCGCCGGGGGTCAGCCGCCCGCCGCGCACGCCTTGCATGAGCTTGGTTTGGATTTCGCTGATCAGGCGCACGGACACGGGCAGTTCAGCCAACCGGGCAAGGCCGTGGCTCATCGCGTGCACGTAGTTGACCACCTCGTTGACGTCCTTGGGTGTATCGGGGTCGAAGAGCCGCGCTTCAGCGGCCAGCAGGTTTTGCAGCGAGGATTGCGTACCCTCGATCTGACTGGAGAGCACGGCCTCCTTGCGCACGTACATGAAGACGAAAAGGTCCGGGTTGGGCAGGGTCAAAACCGCGCCATCCAGCCGACCCAGCGCGAAGTCGGCCTCGGACAGCCGCGCGTGGAGCGGGCCGGAAAGGTCCAGCGGGGGCTCAGGCGGCAGCGGCGCGGGTACGAATGCCCTGTAACCCGCGGGTTGCTGCACGTAACGCCCGGCCCGGAACTTGTTGTTCTGCGTAGCGTTCATTGTGGCCGACGCCTTCTTTCATGATAAACGGTGCGTTTATCATGGAAGCGCTGGTCCGCCTTGGTCAACGCAGCGTTCAGAACCCCAGCTCCTTCAGGTTGGCGGCAATCGCGGCATCCAGCCTCGCCGCCTCGGCCTGCTGCTCGCGCAGCGTCGCGGTGAGCCGCTTCATCTTCTGTTCGAACGGCTCCCCGCCTGCCTGCCGAGCCCGTCCCTCGGCGATGGCTTGCTTAAGCCATCTGCGCCCCGCGGTCGTCTTTAGTTCCTGCTCACGCGCTACCGCTTCTTCTCGGCTGGTGAATTCTTCGTAGTGCGCGATATAGCGGGGCTTGTTCTTCTTCGTCCAATCGGCGCCCTGTCCTGACACGTGTTCTTGCCATCGCCGAGGGAGGTCATCCGTGTGCCCAATGTAGTAGCTGCCACCTTCACATGCGATGGCATAGACGAAATACGCCCCCGGTCTCGGCGCAGGCAGGTCGTCCTCCTGCGCCTCGGCGCCGACATAGCGGCCCGGCGTGAGCACATGGCCGTGCTTGCGCACCTCCTCCAGCGTCGCGCTCTTGCAGAAGCCGGGGACATCGGCGTACTCGCCTGCCTCCTTCTCGCCGCCTGCCTTGCCGGCAGGCAGGCGCCAGGCGTGGTAGGTGGCGGCGATGCGCGCGACGTCCTCGTCGGTCAGCTCGCGGTGGGTGCGGTCCACCATGCGGCCGAGCTTGCGGGCGTCGATGAAGAGCACCTGACCGCGGCGGTCCCTGCCTGCGCCGCGCTGCGCTTGCGGCGCGGCAGGCAGGGCGGAACCTCGTTTGTCGCGCGCGAGGAACCACAGGCACGCCGGGATCTGCGTCGAGTAGAAGAGCTGGCCCGGCAGGGCGACCATGCAGTCCACGAGGTCGGCCTCGATCAGGCTCTTGCGGATCTCGCCCTCGCCGGACTGGTTGGACGACATCGAACCGTTGGCGAGCACGAACCCGGCGACGCCCGCCGGCTCCAAGTGGTGCACGATGTGCTGCACCCAGGCGAAGTTCGCGTTGCCGGCCGGCGGCACGCCGAACTTCCAGCGCTTGTCGTCGCGCAACCGCTCGCCGCCCCAGTCGGAGACGTTGAACGGCGGGTTGGCGAGGATGAAGTCGGCCTTGAGGTCGGGGTGGCGGTCGTTGTGGAAGGTGTCTCCCTGGGCGATCTGGCCGTCGATGCCGCGGATGGCGAGGTTCATCTTGGCAAGACGCCAGGTGGTGTAGTTCGACTCCTGGCCGTAGATCGAGATGTCGGCCTTCGCCTTGCCGCCGTTGCCGTTTCCGTTGGCGTGCGCGCGGATGAACTCCACCGACTGCACGAACATGCCTGCCGAGCCGCAGCACGGGTCGTACACCCGGCCGCGGTAGGGCTCGAGCATCTCGACCAGGAGCTTGACGACGCAGCGGGGCGTGTAGAACTCGCCGCCCTTCTTGCCCTCGGCGCTCGCGAACTGCGAGAGGAAGTACTCGTAGACTCGGCCGAGCACGTCCTTGGCGCGGCTCGCCTCGTCGCCGACCTTGATGTTGCTGATCATGTCGATGAGCTGGCCGAGGCGGGTCTTGTCGAGCGCGGGGCGCGCGTAGTCCTTCGGCAGCACGCCCTTGAGCGCGGAGTTGTCGCGTTCGATGCCGGCCATGGCGTCGTCCACGAGCTGGCCGATCGTGGGCTGCTTCGCCTGCGCCTTGAGGTGCGCCCAGCGGGCTTCGGGCGGCACCCAGAAGATGCTTTGGGCGCGGTACTCGTCGGGGTCCTCGGGGTCGGCCCCGGTCCCCTTCTCGGCGACCAGCTTCGCGTGGTGCTCCTCGAAGGCGTCGGAGATGTACTTGAGGAAGATCAGGCCGAGGACGACGTGCTTGTACTCGGCCGCGTCCATGCTGCCGCGCAGGGCGTCGGCCATGCGCCACAGCTCTGCTTCGTAGCCGACGGTGGCGCCGGGAGGTTCGGCGGTGGGAGGGTGGTTTCTTGGCCTGGCCACGGTCTGCCTCTTGAGGTGGTTCTTGGTCTGGTAGTTGTTGTCCGAGTCTGCTCGACGAGCGCCCGGGCGCAGGTCAGGCAGGCATTGAACAGGCCGAATTTCAAGGCATTTCGTCAGGTAAAGTCAAGGAGGTGAGGAGATTTGGAGTTTCGGGGCGGGCGGGAACTGGCGGGAGCTGGCGGAGGGGTGGTCCGCCGCGTGCCGGCGGCGGTTACATCCGGCCTTCGACCATTGGCCCTCTCTTGTGGTGCAGGCATCTGGCCTGCAGCCGTTGTGGTGCAGACCTCCGGCCTGCGACCCCTGCAGCCGGGACGGCTGCACCACAATCCCCCTAGTGATGCAGGCATCTGGCCTGCAGCCGTTGTGGTGCAGACCTCCGGCCTGCGACCCCTGCAGCCGGGACGGCTGCACCACAATCCCCCTAGTGATGCAGGCGTCTGGCCTGCAGCCGTTGTGGTGCAGACCTCCGGCCTGCGACCCCCGCAGCCGGGACGGCTGCACCACAATCCCCCTAGTGGTGCAGGCGTCTGGCCTGCAGCCGTTGTGGTGCAGACCTCCGGCCTGCGACCCCTGCAGCCGGGACGGCTGCACCACAATCCCCCTAGTGATGCAGGCGTCTGGCCTGCTGACGCTGTGGTACAGGCGTCCTCGCCTGCAAACCCTGCAGCCGGGACGGCTGCCCCCCAGCCCTGGCCGTGACCCAATCGGCCGAATGGCGGCGCAATGGCAAGGGGCCCACCGCGTGCCAGAAGCGGCTACGCGGGGTGTGGCAGTTGGCTTCCGGCTTTTGGGCAGCGGGCTTGAGGCTCGACGGGCGGGCGGGGCGGCGCCAGATTCCCCCGGCGTGCGGCCCGCTTCGGCGAACCAGCCGAGGGGCGGCCCACGCGCACCCGGATCATGAGCCTGACGACCTTCGCCTTTCCCACCCCCATCCTCTACGGCCCGGGCGCGCTCCGGGTATTGCCGGAGCACCTGCAGCGGCTGGGCATTCGACGTCCGCTGGTGGTCACCGACCCCGGCCTGGTCGAGACCGGGGCCTTTCGCGCGCTGACCGCGGTGCTCGGCCCCGGCGGCTGCAACCGCCAGTGGTTCCTCTTCGGCCAGGTTCACCCCAACCCGATCGAGGACGACGTGCGCCTGGCGGCGCAACTGATGCGGGAAGCGGGCTGCGACGGGGTAATCGCCTTTGGCGGGGGGAGTGCGCTGGATGCCGGCAAGGCGGCCCGGTTGCTGGCGCGGCGGCCCGGTTTTCCCCTGGCCCGGTTTTATGAGGAGTCGGCGGACTGGAGCGGGCTGGCGCCGTTGGTGGCCATTCCCACCACCGCCGGCACCGGCAGCGAAGTGGGGCGCAGCGCGGTCATCACCCTCGCGGCCACCGGCCGCAAGGCGGTGCTGTTCCACCCGGAGCTGCTGGCCCGGGCGGTGATTCTGGACCCGGAATTGACGGTGGGCCTGCCGCCGCGGTTGACCGCCGCCACCGGCGCCGATGCCCTGACGCACTGCATCGAGAGTTTCACCTGCCCGGTGTTTCATCCGCTGTGCGACGGCATCGCGCTGGAGGGTATCCGATTGATCGTGCAGGCGCTGCCGCGGGCCTGCCACGAGGGGCGGGACCTGGAGGCGCGGGGGTACATGCTGGTGGCGGCGGCGATGGGCGGGGTGGCCTTTCAAAAGGACCCGGGCGTGGTGCATTCGCTGGCGCACCCCTTGTCCACCCTCTGCGGCCTGCATCACGGCCTGGCCAACGCCCTCTGCCTGGTGGCGGGCATGAAGTTCTGCGCCGCCCGCAAACCGGGGCTGTACCGCCGGGTGGGGCTGGCGTGCGGACTGGACGTGCTGCGCTGCCCGGAAGCCGAGGCCGATGCGTTCACCATCGAGTTTGTGCGCGGTCTGCTCGCCAGCCTGGGGCTGTCCGGCCGGCTGCGCGACCACGGCGTGCAGGCCGGGCAGCTCGACGCCCTCACCGAGCAGGCCTGGGAAGACCCCTGCCATCGTACCAACGCCGTCCCGGTCACGCGCGAGGACCTGCGGGCGCTGTACCTCGAGGTGCTTTGAACGGCGGGAGGTTCGCGGGTCCGGAGCCGCTCCGCCGCGCGCCCGCGCGGAGGGGCCGCCGGGAAAAACCTTCCACCGCCGGCCCCGGCCGCGCACGGGCACCCGGGGTTTGACCGCCGCGCCGCGGTGACTAAACTTGCGTCATGACCCCCGACCCATTACGCAGCACAGAAGCCCGGCCCGGTACGGCCGGCCCCGGTGGACGGGGCGTGTACCTTCCCTTCTCAAAGGCGCCATGATGCAAGCCCTCCTGCCTGAAGTGACGGCATTTCTGAGCCGGACGCCCCTCAAATTGTACATCGGCGGCGAATGGACCGGGGCGGTCCGCGGCGGCACCTTCGAGACCCGCGACCCCGGCTCCGGCCGGGTGCTGGCCACCGTGGCCGCGGGCGAGACGGAGGACATTGACCGCGCGGTGGCGGCGGCGGAGCGGGCCTTTCGCCAGAGCGGCTGGGCCACGATGCCGGCCAACGACCGGGCGGTGATCCTGCACCGGCTGGCCGACCTGGTGGACCGGCACCGCGACATCCTCGCGCAACTGGAGGCCCTGGACGTGGGCAAACCGCTGTCCAACGCCCGCGATTTCGACGTGCCACACGCCGCCCAAACGCTCCGCTGGTACGCCGACCTGTCCGTCCACACCCGGCGCCGCGAGCCCATCGCCGTGTCCGGCTTCGAGGTCTGGCAGGTGCGCCAGCCCTGGGGTGTGGGCGCGTTCATTTTCCCGTGGAACTTCCCCTTCCTGTTGGTGGGCTGGGGCATCGCCCCGGCGCTGGCCGCGGGCAACACCGTCGTCATCAAGCCCGCGGAGGACACCCCGTTGTCCACGCTCTACTTGTGCACCCTCGCCGAGCAGGCCGGCCTGCCGCCGGGCGTGCTCAACGTCGTGCCCGGGTTTGGCGAGACCGCCGGCGCGGCGCTGGCGCGGCATCCGGGCATCCGGCGGATGTCGTTTACCGGCTCGCCCGAGGTGGGGCGGTTGGTGGCCGGGGCCTGCGGCCGCAACCTGGTGCCGGTCAAACTCGAACTGGGCGGCAAGGGCGCGGCGGTGGTGTTCGACGACGTGGACGTGGAGGCCACGGCCCGGACCCTGGCGGCCGCCGTCGCCCTCAACGCCGGCCAGGTCTGCTGCACCGCCACCCGCTGGATCCTTCACCGGAAGGTGTATGAACCGCTGGTGAACAAGGCCGCCGAGGTGCTCGCCGGCCTGCGCCTCGGCCACGGCCTGGACGACCAGACGCAAATGGGCCCGGTGGTCAGCGAGAAACAGCGCCAGCGCGTGCTCGGTTACCTGCAACGCGGCGAACACCAGGGCGCCCGGCCCTTGCTGCCCGGCGGCCCGGCGACCGTGCCCGGCCACGAGGGCGGCTTTTACGTCAAGCCCGCCCTGCTGACCGGGCCGACGGACAACGCCTGCTGGCGCGAGGAGATTTTCGGGCCGGTGGCCTACGTGGTGCCGTTCGACGGCGAAGCCGAGGCGGTGGACCTGGCCAACCGCACCGCCTACGGCCTGGCCAACAGCGTCTGGTCGCGCGACCTGGACCGGGCCAACCGCGTGGCCGAGGCCCTGGT
This sequence comes from Verrucomicrobiales bacterium, assembly GCA_037439785.1. Classification (GTDB taxonomy): domain Bacteria; phylum Verrucomicrobiota; class Verrucomicrobiia; order Limisphaerales; family J093; genus DSVZ01. Next base: position 6,786 of record JBBIVJ010000054.1, on the reverse strand, counting down.
GGCGGGCAACAGTTGGATCAACGCCCACAACCTCTTCGCTCACGGCGTGCCTTACGGCGGCTGCAACTTGAGCGGCTGCGGCGGCGGCGTGCTCGGCCCGGACACCTTCTTGGATTATCTGCGGCCGCAGTCGGTGGTCCGGCCGGTGTGAGCCGGGTTCCGCCGGTGGAGCCGGTGGTTCCCGCGCCAACCCGACCGTCGCGAGACGGTGGACTTCGGTGTGCTCAGCCCCGGCCGGAAAAGTCCCGCGCCGCGCCCGGGCCCGGCGCCGGGCTGGAGAGAAACGCTTGAATTGCCTTGTGCCGGGCCGCGTACTGTTGGGACATGAAACACGCCCCGCTGGCTCCGCTGGTTTTGACCGCTTTGCTTTCCACCACCCTGGCCGCCCCGCTGACCCTCCACGTCGCGCCGAATGGCAAGGACACCTGGAGCGGCCGCCCGGCCGAGCCCAACGCCGCCGGAACGGACGGCCCGATGGCCACCCTGCCCGCGGCTCTGGCCCGGGCGCGGACGGAAAAGGCCGCCGGCCGCGCGGCCGAGGGCGTGACCATCCTGCTGCGGCAGGGCGTTTATGCGCTGGCGGCACCGGTGCAGTTGACGCCGGAGGATTCGGGGCCGGCGTCGGACCGGCCGTTGGTGGTGGCGGCGTATCCGGGGGAACGCCCCGTGCTCAGCGGAGGCCGGCGGATCACGGATTGGCGACCCGCCCCCGGCCGGCCGGGCTTGTGGGAGGCCGCGGTGCCGGACGTGCGCGAGGGCCGCTGGGTGTTTCGCCAGTTGTTTGTCAACGGCCAGCGCCGCCAACGCGCCCGCACGCCGAACGAAGGCTTCTTCCGCATCCAGGGCGAAAGCCCGCAGGACCAACCGGTCCGCCTCAGATTCCGCCCCGGCGACATCCGCCCCGGGTGGGCGGCGGACGGCGAGGTCGAGGTCATCGCCCTGCTGGCCTGGGCGGACCTGCGGATGCAAATCCGGGCCGTGGACACGAACCACCACGTGGCCACGCTTTCCGGGAACCCGCGTCCCTCGAACCGCGAGAACAACGCCCGGTACTACGTGGAAAACGCGCCCGACGCTCTGGACCAGCCCGGGGAGTGGTACCTCGACCGTCGCACCGGCGTGGTCACCTACTGGCCGCTGCCGGGCGAGGACCTGGCGCAGGCGGAGGTTATCGCCCCGCGCCTGCCGGAACTGCTCCGCTTCGAGGGCCACCTGGCCGCCCAACAGGCCGTGCGGCATGTGGTCCTGCGCGGGCTGACCTTCGCCCACACGGACTGGACCCTCGGTCCGAACGGTTACGCGGACACCCAGGCGGCGATGGACGTGCGCGGCGACCTGTTCGCCGAGGCGGCGACCGATTGTGCCGTGGAAGACTGCACCTTCACCCAACTGGCCGGTTACGCCATCGAGCTGGGTCGCGGCTGCCAGCGCTGGCGCATCGTGGGCAACCAGATGTTCGAGCTGGGCGCGGGCGGGGTCCGACTCGGCGTGCCGGACCGGCGCGGCGGGCCCTTCGAGCAGAACCATTCCCACATCGTGACCGACAACGAGATTCACCATGCCGGCCTGATCTACCCGCCGGCGGTCGGGGTGTTCATCCTGCAAAGCGGCACCAACCGGATCGCCCACAACCACATTCACCACCTGTACTACACGGCCATCTCGGTCGGCTGGAACTGGGGTTACCAGGAGACCCCCTGCCGGGGAAACCGGATCGAGTTCAACCACCTCCACCACGTCGGCCAGGGCAGGCTCAGCGACATGGGCGCGGTGTACACCCTGGGCATCCAGAAGGGCACCGTCATCCGCAACAACCTCATCCACGACGTCGAGGCTTTTACCTACGGCGGCTGGGGCCTGTACACCGACGAGGGCAGCTCGGAGATTCTGCTGGAGAGCAACGTGGTCTATCGCTGCAAGAGCGCCGGCTTCCACCAGCACTACGGCCGGGACAACGTGGTGCGGAACAACATCTTTGCCTTCAACCGCGAGCACCAGCTCATGCGCACCCGGGCCGAGCCCCACCGCTCGTTCCAGTTCACCCGCAACATCGTGTACTTCGACTCCGGCGACCTGCTGGGCAGCAACTGGTCCAACGACCACTACCGCATGGACGCCAACGTGTACTTCGACACCCGCCTGGCCGGGCGGCCGGAGGCGCTGCGCTTTGCCGGGGCCACCCTCGAAGAATGGCGGCAACGCGGCCACGACGTGCACTCCGTGGTCGCAGATCCCCTGTTCGTCGCGCCGGAGAAATTTGATTTCCGGCTCCGGGCCGAATCGCCGGCGCTCAAGCTGGGTTTCCAGCCCATTGACCTGAGCCGGGTGGGCGTGCGCCCCCGCGAGGCGCGCGAGCCCTGAACCCTCGCCGCCCGCGGGGGCCTCGAACGGACGGCCCGCCGGCGCAACCCCGGCCCTCAGCGGGCGCTCACCACCACGTAGGTGCGCTTGCCCTTGCGCAGCAGCAGGTGCTTGCCGAACAGCAGGTCGGCCGAGGTCACCGCGCGGCGCAGCGAGGTCTCGCGCACGTTGTTCAGGTAGATGCCGCCGCCTTCGACGTCCTTCCGGGCCTGACCCTTGCTGGTGCAGAGCCCGGCCGCCACCAGCACCTCCAGCAGCCCGGTCCCCGCCCCCTCGAACCGGCTGCGCGGCAGCTCCCGCGTGGGCACCTCCCCCGCAATTTCGTCAAACGCCGCCTCGCTCAATCCCTCGAGCGAGCCGCCGAAGAGGATTTCGCTGGCCCGGATGGCCTCGGCGCAGGCGGTGGGGCCGTGGACCAGGGTGGTCAGCTCGCGTGCCAGGCGCTTCGGCGCGGCGCGGGCCTCGGGGTGGGTGGCCACTTCCCCGGCCAGGGCGCGGATTTCCTCCAGCGGGACGAAGGTGAGGACGTTCAACAGCTTGATCACGTCGGCATCCTCGGCCTGGACGAAGAACTGGTAGAACCGGTACGGGCTGGTGCGGCGGGCGTCCAGGTACACGGCGCCGGCGGCGGTCTTGCCGTACTTGGTCCCGTCGGCCCGGGTGAGGAGCGGGAAGGTCAGGCCCCAGACGGTCGCGCCGAGTTTGCGGCGGGTCAGCTCGACGCCGGCGGTGATGTTGCCCCACTGGTCGGTGGCGCCCACCTGAAGCTCGCAGCCGAATTCCCGCCGCAGGTGGTAAAAGTCGTATGCCTGGAGGAGCATGTAGCTGAACTCGGTGTAACTGATGCCCGCCTCGCGGTCCTCCATCCGGGCGCGGACCGATTCCTTGGCGATCATCCAGTTCACCGTGAAGTGCTTGCCGACCTCGCGCAGAAAGTCCAGGTAGCTCAGCGGCGCCAGCCAGTCGGCGTTGTCCACCAGGTGGGCGGGGTTGGCGTGCCCCTCGAAGTCCAGAAAACGGGCCAGTTGCGCCTTGATCGCGGCGATGTTGGCCCGGACCTGGTCGCGGCTGAGCAGGTTGCGCTCGGCCGACTTGCCGGAGGGATCCCCCACCATGCCCGTGGCCCCACCGGCCAGGGCGATGGGACAGTGCCCGGCCAGTTGGAAGCGGCGCAGCGCCAGCAGGGGGACCAGGTTGCCCACATGTAGCGAGTCGGCCGTGGGATCAAACCCGCAGTACAGGGTGATCGGCCCCGCGGCCAGACGGGCCGCCAGGGCCGGCGTATCGGTGCAATCCGCGAACAACCCGCGGGCCTGCAGCTCGGCCAGAATGTCCATGAAGCACCGATGAAACGCGGACGCGGCCCTTTGCTCAACGGCAAAAGCGCGCCGGGGCAGGCCGCGGCCCGGGCACCCGGCGTGAGCCGCCGGAGAGGAGATTCGCCGCGTGACGCGGCGGGCACGCAGGGCTGGTGGAGGGGGAAGCAGGCCGGGCCGGCTCGGCAGGGACGCCGACCCTCCCACGGGAGGGACCGCGTCGAGAGGGACCGCGTCCTCGCGGTCCCGGCTGGAGCGGGTGCCCGTTCCACCCTTGTCGGCCAGCCGCCATCGCGGCCGCTTCACCTGCCGGGTTCGGCTCCTCGCCGCACCACCGACTGCCGCTGTTCCGGGCCGCCCCGTCGTCACAGGGACCAGCTTGGAGCGCGCCTCACTCTGGCGTTTACGGCGAAGGCCGATTCCCTTCCCCCGTTCCCCGGCCGGACGGCGACAACAACTTTCCCGGTGTTGCGGTGTTCGAGAACACGCCGGCGACGTTGACAAGCCGGCCGGACCGGTCTTAAGAGTGAGCCATCGCAGGCCCCAACCGCCCCGCCTGCGACCGCGGTCCGGTCAAGCGGGTGGACGTGACACGACAACGCGTATGCGCATCAACCCCTGTTTCCGCTCCGGGTTTACCCTGATTGAGATCATGATCGTGGTGGCCATCATTGGCCTGCTGGCGGCCATCGCCATCCCCAATTTTGCCAAAATGCGGCAGAACGCCCAGCGCCAGGCCTGCATCATGAACCTCCAGGCCATTGACAGCGCCAAGGAGGCCTGGGCCGCGGAAAACCGCAAAGCCAACGGCGATGCCCTGGACGAGGCCGCCATCAACGCCATGCTCAAGAAAGGGGCGCCCGAGTGCCCCGCCGGCGGCACCTATTCCTACAACCCGGTCGGCACCCCGCCGACCTGCAGCCTGGGCGACTCCGCCGGCCACAAGCTCTGAGCCGTTTCTCGGAGGCAGACTCCACAAGGGCAAGAGTAGCCGTGCCGAAGGTCGGCCGCGAAGGGGGGGATGGTGGTGCAGCCGTCCCGGCTGCAGGGGAGAGGCAGGCGGGACGGCTGCACCACAAAGAAACGGTCGAAGGTCGAAAGTCGAAGGCCGGAGTCGGAGGCCCGAGACCAGATGTCAGAGGTTTGGGGAGCGCGGCCGCCCCGGCCGCCGCCAGGACAGGGGGCCGCTGTCTGTTCCCCGCGGGGTACCGGGGGGCGGTGTTCGGGGATTCAGCCGGCCACCGCCAGCAGCAACCCCAAGCCCGCCGCCAGGGTCAGCAGGGTGACCAGGATGCCGTAGCGGGCGTAGTCCCAGAATCCCACCTCGAGATGGCCGCGGGCGGACTCGACCACGATGAGGTTTGCCACCGAGCCCAGCAGGGTGAGGTTGCCGGCGAAGGTCGTGGCCAGGGCCATGACCTTCCACATCAGGGGCGGGTCGGCGAAGTGGGGCAGCCACTGCCCGGCCACGAGCACGAAGGGTACGTTCGAGAAGAGGTTCGAGCCGGCGGCGGCCGCGGGCAGCAGTTCGAGGGTGAAGCGGCCAAACGGCAGGCCGGACAACTGGCCGATGATCATGTTCTGAGGGTTGCCCACCAGGGTGCAGACGCTGCCCAGGTTGGCGCTCATGGCCAGGGCCAGCAGGCAGGTCAGCGCGAAGATCGCGAGGGCGATCCCCTCGCGCTGAAGGTCGGTCCACATCAGGGCCGCCGGGCGGGGTGGCGGGCGGATGCTGCCCGCGGCATCGCGTCGGCGCAACGTTCCCCGGGCGAGCCCCGGGCGCGGGGGCGGCACTCGACTTCAGGCCTTTGCCAGGTTGGCTGTAGCGCAGACCTCCCGGTCTTGTATCTGCCTTTCCCTTTACCCTTGTCCGTTGCCGTCCGGGGGGCAAAGGAAACGGCCTTCCCGCCCGCGGGCGATCCCCTGGCACGCCCGCACCTTTCAGTGCCGCAGTGGCAGTCTCACTCTCCGGAGCACCTGCAGCCAGGGAAACAGGCTGCTCCGGCGACGCGCATGAACGCCGCCGAGCCGTCCCCGGCCCGGACGGTTCGAACACCCGGCTTCAATACACCAGCACCAGCACGGCCGCCTCGCGCGCCCGCCGGACCACTTCTTCGAACGCCAGCGCCCTGGTCGCCGGCTCTGGCAGCGTGGAAACCACCGCGGGCAGGGCCTCCAGAAAGCTCAGCAGGAAGCTGCTTTTGACCGCGTAGTTGACGTTCTCCGCCAGTTGGCCGCTTGTGGCCAACGCCATCCGCTGGCTCAGTTTCCCCACGACGATGCCGATCACGTTCCCGCGTTCATCCACCAACGCCCCGCCGGAATTTCCCGGTTGGACCGGATTGCTGATCTGAAAATGCCGGGCATCGTCCAACACCCCGGTGAGGCTTGCGATTTCCCCTTTGGATAGCTTGGGCGCGAACCCCTGCAAGCCCACATTGGGAAAACCCACCGTTGCCACCGTGGCGCCCAGCTTGACGCCCCGTCTCGGAGCAACCGCCAGGGCGGGAAACCTGCCCTCAACCTTGAGCAAGGCAATATCGTTCGCCGCGTCCACTTTAATGACCTTCGCCGCAAAATTCCCCCGGCTGGTTACCACGGCCACCCGCGATGCATCGCTGACGAGGTGCTCGTTGGTGATCAAATAGCCATCCTCGGTGATAAAAAATCCGCTTCCGGTAAATTTGGGTGCGAGCGCGGTCGAGGAAGTGCCGTCCAGCGACTCTGGCCCGGCGGCGGTGCTTCCTGCTCCCCCCTTTCGCGGCACAAATGCCCGTGCAAGCCGCTGCCCCTCCGCCCGCTGGGACGGCAGCAAGTCTTGCTCAAGAACCCTGATCATTCTCCGAGCAGCCTCGTCTCCTTGGGCACCCGCGAGCAAAATCCACTTGTAGGCCCCAACTTCATCTTTGACCACCCCTGTTCCAAGGTAATAGCATCGGGCCAAGGCGCGTTGCGCCTCCGCATCTCCCTGATCCGCCGCCCGGCGATACCACTTGACCGCTTCAGCGTCATCCTGGGCCACGCCCCGGCCGAGGGCATACATCACGCCAAGGATGAATTGCGCCTCCGCAAGTCCCTGATCCGCCGCCCGGCGATACCACTTGACCGC
>JBBIVJ010000053.1:0-14367 GCA_037439785.1 Verrucomicrobiales bacterium | reverse complement strand
GCCCCAAAGCACCCACCAGGCCATCGCCGGCAGGCCACGGTCGACGGCTTCGAGGCGAGGCCGGGGTAAACCGACATGCCGTCTGGCTTGGGGGTTGTCAGCAGCGTGCGCATGTCAAATACTGACACGCCTCGCGTATCGGGCGGCCATGGTCTGTGCTGCCCCAACCGCGAGAGGAGGTGGCGCCTTCTGCCAACAACTTTCAGGGGGTGCAGCCGTTGTTGTGCCGCGGCGGACGGTTCTACATGGACAGGAGCAGGGCGGGGGGTAAGGTGTCGTGGCAGCGCATGAAGACCCGTGTTTGCATGATGGTTTTGGTGCTTGGCTCGACGGCGGCCGCCCAAACGGTGGAGCCGACGGGCAGCGCGGCGCGGCCCAACATCCTGTGGATCACCTGCGAGGACATCGGGCCGCATCTGGGCTGTTACGGGGATGCGGACGCCGTAACGCCGAACCTCGATCGGCTGGCACAGCGCGGCATGAGGTACACGCGGGTCTGGTCGGGAGCGCCGGTGTGCGCCCCGGCGCGCACGGCCATCATCATGGGGGTGCACCCGACCACGTTGGGGGCCGAGCACATGCGCAGTCTGGTGCCGCTGCCGCCGGGGCTGCAGATGTATCCGCAATTGTTGCGCGAGGCCGGTTACTACTGCACGAACAACCAGAAGGAGGATTACAACCTGATGAAGCCGGGCCCGGTTTGGGACGAATCCTCCGGACGCGCCCACTGGTCCAACCGCCCGCCCGGCCGCCCGTTTTTCGCCATCTTCAACCACACCGTCACCCACGAGAGCCAGGTGCGGAAGCGTCCCCACACCTCCATCCATGACCCGGCCCGGGTGCGCGTGCCGGCCTACCATCCGGACACGCCGGAGGTGCGCCGGGATTGGGCGCAATACCATGACCAGATCACGGCGATGGACCGGCTGGCCGGGCGTAATCTCGAGGAACTGGCGGCGGCGGGTCTAGCGGAGGACACCATCGTCTTTTTCTTCAGTGACCACGGCCCCGGCCTGCCGCGGGGCAAGCGGTTTGTTTACCACTCGGGGCTGCACGTCCCGTTGCTCGTGTACATCCCGGAGAAATGGCGGCACCTGGCGCCGCCGGACTACCAGCCGGGCGGTCACTCGGATCGGCTGGTGAACTTCGTGGACCTGGCGCCCACGCTCCTGAGCCTGGCCGGCGTGAAGCCGCCGGACTGGATGCAGGGGCGGGCCTTTCTCGGGCCGCACCGCGCGCCGGCGCCGCCATTCAACTTCGGCTACCGCGGACGGATGGACGAGCGCCCTGACCTGGTGCGCAGCGTTACCGACGGCCGTTTCGTGTACCTGCGCAACTACCTGCCCCACCTGCCGCACGGCCAGCATGTGGCTTACATGTTCGAAACACCCACGACGCAGGTTTGGAAGAAGCGCTACAAGGCCGGCCAACTGACGCCGGCCCAGGCGCACTTCTGGCAGCCGCGCCCCGCCGAGGAACTCTACGACCTGCAAGCCGACCCCGACGAGGTCGTCAACCTGGCCGATTCACCCGCTCACCGCGCCGTCCTCGAGCGGCTGCGCGCGACTCTTCGGGAACATCTCCTGAGCACGCGTGACCTGGGCTTTCTGCCCGAGGCCGAACGCGAGCGGCGTCGCGGCGCCGACGCCCCGGCGCTGCTGGGGCAAGACCCGCGACGCCATCCGCTGGAGCGGTTGCTGGAGGCCGCCGAGCACGCTTCGCGTCCCGGCACGGCCGCGGAGGCGGCGCTGGCGACCGGTTTGAACGACGCGGAGCCGGGCATCCGCTACTGGGCGGTGATGGGGCATCTGATCCGGGGTGAGGCGGCAGTGCGAGCAGCCGTGGCTCCGCTGCGACGGCTGTTGGCTGATGAGGCGCCTTCGGTGGCGATCGCGGCAGCCGAAGCGCTCGGACGGTTCGGCGGGAGCGAGGACCTGGAGCCGGTGCTGGCCACTTTGCTGGGGCACGCGCGGCTGGATGCCCGGGCGCCGTTTGTGGCCGTGGAGGCGCTCAACGCGCTGGATCATCTTGGCCCCCGGCTGCGGCCGGTGTTGCCCGCTCTGCGTGCGCTGCCCGCCCACCAGCCCGGCATTCCCGACCGGATGCAGGAGTATGTGCCGCGCCTGCTCGAAAAGATCACCGCGCTCGAGCCGGCGGGCTGAGGCGGCGGGAAAACTCGCGGGGGGCTGAGGTGCCTTGAAGCGGGCCGGGGGGCTCCCGGCTGCCCGCGTCGCGGGTCAGTTGATCGGGATTTTGTAGAAGCACTGCCACTCGCCCAGCCACGAGCCGAGGCTCACGCGTTTGTTGGCGTACCAGGCGACGTGGCCGTCCTCGAACAGGAAGTTGCCGCCCTCGGGCGCGCCGGAGCCGACGGGGTGGTTGGGGGTGCGGAAGGTGCGGCCTTCGTCGGTGGTCACCCAGCGGAGGCGGGGGTCGAGGACGTTGGTGGTGCGGGGGCCGAGTCCCTGGAGGCGGTCTATGAGCACGGGGGCCCGGGCAAGTTCGCCGCCCAGCTTCTTGCGGAAATGCCAGGGCCCCAGCCCTTCTGAGTTGTAGGGCCAACTGCCGTCCGCGCGGCCGGGCAGGTAGAAGTAGCCGGTGAGGATGGGCTTGAGTTCGGATTGCGCGTCGTTCAGGCGCCAGGTGTCGGCCTGGCGATGCCATTCGTCGGTGGGGCAGAACAGGACATGGTTCCGGGCCTTCTTGTCGGTCTTGGTGCGGGGTTTTTCGGACTTGATGAGGTACTCGCGCCAGAAGGCGGCCATGTTGGTGCCCATCCAGCTCAGGTGGTAGCCGTCGCTGTTGTCGGGGAAGCTTTCGCGGTGGTCGGCGCCGTAGAGGTGGAGGGCCACGCCCCACTGTTTGCCGTTGCTGGCGCAGAGGGTGCGCAGGCCCTTGGCCTTGGCCCGGCTCAGGGCGGGCAGGAGCATGCCGGCCAGGATGGCTATGATGGCGATGACCACCAGCAGCTCGATGAGGGTGAACGCCGCCCGCGGACGGCCACGGTGAGGTTCGGGCAGGGCATGCATGGGCGAAGCCGCTTTTCGGGCAATGTTCCAGCAGTTTAGCACGTCCGCTGCCCGCGTCCACTCCGGGCCTTTCCGCTTGCGGCGCGCCGGCGGGGTGCGCGAAATGCCGGTCCCATGCGCGCGGTCGTTCAACGGGTCTCGGAGGCCTCGGTCCGCATTGGCGGCCGGGTCCGGGCAGCCATCGGACCGGGTCTGCTCATCCTGTTGGGGGTGGAAGCGGCGGACACGGCGGAGGACCTGGCCTGGCTCAGCGGCAAGATCGCCCGGCTGCGCATCTTCAACGACGCGCAGGGCCTGATGAACCGCTCGGTGCAGGACATCGGCGGAGAGGTGCTGGTGGTGAGTCAATTCACCCTCTTCGCCAGCACCCGCAAGGGCAACCGCCCTTCCTTCACCGGCGCGGCCCGGCCGGAGGTGGCCATCCCGCTCTACGAAGCCTTCGTGCGCCAACTGGCCACCGACCTCGGTCGGCCGGTGGCCACGGGCGAATTCGGCGCCAACATGCAGGTGGCGCTGGTCAACGACGGCCCGGTGACCCTCTGGTTCGACACCCGCCGGCGGGAATGACCCGGCGCGGCCGGCGGCCGGCGGAGCGCCCGCGGCCAACCGCCGGTTGCCAAACGCCCCGCCCTGCCCGTAGGCTGGGGACCCGTGAAGTACATCTTCGTCACAGGCGGGGTGGTCAGTTCCCTGGGCAAAGGCCTCACCGCCGCCGCGCTGGGCACCTTGCTCGAACACCGTGGCCTGAAGGTCAGCCTCCAGAAATTCGACCCCTACCTGAACGTGGACCCCGGCACGATGAACCCCTACCAGCACGGGGAGGTGTACGTGCTGGACGACGGCACCGAGACCGACCTGGACCTGGGCCACTACGAGCGGTTCACCCACGTGAAGCTCACCCGGCTGAACAACCTCACCAGCGGCCGGGTGTACCTGAACGTCCTGGAACGCGAGCGCCGCGGCGGCTACCTCGGCAAGACCGTCCAGGTCATCCCCCACATCACCGACGAAATCCAGGCCCGCATCCGTGCCGTGGCCGAGGCCTCACAGGCTGACGTGCTGATCACCGAGATCGGCGGCACCACGGGGGACATCGAGGGCCTGCCGTTCCTGGAGGCCATCCGCGAGTTCGCCCTCGAGCAGGGCAGCGCCAACGCCCTCTTCATCCACGTCACCCTGGTGCCGTTCATCAGGGCGGCCGGCGAACTCAAGACCAAGCCCACCCAGCAGTCGGTGGCCAAGCTGCGGGAAATCGGCATCGCCCCCCACATCCTGGTCTGCCGCAGCGACCGGCCGTTGAGCAAGGAGGTGCGCCAGAAAATCTCCCTCTTCTGCAACGTGCCCTTCGAGGCGGTCATCGAGGAACGCGACGTCGAGCACAGCATCTACGAGGTGCCGCTCATGCTCCAACGCGAGCGGATGGACGAGCTGGTCTGCCGGCTCCTGCACCTGGACACCCCGCCCGCCAACATGAACCCCTGGCGGGACATCCTGCGCCGGCTCATCGCCCCCCAGCACCGCGTCCGCATCGGCGTGGTCGGCAAATACATCGGGCTCCAGGACGCCTACAAATCCGTGTACGAGGCCCTCACCCACGCCGGCATTGCCAACGACTGCGGCGTGGAAATCGAGCGCGTGGACGCCGAGCAGATCGAGAAGGAGGGGGCCGAGGCCCTGCTGCGCGGGCTGGGAGGCATCCTCATCCCCGGCGGGTTCGGCGACCGCGGCATCGAGGGCAAGATCGCCGCGGTCGCCTACGCGCGCCAGCGGCGCGTCCCCTACCTGGGGCTGTGCCTGGGGATGCAGATCGCCACCATCGAATTCGGCCGGCACGTGCTGGGCCTGAGCGGGGCGCACTCAACCGAGTTTGACCGGCACACCCCCCATCCGGTCATCGCCCTGATGGAGGAGCAGGAAGGCCTGGAAGCGCTGGGGGGCACCATGCGGCTGGGCGCCCAGGAGGTGCAGTTGAAGCTGGGTTCGCGCGCCGCCCGGCTCTACGGCGCCTTTGTGGTGCACGAGCGTCACCGCCACCGTTACGAGTTCAACAACGCCTACCGCGGCCGCTACGAGGAGGCCGGCTTCCTCATCACCGGCACCTCCCACCAGGGCCAACTGGTGGAGCTGGTCGAGCTGGCCGACCACCCCTTCTTCATGGCCTGCCAGTTTCACCCCGAGTTTCTCAGCAAACCCCACGCCGCCCATCCCCTGTTCAAGGGATTCATCGCCGCCGCCCTCCTCCACCAACACCCGCCCCCCGCCTGAGCCCCGTCGGCTCTCCCCCGCGCCATGAAAACGCGCCTCACCGCCCCCCCCGCTGATCGCTTCGCCGTCATCCTTGCCGGCGGGCGGGGCGAACGCTTCTGGCCGCTGAGCCGGGAGCGCACCCCCAAGCAACTGCTCAAACTCCTGGGCCCGCGTTCGCTCCTGCAACAGGCCGTGGACCGTGTCCGGCCGCTGGTGCCGTGGAAAAACCTGCTGGTGATCACCACCGCCGTCCAGGCGCCGGAAGTGCGCCGGCAGTTGCCCGGTTTACCGCGGGAAAACCTCCTGATCGAACCGGTGGGCCGCGACACCGCCCCGGCGGTGACCCTGGCCGCCGCCGGGGTGGGCGCCCGCGCCACCACCGCCGTCATGGCCGTGCTGCCGGCCGACCACCTGATCCCGGACGAGAAAAAGTTCCAGCAGGTGCTGGCCGACGCGTTCGACCTGGCCGGGCGCGGGCAGGTCATCGTGACCTTGGGCATCCAGCCGACCGAGCCGGCGACCGGCTACGGCTACATCGAACTGGGGCCGCAACTGCCGCCGCCCGCGGGGGTGCGACGCTACAAGACCCCGTTCTTCAAGGCCGCGCGCTTCAAGGAAAAACCGGACCTGGCCACCGCCGTCGAGTATGTCAACAGCGGCCGGTACCGCTGGAATGCCGGCATGTTCGTCTGGTCGTTTGTCACCCTGACCAACGGCCTCGAAACGCATCAACCCCCGATGTTCGCCGCCTGCCAGCGCTGGTTTGCCGCCGCTGCCAAGAGCCCCGCCGCGCTCGCCCGCGCGCTCGCCCGCGAGTACCCCGAGGTCAAACGCCAGAGCATTGACTATGCGCTGCTCGAAAAGGCGCACAACGTGGTCTGCGCCGACGCCGCCTTCCTCTGGGATGACCTCGGCGCCTGGCCCGCGCTGGCGCGGCACCTGCCCACCGACGCCGCGGGCAACGCGGCCGTGGCGGACTTCGTGCACGTGGACGCCGCGCGCAACCTCGTTTACGATGCCCGCTCCCGGAGCCGGCGCACCCCGGTGGCGCTGGTGGGCGTGCGCGAGGCCATCGTGGTGTTGACCGATGACGCCGTGCTGGTGGCGGATCGCGGCCGGGCGCAGCAGATCAAAGAGCTGGTGCGCAAGCTGGCCCAGACCCCCGCCCACCAGCGCCTGGTCTAGCCCGCCAGCCCCGTGCGCCGGGCGGGGCACGCCTCGCCGGCCGGCGGTGAACCGCCCGGGGTTCCCAGCCATGAACGTCGAATTGCGCAAACGCTTCCAGTTCGAGGCGGCCCACCGGCTGCCCCACCTGCCCGAAACGCACAAGTGCTGGCGGCTGCACGGCCACAGCTTCGTGGTCGAGATCGCCGTCGCCGGGCCGTGCGACGAGCGGTTGGGCTGGCTGGTGGATTACGCCGATCTCAAGGAGGCGTTCCGCCCGCTCGGGGAGCAGTTGGACCACCGTTACCTGAACGAAGTGCCCGGTCTGGAAAACCCCACCAGCGAACACATCGCCCGCTGGATTTGGGAACGGCTCAAGCCGCGCCTGCCGCAATTGATCGAGGTGGTGGTGGCCGAGACCTGCACCGCGCGCTGCGTGTACCGCGGCGACTGAGGGCGGCGGCGGCCCCCCCGCGCCTCAGGCCGGCACGGCGACCGCGGCCGGTTCCGGCTCCGACGCCCCGACCGGCCCGCCCAGCGGCAGTTCCTCCGGCAGCGGTGCAAACTCGCGAATCTTCGCCCACAGCCCCGACAGGTCTTTGTTCACGTCACCGCTGAGGCAGTCGGTGATGTCACCGGCGGCGTCGGGATATTTTTCAATGACCGCCTTGAAGCTGAAGGCCGGGTTGTAAAAGGCATAGACCAGCTTGCGCATGTTCTCGATGCCCTGCCGCAGGGTGGTACCGTAGCCGGCAAAGCGCGCCGGGGACAGATCGCGCACCGCCAGCGCGGCGTGGACGTAATCCCCCACCAGCACGCCGCTCTTGAGTGCCAGCATCAGGCCGCTGCTGAAGACCGGGTCCAGGAAGCAAAAGGCATCGCCCACCAGCAGCAGTCCCGGGGCGTAACAGTGGCGCGCGTGATGGGTGTACTCGCTGGTCACGTAGTACGGCCCCACCTGCCGGCCGGTGGAGAGGTGGTCGGCGATCCAGCGGTTTTGCTGCACCTCCCGCTGGAAGATGGCCGCCGGGTCCTTGACCCCGCCGCGGGTGAGGTACCGGCCCTCGGCCACCACGCCCACGCTCACGCGATCGCCGTGCAGTGGGATGTGCCAGAACCAGCCCTTCTCGGGTACGAAAGCCACCGTGGTCTGGCCCTCGTCAATGCCGGCCTCGCGCTTCGAACCGACGTAGTAGGTCCAGACCGCGACCTTGTTCAGGTACGGGTCGCGCACCCGCCAGCCATGACGCACGGCGGCGAAGCTCTCCTTGCCGGAGCAGTCGAGGGTGATCGGGGCGCGGTACTCCGCCCACGCACCGTCCGCGTGCCGGGCGCGCACGCCGACCACGCGACCGTCTTCGCGCAGCAGGTCGGTCACGGTGGTCTGTTCGAACACCTGCGCACCGCGTTCGCGGGCGTGGTCCAGGAGCATCTGGTCAAACTCGCTGCGCAGCACCTGCCAGGTCTGGGCCACCGTCTCCCGGTCGTAGCGGGCGAAGAAGTAAAACGGCTGGCTGGCCCGGCCATCCGGCTGCACAAACACCACGCTGTACTTCTTCTGAAACGCCGAAGCGCGCATCCGCGGGATCAATCCCAGCCGCTCCAGGGGGTGGAAGGTGAAGGGGATGAGCGACTCGCCCACGTGGTACCGGGGGAACTTTTCCCGCTCGAGCACCAGCACGTCGTGGCCGTGCCCGGCCAGGAGGGCTGCCGCGCTGGCGCCGGCCGGACCGCCGCCGATGATCAACACCTCGGATTCATGCCCGGATTTCATACGAACACGTAACAAGTTCGCCGGCACAGTAGCGGCGAAACTCCGCAGCGCAAACGACCCCGGCCGCGGGGGCCGCCAACCCGGAGCCGCCGGCGGTCAATCCGGGCGCGGCACGGTCGGGCGAAACTCGTCCACGCGCAGCCCGATGGCTGCGAGGGGAATTTCTTGGAACCCCAGCTTCCATGCGGGCGAGTCCGGCCGGAGCGCGAAGTCCGTGGGCCGCGCGTGGTCGCCGGGCAACTCGGGGAAGCTCGCGGCGGCGTCGGTGAGGTTGCCCTCCAGGCGCAACATCTCCGGCCGCGCGTGCCAGTACACGTTCAACCAGCGGCCGACGCAGACATTGTGGGCCACCACGTTGCCCTCCGGCGGCACGCCGCGAAACGCCTCCCCCTCGACGGCCGGCCCCCCGGGCGGGCCGTACCAGGTGTCGAGCGATTTCAGCTCGGGATAGCGCTCCCGGTACAGGGCGGCCGGCACCGCCGCCAGCCGCCGGCGCATGGTCTGGTCCACCATCTGGTACCAGACCGGCGATTTGTCCAGGCCGCGGCCGTCCAGTTCCACCGCGGGCTGGCAGTCCACGAACACGTTGTTGAGGACGCGGTGGTCGCGGCCGCCGCCCAGAAACACCGCCCGCTGCACCTTGAAAAAGAGGTTGCCGTCAATCTCGGTGCCGCTCACGCAGTCGTCCATGTACACGCCCATCGAGCCCAGGCCCACGCCGCCGGTGTGGTGGATGAAGTTGTGCCGGATGCGATTGCCCCGGTAGGTCCAGTCCCGGCCGGTGTAGATCGCCCCCACGTCGCCGGTCTCCAGCGCGATGTGGTGGATTTCGTTGAACTCGATGAGGTGGTCGTTGCCGCCGAACAGAATCGCGCAGTGGGGGTGGTCGTGGATCAGGTTGTGCGCCGCGCGCAGGCCCACGCCCACCAGGTGGACGGCCGGCACATAGCACTTGGACCAGCGGCCCTGGCGCGCGAAGTGGCAGTTCTCGACGAAGTGCCCGGCGGGCGCGAGCGTCTGGCGGTCCCCACCCACCAGCTCCACCCCGCCGTCGCCGGTGTCGAACACGTCGCAACTGACCACTCGGTGGCCGGTGCCGCCGCGGATTTTCACGCCCCAGTTGCCCAGGTTGCGCAGCACGCAACCGGCGAGGCGGTTGCTGGCGCCGCCCTCGATTTCCACGCCATTGCCGCGACCGGCCTCCAGTATCAGGCCGCGGAAGGTCACGTGCGAAACGTCGGTGAGCCGGAGCAGCGGCTGCGCCAGCAGCGACAGCAGCACCTCGACAGGGCGGGACGGCGTCGCGTCCGGCCCGGCCTCCCCCTCCGGCGGCCAGAAATACAGCACGCCTGCTTGGCGGTCCAGGAACCACTCCCCGGGCCGGTCGAGTTCCTCGAGCACGTTCAGGAAGTAAAAGCGCTGGCCCTTGCGAAAGCCGTACAGGCCGTGCGGCGGCGCGGTCTTCACCCGCCGCTGGTCGAGGTCCAGCGACGCCACCCGCTCGTACGAGTTGGCCCAGTCCCACGCCCAGTAGCCGTGCACCCACAGGTCGGAGGTGTCCCGCCAGCGACGCGGCCGGTCGCCGGCGTAGGTGAAGCCGTTTTCCAGCTTGCCGATTTTGCCGCCGTGACCGTCGTTTTCGGCGCCAGCCTCGGGGAAACCGGCGATGCGCGCGAACTCGCCTGCGTTGGGCCAGCGGGCCAACGTCATCGGCCGGCCCTGGGAGAACAGTTCGGCCTGGGCGGGGGTGGTCTCGCGACCAAACCCGCGCGACTGCAGCGCGCCAAAGTTGGTCAGGCCCAGCGCGCGCAGATCGCATTGCCGGACCCAATCGCGAGCCGCTTCGTCCAGCCTCGCTCGCACGGTCGGGTCGGCCACCGGCCTCCAGGCCGCGGCGGCAGCATCGGCGGGCGTTTCGCCGAGGCCGGCAGTGGGCAGACGGACCCCGCCGAGCAGACGCGCGGTTTCTCCGGGCCGGCTCCGCCAGACGATGGGAGCTTCCGACGTGCCCGAGTCGGCGGCCGTCAGTTCAAGGGCTTGGTTGCGGAGGAAATCGCCGCCGCGCAGCCAGATCGTGACGCCGCCGGCGCGCAGGCCCTCCGTGGCCTTGAGCCGCCGCACCGCGTCGCGCGCCGCCTCCAGCGAGCGGAACGGCCGGTCCACCGTGCCCGGCTGATTGTCCGCCCCGGCAGGGGAGACGTGGAACTCCGCCCCGAGCGCCGGCCGCAGCGCCAGCCAGACCAGCAAACCTGGCAGCCCGTACGCCTGCCCGCGGCGGCGGCGGGTGGAAAGGGGGGCCGCACGGAGGCGCGGCGGCGGAGGCGAGCCGGTTCGGCGATCCCGGCGGCCGGCGCGCGTCAGAAAAAACCGGAGCAGATGCACGCGCGGAGACTACCGCCGGCCCGTAACGACGGGGAAGCGAAAGTGAGGGTTCGCCATGGCGACGCAGGCGGGAGCGTCCGCCAGCCTGCGCTTACCAGGACGCCCGGAGGCGGAAAAACGCCGTCGCGTCCACCGCGGCCCGGGGGAAGGTCACCGAGACGGGATCGCTCGTGGCGGTTTGTGCGAGCACCGGCGACCAGTCCACAAGATTGATCGAGGCCTGCACGGCGTAGGTCACGCCGAACTCCGCCGGCCATTCAAGCGTGACGTCGGTCGGCGTCACCGCGAGGCGCGTGAGAGCCGGCGCCAGGGGATCGGGCAGCTCGCGTTCGCGCTAGAAGAGGGTGGTCAGCGGGAAGGGATTGTCGGCCGTGACCGTGCTGCGGTTGTAATGGGCGCGGAGGCGTCCATCCGGCCCGACGGCAAAGTTGTGGAACGCGGCGGCGCCACCGGCCAGGTCGGTCAGGTGCTCGGGGTCGCTCACGTGCTGGCCGCGCCGTCGTACCGCCACGCCCACCAGGTCCTCGGCGCTGCCCCGGCGCCGCTTCCAGAAGTACCACCCCACATCGTGGGCGAAATCGTAGGCGGCTTTGCCCAGGGCATGATGCTCGCCCGGCGGGGTAATCTGCATGAAGCCGGCCGTGCCGGTGTGGTTGAGCCAGGTAACCCCGGCATCAGCCGAGCAGGCCAGATGGACGGCATTCGACTGCGGCGACAGCGGCAGGCCGGGGTAGGCGGGGTAGGCGACGTGGATGACGTTGTGGCGGTCCACCACGAGGAGGGGATCAAACTGGCGATCCACGCCGGCTGCCAGGGTCTGCTCGGGCAGCCAGGTAAGGCCGCCGGTGGCGCTGACGCGCAGTTTGATGTCCCAATTGGCACCGGGGTTGTACGAGCTGGCGGTGGTCTCCCGCCAGGCGACCGCCAGCAGATTGCCCGGAGCCCCGCTGAAATCCGCACTGGGAAAGGCGGAATGGCGGCCGTCATCCTGGTAGAGCCGGAGGGGAGCCGAGAAGCCGGACACGCCAGCCGGCCGGCGGGCGTACCAGACTTCGGCACTCTCCGTGGTGGATTCGGCGTTGCCACTGTGCCAGATGACATGGACGGTGCCGGAGCGGTCCACGGTGATTTGGTTAAAACCATGGACGTCCCGGCATTGGCGATCAACGTGTACTCCGAGAAGGCGTGGGTACCGGGATCGAGCCCGACATAGTGAAGCGCCGCCCCGGAAGACCAGCTCCAGTGCAGGCGGTCGGCGGGGTCGGCCACGACGCTGGGCAGGCTGTTAACCGGGATGCCGGGTTGGGGGGCAAACACCCGCGGTTCGGCCCGGTGGGTCCCGTGATCGTCGGTCCAGGTGAACTTGAACCGGCTCACTCCTTGGTGGTTTCCCGATAGGAAACGCAGGTACGTCCGGAAGACAGCACGGTCATGTTGTTCGGCACCCCGCCGCTGCAGGTCGAATCAGGCGCCACCTTGGGCAGGGCGAATTCGCCGGACCAGTGCGGGGAAACGGCCGCGAGGGTTGTCAGGGAAATCCCGCCGCAGAGCAGGAAAGAGAGGCTCATTTTCATCATGCCGGGCCCGACGGATGCGTTTTCGGCCAAGGTTACACCTGCAGCGAGGCAACCAATGTTCCTGGGTTATGGCCCCGCCGGCCAGTCTCCCTGCTCCACGGCGAGGGGTGCTGCGGCCGGGCCCCCTGCATCACCGAGCTTCAACGGGTCTCCAAAGTTGGAGCCGCCGAGGTACTGCCGCGGGCTGGAGGGGGTGCTGAAAGAATGGCGCGTTGCTGCTGGCCGGACCACGACTGCCGCGAGCCGCTGAATGGGAAGTGGCGCGAAAGTGCCGTGCCGCGCGTCCCGCCGTCGAGCTGGACCTGTTTACGGCCGGTGTCGCCGGAGACCCCTCGTCGGGCCACCCTCGGCACGTCAGGAAAGTAACGGCCGACCGGCTCAGGCGTAGCGGCCGGCGTTGTGTTCGGGCTTGAAAAATTCGTGCAGCAGCCGGTCCACCTGCAACAGGCCGGCACGGGTGATGGCGATGCGGTCGCCGCCGTTTTCCAGGAAGCCCTGCGCCTTGAGCCGCGCCAGCGGCCCGGCGAACTTCACCCGCGGGTCCTGGCCGAACTTGCGGGTGAAGTAGGCGGCGCTGACCTGGCCAAGCTTGAGCTGGAGGATGAACTCGCGGATGTAGCGCTCCTCGGGCGTGGGCGTGAGCGCGCGATACACGGGCAGGCGGCCTTCGCGCAGGGGGGCCAGGTAGGTGTCGAAGTCGTGGAAGTTCTGGTAGTGCGTGCCGCCGATGTGCCCGAAGCTGGCCACGCCCACGCTCACCAGGTCGGCGCCGGCCCAGAGGTAGTCGCGGTACACGAAGCGGGTACGGGCCTTGTTCTTCACCACCGTGTAGGCACTGGCCACGGTGTACCCGGCCCGCTCGAACTCGCCGAAGGCGTAGTCCACCCAGCGGCGTTTGGTGTCCCAGTCGGCCACGGGGGCGACCAGCCGTCCCTCGGCCTTCATCTGCCGGTAGATGGTGGTGTTGTAGGGCACTTCCATCTGGTAGATGGTCACCGAGTCCGGGGCCAGCTCGAGGGTTTTCACCACGGCCCGGCGCCACTTTTCCTCGGTCTCCTCGACCATGCCGGCGATGAGGTCAATGTTGATTTGCGGGAAGCCGACCTCGCGGGCGTAAGCGTACGCGCGGGCGATCTCCTTCGAGCGATGCGCGCGGCCGTTGATCTCAAGGATGTGGTCGTCAAAGTGCTCGATGCCCAGGCTCAGCCGGGTGACGCCCAGTTCGCGGATGGTCCGGAGCTTGTGGTCGGTGAGCGTGCCCGGCTCGCACTCGAAGGTGACCTCCTCGACCTCGTCCCACGGCAGCAGGCGCTTGAGGCCGTCGGTCAGGTGCCGCAGTTGGTCGGCGCTGAGGTAGCTGGGCGTGCCGCCGCCGAAATAAACGAAGCGCGGCCGCCGCCCGCCCACGAAGGGTTTGCCGGCATAGATCGCCAGCTCCCGGAGCAATGCGTCCAGGTAGGCGCGGATTTCCTGCGAATCCTTGTCGGTATAGACCTTGAAGTAGCAGAAGTGGCAACGCTTGCGGCAAAAGGGGATGTGCACGTACAAGCCCAGCGGCGGCAGTGGGGCGGTAGTCTGGGTTTCGGCGCCCGAGCTGGGGGGGCCGCCGGCCAGGGCTGGGGCATCGGCGGCCGGAGGGCGCTCGATGGTGGCCAGGAACTCCGGCACGAATTCCGGCTTCCAGAAGGCGAACGGCGGGTAATTCGAGACGAAATAGTTGCCGGCAGTGGTGGCCATCGCCAGCGGAGGCTGGGGCGCAGGCAGGGCGAGTGCGGGTGTGCGGGCGGTCGTGCTCATGTCGCTCATCGAATGTGTCGCCGACGCAATGAACCTCAACCCGCCCGCCGGTCAACTCCCGTTTGGCCCCCGCCCGTGCCCGGGCCGTTGACTGCGCCCCATGCCTGCCAACTAACCGGTCGAAATCGAGGCGGGACAAGCCCGGCGTCCGTTACCTCGCCCCGCGATGGCTGATGCACGTATCGGGCGGGGCTCCGAGCCTTACCGGTTGAGCCAGCCAAGGATTCCTCCCTGCACCAGCTACGCCCACCTGCCCGCTTGGACGCGAGGCAGCGCCCGGCGCAGGCTTCCAGGCGCCGTGGCAAGTCACTCCCCCGACCGCCGCGTCGAAGGAACGCACGCCGGTAGGCGAGGATCGACTGCCTGGCGACGGTGTCCTCGTGTCGTGCCTTCGTGT
>JBBIVJ010000052.1:0-14597 GCA_037439785.1 Verrucomicrobiales bacterium | reverse complement strand
GTCCATTCCGACCGCGGCGCGCCGATGACCGCCAAGCCGCTGACGTCAGCCGCCCCGCCCCCCACCCCCGGTCAGGTCAAGGTAACGGTGGACCAGATCGCCCGACCCGGCTCCCTGGCCAGCGGGCAGGTGCAGTTCAGCGACGGCAAAAAGGCCACGTGGCACCTGGACGAGATGGGGCAACTGGGCCTGCTGACCTCCGAACCCGGCTACCGCCCGCCCGCCGGCGACATCCCCGCTTTCCAGGCCGCCCTCGACCGGGTGCTGAGCCGGATGGGGCTCTGAGCCCGCGGGCCGTGGCTCAGCCGCACCGGCTGCGGGGCGAGCCGTGAGAAGTGGGGAGCGTGGAGTCAGGAGTCAGGCGCCGGGAGTCAGAAGTCAGAAGGGGGCGGGCGCGGCCGCCCCGCTCCACCGGCTCACGCCGGGGGCGACCCATGCCGGCGCGCCGGCTTTTGGCCGAGCGGGCGAACTCGAAGTCCGAAATCCGCAATCCGAGGCCCGAAGGTCCTGGCGCGGCGCCACAGCGCCCCAGGCCCCGCCGCCTGTCTGCGTGCACCGCACAGGCAGGCATTCCACAAGCTGGCGCCCGCGGCGGGGGGTGGCTTACCGCGCGGCAGCGCCCTTGAGTGCGGCAGTCCTCTGCCGCTTTCGGCTGGGGGGCTCAACGGCGGGACGCCTCAACGTCAAGCCAGCGGGCCGGGACTGCTGTTCCGCGATCCGTGCAGCGGTTCACCGTTCCTCCAGGGCCAGCAGCAGGCGGCGGATTTCGCGCAGGCGGGCGGCGGGGTCGCGGCGGTTCAGGCGGGGGAACCGTCCGCCCACCATCACGTAATCCCCGCCCCGTTCCAGCAGCAGCTTGTCCTCGCGGGTTTCCAGGCGCGTCACGCCGCGGCCGGCGGCCAGGAGTTTCAGCGCCGTCACCTCCAGGAGCAGTGCGACGCTCCGCGGCAGGGGACCGAAGCGGTCGCGCAGTTCGGCGCGCAGGGCCTCGAGTTCGGGCAACGCGGTGCAGCCGGCCAGCCGGCGGAAGATCTCCACCCGGTGCTGCGGTTCGGGGATGTAGGTTTCCGGCAGACCGGCGACCGGTCGGCGGGCGGGGGCGCCGGCGGACGGGGGGGGCGGGGCCGTTGCGGGCTGCTCGGCGGCGCCCACGTCCAGGAAGTCCAGCCTCACGGTGACGGCGGGGGGTGAGCGGAGCGATTCGCCTTTGAGGGCGCGGATGCTTTGTTCGAGCAACTGGCAGTAGAGGGCGAAGCCGACGGCGGTGATGTGGCCGCTTTGCTCCCTGCCCAGGAGGTTGCCGGCGCCGCGGATTTCCAGGTCGCGCAGGGCGATCTTGAAGCCGCTGCCGGGGGTCGAGAACTGGCGCACGGCCTGGATGCGTTTGCGGGCGTCGGCCAGGAGGTCGGCGTGCCGGGGCAGGAGCAGGTAGGCGTAGGCCTGGTGTTTGTAGCGGCCCACGCGGCCGCGCAACTGGTACAGGTCGCTCAGGCCGAAGCGGTCGGCCCGGTCAATGAAGATGGTGTTGGCGTTGGGGATGTCCAGGCCGCTCTCGATGATGGTGGTCGAGAGCAGCACGTCGGCCTCCCCGCGTACGAAGCGGGTCATGACCTCCTCCAGCTCGCCGGCCGGCATCTGGCCGTGGCCGACGGCCACGCGGGCCTCGGGCACCAGTTCCCGGAGCTTCTGGGCAACCCGTTCGATGTCGAAGACCCGGTTGTGGAGATAAAAGACCTGGCCGCCACGCGCCAGTTCGCGCCGGATGGCGTCGCGGATGAGCCGCTCGTCGTAGGCGGCGATGATGGTCTGGACCGGCAGCCGGTCCTGGGGCGGGGTTTCGATGGTGCTCATGTCCCGCGCGCCGGTCAGCGCCAGGTACAGGGTGCGGGGGATGGGCGTGGCGGTGAGGGTCAACACGTCCACCAGTTCGCGCAGGTGCTTGAGCCGTTCCTTGTGGGTGACGCCGAAGCGTTGTTCTTCGTCCACCACCACCAGGCCCAGGTCCTTGAACCGCAGGTCCGGCTGCAGGAGCCGGTGCGTGCCGATGACCAGGTCCACCGCCCCGGCGGCCAGGCCGGCCAGGACGCGGGCCTGTTCGCCGCGGCTGCGGAACCGGGACAACAGCTCGATGCGCACCGGGTAGTCGGCCATGCGTTCGCGGAAGGTGTGGAAGTGCTGCTGGGCCAGCACGGTGGTGGGCACCAGCACGGCGACCTGTTTGCCGGCCAGCACCACCTTGAACGCGGCGCGGATGGCCACCTCGGTCTTGCCGAAGCCCACGTCGCCGCAGATCAGCCGGTCCATCGGCCGGGGCGATTCCAGGTCGCGCTTGGTCTCGAGGATGGCGCGCAGTTGGTCGGCCGTTTCCTCGTACAGGAAGGCGCTCTCGAACTCCCGCTGCCAGGGCGTGTCCGGCGGGAAGGCAAAGCCCGGGCGGGCCTGGCGGGCGGCCTGCACGCGCAACAGGTCCGCCGCCAGGTCGCGCACCGCGCGCGCGGCGTCGGCCCGGGCGCGGCTCCAGCGGCTGCCGCCCAGGGTGTGCAAGGGCGGCCGGGCCTTGCCGGCGCCGATGTACTTGCTGACCAGGTGCGCCTCGGACAGGGGCACGTACAGGCGCGGGGGCGGCTGGTCGGGCTCGCGGGGGGCGTACTCGATGGCCAGGCACTCGCGCGGGCCTTCTTCCGGGGCGGCGCCGGGCAGGGTCTCCAGCCCCAGATACCGCCCGATGCCGTGCTGGAGATGGACCACATAGTCGCCCGGCTCGAGCTGGCTGAAGTCCACGTCCAGCAGGGACCGCGTGGCGGCGGCGTGGGGGGACTTGAGCCGGCGGGGCTGCAGCACCTTGTAGCGGCCGAAGATTTCCGCATCGGTCACCACCACCGTGCGGGCGGCCTCGCACAAAAAGCCGCGGCTCAACGCGCCCAGGTGCAGCGTGGGTCGGAGGGGGGCGAGCGCCGCCGGGTCGCTGCCGGGAGTGTCCAGGCCGCACTCGGTCCAGATTTCCTCGAAGCGCTGCCGTTCGCCGTCGTTGTTGCAGAACACGTGCACCGCCCAGCCCTGCCGCAGCCAGCGGTGCAACTGCCCGAAGAAGGCCCGGAGCTGGGTCGCCGCCACCTCCGGTTCCGGCGAGCGGATGTCCAACGGCCGCCAGGCCTCGAGACCTTCAAAGCGCGCTTCCAAGCGCGGCGCCGCCTCCCCTTCCGCCGCCGGGCCGTCCGGGCCGGGAGCCGCGGCAAGGTTGAGCTCCAGTAGCTCGGGCACCGGCGCGGTCTCGCTCAGGGCCACCACGCCCAGGCCGCGACGCCGGGCGCCGGCGAGCAGTTCCGGCCAGGGCACGTGCCAGGGGTCGGCCGGGGGCAGGCGTTGGGCGTGAGCGCGCCAGCGGTCCTCGAGGGCGTCCGGTTCGCCCGGCACCACCAGGGCACCGGCAGGTAGGTAATCGAAAAGGGTGCCCAACGGCGCGGCGGCACCGGGTTCGGCCGGCGCGGCGGGGGCGGCGGCGGGATTGGCAAGGTGGGCGCGCAGGAAACCCAGTTCGCCGGCGGGGGCAAAGCAGACCTGCTCGACCGGCTCGCGGGCCAGTTGGGTGGCCGGGTCGAAGGTGCGGAGCGACTCGAGCCGGTCGCCGTCGAACTCCAGCCGCACCGGCCAGGGGTGGTTCAGCGGGAAGACATCCAGAATGCCGCCGCGGCGGGCCAGTTCGCCTTTTTGGGTGACCTGGGCCTCCGGCTCGTAGCCCTGGCCCTCGAGCCAGGCAATCAGTTCTTCCAGGGCGCAGGTGTCGCCGCGCCGGAGCCGGCGCAGGCGGCGGTCCAGCTCGGCCGGGGCAAAGGTGCGCTGGGTGAGCGCCACCACCCGCGTGGTCAGGATGGGGGCCGGCGACCCCGGCTGCCCGGCCCGCAGGGCGGTCAGGCATTCCAACCGCTCGCTCACCACGTCCGCGTGGGGCAATTGCGCCTCGTGGGGCAGGACTTCCCAGGCGGGGAAAAACAGCAGGGGCGGTGCGGGGGCGGCGGCCGGTGTGGCGGCGGCACCGAGCCAGGTTTGGAGGTCCTGATGAAAGGCCTCCTGCGTGCGCGGGTCGGCCGTCACCACCAGGAGGGGGCGGCCGGGCCGCAGGCGATGGAGGAGGGCGACCAGCAACGGCCAGGCCGCCGCGGTCTGGCCGCCGAAGGTGCCGGTGTCGCCCGCGGCCAGGGCCTCCAGCCATCGGCGCACGGCGGGGGTCCCGGCCAGGCTGGCCAACAACCGCTCCGTGGCGGCGGGTGGCGGCGGGGGCGACACCGCGGTCACGGTGGGAGGGGGGCGCAGGGGCGTCAAGCCGCGCGCCGGTTCGGCTGCCCGGACCGGATTCACCGCGCGGACGCCGAGTCCGGCTCCGCGGGGTCCGTCCCGCCGGGCGGATGCGGCGGGGCCGTTGCTTCCTCCGCCAGGGCGGCGGCGACCTCCGGGTCCAGGGGTTCGGCGATACGATAATCCTCGTTGAGCCACCGCCCCAGGTCCACCAGGCGGCAGCGCTCCGAGCAGAACGGTCCGTGGGGTTGCTCCCACCACGGGCCGGGCTTGTGGCAGGTGGGACAGTGAATCAGACCGGGCGCGCTCATGGGGGTCAGCGGCGGAACAGCCACAGCAGCAGGCTGAGCACCATGCTCAGCACCAGGCAGGTCACCACGGGGAAGTAGAAGCGGAACGAGCCGCGCCGCCAGGCAATGTCACCGGGCAGCAAGGTGCCGCCGCGGTCGGCCAGCAACCACACCACCGCCCCCAGGGCGGTGACGACCAGCCCCGTGACAACCAGCAGTTTGCCCAGCGAATCCACGGATGTACGCCGCCGGCCGCCGGCCGGCTCGAACCGAGAGCTTACGCCGCCGGCCCGCCGCCGCAACGTCGCCGCAGGGGGCGCGAAGCCTCCACACCCGGCCCCGCCCGCCGGCGGGGTGGCGCCGGACCGGGGAAGGTCCGCCCGCCGTGCCGTTGGCGGTGCCGTTGGCGGTTTCCGACTTGCCAGCCACCCCCCCGCCCGGCTCAACTGGCGCGGATGATGGCAAACAGGGCATCCAGGCGACGCGGTCATTTCCTTCCCGGCTGGCTTTTCCTGGGGCTGGGGATGGCGGGCGCAGCGGCCCCGGCCACGGAAGGTTCCTTTCCGATCGAGGCTTCCGGACTGGGACAGCCTGTCCGCGCCGCGGGTCTGGCTCCGGCCCCCGGCAGCCCGCGCCGGCACGCGGTCACGGCCTACGACCACGGGGACCCCACGGCGGAGGAGCAGCTCATGCTCGAGTTGGTGAACCGTGCCCGCGCCAACCCCGCCGCCGAGGCGGCCCGCCTGGGGCTGGATTTGAACGAGGGCCTGCCGCCCGATACCCTGAGCCCGGAGCCCAAACCGCCGCTGGCCTTCAACCCGCATTTGCTCGCCGCCGCCCGCGCGCACAGTGACTGGATGCTGGCCTTCGACGTTTTCAGCCACGATGGCGCCGACGGTTCGAGCCCCGGCGACCGCGTGGCCGCGGCCGGCTATGTCTTCTCCGGGAGCTGGAGTTGGGGCGAGAACATCGCCTGGCGGGGCACCACGGGGGAGGCGAGCGTCGAACAATTCACCCGCGACAACCACGACAACCTCTTCCGCAGCCCCGGCCATCGCGAAAACCTGCTCGCGGCCGGCTTCGACGAAGTCGGCATCGGCGTCCGCAGCGGGCAGTTCACCGTCGAGACGGACCAGGGGCCGCGCGAGTTCAACGCCGTCATGGTCACCCAAAACTTCGCGCGCAGCGGCGGCACGCCCGGTCCCTGGGTGGTGGGGGTGGTGTATCGCGACCAGAACGGCGACGGCTTTTACACGCCCGGCGAAGGCCTCGCGGGCGTAACGGTGCGGCCGGACCGCGGCGAGGCCTCCGCGGTGACCTCGACCTCCGGCGGCTACGCCTTACCGGTGCAGGCCCACGCCGGGGCGTTGACGATCACCTTCACGGGCCCCGGCCTTGCCGTGTTCGTGGCACGCTCCGTGGTCGTGGCCGACGTCAGCGTGAAAGTGGACCTGGACGTGTCTCGTGCCAACGACGTCCCGATTGTGCTGGAGCGGCCGGGCCGGGACGCGCAGGGGCGGTTCACCTTCGAACTGGTCGGGACACCCAACGCCCGCGTCCGCGTGGAAACCTCGGCCGACCTGCGCACCTGGCAGAGCCTGAGCACGTACACCCTGATCGGCGGCCGCGCGGCGGTGACCGACCCCACCCGCGCCCCGAGCCCGCGTTTTTACCGGGCCGTGCTGGTCCCGTGAAGGGGCGCTTGTCCTCGCCGGTCCGGTGCTTTGGTCGGAGCTGCGCCGGCGCGGATGGAAACGCGGGTTGTTGAGGGCAGATTTCCTGGTGCCTTCGGCGCGGGGCCCGGGCCAACGGTTTGGCCGCGGCGCTGAGGCAACGCTGGGCGGCAGGGAAGGTTTTTGACGCCTGCGCAGTGCTTGGGCATAACCGCGCCGTGCCTTGCCCGAACCTCTTTCCTCGAACTCCCCCCCGCACCCGGCCATGACCGACTCCGCTGCCACCCTCCGCGCCTGGCAATGGCGCATCTTCTGGCTGCTGTGGACGGCCTACGCCGCGTATTACCTGTGCCGCGTCAACTTCGCCGTGGCCCAGCCGCTGATCCTGCGCGAGTTCCCGGATTGGACCCACGCCCGGGTCGGGGCCATCCCGTCCACTTACGCGCTGTTCTACGCGGTGGGCCAGGTCATCAACGGCACCCTCTGCGCCCGCTGGGGAGCGCGGCGGATGATGACCGCGGCCCTGGGGATCGCCGCCGCCACCAACGCCCTGTTTGCCTTCGCCACGACCTACCCGCTGATGCTGGGGTTGTGGGCCCTTAACGGCTACGCCCAGTCCGCCGGCTGGTCGCTGCTGGTGCAAACCCTGGCCAACTGGACCACCTCCGCCCGCCGCGGCACTCTGCTGGGGCTGATCTCGACCTGCTACACCGTGGGCAATGTGCTGTCCTGGCTGCTGGCGGGTTACCTGTGCGAGGCGCTGGGCTGGCGGGCGGCCTTCTGGGTGCCGAGCCTGATCCTCGTGCCGGTGGCGCTGGTCTTTTACCTGTTCCTGCGCGATTCCCCCGAGGAAGCCGGCCTGCCGCCGGTGCGCGATGACGGGTTGGAACCCGCCCCTGCCGCAAACCCCTCGGCCGCCCCCGCGTCCGTCGCGCCGGCCGCCCCCGGGTTGGGCGCCATTCTCCGGCTCACGTTCTCGAACCGGGTGCTGTGGATTCTGGCCATCGGCTTTTTCTGCATGAACGCGGTCCGGTACTCGTTCATGAACTGGAGCATCCAGTACATGGCCGATTACCACGGCCGCTCGATCAAGGGCAGCGCCCTGACCGCGATCCTCATCCCGCTGGTGGGCTCGCTGGGCGCCATCGCCGCCGGCTGGGTCTCGGACACGTGGTTCGGCAAACGCCGCGCGCCGGTCTGTGCGCTCATGCAACTGGGCCTGGCGGGGGTGTGCGTGGGCTTTACCTGGGTGCCGCGGGGGGAGTGGGGGCTGGCGGCGGGGCTGCTGGCCCTGGCCGGCTTTTTGATCTACGGGCCGGACATGCTCATGAGCGGCGCGGCCACGGTGGACATCAGCCACCCGCGCGCGGCCTCGATCGCCACCGGGTTCACCATGTGTCTGGGGGCACTGGGCTCGATCTTCTCCGGCGCCGGCGTGGGCTGGCTCAAAGACCTGACCGGCGGGGACTGGAACCTGGTCTTTTACACGCTGGCCGGGCTGGTGCTGGTGGCCGCGGCCTTCATGGTGTCCATTTGGAATGCCCGGCCCAGGGGGGCCAAATGACATGAGCCGGCACGGTGACCTCGCCCCGCGGTTGACCCACCCGGGTTGGGTGCCGGCCACGCGGGCCTGGCTCGAGGCCCGCCTCCGGGCCGGGGCCGGTCGGGGCCGGCCGGTGGCCTTTGACTTCGACAACACCCTGGTCTGCGGCGACGTGGGCGAGGCCACGCTGGCCTGGCTGGTCAAGCACCGCCGGTTGCGTCCTGAAACCGTGGCCGCGCTGACGCCGACATTCTCCACCGCCGCGGGCCGGCGGGTGGTGGCGGCGCGGCTGCCCGATCTGACCGCCTACTACGAGGCCCTGCTCGAGGGCGGCGGCCACGGCCACGCGGACCCCCTGCCGCTGACCCGCGGCTATTGCTGGGCGGCGGAGATCATGGCCGGCCTCAGCCCGGCGCAGGTGATTCGCGCCACGGCGGCAGTGGCGGCCGCCGCGCGGGAAGGCGAGGAGCGGCACCTGGAGGTGACGCCCGGCCGCACGGCGTATCTGCTGCCCTGGTTTTATCCGGCGATGGTCGAGTTGATCGCCGTGCTGCGTCGGCTCCGGTTCGAGGTCTGGATCGTTTCCGCCAGCAACGTGTGGAGCGTGCGCTGGATGGTGCTCCAGGTCTTGAACCCGCAGTTGCGCCGGCTCGGCGTGGCCGGGGGACTCCCGCCGGAGCAGGTGATCGGCGTGGCGCCCCTGCTGCGGGACCGCCGCGGACGCGAGCTCAAGGACCGCGTGCTGGTCCGGACCGACCCCGCCTACGCGCGGCTGGAGCCGCGAGCGCTGGCGGCGCTGCGGTTGACCGCGCGCCTGGACCAGCCGGTGCCGGTCTATGCCGGCAAGGTGGCGTGTTTGTGGGACGCCCTGGGCCGACCGCCCTATCTGGCGGCCGGGGACAGCCCCGGCGACCTGCCCATGCTGGCCTTTGCCGGGCATCGGCTCTGGATCCGGCGCCTGGACAAACCGGCAGCGACCGCGGCCATGGAAACATGCCGGCGGCGCGCGGACCAGCCGGCCCGGTGGGCCGTGCAGGCGGTCCGCACCCGCGGCAGTCCCGGCTTTGTTGCAGAGACCGGCCGTCCCGGCGCGGCGGGATGAGGGGGGTCCGGGCGGGAGAGTGGTCCGACAGGCATGGCGAGCGGCAGCGTGTGGGGTTGTTGCCGAGTGTTCACCGGCGCGGCGGGCGGTTGTAACGCCGGGGGCGGACCTTGTCGGGCGTGACGGTTGGCAATCTCAGACAGGGGAGCCGCGCAGCAGCCACGGCGCCAGCCCGGCCTCTCGCCCCGCGGCGGAGCGGGGGGACCGGCGGCGAAAAAACTGTTGCAGGCGCTTGTCCGCCCTGTCCAAGCTTCAACCGATATTGTTCCCCATATCAAACCATGAACAAACGACATTCCTTCCCCTGGCGCAGCGTGGTGCTTGGCGCCCTGGCCGCGGGGCTTTCCGGAGCCCACGCCCAGACGGTCATTCCGGAATCGGTGGCACTGCCGGCGTCGGCTCTGGACACGACCAAGCCGGGCTTTGTGGTGCGGGTCTTCCAGGCCACCGGCCCGCAGTTGGAAAACACTCTGGCCCGCACGGAGGCCCAGCTCGCGGGCTTTCTGATCAACCCCGCCACGGGGCAGCCCTTCCCGAACATCGCTGACCCGACCTACTTCAACCCCGACGGTACCTACACCGAGGAGGGCTACATCGGCTACGGCGGCACGTTTTTCCCGGGCATTCCCGGCACCGAGTTCACCACCATCAACATCGCGATGGAGGCCATCACCTACGTGCAGCTCCAGCCGGGTACCTACACGATGGTGGTCAACAGCGACGACGGCTTCCGGGTGACCACTGGCAACGTGTTTGACCGGGTGGCGGAAATCCGGCTGGCGGAGTTCGACGCCGGCCGCGGGGCCGGGGACACGGTCTTCCAGTTCACCGTCACCAAGGCGGGCGTGTACCCCTTCCGGCTGGTGTACTTCCAGGGCGGGGGCAGTTACAGCGTGGACTGGTACACCGCGGACAACAACGACCCGTCCGTCCGCGTGCACCTGAATGAGTCCGGCGGCCTCAACAGCTACCGCGCGCTCCGGCCGGGCGCAGTGACCACCGGTCCCAGCATCGTGGCCGTCAACCCGCTGCCCAACGCCGACAATGTCTCCCCCTCGGCCGGACTCGCGGCGTTGATCAAGGACGGCAGCACCGCCTTCAATCCGGCGTCGTTCAAGCTGTTCCGCAACGGTACGGACGTGACCGCCCAGGCCACCGTGGGCCCCAAGACCGGCGACACCACCCGCATCGCCCACGCCCCGGCCGTGCGCCCGCCGCCGCGCTCGACCGAGGAATACAGGCTGGTTTTCGACGACCCCACCGCTGAAGGCGGCGTGCGCCAGGCCATCGTTCGCTACACCGTGGCGCCTTACGCCGATTACATCCTCCCGCAGCCGGTGTGGATCGAGACCTTCGACAACGTGCCGGAAGGCACCCTGCCGGCCGGCTGGACCACCGTCACCCCACTGACCGGCAACGGCATCGAGGACCTCAACGACCCGAACTCCGACAGCTACCTGGTGTGGGTGGTCATTTCCCGCGACCGCGTGGCCTCGATCACCGCCTGGAACCCCGCGCATCGTCTGAATACCCCCGAGCTGTACATCAACGGCGTGCGGGTCGAGAGCCTCATCCAGAACCAATTTGCCTACCACGAATCGGATATCCGCGGCGGCAGCCAGTATGCCGAGTTGTTCTCGCCCGAGATCAACCTCACCGGCAAGACCGACATCTACCTGGTCTATCACAGCATCTACACGCAGAACCAGGACAACATCGCCGGCGTCGAGTACTCGATTGACGGCGGCACCACCTGGCTGCCGGTGGTGTACATGCTCGATGGACCGGACATCCGGCTCAAGGGCGACGGCACGGTGGATGCCGAAGCCACCCTCACCGCCCCCAATCCCGACACCGCCGACTACATTGACCCCGTGACGGGTGAAACCGTGGGCGACACCTATGGCGCGTTCGTGAAGGCCGCCCGCAACACCTGGCCGGACCTCGGCCCGTACATCAGCGCCCGGGTCAACGACAACCAGTGGGAGTCCAAGCGCATCGAGATGTTCCGCCTGCCGCAGGCCGACAACCAGGGCCGCGTCAAGCTGCGCTTCTTCCAGGCCGGCACCGCCAGTTGGTTCTTCGGCGTGGACAACGTGGGCCTCTACAGCATCACCGGCCCGCGCCTGCCCAAAATCACCAAGCAGCCCTCCGGCGGCCTCATCTCCGCGGGGAGCACACTCACCCTGCAGGTGACCGCCACCGGCACCGAACCGCTCTCCTACCAGTGGCGGCGCAATGGCGTGGACATCCCCGGCGCCACCGGCGCCACCTACTCCGTGGACAACTTCACCGCCGCCGCCTCCGGCGAATACCGCGTGGTGGTCAGCAACGCCGCCGGCTCGGTGACCAGCGAGCCCGCCATGGTCACCGTCTTCTCCGGGCCCATCTCCGAAAACCTCGTCGTCCACCTCAAGTTCGACGGCAACCTCACCGACGCCAGCGGCCGCGGCAACCACGGCACCGCCGTGGGCGTCCCGGCCTTCGCGTCCGGCCCCGTCGGTCCCCAGGCCATGCACCTGACCTCGGACGCCGACTACGTCAGCCTCGGCGCCCCGGCCGACCTGAACTTCGGCACGGACACCGACTTCTCGATCGCCTTCTGGACCAAGGTGCTCACCTGGAACAGCGACCCCTCCTTCATCGGCAACAAGGACTGGAACAGCGGCGGCAACCCCGGCTACGTGCTGGCCACCGACGATGACGGCCACTTCCAGTGGAACCTCGCCGGCCCGCCCGGCAGCCGCAAAGACTACGACGGCCCGCCCGGCACCTTCTCCGACAACGCCTGGCATCACATCGTGGTCACCTTCCAACGCACCGGCCAGGCCTCGACCTACGTGGACGGTGTCCTCAAGGATGCCCGTTCACTAACCGCCAACGCCAACAACGTGGATACCCCGGCCGGCTTGGCCACCAACATCGGCCAGGACGGCACCGGCAACTACGGCCCGCGCTTCAGCGACGTGTGGTTTGACGACCTCGCCATCTGGCGGCGCGTTCTCACCCCGCAGGAAGTGGCGGCCATCTACGAAGCCGGTCAGTCCGGCAAAGACCTCTCCACCGTGGTCGTCTCCGGCCCGAGCGACGCCGGCACCCTCGCCGTCCGCCTCACCGGCGGCAAAGTGGTGCTGAGCTGGGACAGCGGCGCCACCCTCCAGGCCGCCGAGGCCGTGACTGGCCCGTGGACCGACGTGGCCGGCGCCACCAGCCCGTACCAGGCCGACCCGACCGGGGCGGCCCGGTTCTACCGCCTCAAGCAATGAGGTCGCATCGCGGGACCCGCACTTGAACGCCGTTGGCCGGGGGGCCTTTGCTCCCCGGCCAACTGGCTTTGGCCCACCCCTTGCCCCCTATTGACGTCATGATCGTCGCCGCCTTTTCCCCGCGTCGGTTGTTTCGTGGTGGTGCAGCCGTCCCGGCTGCCGTCGAACAAGCTCCTCCCCCTCACACGCGCCGCCCGATCCGGCAGGCCGGCTTTACGCTGATCGAACTGCTGGTGGTCATTGCCATCATCGCCATTCTGGCCGGGATGCTCCTGCCGGCGCTCTCCCGCGCCAAGGAGAAGGGCCGTCAGGCCGTCTGCTACGGCAACCTCCGCCAGATCGGCCTGGCCGTGGTCATGTACGCCGAGGACAACCGCGACACCCTCCACCACGTGGGCGGTGCCGCGCCGAACCACGGCCAGTGGACCTCGAATCCCAACAGCACCATGCTCCTGCCCCCCAATGACGGCCTGGCCTACTGGGGCATCGCCTACCTGCCCTACGTCCAGATGGGCGGCACCAACTGGAACTGGCGCAGCGTCATCACCATCTGGCGCTGCCCCACCGCGCGGGTCGTGGACGAGTGGCGCGAGGAGGGCAAGCGCTTCCCCGCCACCTTCTGGCTCAACTCCAGCATCGGCATCAACGCCTACGCCGTCCAGCCGCCGGACCCCCGCAGCCCCCTCAGCCGCCTGGACGGCCCGCGCAAGATGTCCTCCTTCGTCAGCCCCACCACCACCGTCTTCGCCCAGGACGCCGCCGAGCAGCGCATGGAAGGCCCGGACGACTCGCTGGGCCTGTTCCCCGGCTCCACCGAATGCCTGACCCAGTGGAAGTACGGCCTGGCCTCGCTCTACCCGGGCATCAAAATGGAATTCGAGTGGTGGCGCCACGGCCGCCGCTGCAACACCATCTGGGTGGACGGCCACGCCAGTCCCATCCCCTACCATGAAAAAGGCGTGGACTACCGCTGGTACACCGGCGACACCCCCCAGCAAACGCCCCGTTGACCGCCCTCATGCAACCGACCCGTTCCCTGCTTCTGGCCCTCGGCCTGGCCTTGGCCGTGTTCCTCCCCGCCGCCGGCTGCGGCCGCGGCAAGGCCCCCAAAGAAATCCCTACCGCCGATATCCCCGGCGAGGCCGGCACGCTCTTCGCCAAGGCTCCGCCCGCGGTGCGCGAACTGGCCGCCCAGGCCACCGCCGCGCTCGCCGCGCAGGACTGGTCCGGCGCCTGGGTGGCCTTCCAGGCTCTCAGCGAGCGCAAAGACCTCACCGCCGAACAGCGCCAGTTCGTGGCCAGCGCCATCGTTTCCATCGGCGCCGAGCTGAACAAGGCCGGCGACCAGGGTGACCCCCACGCCGCCGCCGCCCGGCAAATGCATCGGCTTTCCAAATAACGGTCTCCAACCCGTCCGCCTCTGCCACGTCCCAAGGCGAGGTGGCCGGGGCCACCTTTCCGCGCAGCAGCATCATGGTCTGCGACAGTCATTTACCGCCTTTCCGTGGATCGGAGCCGGCTAGAAGGCAGGGGATTCATCAAGGAACGGTGGGGGCAGCGCCGCGGAACGGGCGTTGAGCTGCAAGGGGCCTTCGCGCATACTGCCGCCGATGGCCATCACGCAGTCCCGGGTCGAGCCGCCGGGCGAGGCGAGGCGGCGCGGTTTCGCCGCGCTGGCCGGGCTTTTTCTCGGCCTGGGGTTGCTCAAGTTCGGCAACCCGGCGGTGGTGGACGCGCTGGTGACGCCGCCCCGCGATGGGTGGGAGTGGTTGTTCATGCCCTGGCCGCTGGCCTGGGGCTATGCAGGGTGGGGGGTGCTGGTTCTGGCCGCGTTGGGGGCGGCGTGCTGGCGGCGGCCGCCGCAGGGTGTGGTGTTCTGGCTGCCCGCCCTGTGGTTGGTCTGGCAGGGGGTGGCGGCCACCGGCACCGTGGATGCGCGGTTGACCCGGCTGCATCTGCCGTACTTCACCAGTGTGGTGGCGGGCTTTTATCTGGGCTGGCTGGTGCTGGCGCCCACGGCGCAGTTGCGGGTGTTCTGGGCGGCGTTGACCGGGTGTTTTGCCGCGGTCTTGGTGGTGGGGTTCCAGCAGCACTTCGGGGGACTGGAGGCGGTGCGGCAGCAGGTCTTGAATCAACCGGGGGCGGAGCAAATGCCGGCGGATTATCTGCGGCGGCTGGCCACGGGGCGCATCTTTGCCACGCTGGTGTATCCGAACGCACTGGCCGGGGCGATCCTGTTGTTGCTGCCGGTGCTGACGGTGGCGGTGTGGCAACTGGCTGGTAGGGAGGATCGCCGGCGGGGGGGCGGCGCTCTGGCGGCCGCGGTGCTGGCGGGCGGTGGGCTGGCGTGCCTGTACTGGACGCGGTCCAAGTCGGGCTGGCTGATTGCGCTGGGGCTGGGGGTGGTGCTGGGCTGGCGGGGTTGAACAC
>JBBIVJ010000051.1:0-16390 GCA_037439785.1 Verrucomicrobiales bacterium | reverse complement strand
CGACAACCAGGGAACCAACCTCAGCCAGAGAAACCTTCGCCTCCCGGGCGGGATTTCCCGGTGAGAAACCGTGCTTAGCAGGATGTTGAAGTTGTCGGCGGTCAGTTCCCGGAACCGGGCCGCGTGGACTTGATGGTCACCCGAAGGGCGTTGGTCACAGACCTCGAACTGGCGGCGGGAGGTTTTCAGGTGCAAGGCATCAATTACCTGCCCGGCGATCCCTTGACGCTGTCCGCCACTGTCCGGAACAGTGGCAATGTCGCGGTCAGCAATGTGGTGGTCAGCTTTTTCGACGGTGATCCGAAGGCTGGCGGTACCCTGATAACCAACGTAGCTGTTGCCGGCTCGCTCGAAGGCGCGGCAACCGCCCGGGTGGAGGCGCTGTGGATTATGCCGGAGCCGGCCGCACCCCACACGCTATACGCCATGGTGGACAATGCGGGCGCAGTAACCGAGTACAGTGAGGCTAATAACAGTCAGACGGTGGCCGTAGGCGGCACAGACCTGGCGGTGTCGCTGAAATCCGCACAGGCTGAACTGGACGGGTCCGTGCGGATAATCGCGGTGGTGCAGAACCTGGGAGCCCCTGCTGCGCCGGCCAGCATTGTGGCTGTCCGGCCCGAGCGGGACACAAACGCCCCGCTGGCGCTCGCGCCGGTGCCGGAGTTGGAGCCCGGGCGATTGGCCGAGGTGGCGCTTGACCTGCCAGCCGGGACACAACCGGAAGGCGAGAGGCTGTATCGGCTTTTTGCGGATGAGACTAGGACGACCGCGGACGTGGACCTGAGAAACAACACGGTCGCGTTTGCCGTGAATCTCTGGCTGGACACCGACGGGGATGGAATGCCTGACGGCTGGGAGCAGGCACACGGATTGGCCATCGACAGCCCAGCAGACGCTTCGGAGGACGCTGACTAGGAAGGGCTGAACAATCTGGCTGAATACCTGGCAGGGACTGATCCACGCGACCCGCACTCGTACTTGTGGATCAGTTCGATTGCAGTGACCGGAGACCTCGCCGGCATCCAATTACGCTGGGGATCAGTGCCAAATCGGCTTTACACTGTGCTGCGTTCGACTGTAGTGTCGGGTGATTATGTCCCGGTTGCCGAGCATATGATGGCCACACCGCCGGAGAATGTTTGGATCGACTCGACCGCGACCAACTCGGCCACGTTCTTCTATCGGCTGATGGTCGAGTAAAGATACCGAGCAATGGGCCAACGGAATCGCCGTCTTTGGCAGCAAAAGCGGTGTGGTTATTGGCATCCATTGGAAAGGCCCCGGGAAATCGAACCGTCCGGTTCGAGAGGTGACCCCTTGCCTTTGTCCTCAAGCGAACCGGTGGTGGAAAACCAGGACTTGACTGTGAGCCGCAAGAAGTTGGCTGCTTCGGAAGAGCCCCTAGAGGAACTAGGAAGATCGATGAGAAGCAACGATTGGTCATCCTCCCGAACAGCGCCCATGCGTCGCGGGTGATCTCCCGCGCGCCCTTGGGTAGGACCGGCCGCTATCCTGGAAGGATTCGCGTGAATGCCCGGGGAACATCACGACCCATGGCGGTTTTTGGAGGACGTGTCTGTGGTGCGGCGCCTGCGCCGGTGGGGGCGCGTCGTGATCCGGCCGGAGGCGGCGCCCACCTCGGCCCGTCGCTGGCAGCAGTTGGGCGTGCTCCGTACCTTCATCCGGAATCACCGGATCATGCTCGGCTACTGCGCCGGGGTGTCCCCCCACCGACTGGCCGCGTGGTATCGGCGCCCCCGGCAAAGGTTCGAGCCCGCTTCAAAGCTTCATGCGCAACCGGGCCCCAGGCGGCGTTGATAGGCGATGTGGGTGCGGTTGCAGAGGTTGCAGACCGTGAGCATCACCGGGACTTCCACCAGCACGCCCACCACACAGGCCCGGGCGGCTGGCGAGTCGGGCCCGAAAAGCGTGATGGCCACGGCCACCGCCAGCTCGAAGAAGTTGCTCGCGCCGATGAGGGCCCCGGGCGCGGCCACGTTGTGTGGCACGCGGAAGAGCCACATCAACCCGTAGGTGAGGGTCGAATTGAAATAGACCTGCACCAGGAT
Organism: Verrucomicrobiales bacterium; assembly: GCA_037439785.1. Taxonomy (GTDB): domain Bacteria; phylum Verrucomicrobiota; class Verrucomicrobiia; order Limisphaerales; family J093; genus DSVZ01. The sequence goes on along the minus strand of JBBIVJ010000051.1, from coordinate 14,318 downwards.
CGGCACAGCCAGCAGCAGCACGGCAAACCATTAGGTGGTCAGGTTGCCGGACTGAAAGGCAAAGATCAGCACCAGCGTGGCGAGCAGGGCCATGACGGTCACCGGATGGAAGCCGGGCAGGAAACGCTGTTCGAACCATTCTGCCCCGTGCATTCGGATGAGCAGGGTGCGGGTCAACCAGCCTGCGGCCAGCGGAATAACGATGAACACAACGACCGAGGTGATCAGCACTTTCGAGGGCACAATCACACCGGCCACGCCGCACAGGAACATCACAATGGGCGCAAAGGCAAAGAGCATGATCAGGTCGTTAAGGGTCACCTGCACGAGCGTGTAGGCCGGGTCGCCGTCGGTCAGGTAACTCCACACGAAGACCATCGCCGTGCAGGGCGCAGCGGCCAGGATGATCAGACCGGCGGCGTAGTTGCGGGCGGTTTCTGGATCGAGCCACCCGGCGAAGACGTGCTGGAGGAACAGCCAGGCGAAGAAGGCCATGCTGAAGGGTTTGACCAGCCAGTTGACAAACAGCGTCACCAGCAGGCCCTTGGGGCGTCTGGTGACGCCCACCAGCGAGCTGAAGTCAATCTTGAGCATCATCGGGTAGATCATCAGCCAGATGAGCACGGCGAGGGGGATGTTGACCTGTGAGCCGTGGCCGAACTCGAGCCGGCTCAGGGCGCCAATCTCCCGGGGTATCGCCCTGCCGAGGGCGACGCCAGCGATCATGCACAGCATCACCCAAAAGGAGAGGTAACGTTCGAAAAAGTCCAGTCGCTTGGCGAGTGGTGCGGTCGGAGGGGAAGTTGCAGTCGCATGAGTTTTCAGGGGCAAAGGAACCATACGCAGATTCGGTTGCGAACCAGCCGCTGGCCGGCTCAGGGATGGTTCGAGGTGGATGCGACGGCGCGTTGGGCGCGGAGCCGGTCACTTCGGCCGGCGGCGTAGGCCTCGAACACGTGGCGAATCTCGTCCCGCACGCGCCGGAACACGGCGAGTTTTTCCTCGTCCGTACCCGTGGCTTTGGCGGGGTCGTCAAACGGCCAGTGATGACGGTTGACCTGTGCGGGGAAGGTGGGGCAGGCGGCGTCGGCGTTGCCGCAGACGGTGATGACGGTCTCGACCGGGCGGCCCAGGAATTCATTGAGGTGCTTGGAACGGTGGCCCGAAATATCAATCCCGATTTCGCGCATGACCCGGAGGGCGAGAGGGTGGACGTAGCCGGCGGGATTCGAGCCGGCGCTGGCGACATCGAGAAAATCCCCGGCGGCGGTCCGGAGGACGCCCTCGGCCAGGTGGCTACGGCAGGAGTTACCGGTGCAGAGGATCAGGACCAGGGGTTTCATGCCCGGAGTTGTTTGCGGCAGAGCTCGGAGGGATCGGTGGCCCGGATGCGGGCCAGGCGGCGGCGGTCGGCGGCGGCGGCGGGGGAGCGACCGAGGGTTTTGAAGACCCAGTCGAGGGCTTCACGCACGGCCACGGGGGCCGCGCGCCCCGGCAGGGCGTAGTACATCCAGCGGCCGGATTTGCGGGAGGTGACCAGGCCGGCCTGGTGGAGGAGGTTCAGATGCCGGGAGATGGTCGAGGGCGCCAGGCCGAACAACTCGGTGATCTGGCAGGCGCACAGTTCGCCGCGACGCAGGGCCAGCAGGACGCGCACGCGGGTGGCATCGGCCAGGGCGCGGGTGAGGAGGAGGAACTCCCGCATGAGCGCGACATTTTGCCAGCAAGCGAAATGTCGTCAACCACGCCGGCGCGGGCTGAGCCGTGGGCCTGAAGCAAAACTCAGGTCGCGGGGGCCTTTTCGGGAAAGCCCAGCGCGGTCACGAAGGCCTCCTGGAAGCGCGGGTCCTCCTTCAGCGGCACGTGTTCCAAGCGGGCGCGCAGCCCGGCCAGGGTGCGATTGTCGCCGGCCGCCCCCAGCAGGACCCGCTTGGCACCGCGCAGGGCGGTGTTGCCGACGGGTTCGATCCGTTCGAGGGGAAAGGACAACAACCCGATGCGTCGGGCGCTGGTCCGGCCGAGGGAGTTGCCGAAGGCGCCGGCCAGCCAGGCGCGCTCGAGGTCCGCGGGCTGCCAGCCGCCGCGGGCCAGCAACAGCTCGATGCCGGCGGCGATGGCGCCCTTGGCCAGTTGGAGTTCCCGCACGTCGGCCTGGGTGAGGGTCACCTCACCGGCCAGGACCAGCGGTCCGGCGGCCAGCCGTCCCGAGGGGAGGATGCGGCCGCTGTCCAGGCCGCAGGCCACGGCGTCCACCAGGCCGCTGCCGCAGAGGCCGCGCGGGGGTCCGCCGCCCAGGACCGTCACCTGCCAGTGTCCCTGCCGGAGATGGACGGCGCTGATGGCCCCGGTGGCGGCGCGCATGCCCATTTGAATGCGCGCCCCCTCGAAGGCGGGGCCGGCGGCGGTCGAGGCACAAAGGAGCCGGGCGCGGTGGCCGACCACGATTTCGCCGTTGGTGCCCAGGTCCACCAGCAGCCCGGGGGTGTCACGCTCGTGCAGGCCGGTGGCCAGGATGCCGGCCAGGAGGTCGCTGCCCACGAAGCCGCCCGCGCAGGGGAGGAACGACACCCGTGCGGCGGGGGCGAAGTCCCAGCCCAGGTCCGCACCGTGGCATTCGAGCAGGCCCGGGTCCGCCGGTTCGAAAGGGTGTTGGGCCAGCGAGGTCACGGGCAGGCCGCCGAAGAGGTGGTGCATGACCGTGTTCCCGACCAGGACCACGTCGGTCAACGCCGCGCCGACAGGAGCGCCGGCCAGCAATTCGGCCAGCAAGGCGCCCACCTGCTCGCGGATGAGCTGCGTCAGCGCCGCCCGCCCGTCCGCCGTCAGGGCGAACTCCAGGCGGCTCATGAGGTCGGCGCCGTGCCGGGCCTGGGCGTTGAGGGCGCTGCGCACGCCCAGCACGTGGCCGGTGTGGAGGTCGAGCAGTTGGACCACCAGGGTGGTGGTGCCCACGTCCACCGCCGCGCCCAGGCCGGCGCGGGGGGTGAAGACCAGGGGCGTGTCATCGCCCAGGATGGGGGTTTCCCACTGGGCCAGTTCCAGGGTGAGGTCGCCGGCGGCGCGGGCCTGACAGGCCAGGCGCCAGCCCTGGGCGATGCGTTCCGGTCCGAACCACCGCTGGTCTGCGGGGGTGGGCGGCAGTTGTCCGGCCAGCACCCGCACGCGGCAACCGCGACAGCGGCCGCGGCCGCCGCAGGGGAATTCCACCCCCAAGGGGAAGAGCACGTCGGGCAACGGCGTGTCCACCGGCACCGCCAGGCGGCGGCCCAGCGGTTGCAGCAGGATGGAGACCGTGTCCGGCACGGGGCTCAGGCCTTGCGCTGGTGGAGGATCACCTCGTTGTAGTCCGGGTCCAGCGCGACGGCCAGGCGGCAGACGGGGGTTTCCCAGGGGTCCTGCCGGAAGCGCACGCCGGCAGCCTTGAGCTGCCGGACGGCGGCGTCGAGGTCGTCCACTTCAAACGCCACCACCGCGCCACGCACCGGCGGCTGGTGGGTGGCGTCGGCGCGGGCGATGGCGAAGGTGGTTTCGCCCAGGTCGTACTCGAACCAGTCTTCCTGGAACTGCCGGGCCAGCCGCAGACCCAGCCGGCCCTCGTAGAAGCCGCGCGCGCGGGGGGGGTCTTTGACCGGGTACACGAAGAAGGCCAGGCCCTGGATCATGAGGGCGGTCAGGTGTTTTGCGCGGCCAGGTAGCGTTCGACGTCAATGGCCGCGGCGCAGCCCATGCCGGCGGCGGTGACGGCCTGGCGATAGACACGGTCGGCGCAATCGCCGGCCACGAACACGCCGGGCACGTTGGTGGCCGTGCCCTGGGGGGGGCGGATGTAACCGGCCTCGTCCATGTCAATCACCCCCCGGAACAGCGCGGTGTTGGGGACGTGGCCGATGGCGATGAACACGCCCGCGCAGGTCAGTTCGGACTCGGCGCCGGTCTTGACGTGGCGCAGCCGCACGCCGGTGACCTTGTCCTGGGCCACGTCCAGGATGTCCGTGACCACCGAGTCCCAGACCGGCTGGATTTTGGGGTGGGCCAGCACGCGCTCGGCCATGATCTTTGAGGCCCGGAGCTGGTCGCGCCGGTGGACCAGGTACACCACCGAGGCGAAGCGCGTCAGGTACAGGGCCTCCTCGGCGGCGGAGTCGCCCCCGCCCACCACCACCAGCGGCTGGTGGCGGAAGACCGGCAGGGCGCCGTCGCAGGTGGCGCAGTAGGTGACGCCTTTTTTCTCGAGCCGGCGCTCGCTCTCCAGGCCCAGATGCCGGTGGCTGGCACCGCTGGCGATGATGAGGGTGCGGGTGCAGACCGGCTCGCCGTCCACGGTGAGGGTGTAGGGCGGCCGGCTCAGGTCCACGGCCTCGACGGTGCCGAAGCGGAGGCGCGCGCCGAACTTCTCGGCCTGCTGCTGCATCCGGGTCATCAACTCAGTGCCATCCACGCCGTCGGGGAAACCGGGGAAGTTTTCCACCACGCTGGTGGTGGTGAGCAGGCCGCCGGGGAGGGTGCCGGTGAGGACCAGGGGGTGGAGGTTGGCCCGGGCGGTGTAAATGGCGGCAGTCAGGCCGGCGCAGCCGGTGCCGATGATGACGACGTTTTCCACTTCCATAAAGCGGGCAAGTTAGGAAGCGGGGCGGCGACTGGCAAGCCGGGCGGGCGGCCCCCGCGGCTCCGGGGATGCCGTCCCGCGGTTGCGGGCGAGGTCCAAGTCACCGAAGTGTGACCGAAAAGTGGGTTGGCAGCCCGGAACGGGCAGATACATTGACGCCATGACCAGTCGCCGTCGTTTCCTGACCCGGACCGGACTGACTGCCGCACTGGGTGCGTGGGCGGTGCCCCGCGGTTGGGCGGCACCGGCCACCCCGGCTTCGGCCGCCGCCGGGACCGGTGTCCCGCGCCACATCATTCACCTGGTTGCGGACGGGACCAGTTCCGGGACCTTGACCGTGGCCGATTTTTTTTCGCAGCTCAGCCGCCGGCGGGGGCTGCGCTGGCTGGAACTGTACCGCCGGCCCGAGGCCACGAGCGCCTGGGTAAACATGCGCTCGCTCAACTCGGTGGTGACCGACTCCGCGGCGGCGTCCACGAGCTGGGGCAGCGGATCACGGGTCAAGAACGGCTCCCTGAACCTGCTGCCGGACGGCCGGGCCCTGTGGCCGTTGTGCCGGTTGTTTCAGCAGGCCGGCTGGGCGCGCGGCCTGGTGACCACCACCGAGATCACTCACGCCACGCCGGCGGGCTTCGCCGCCCAGTGCCAGCGCGACAAGCCCGAAACCGTCGCCACGCAGTACCTGGACTGCCGCGTTGAGGTGTTGCTGGGGGGGGGCAGCAAGTTTTTCCGGGCCGACAAGCGGTCGGACAAGCGCGACCTGCTGGCGGATTACCGCGCGGCCGGCTACGGCCTGGTTCAGACGCAGGCGGAGCTGGCGGCCGCGCCGCCGGACCGGCCCTGGCTGGGCGTTTTTGCCGAAAGCCACCTCCCCTACACGCTCGATCACCTGAACGACGCGCGCCTCCGCCAGCAGGTGCCCACGCTGGCGGAGATGACCCGGCGCGCCCTGGCCCGGCTGGGCCGCGAGGACCGCTTCCTGCTCCAGGTCGAGGGCGGGCGGGTGGACCACGCGGCGCACGCCAACGACATCGCCGCCGCGGTGCACGAGGTGGTGGCCTTTGACGAGGCGATCGAGGTCTGCCTGGAGTTCCAGCAGCGGGAACCGGACACGCTGCTGGTCATCACCACCGACCACGGCACCGCCAACCCCGGGTTGAACAGCTCGGGCGGCAGCGGTGATGCCACCAAGCGGCCAGCGTTTCACCGGTTGCTCGGGGCACGGGCCTCGTTTGCCGAGATGGGCCGGCGGCTGGGCAGCACGCCCACCCCCGGCCGCATCCAGCAGGTGATCCGCGAGGCCACCGGCTACGCGGTGCCGGACAAGAAAGCGGTGTTTCTGGCCAGCTTCTTTGCCAAGAAGGGCTGGGCGTTGTACGACGCCATGAATTCGGTGACGGTGCAGGTGGGCCAGCTCATGGGTAACCACTACGGCGTGGGCTGGACCAGCGGCGAGCACACCGCCGATTACGTGCCGCTGCTGGCGTTGGGGCCCGGTGCCGCGCGGTTCCGCGGCTTCCTCCAAAACACCGACGTCTGCCATCACTACCTGGCGCTGGCGGGGATTGACTTCCGTAATCCCGAGGTGCCGCTGCTGGTGGAAAGCGGCCCCGCGGCGGCCGAGGTCGAAACCGCCGCCACGTGGGCGTGAAGCGCCCACCGTCGCCGCCGTGCCCACCGCCGGGCCCGGCGCGCCACACTTCCTTCGCGCCAGCGGCAGGAGAGACTGAAACCTGCCCGCTGGGAGGAGCGTCAGCCGGGAGGTTCGTGCCAATCAACGTGCGGGGCCTGACGCGTCCTGTCGGGTGACGCGGGGGTGGTCTTTTCCGTGCTTGCGCCCGGCCGAACGGGGGGCTTTCAACCCGTTCAAGTCCCTGGGCGCCGAAAGGTTGGGGAGTCAAAGTTGGCACTGCACTTGCCATGTTTGCACTGAGATGCAGACCGTCGAGGTTCCTTCCCCTGCCGCGGATCGCCTGGCGTTTGTGGAACTGGAAAACGGCCGGGTGCGGCCGGCCGTGCCGCACGCGCCGCTGAGCTCGAGCCACGGGGCGCCGTGGACCGAGCTGCTGGTCGAGGAATACCAATCCCCACCCCATGTCGAGCGGCGGGAGGTGGCGCCGCTCCAGCATCACCTGCTGTTGCACCTGGACGAGCCGGCCCACATGGAGTTGAAACTCGGGGGCACGTGGAGGCGATTCGTCCTGCATCGCGGGCAGTTTTTCCTCTGTCCCGACCAGGTGCCCATGTCGGTCCGTTGCCGGGAACCGGGACGTTTTCTGAGCGTGGCCGTGGACCCGGCCCGGATGCGCTGCGCGGGGCTGGAATGGGGGGAGGCCCGGCCGTGGGCGCCGCTGAGTCCGCGCCTGCCCTTTGTGGACCCGTTTCTGACCGCGCTGGTCGAGTGCCTGCGGGCTGAGATGCGCCAGGGCTATCCCGGCGGCCGTGTGTATGGCGACACCCTGGCCGCCGCGTTGATGGCCCACCTGTGGCGGGGCGAGCCCGCCCGGGCGGCCGACCTCAACGGCACCCCGCGCGGGCTGAGCCGGCCGCGGCTGCGACACCTGGACGCTTTCATGCGCGAGCATCTGGCCGAGGACCTCTCCCTGGCCGCGCTGGCGCGGGAGGCGGGGCTGAGCCCCTTCCACTTTGTGCGCGTGTTCAAACAGACCACCGGCCAGACGCCCCACCGCTACCTGCTGGAGCGCCGGCTGGAGCGGGCGCGCGAGCTGCTCCTGCAACGGGCGCCCTCCCTGGCAGAGGTTGCCGCCGCCACGGGCTTTTGTGACCAGAGCCACCTCACCCTGCATTTCAAGCGTGCCTTCGGCCTGACACCGGGCGAATTCCGCCGGCGCGTGGCCGGGGAAGGTTGAGCCGCAGGGGGAGGGAGGCATTTTCGCGCACGCTTTTCCAACCCGGCGCAGCTTCACCCAAGACCGTCCCCGTCCCCTTTCCGAGACCGCGTCCTCAACGCACGGGTGTGCCCTCGTCGGCCGTCGAGGCGCGGACTGTCCTGCCGCGACGTCCTCCGGCGGGGGTGGCGACCGGTGCCGGGTGCCCGGAGCGGAAATGGTTCCGTGCCGGCCCTTCAACACGCAACGACAACACAGCATGAACCCATCCCCACACACAACGCGGTGGCGTTGGTCCACCGCCCTGCTGGCCGGTGCCGCCCTGGCAGCCACCGCCCGCGCGGGTACCGCCAGCTACGACTTCAACTCCGACCCGGGGTTGCAGTTCGTCGGCAACGCCGAGTGGCGTCCCCAGTGGCGGCGTCAACGACAGCGGCTACGTCGCCCTGTTTGACGCCGTCAACAGCCAGTACGCCGCCGTGCTCATCCCCGACTTCGATAACGGCATGGTGGTCAAGGCCTTCACCTTCGAGGTGGACCTGCGCGTCGGCAACCCCGTCGGCAACGACGGCCGCCCGGCCGACGGCTTCAGCGTCAACTACGCCCGCGCCAACGACCCGGTGGTGCTGGACCTCAACCAGGAGCCGCCGGTGGTCAACTGGAACAACTACGCCATCCCCGGCGCCCCCGAGGGCGGCACCACCACCGGCCTTTCGATCTGCTTCGACACCTGGTCCGGCAACACCTGGCCCAGCGGCGAAACCGACCTCGAGGGCATCATCGTCCGCGTGGACAACACCACCGTGGCCCGCGTGCCCATGGCCACCCGCAACGGCGCCTGCACCGATGCCACCAGCCTCCAGACCGGCCCCTACAACCCCGACCTCAACGGCGCGCCTGACGAACTGTGCTGGGCGCCGCTCAAGGTCGAGCTGGCCGAAAACGGCGAGCTGACCGTGACCTGGAAGGGCACCGTGATCGTGGACAAGGTCCAGACCGGCTTCTCCCCCAGCGCCGGCCGGCTGGTCTTCGCTGGCCGCACCGGCGGGGCCAACGAAAACACCCACATTGACAACCTCCGCGTCACCACCGTGCCGGCCGACAACCTGGTCATCGGCCTGGCCAGCGGTACGCCCACCGGCTTCACCATCACCGTGAGCGACTCCGGCCCGGCGGTCTTCAATCCCGGCGCGGCCGGGGCGATTGTGGACTTCAAGCTCAACGGCCAGTCCATCACCCCCACCCGCACCAGCAAGACCGGCGGCCTCACCACCCTCGCCTATGCCAACGCCGCCGCCCCCATCCCGCCCGGCTCGGCCAACACCGTCAGCCTCACCGTCCGGGACACCCGCGGCCTGACCGTCAGCAAGGAGGTGACCTTCACCGGCATCGCCTACACCACCCTCGACCCGGCCTGGGCCGCCACCGGCGTCAACACCGCCCAGCCCGGCTTCACCCTGCGTATGTACCAGGTGGACTTCACCGACGAACGCGGCGTCAGCCGGGCCTCGGACAACGCCAACAGCGGCGTCTCCATCGCCTCCGGCGAGCGGATGCTCCACGGCGACCTCGGCCCGAACACCGCCGACCTGACCCGCTTCACCGGCCCGGGCGGTACCTACCGCGAAAGCATGGTCATCAACTACAACGCTGCCACCGGCAACATCGGCAACTTCACCGACGACGGCTGGTACGGCGGCGCCCCCGCGCCCAACATGCCGGGCATTCCCGGCAGCGCCACCCTCGAAGGTGGCAACGCCAACTACGCCCTGGAAATTCGCACCGTGCTGGACCTCCAGCCCGGTACCTACCACATGGGCGTCAACAGCGACGACGGCTTCCGCCTCATCGTCGGCGACGGCAAGGAGGCTTACACCCTGCCGGTCATCTGCGGCGAATTCAGCGGCGGCCGCGGCGCGGACAACTGGGGCTTCACCCGCTTCAGCATCAAGGTCACCCAGGCCGGCCTCTACCCGTTCCGCATGGTCTTCGAGCAGGGCGGCGGTGGCCACAACGTCGAGTGGTTCCAAATCCTCGAAGACGGGCGTCCCGACCAGTTGGGCAAGGTCCTGATCAACGTGGATGACCCCATCACCGGCGCCCGTGCCATCCGGGCCTACCAGTATCCGGTCAACGCCACCGGCCCCACCTGGGTCAAGAGCTTCGCCCCCGGCCGCAGCAGCCTGGGCAGCGCCGGCAGCCGCGGCCGCGCCGGTCCCGATGCCACGGTCAAGGCCGTGCTGGTGGACGGCTCCACGCCAGTGGACCCCGCCTCGGTCAGCCTCAGAATCAACGGGGCGGCGGTCACCCCCACCGTGACCAAGACCGGCGACGAGACCTCCGTCACCTACAAGCCGGAAGCCGGCTTCGCCCCCGGCAGCACCAACGAGGTCGCCCTGACCTTCGGCGACCGCACCGTGAGCTGGTCGTTCATCGTCAACCTGCCCGCCACGCCCACCTTCTGGATCGAGGCGGCGGACTTTGACCACGACGGCGGCCAGAGCCGGCCCGAGGCCAGCGTCATGCCCTACGCCGGCGGCGCCTACGCCGGACTCAGTGCGGTGGCCGGGACCGACTACAAGGGCTTCAACACCCCGGACAACCCGTACTACCGCTACCCGAACAGCCTCGGCGTGCCCATGAGCTTCGCCAACGACCGCGACCGCGGCGGCAGCGAGGTGATCGTGAACTTCCGCCCCGGCTGGATGGGCAGCGCCCAGTGGTTCAACTACACCCGCAACGTGCCGCCCGGCAAATACCACATCTACGCCGCGCTCTCGCACGGCGACGCCAACGCCAGCATCGGCGGCAACCTGGCCAACGTCAGCGGCGGCACGGAAAACGTGCTCGGCGTCTTTGACGGCCTGGCCCCCGGCGGGTGGGGCAACAACGCCCTGCTCCCGCTCAAGGACGCGGCGACCACCAACCAGGTCGTCGCCCTCGACCTGGGCGGCACGCAGACCTTCCGCTACAACGACCGCAACGGCGACTGGGACTTCCTGCTCTTTGTCCCGGCCACCGAACCCGGCGGCGAACTCCGCATTGACAGCATCGTCAAGAACGCCAACGGCACCATCACCGTGACCTGGTCCGGCGGCGGCACCCTCCAGGCCGCCCCCACCGTGCTGGGGCCGTGGCAGGACGTCACGGGCGCCACCAGCCCGTACACCTTCACGCCGAGCGAGCAGATGCTCTTCGGCCGCATCCGTCGCTGACGGGTGCCGCAGGATTCCCAGGGGGGACCGGGCACGGCGCCCGGTCCCCCTCTTTCGGCGCGCCGCCCTCCCGTGATGCACCCGCCGGGAAATCGCCCGGCTGCGGCCGCTCCCCCGCCCGCCCGCTTCCCCGGCCGGTGCATTCCGGCACAAGACTTGCCATTCTACAGGCCGGCTGTGGACACCGTCCTGACATGATAATTCGCACGCTGATTCTGGACCACGAACCGGCCGCGCGTCAGGCCCTGCGCGCGCTGCTGGCCGGGGAACCGGACGTGGAAATCCTTGCCGAGGGCTCACCGACCGTCCTGCCCGCCGCCGCGGCCGCCCGCGCGGACCTCATCTTTCTGGAAGCCGACGCTCCGGGCGTCACCACGCTCGCGAGCGTGGCTGATCTGGCCGGCGACCGCGCCCCGGCCGTGGTGATCCTGGCTCGGACCGCCAGTCATGCCCTGGCGGCCTTCGACGCGGGGGCGGTGGATTACCTGCTCAAGCCCTTCCAGCCCGGCCGGCTCCACCGCACGCTCGAACGGGTGCGCGAACGCCTCCAGGCCCGCTCGCTCAGCCGCCTGAGCCCCGCGCACCGACGCCTGCTGGCCGACCTCGAAGACGGCCCAACCTACTGGACCCGCATCCCCGTGCGCGACCGTGATCGGGTCTTGTTTGTGCCGGTCGAGGCCCTGATCTGGGCCGAGGCCGAGGATAATTACGTCCTTCTCCATACCGCCCGCGGCAACCACCTGGTCCGGCTGACCCTCAACGCCCTCGAAACGGCGTTGAACCCCGAGGACTTCTGCCGCATCAGCCGCTCCGTGCTCCTCAACCTCACCCACCTGGCGGAGCTGCGTCCGCTCTTCAAGGGCCGCTACGTGGCCGTGCTCCGCGACGGCACCCGCCTGCCGGTCACACGGTCGGTGGACGAACTCGAACGCCTGCTCAAGTTTTCGTAACGCTCCCGCCCGCCGGGCCGCCGTCGCCGCCACCCCGGTTTGAGGTGGAACACTGACCTGCCCTCCTAGACGTACCCCGGCCTTCGGACTTCGACCTTCGGACTTCGGATTTTGGGTTTCGGATGTCGGATTCGGCCTCCGCTCCGTCGCCTTCCGACCTGCCGCTGCCCGTTTCCGATTGGACTTTGGCGCGGCGGCGACGCATGCTGCGCCCCGTTCAACACAACCCTTGCAGAGCCATGCCTAAGCGCACTTTGGTCATCGGCATTGACAGCGGCACCCAGTCCACCAAGGCCCTCGTGCTGGACGTGAACCGCAAGAAGGTCGTGGGCACGGCCGCCGTGGCCCACGGCCTGATCCCCAAACTGCCTCCCGGCGCCAAGGAACAACACCCCCACACCTGGCGCAGCGCCGCCACGCGGGCCATCAAGGCCGCGCTCAAAGCGGCCAAAGCCCACCCCGGCGAGGTCAAAGCCCTCGGCGTCAGCGGCCAGCAGCACGGCTTCGTGCCTCTGGACAAGGACGGCCAGGTGATCCGCCACGCCAAGCTCTGGTGCGACACCTCCACGGCCGCGGAATGCGAGGAGTTGACCGCCGCCCTGGGCGGCCCGGACGCCACCCTGGCCGCGCTGGGCAACGCCATCCTGCCCGGCTTCACCGCCTCCAAGATTCTGTGGCTCAAAAAACACGAGCCGGCCAACTTCGCCCGACTCGCCACCGTGCTCCTGCCCCACGACTACCTCAACTGGTGGCTCACCGGCCGCGCCGTCATGGAGTACGGCGACGCCAGCGGCACCGCCTTGCTGGACGTGCGCACCCGCACCTGGTGCCGGGCCGCGCTGCAGGCGATTGACCCGGACCTCGAGGCCAAACTGCCCCCCCTGATCGCCAGCGACCAACCGGTCGGCACGCTCCAACCCGCCACCGCCCGGGCGCTGGGCCTGACGACCGACGTCCTCGTCAGCGCCGGCGGCGGCGACAACATGATGGGCGCCATCGGCACCGGCAACACCCGCCCGGGCATCGTCACCGCCAGCTTCGGCACCAGCGGCACCATCTACGCCTGCTGCGACCAGCCGGTGGTGGACCCGCAGGGGGAAATCGCCGCCTTCTGTGACTCGACCAACCGCTGGCTGCCCCTGCTCTGCACCATGAACGTCACCGTGGCCACCGAGATGGTGCGGACCGATTTCAAGCAGACGCACGCCCGCTTCGAGCGCACCGCCGCCCGCGCCCCCGTCGGGGCGGACGGCCTGCTGCTGCTGCCCTACCTCGAGGGCGAGCGCACCCCCAACGTGCCCGACGGCACCGGCGTCTTCTTCGGCGTCCGCCCGGCCACGTTCACCGCCGCTCACTTCGCCCGTGCCGCCATGGAGGGCGTGACGCTGGGCATGAATTACGGCCTCCGCCGGCTGGCGGACCTGGGCGTGAAAGCCAACCAAATCCGCGCCACCGGCGGCGGCGCCCACTCGAAACTCTGGCGCCAGATCATGGCCGATGTGTTCAACGCCGAAGTGGTCACGCTCAAGGTGGGCGAGGGCGCGGCCTACGGCGCCGCCCTCCAGGCGCTCTGGTGCTGGCGCAACCAGCGGGGCGAAAAGGTCGGCATCGAGGCGATCACCGACGAGTTCGTGGCCCTGAACCCCGCCCAGACCGCCCGGCCGAAGAAGGCGAACGTGGCAGTGTACGCCGCCCTGCAGGGCCTTCAGGACGAGCTTTCCCGCGCGCTCCGCCCGGCTTTCAAACGGCACCGCCAGTTCCTCACCTCCTGACCGCCAAGTGGGGTGCGGAGGGCGCAATGATCTCGCCGGAACAGCCGAAACGCACAAACTCAAAACGGGAACCAGGAAGCCCGGAAGGCTGGAAAGAACGCAAGCCAGGGCGACATCGTGCATCGGGCATCCTGCTTGGTGCCCTGTTTTCCCGCCTAATGTCTTACTGCGCCCCACACGTTTCCCTGCCAAGTCCGCTTTGGCTTTCGAGCATGGTCCTGGGCCGCTGTTCAATGTGAACCTGGACCGCAGCAACCGGCCTGTACTGAGGTTTCCCCTCGACTCCCCTGAAAACGGTCCTAGTGTTTACAGCAGTCCATTTGGCCGTCGCCCTAAAAGGGTCTGACCTGAACGGGTTGGCGGCGGTGGTGCAGTGACGTATGAACACCGAAGCGTTGTTTCTGAATGGCGTGTATGAAGGGGTCCTCCAAGAGATCCTGGCCATCCAAGCGGCACTCCCCGAGCAGATCATGTTCCTTCAACCCTACAAGGATAGGGCGATCGCCAGGCTGCGCGATCACCCGCCGACCGTGGACAATCCGATGCGCCTGCTCATGTCACTGACGAGCGATCTGCCCACCGTTCATTACCGGGCAGAGTTGGTTGGATGGGATGACAAGCTGCAGATCTCGGAGGAGAAGCGCCGCGTCCTGAACCGCCTGATTTGGACCCTCCAGCCGAATGAGGGCGGGCTGTATGATGCTTCGAGGGCCATCGGGGGCAGGAGTGTGAACCTGTTGCATGTGCGCCGGCTTCGCCGACTGGCCAGACCCTTCAGCGTGGGGCAACTCCTCAATGTGCCTCTTCCGGGATTTTCGTGTGATTTTTCATTGGCTCGGGTAGAGGTCTAAGCCCCCAAGATGAAAAAGGATGTCGGTCTTGAAGCGTTCTCGGTTGCGATAGCCGAAGGCTTTCTTGACCAAGCC
>JBBIVJ010000050.1:0-25521 GCA_037439785.1 Verrucomicrobiales bacterium | reverse complement strand
AGCTGCCGCGGTTGTTTCCCGAGGTGGACGCTTTTCTGGGCATTGACCAGGTCACGGAGGTCGGCCGGCTGGTGCGCGAGGCGCTGGCCCGCCGTGCGGCCCGGGTCAACGGGGCCGCCGCGGCCCGGGCCGGGGGGGAGGCCGAGGTCCCCGGCCGGCGGGTGCGCGTCCGCCAGCACCTGGCCGCCCGCGCCGGCTCCACGCCGGCCCCCGCGCCGGCCAACCTCCGGCCCGCCCCGCCGTTGCTGGAGGTGCATCGGCACCCGACCTTCATCCCGGACTTTGCCCGGCCGCGCTTCCGGCTGACGCCGCCGCACTTTGCCTACGTGAAGATTGCCGAGGGCTGCAACCACCCGTGCAGTTTCTGCACCATTCCCCGGATGCGCGGCCGGCACCGGAGCCGGTCGCTGGAGGACATCGTGGCGGAGGCGCGGCGGTTGCTGGCCGAAGGGGTGAAGGAGCTGAACCTGATTTCGCAGGACTCGACCTATTACGGGCTGGACCTGCGGCCGCAGCCGGCGGGGAACCTGGCAGCGCCGGGACGGTTCCGGGCGGCGGCGGCGGCGTTGCCGGCCGATGCCCCCACGCTGGCCCGACTGTTGCGGGCGCTCGACGCCCTGCCGGGGGAGTTCTGGATTCGCATCCTCTACACCCACCCCGCGCACTGGACGGACGAGCTGATCCAGACCCTCGCCGAGTGCCCCAAAGTGGCGCGGTACGTGGACCTGCCGCTCCAGCACATCCACCCGGTGATGCTCGAGCGGATGCGACGCGAGACCTCGCGGGCCCACATCGAGGAGCTGCTGGGCCGGCTCCGCGCGGGCGTGCCGGGGTTGACGCTCCGCACCACGTTCATCGTGGGCTTCCCCGGCGAAACGGCGGCCATCTTCGACGACCTGCTGGCGTTCATCCGCTCCGCGCGCTTCGAGCGGCTGGGGGTGTTCACCTACTCGCGCGAGCAGGGCACGGTGGCCGGGCGCATGGCCGGCCAGGTGCCGCGTCGCGTGCGGGAGCAGCGCCGGGACCGCGCCATGGCCGTGCAGCGCGAGATTGCCCGCGCCCACGCCGCCGCCCAGGTGGGCCGGGAACTGGTGGTCCTGACCGAAGGCCCCGCCCGTGCGACGGATGCGGTCCCGCCCTTCCACCCGGAACACGGCCAGCTCCGCGCGGTCGCCGCCGGGAAGATCGCCGCGTCGCGAGGGGATTGTACGGTGGCGCGCAGCCAGGCCGATGCCCCGGACATTGACGGGCGGGTGTACGTGCACGGGCGCTGGCCGGCGGGACGGTTTCTGCGTGTGCGGGTGACCGGCCACGGCGATTACGACCTGTGGGCCGAGGCCCTGTGAGCGGGGCACCGGCGCCGGCCGCGTGCCGGGACTTGGCCCGGAGCCGGTGAGGCGTTACAAGGGCCGCCGCGCATGAATCTGCCGAACAAGCTGACGTTGTCCCGCCTGGTGCTGACCCTGGCCTTTCTGGGGGCGGTCTTCGCGCGCAGCAGGATTGGGGACACGCTGGCGTTGATCCTGTTCGTGGCTGCCAGTCTCACCGACCTCTTCGATGGCCGCATCGCCCGGCAGCGGCGGCAGATCACCGAGTTCGGCATCCTGATGGACCCGCTGGCGGACAAGGTGCTGATGTGCTCGGCGTTCATCGCGTTTGTGGATCGCGACCTGATGGCCGGCTGGATGGTGGTGGTGATCGTGGCGCGCGAGCTGGCCATCACCGGCCTGCGCTTGCTGGCGGCGGCGCAGCAGGTGGTGCTGGCGGCGGAAGGCTTCGGCAAACACAAGACGGTGGCCCAGATCGTCGCGGTCATCGCCACCCTGGTGGCCCAGAGCCACCCGGCCTGGGGGGCGCCGGGCCGGGGGGTCTTTGGGTGGGAACTGGGTGGCCAGCCGTGGGTGGTGGGCCTGGCCCACTTGGCGCAATGGGCGGCAGTGGTGCTCACGGCGTGGTCCGGCGGGCTGTACCTCTGGCGCAACCGCCACCTTTACCTACGCGACCGGTGAAACGCGGCGCCTGGCAGGTGTGGCTGGCGGAAGGCCTGGGGCTGGGTCGGTTGCCCGCCGCTCCGGGGACGTGGGGCACGCTCGGGGGGCTGGGCTGGACGCTGGGCCTGCTGGCCGGTGGGCCGGCGGTTTTTGCGGTGGGGACCGTGCTGGGAGCGGCGGCCGCGGTGGCTTTGTGCGGTGCGGCCGAGCGGCGGCTGGGCCGCACGGACCCGCCCAGCGTGGTGCTGGATGAAATCGCGGCCGTACCGGTTTGCTTCGCGGGGTGGATGGGGCTGCATGCGCTGCGGAGCGGCGAGGGCCTGCGGCCGGGCGGGTTGTTTGCGGACGGCGCCTGGCTGGTCACGCTGGCGGTGCTGGTCGCCTTCCGGTTTTTTGATGTTCTCAAGCCCTGGCCGGTCCGCTCCAGCCAGTCCCTGCCCGGCGGCTGGGGCATCGCGGCCGATGACCTGCTGGCGGCCGGTTACGTGAACCTGGTGATCGGGCCGGTCCTGGCCCTCGCCGGCCTGCCCGCCGCCGGGCCGTGAAAGGGGCAGGTTTGCTTGCGCGGGAGTGTGCCGCTGCCGAAGTTTCGCAGGGCGCCAGGCCGAGGGAAAAAGGCGCGTGCAGGCCGGGGCCGGGGCCAATCAGGTAATGCCCCCGCCGCTTCCACCGCCCGGGGGTTTGGGAGGGCGCGGAGGGAATTCTGGCGGAGCCATGCCCTGAATGACAAAGGCCTTCCAGATCAACTTTTGCAGCAGCTTCCACATCTCCTCGATGATCCGCCACTGCAGATCGGGCGACGGCGTCGGTCCTTGAGCCCGCGCGAGGCTGAACCTGGCATGAAGGGCGCCCAGTTCTGCCAGTATGGATTCATCAATGGCGCGCTTGCGTTCCTCGACGGTTTCCAGCGCGGTGAAGGCATTGAGCTGGGCATGGAGAGCAGGCTTTCGCTTTCGGCCTGAAGGACCGCCATCGCGGCGCGCTGCTCCAAATCCAGGGCCGCCCCTTCGAGGATGTGAGCCTCGAAACGGTCCAACACTGTCTGGCGGTCGGAGATGGTTTTGGGTTGCCCGCCCTGGTTGCAGGGGGGCACTTGAAAGTCCCTGTGACGATGTGCAGGCCACCATCTCCATCGCGCCACTCGACATGAACCCAGATTTTGTGGCATGGGGCCGCATCCAGGTCCACGTCGAATGCCCCGCTGGCGTTGGTAAAGACTGCAGGGTTGGTTTCCTCACCGTTGGACAGGTTGATGAGGCGCACGCGCGCATTCCTGACGGGGATGAAATTGCCTTGCTGGGCATTTTCCTCGACGGTGCCGAAGACGTTGTCGCCTCCGAATCCGCCGCAATCCACAGTGACTTGATTCTTCTGGGGGTTGGTGAGTGTGGCCATGGCAAGCAGGGGAGTTGGGATACGTATGGGTGGGGGAGGTTCGCTGACTATGACAGGCTGCTTCTTTTATGAGTTAGCGCAAGATACTTTGCCGTTATTTTTTCATCCGTCGGTTGGCCGCCTCTTCCCGGCCAGAACCCAACGGTCTGGCCTGCTGTCTTGGTCTTGTCTTTGGCCCCCATGATTTTTCCCTCTCCGCCCCCGAGGTTGCTTTCCCCGCGGGTGGGGGTGAAGGTCGGCGCTGTGAAAAAGCTTGTCGGGCTGGGAGCCCTGGCCGTCGCGGTCCTGAGGGCGCAGCCGTTGCTCTTGGACCCGGCTTTCCCCGCGGCGCCCGGACCGGATGATTGGGTGCGGTCGGTCGCGGTGCAGCCGGATGGTCGCATCCTGATTGCCGGCGACTTCACCCACGTCGGTGGCGAGCCCCGTCCCGGTCTGGCGCGGTTGCGGGCGGATGGCAGCCTGGACAGGTCGTTCCAGCCCACCGTGACCGGGCCGGTCCGGCGGGTGCGCCCGGCGCCGGACGGTTCGCTGTTGCTGGCCGGTTATTACACCAATGCCAGCCGCACCTGGCCGGGCGTGGCGCGGCTGCGGCCGGACGGCACATTTGACGAGGGGTTTGTCCTGCCTGCGGTCCAGCCGGCCGGCGTCGGATTCGGTCAGCTCCACCCCGCGGGCGGGGGACGGTTCTGGGTGACCGGCGGTTTCACCAACCAGGGCGGTCAGCCGGTGGCGGGGCTGGCCCGCCTGCTCGGTGATGGCTCGGTGGACCCGACCTTTCGCCCGCCGTTCGAGCCGGGCCAGAGGGTGAGTGAAATCCTGCCCCTGCCGGACGGCCGGCTCTGGGTGGCCGGCAGCTTTACCAACCTGGGCGGCGTGCGCGGTTTCCGCCTGGCGCGGCTCCAGGCGGACGGCGCGGTGGACGCCTCCTTCCAGTCGCCGCTCGGCCCGGAGAACTCGGTCAGCCAGCTCCAACTCCTGACCGACGGCCGCGTGCTGGCCCGCTGGAGCGGCGCGCTCGGCGGCGAACTGTTCCCCCGCCGCCTGGTGCGGCTGTTGCCGGAGGGGGCGCTGGACCCCGCCTACCCGCCCACGTTCCAGTGGGGCAAAGCCTTTTCCGCGGGTCTGATCCTGACCCGCGCCGCGCCCGACGGCAGTGCGTGGGTGGCCGGCACGTTTGTCGCCCTCAACGGTCTGCCCCGCCCCGGCCTGGCGCGGCTGTTGCCGGAGGGCACGGCCGATCCCTGCACCGATCCCGGACTGGGCGTGTCCGGGTTGGTGCTCGATGCGGACTTTGCGCCCGACGGCGGGCTGGTCATCGGGGGAACCTTTGCGGATGTGGAAGGCCAGCCCAGGCCTTACCTGGCCCGGTTGCGTCCGGCGGGGGCGTGCGAGCCGGCCGTGCTGGAGGGGGGCCGGTCGGAAGTGCGGGTGAGCGAGGACAGCCGGCGGGTGGGCTTGAGCGTGAGCCGGCGCGGCGGCGCGGATCGCGAAAGCCGGGTGCGGTTCGAGGTGATCGAGGGAACGGCCCGGGCGGGGGAGGATTTTGTCCCCCGCTCGGGCACGTTGACCCTGGCGGCCGGGGCGCGCAGTGCATCGCTGGAAATCGAGTTGCTGGTCGATCCCCTCCCGGAGGGCGGGCCTTCGCTCCGGAGCTGGCCGGTGGATTACGAAGCGGCCCTGGTACGGCTGAACCGCGATGGGAGCCCGGCCGCTGATTTGACCGCCGCCGGCGGCTGGGTGGCCGCACCCGGGGACCCGACAGCCTTGCGCGCGGTGCTGGCCCTGCCCGAGGGCAAGGTGCTGGTCGGCGGCCGGTTTCTGGTCGCCGGCGGCCTGCCCGGCCGCGCGGTGACCCGGCTCTTTGCAGATGGCCGACCGGACCCGGCCTTCGACGCGGGGGAGGCTCGGAACTGGCGCGCGAACCCGCCCGACCCGGCCGAAGCGTGGCCGGCCGAGGTCCGGGTGCTGGTCCCCTGGCCCGAAGGCGGTTGGCTGGCCGGCGGAGACTTTCAGGAAATGGATGGCGTGGCCCAGCCTTACCTGGTGCGGCTGCTGCCGGAAACCGCCGGGCAGGAGCCCGGCATCCGGCTCGTCCTGGCGACCAACCAGGTGGCCGAAGGCGCCGGTTGGTTCACGGGGCAGGTGCGGCGGCGCGGGGATGCCTCGGCACCCGCCCCGGTGCGGTTGCGCACATTGCCGGGGGAGGCGCTGCCGGGCGTGGACTTCGAGCCGCTGGACCTGCGCCTGGAACTGGCCGCCGGCGAATGGGTGCGCCCCTTTGCCGTCCGCCTCCACGACGACTCCCGCGTGGGGCCGGCTCGCACCTTCCGGCTCGAGTTGAGCGAGCCGTCACCGGGGTTGACGGTGCTGGAGGCGGCGGAACAGGCGGTGACGATTCGGGACGATGACGTGAATGTGGAGTTCGCCGGCGCGACCTTCACGGGCAGCGAGGACGACGGCGGCGGGTACATGCGTTTGGTGCGCTTCGGCGTGCCCGGGCCGGAGGTGACGGTGCACTTGCGCGCGGGCGACCAGACCTGGACCCGCGTCCTGCCCGCCGCGCCCGAGGGCGGCCGGCAGACGAACGAAGTCTGGTTGTCCTGGCCGGATGACACCGCCTTCCCAGGTCCTCAACACCTGCCGCTGAGCCTGGAAGTCACGGCCGGCGCCAGCCCGGGCGAACAAATCCAGGCCACGTGGGTGGTGGTGGACAATGATTATTCGCTGGCCGCCGCGCGGGGGGTGGCGGGGCGGGTGAACGCCCTCGCGCCGGCGCCGGGCGGGGGGCTTTGGGTGGCGGGCGAATTCACGGCGGTGCACGGCGTGCCGCAGCGTCACTTGGCGCGATTGACGGCTGATCTTTCCGTGGACCCTGCTTTCGACCCCGGCGCGGGACCGGAAGGGGCGGTCACCGCCTTGCTCGCCCTCGAAACGGGCGGCGTGGTGAGCGCCGGCACGTTTGACGAGGTGGCCGGCCGGCCGCGCCGGCGCCTGGCCCGGTTGCTCGACAACGGTGCGCCGGACCCGGACTTCGATGCGGGAGCGGGACCGATTTGGTCGGGCAGCGGCCTGGAGGCGCAACCGGGCCGCATCCTCGCGCTGGCGGCGGCGCCCGAGGGTGGCCTCTGGGTGGGCGGGCAGTTCACCCTCTTCGATCACGAGCCGGCGGTCGGTCTGGTGCGACTGGACCGGCACGGCCGGGTGGACCGGCGGGTGCGCACGCCGTTGGTGCCGGGCATGCAGTCTCCCTGGCCGCCCACCAGGCAGGCGGGCTGGACGCTCGTCCGGGCCCTGCTTGCCGACCCGGACGGTGGCGTGGTGGCCGGCGGATTGTTGAACGTGCCGGCTTCCCCCACGGCCACGATCACCTACGGCCTGCTGCGGCTCGGAAGCGACGGCGCACGTGATCCGGGCTTCACCGCTCTGTCGCCGGGGCGGGCGGGGTTGGAAATCGAGGCCCTGGCGCGGGACCCGGCGGGGCGTCTCTGGGCCGGTGGCCGGCTGAGCAGCCAGGTCCTTCGCCCCGGAGGGGACTGGCTCTACCTGGCGCGCTTTTTGCCGGATGGACGGCCGGATGAATCTTTCCAGCTCCAGGGGCTCCCGCTGCTGACGGTGATCGAGTCGTGGGTGCGGCACATTCTGCCCTGGCCGGATGGCTCGGCCTGGGTGCTGATGGATTACCTCGAACGCACGGACAGGGGGCTTTTCCTCCACCGCAGCCTGCTGGGCCGGGTGGCAACCGACGGCCGGTGGGACGCAGCGTTTCCAGCCCTCCACGCGACCGGTTCGGGCTTCGCCGGCGGCCGCCCGCCGCCGCAGCCGGGTGACCTGGACTACGGCGATTACGCCGGCGGCGTGCTGCCGCTTTCCAGCCCCGCCTTGCTTGCGATACAGGCGGAGGCCGGTGGCAGGGTGGTGGTGGGCGGTTCGTTCACCGGCCTCAATGATCAGCCGCGCCGCCGGCTGGCGCGTCTGGACCCGGGCGGGACGCTGACCGGCCTGTTCCAACTTCGAGCCGGGCCGGCGGCCGGGGGAGTGCGCGTGGAACTGCCGCCGGATGTGCCCTGGCCTTACCAGGTGGAGGCCTCGGTGGACCTGCGCCGCTGGCATGTGCTCGGCACCAACGCGGCTCCCTGGGAGGGGTGGACTCTGGACCTGCCGGTCACGGAGCCGCGGCAGTTCCTGCGCGCCGTTCAGTTGCCCTGAACGCCCGCCGGGCATTGTGGTGCAGCCGTCCCGGCTGCCGGGTTTGCAGGCCAGACGCCTGCACCACAAAGGGAGGTCGAAGGCGGAGACCGGTAGCCGCGGCAGTAATGCGGACCGTCTTTCCGCCGGCTGACGCCGGCGGCTGCGCGGTGCAGGCCGGCTTCAGGGTGCGCGGTCGAGCCGGCCGAGGACGTCGCGGATGGCACTGAAGACCCGTTCTTCGACATCCGGCGCGAAGGGGCCCGGCTGGCCGTAGAAAATCATGCTGTCCACGGCTTCATAGCCGCCTTCTTCGAGGACCCGCCGCGAGGGGATGTAGCAGGGCATGTCGTTGCAGTAGCCGGCCACGACCAGGCCGGGCCGCGGGAATTCGCGGGCCACGCGCCGGGGGTAGTCAACAACCACCTCCCCGCCCAGTGCCAGGAGGGTGAACTCGCGTCCCAGTGCCAGGGCCTGCACCGGGTAGGCCAGGTGCCGCACCGGCCGGCCGCGGTCGTAGGCCTCGAGCATCAGGCGGGCGCGGCGCTGGCGGAAGATGTTCTCGTGCCGGAGCTCGGCCTCGAAGGTGTCGCGGGTGTGGGGCGCAAACTCGAGGGCGACGAGCTGGTGCGTGCAGCGCAAGGGCGGGCGGACCGGCGTCAGCGGACCGGCCAGCGCCCGGGTCACGGCGTCGGCCAGTTCCCGGCCGTGCTGCTCGACATGCTCGACGCGGCCGCGGGGGTTGGGGTTTTGGTCGCCCCCGCACAGCATCAGGAACAGGGCCGTGGCGCCCGGCCGGGCGGCCTCGAGCTGGCGCTGGGCCGCGCCGGCGTAATCGCCGTCCACCTCGTAGAAATCGCCCCCCAGGGTGGTGTTGTGGCAGGCATAGCCGAAGAGCACCGCGCGCAGGGAGCCATCAGCCCTGGTCACGCGCAGCACCGGCACCGAGTGGTCCACCGGCCCGGCGGGGTTGACCCCCAGGCGGATGCCCTCAGGGGTGACCTGACGGCGGTTGATGGCGAAGCCGGCAGTACCCTGGCCGAAGGCGAGGTGAGCGGGGGCCAGCCGGCTCAAGGCCTCATCGGCCACGCGCACCAGTCGCTCGGTGAGTTGTTCGGCGTAGCGGCGGACCCGCTCCTGCTCGGCGGGGGAAAGGTCGAACATGACCCGCAGGCTGGGCCAGATGGCCGGTCCGGCGTGGGTGTGGGAGGAATTGAAGATCAGCGCCGCGCGCGGCAGGCGGTGTTGGCGTCCCAGTCGTTCCGCCGCCGCCTCGCTGATTTCGGCGGGCAGGCCGATCAGGTCGGTGGCGACCAGCACGGCCCGTGCACCGGCGGGGTCTTGCAGGGCCAGGGCCTTGGCCCAGAGGGTCGAGCGGACCTTGGGGGCGGGATTGGTGCGTGAGGCGTAGCCGCTCAACCAGAACGGGACCGGCGGGGTGATTTCAACGCGGGCGACGCCGGCCTGAAAATCGGCAGCGGTGGCGGGCGCGGTCAGCACCAGGCCGGGGCAGGTCAGCAGCAGCAGGAACAGGCGTTTCATGAGCGCGAGGGGTGAGGTGGGGAGGGCAGGTCAGGCACGGGCCAGCTCGGCCGCGTGCCGCTGAATCTTCGCGATGGCGGCGACGATGTGTTCCATGTCCGCGCGCGTGCCCAGGAGCAGGGTTTGCGGGAGCCAGACCGCCTCGGCACAGAGGCGGCGGTTGGCGGGGCAGGCGTTGCGTTCCGGCCAGGCGGCCAGCACATCCGGCGGGTAGAGGCGCTGCCAGGCGCGGCTCTGGAGCGCGGCGCGGAGGAAGGGCTCTTCGTTCAGGGGGGCGTAGCCGCCCGAGCAGGGGATGCCCTCGGCCTGGAGGGCCCGGAGGAACTGGTCCCGCGACAGGCCGGCGAAGGCCCCACTCTGGTAGCGGAACAGGTAAAGGTGAAAGGCGTTGCGTGTGCAGCCGGCGTGGGGGCGGGCGGGGCGGATGCCGGGGAGGGCCTCGAGCAGGGCGGTGAGGTGCGCGGCGTTCTGCTCGCGGCGGCGGCTTTGCGCCTCCAGGCGCTTCATCTGGGCGAGGAGCAGGGCGGCCTGAAATTCGGTGAGGCGGAGGTTGGCGCCGCGCGGGCCGAGGAAGCCGGTGGTGCGGCGGCCGCGGCAGTTGTTGTGGAAGGCGTGGCATTTCTCGGCCAGTTCGGCGTCGTCGGTCAACACGGCGCCCCCTTCGCCGGCGTTGAGGTTTTTGCTGGCCTGGAAACTGAAGCAGCCCGCGGTGCCCAGCGTGCCGACCTTGCGTCCCTGCCATTCCGCCAGGTGGGACTGGCAGGCGTCCTCGACGACCGGCAGCCGGCGCTCGCGGGCCACGGCCAGGAGGGTGTCCATGTCCACGGTGCCGCCGCCCAGGTGGACCGGGAGCAGGGCGGCGGTACGGTCGGTGACCGCCGCGCGCAGCCGGCGGGTGTCCATCTGGAAGCTGTCGGGGTCGGTGTCCACAAACACGGGCAGGGCGTAGTGGAGGAGGATGACGTTGAGGGTGGCCACGAAGGTGTAGGGCGGCAGGATGACCTCGTCGCCCGGACCGATCCCCAGCGCCCCCAGCGCGGCGAACAGCGCGCTGGTGCCGTTGGCCGTGGCCACGCAATGCTGCGCGCCCATCAGGCGGGCAAAGGCGGCCTCGAACCGGTTGACCTGGTCGCCGCCGCCGCGCCACCACCGGCCGCTGCGCAGCACCCCGGTCAGGGCCTGTTCTTCCTGCTCGTCAAACACCGGCCAGGCCGGGAAGGGATCGCGGCGCACCGGCGTACCCCCCCGCAGCGCGGGGCGATCGGCGGCGGCTTCGCCGGCGGGGGGCGGATTGGCGGCCGCGCGGTGCCCGGCGGTGGCGAGGGCGGGCAGGGCGGCCACGGTTCGCAAAAAGGCGCGGCGGGAAGCGGGTCGGGGCATACGGCGGGCAAGCTGCGCCGCCGTCGAGATTTTGCAACCCTTTCTTCGGGGACCGGACCTCGCGGGCGGGGTACCTACCTGGGCAGGAGCGTCACGGTGAAGGCCAGTTCGGCGGTCAACGGGACGTTGGGGCGGATCAGGAGGTTGGTCACGGTGCAGGGGAGGCGGAGGGGGCGTTCGCCCTGGCGGTCTTCGGCGCGGCCGCGGACTTCCAGGAGGGCCACCTTGCCGGCGGGCAGGCGCAGCTCGGTGGGGAACTGCAGGTCCGGGTCCTGGTTGACCGGGCGGAGGGTGTAGGTGAGGTCGGTGTCGTTGGCGATCTGCACGTAGGCCCGGCCGGTGCCGCGGACGCGGATGTGGGGGGTGAGCACGCGCAGGGAGCGCTCGAACAGCGGCTTGAGGAACTCCTCTTTGCCGATCAGGAGGGTGCCGGAATAGACGGCGGTGCGGCGGGCGAACAGGGCCTCCTTGATGGCTTCGGCGGTGGCCTCGCGGGCAAAGACCAGGGTCAGGGGGCGGTGGTCGCCGGTGTGGAGGTCGTAGTCGAGGTTGAGGGGGTTGTGGATGTCCGAGTTGCTGAGGAGGGTGAGGTTTTTTTCGAGGCACCAGGCGTGGGCCTCGGGGTAGTAGTCGCGGCCGTTGACCACTTCGATGCCGTGGAGCTGGTTCGAGGCGAGCAGCTCGGTGTGCTCGGGGTACCAGCGGGCCACGCCGTCGGGCTGCTGCCCGGTCCAGCCGGGATGGTTCCAGAAGATGAAGGCCCCCTGGCGGTGGGCCTCGGCCACGGCGTCGCGCCAATGTTCAACCTCCAGGGCGCGGGCGTCGGAAAGGAAGATGGCGTTGAGATGGCCGGGGGGCATGTCGCGGGTGATTTCCGAGCCGCGGATGACCAGCAGTTGCAGCGCCTCGCCATGCGGGCGGGCGATCTCGAAGGAGCGGTTGTGGGCGGTGGGCAGGTCGGCCTTGTGGGGCTGGTACTCGATGTGGTCGGTGATGGCGATGGCGTCCAGACCCTCGCGCCAGGCCTCCTCGGCGCGGATGTCCGGCCAGACCTTGCCGTCCGAGAAGACGGTGTGAATGTGGAAATCGCACTTGAGGGTGCGGTAACCGGGGAGGTCGGGGATGCGCACCGGGGTGCGGGCGCGGTCGTGAGCCCGCAGCGGAAGGCTCCCGCTCAGCGTCCAACCCAGGCCCAGGACAAGTACCAGCAAGAAGGGTTTCATGGTGCGGGGAAAATGCCGGACCCGGTCCCGGCGCGCAAACGCAGAAAGGCAAAAAGACGGTGACGACCGGTTGGCAGGAGCGGGACCCGCGGGGGGTGATTCCGCCCCTCAAAGGCGGCCGCCAGAGCGCGGATGGGTCCGGGGGGCCGACTTGTTGCTGCCGCGGCCGGCCGGTTTTGACAGGGCCAGCAGGGGCCTGCAAGCTGGCGCCATGTCATCCCTCTCCCGTTCTGCGACGTCGCGTCGTTCTTTTCTGCAAACCACCGGTCGTTGGGCGGCGGCGTCCGCCCTGGCCGGAGTGGCCCTGCCGCCGGTGCATCCCGCGGGGGACGAGAGCATCCGGTTGGCGTTGATCGGGTGCGGCAACCGGGGGGCGGGGGCGGTGGCCAACGCGATGGCAGCCGGCGGTCTGGTGTTGGGCGAGCCGGCCGGTCCGGTGGCCGAGCCCAGCGCGGCGGCGCGGGGGCCGGTCCAGCTGGTGGCCATGGCCGACCTGCGGCGGGAGCGGATCGAGGAAAAACACGCGGCGCTGCGGCAACTGCTGGGGGAGCGGGTGGACGTGCCGCCGGAGCGGCGTTTTGTGGGGTTTGACGCCTACCGGCACGCGATGGACTGTCTGCGGCCGGGGGATGTGGCGCTGCTGACCACGCATTGTGCCTTTCGGGCGGTGCACTTCGAGTACGCGGTACAGAAGGGGCTGCACGTGTTCATGGAAAAGGAGTTCGCCGCCGATCCGGGCGGCATCCGCCGCCTGCTCCAACTCAACGAGGCGGCCGAGGCCAAGGGGCTGAAGGTGGGCTGCGGGTTGATGTGCCGACATTCCTCGGCCCGGCAGGCGTTGATCGGGAGAATCCGCGAGGGGGCGCTGGGGGAGGTGCTGCTGATGCGGGCCTACCGGATGGACCCGGGCTATTTCATGGCGCCGTTCCCGGGCCACCCGAACGAGCTGCTGTGGCAGTTGAGCCCCGGGCGGCCGTACCAGTTTCTGTGGGCGTCGGGGGGCATTTTCATCGAGCTGATGATCCACCAGATGGACGAGTGTTTCTGGGTCAAAGACGCCTGGCCGGTGGCGGCGCACGGGGTGGGGGGGCGCTTTGCCGGCAGCACTGATGCCAGTCAGAACCTGGACAGCTATGCGGTGGAGTTCACCTTTGCCGATGGCAGCCGGGCGCTGATCACCGGTCGTTACCTGCCCAACTGCCACACGGATTTCGCCACGTTCATCCACGGCACGCGGGCGGCCGCCAAGTTCTCCGGGGACATCCACGCCCCGGATTGCTGGATATACAAGGACCAGCGCATCGAGCGCGGCAACGTGGCCTGGCGGCCGCCACGGGAAACCGTCAATCCCTGGCAGGCCGAGTGGGACGTGTTGCTGGCGGCCATCCGCCAGGGGCGCCCCCACAACGAACTGCGCCGCGCCGCCCTGTCCAACCTGGGGGCCATCATGGGGCGGGCCGCCGTGCACATGGGCCGGGTCATCACCTGGGAGGAGGCCCTGGCGTCGGACTTCCAGTTCTGCGCTCACGTGGACCGGTTGACCGAGTCCAGCCCCGCCCCGGTGCGGGCGGATGCCCGGGGGCGTTATCCCGCTCCGGTGCCGGGCAGGTGGGTCGAGGTGTGAACCCCGGGGCGGGCGCGGGCGTGGCGGAGCGGAAAAGCGCTTGCAGGGCGGCAGAGGCGGCGTAGCCTCCCTCCCTGCCCGGGCACCACGAGGGTGGCTGCCCACACGAGGCTGAGAAACAACCGTCAACGCAGAACCTGACGTCAACCTCCGTTGCCCGCCGCAACGCCGGTCCAGTTAGGCAATGGAGCCTTCGCCGGGAGGTGTTTCCCGACCAAGTCTCCCCTGTTGGTGATCGTCACAACCCACGTATGCTGACCATGGAAGAAGCCCTGAAGCAAAGCCAGCCGCGCTTTGCCCCGGGCGAAATCGTCAAAGGCACTGTCATCGAAGTACGTCCCCGCGAAGTGCTGGTGGACATCGGCTACAAGAGCGAGGGAGCCATCCCCCGCAACCAGTTTGAAGACCTCCCCGACCTCCAGCCCGGCACGGTCGTGGATGTGTACATCGAGCGTTTGGAGGACCGGGAAGGGATGGTGGTGCTGTCGCGGGAAAAGGCCGAGTTCAAGAAAAACTGGGAACGCATCCTGACCATTTGCAACGAAGGGGGCACCATCGAGGGCAAGGTCAAGGCCGCGGTCAAGGGCGGTCTGCTGGTGAACATCGGCGTCGAGGCCTTCCTGCCGGCTTCGCAGGTGGACATCACCTCCCCCAAGAACCTTCAGAGCTTCGTCGGCAACACCTACCGCTTCAAGGTGGTCAAAATCCACCCCGAACGGCAGAACATCGTCCTGTCCCGCCGCGAACTCATTGAACAGGAACGCCAGGAGCGCCGCGCCAGGCTCCTCAGCGAACTGGTGCCCGGCGACATCATCAAGGGCACCGTCAAGAACATCACCGACTTCGGCGCCTTCATTGACCTCAACGGCCTGGACGGCCTGCTCCACATCACCGACATGACCTGGGGCCGCCTCAATCACCCCAGCGAGCTGCTCAAGATCGGGCAGGAGCTGGACGTGGTGGTGCTGGAGGTCAACCGCGAGAAGGAGCGGGTCAGCCTCGGCCTCAAACAGAAGACTCCCAACCCCTGGGACAATATCGAGGCCAAGTACCCCCTCGGCACCCGCGTCAAGGGCAAGGTGGTCAGCCTGGTGCCCTTCGGGGCGTTCATCGAGCTGGAGCCCGGCGTCGAGGGCCTGGTCCACGTCACCGAGCTGTCCTGGACCAAGCGCATCGCCAAGGCCAGCGACGTGCTCAAACAGGGCCAGGAGATCGAGGCCATGGTCCTGGACATCAACCGCGAGGAGCAGAAGATTTCCCTGGGCGTGCGCCAGCTCGAGGCCAACCCCTGGGAACAGGCCCGCGAAAAGTACCCCCCCGGCACCCGCGTCAGGGGCAAGGTCCGCAACCTCACCAGCTACGGCGCCTTTGTCGAGCTGGAGGACGGCCTCGACGGCATGGTCCACGTCTCCGACCTTTCCTGGACGCGCAAAATCAACCACCCCTCCGAGCTCCTCAAGAAGAGCGACGAGATCGAGGCGGTGGTCCAGGAGGTGGACGTGGTCAACCAGCGCATTTCCCTCAGTGTCAAACATCTCACCGAAGACCCCTGGGAGCACATCGAGCGCTACTACAAGGTCGGCGACCTGGTCACCGGCAAGGTCACCAAGCTCGCCAGCTTCGGCGCCTTCGTCGGCCTGCAAAACGACATTGACGGCCTGGTGCACATCTCCCAGATCAGCGAGGAGCGCGTGGACAAGATCAAGAACGTCCTCTCCATCGGCCAGGAAGTCACGGCTCGCGTCATCAAGATTGACCGCGCCGAGCGCCGCATCGGCCTCTCCATCAAGGCCGCCAACTACACCCCCGAGCAGCTCAAAATCGAGCAGGCCCTCCTGGACCAGCTCAAGCCCGGCGAGGACCTGGTCGCGCTCCAACGCGCCTTCGAAGCCGCCGAGGAAAGCAAGGCCGCCGAAGAGACCGATTCGCGTTGACCCCGACGGCCCTCGCGCCGCCGGGCCTTTCAGCACCCATCACCGCGGGCGGGGATACCCCGCCCGTTTTTGTTTTGGGGCTTGCAACCGTGCTCCCGCTGCCTGCTTTCACGCCGCCTTCCGGCCTTCGACCTTGTTTTGGCGGTGCGGGCATCTCGCCTGCCGTTGGGGTGCGGGCGTCCTCGCCTGCAACCCCCCGCAGCCGGGACGGCTGCACCACACCCCTGGCTGCCAGCCGCCGGCGCGAGGGGGCGGAGGGGCGGTCCGAGCCGCTACGAGCCTTCGGACCATTGCCCGCGTCGGTGTCCTTGACGTGCGGCGGGCGGCGGCGTAGCACAGCCACATGATTCGCCTCGGCCTGCACACTGACAACTGGCGCCCCCTGAGCACCGGCTTCGAGGCGGCCTGCCAGAAAATCGCCGCCACCGGCCTCAAGCACGTCGAATTCGCCGTGATGGATGGCCAGAACTTCATCGCCGCCCTCGGCTACGACCCCGGCGTTTCGCTCGAATCCAACCCGCGCGCCCTGCGCCGCTTTCTGGACAAGCTCGGACTGGAGGTTTCGCAGATTGACGGGTCGTACCCGATGATGGGCCCGGCCGGCTCGGCCTACGGCATCCATTACGTTACCCAGAGCATCCGTTTTGCGGCGGAGCTGGACTGCCCGATGGTGGACACGGTGGACGGCGCCTTCGAGACCCCCGGCCTGACCCGTCAGGAGGTCTTTCGGGTAACCTGCGACAACTACCGGCAGTGTCTGGCCTGGGCGGAGGACTACAGGGTTATCCTCAACGTCGAGCCACACGGCCCGTACACCAACGACGTCGAGTTCATGCAGAAGCTCTTCAAGACCTTCGAGTCCGAGTGGCTCCGCTGCAACTTCGACACCGGCAATACCTACATCGCCGGCCACGACCCGCTGGACTACCTCAAGGCCCTCCGGCCCTACGTGGTCCATTGCCACATCAAGGACGTCAGCGCCGAACTGGCCGCCGCCGCCCGCGGCGAGGAGACCGGCATCGGCAGCAGCATCGTCCCGGTCGGCGGCGGGGTGAACGCGGACAACATCCGCCGCTGCCTGGCCTACCTCGAGGAAACAAACTGGGATGGCGTGGTCTCGATCGAATGCCACGGCTCGGATGAAAACACCGCGGCCAGCGTGGCCTGGATGAAGCAAACCCTCCGCGAGGTGCGCCGGCCCCGGGGCCGACGTTGAACCCGCCGCCGCCCCCCGCGCCGCGCCATGCTCAGTTCACTGCGGGACCCCGACTGGTGGTTCACCGGGCTGCTGGGGCTGATTGTGATCAGCCTGGTTTGGAGCTTCGCCCGCGACGCCGCGTTCCGGTTGCTGGGTCCGCTGTTTCCCGCCGTGGGCCGCTGGCGGGACCGGCGGCTCCAAAGCGAACGCCGGCAGGTGGACCTGCTGGCCTCGAACCCGCCCCTGCTCAACGCCGAGCTGACCCGTTGCCTGCTCATGGTGGTGCTCTTCCTGGCCCTGGTCGGCTTTTACCTCTTCTTCGCGATCCTCGGGACCGCGCTGTTGCGATTGACCGACGCTCCCCGGCCCAGCGGCTACGACCTCGGCCGGGTGGCGGAAGTGAGCCTGGTCCTCGGTGCCGCCCTCGGGCTGGCCAGCATTTACTTTGGCACCCCCCTGGCGCCGCGCTTCCATACCGTCATGCGCGCCCGCGCCGAGTACGAAAACCGCTGCAAGCGCGCTGCCGCCCGCGCCGAGGAGCCGCCCAGGTCTTCGTCCAAACCCCGCTCCCCAGATCCCTTGAAGCCATGAACTCCCCCCTGTCCCGCCGCGCGTTTCTGAGGGGTGCCGCCTTCGCTCCCCTGCTGGCCTGGCGGAGCCCTGTGCGGGCCGCCGCCGACGCTCCGGCGCCTGCCGCTCCCGGCACCGCCTCCGCCCGCACGCCGTTTTTCCCGTTCTGCATAGACTGGCACGATGCGAAGAAGCGTACCTACGCCGAACAGGCAGCCCTGCTCCGGGAACTGGGCTACGACGGCCTCGGCCACATCTGGCTGGACGGTGTCGAGGAACGGCTCCGCACGCTGGACGCGGTCGGGCTGCGGCTGTTCCAGATCACCCTGGTGGTGGAGGTGGGGCCGGACAAGACCCCTTGCGACGCCGCGCGCTTTGAGGAGGTCTGCGCCGCGATCCGCGGCCGCGGAGTGCAGTTTGACCTCTTGCTCAACGGCTGGCGGCCTTCGGACCCGGCCCGCGATCCCCACGCCGTGGCCGTGTTGCGACCGATGGCCGAAACCGCGGCCCGGGCCGGCGCGCAGTTGTTGCTCTACCCCCATGTGGATTCGTGGGTGGAACGGATCGAGGATGCCGTCCGCGTGGCCGCCAAGGTGGACCGACCCAACGTGGGGGTGATGTTCAATCTCTGCCACTGGCTGCGGGTGGACCCCGCGCGCGAATACCGCCCGTTGCTCAAACTGGCCCGCCCCTGGTTGTGGGCCGTGTCGCTCAACGGCGCGGACCAGCGGGACGACCAGCCCGGCTGGGCGCGCTACATCCAGCCGCTGGACCGGGGCGACTTCGACGTGGCCGGCCTGCTGCGGGCCTTGCGCGAGCTGGACTATGCCGGTCCGGTGGGGCTCCAGTGCTACGGCATCGGCGGCGATGCCCGGGAACATCTGGCCCGTTCGATGGCCGCGTGGAAACGCCTCCAGTCCGCCCTCTAACCCCCCTGGCCTTCCTGCCATGACTTCTCCGGTCACGACCCCCTTGCCGCGGCGTGCCTTCCTGGCCGGCGCCGCCTCGGTTTCCGCCCTGACCCTGCTCCGGCCCGGCACGGTGTTCGGTGCGGAGGCCAACAGCCGGATTGAACTGGGCCTCATCGGCTGCGGCGGCCGCGGGGCCTGGATCGCCGACCTGTTTGTGAAAACGGGCAAGTACCACCTGGCCGCCTGCGCGGATTACTTTCCCGACCGCGTCCAGGCAGTGGGCGAAAAGCACGGCGTCGAGCCGGCGCGGCGTTACACGGGGCTTTCCGGCTACCGCCGCCTGCTGGAAGGCCCGCTGGATGCGGTGGTCATTGAAACGCCGCCGTACTTTCACCCCGAACAGTGTGCGGCGGCGGTCGAGGCGGGCAAACACGTCTTCGTGGCCAAGCCGGTGGCGGTGGACGTGCCCGGCTGTCTGAGCATTGCCGAATCGGGCCGGCGGGCGACAGCGCGGAAGCTTCTGTTTCTGGTGGACTTCCAGACCCGGGCCAACCCGCTGTTCCGTGAGGCGCTGGCACGCATCCGCCGGGGGGACCTGGGCCGGCTGGTGATGGTGGAGGCACACTACCCGTGGTCCGGCGGCGGGCGGGAGCTGCCCCCGGCCCGCCGGGAAGAGCAGTTGCGCCGCTGGTACCACGTGAAAACCCTGTCCGGGGACTTCATCGTTGAGCAGGCCATCCACGCCCTGGACCTGGCGACGTGGGTGATTGACGCCGATCCGGTGCGGGCGCTGGGGCTGGGGGGGCAACGGCTGCGGCCGCCGGGAAGCATCTGGGACCATTTTGCGGTGACGTTCGACTTCGCCAACGGCGTGCCGCTGTCCTTCACCTGCATCCAGACCATTCCCGAAATGCGGGACGAGATCACCTGCCGGGCCTACGGGTCGGAGGGCTACTTTTTCGGCGACTACTTCGGGCAGGTCTGGATCCGGGGCAACGACCCTTTCCCGGGCGGGCATGTGGGCAACCTGTACACTGACGGCGCGGTGACCAACATCCTCGAGTTCCACGAGGCCATCGTGACCGGTCGCCACGACAACCCGACCGTGACACCGTCGGTGCGCGCCAACCTCACGGCGATCCTGGGACGGGAAGCGGGCTACCGCAGCGGCGAGGTGACGATGGCGGACCTGCTCAAGGCCGGGCACCGGCTCGAGTTTGATCTCGCCGGGCTCCAGAGTTGAGCGGCGGGGCTAGGCGGAGGGATGGGACTGGACGCCGCGGCGCATCAATTGCTCGATGAAGCCGGTCGAGTAGGTGCCGCGGCGGAAGTCCGGGTCCTGGAGGATGGTTTGTTCGAGGGGGACGGTGGTCTTGATGCCGCCGATGAAGTATTCGCTCAGCGCGCGGCTCATGCGGTCCAGGGCCTCGCGGCGGTCCCGGCCCACGGTGATGAGCTTGCCGACCATCGAGTCGTAGTGCGGCGGGATGGTGTAGCCGGCGTACACGTGGCTGTCCACGCGGACGCCGTGGCCGCCGGGCGGATAGTACATCTCGACCCGGCCGGGGGAGGGACGGAACTCGTCGTAGGGGTCCTCGGCGTTGATCCGGCACTCGATGGCGTGGCCGCGGAAGTGGATGTCGCCCTGGGACAGCTTGAGCCGTTCGCCCATGGCCACCAGAATCTGGAGCTTGATCAGGTCCAGGCCGGTGACCTCCTCGGTGATGGGATGTTCGACCTGGATGCGCTTGTTGACCTCGAGGAAGTAAAAGTTGCCGTGGTCGTCCACGATGAACTCGACGGTGCCGGCGTTGGTGTACTGGGCGGCCTCGGCCAGGCGCAGGGCAGCCCGGCACATGGTTTTGCGCAGGCCCTTGAACTTGTGTTCGATCAGCGGGGAGGGCGTTTCCTCGATGAGCTTCTGGTGGCGGCGCTGGATCGAGCAGTCCCGCTCCCCCAGGTGGAGGTAGTTGCCGCGGCCGTCGCCCAGAATCTGGATTTCAATGTGGTGCGGGTTCTCGAAGTACTTTTCGATGTACACCCCCGAGTTGCCGAAGGCCTTCTCGGCCTCGGACCGCGCGGCGTGGTAGCCCTTGACCAGGGAGACGTCGTTGTGCGCCACCCGCATGCCCCGCCCCCCCCCGCCGGCCACCGCCTTGATGAGCACCGGGTAGCCGATCTTTTTGGCGATGGCCACGGCTTCGGTCTCGGACTCGGTCACCCCTTCGGAGCCCGGCGGGGTGGGGACGCCCACCTTTTTGGCCAGTTCCCGGCTGGCGGCCTTGTCCAGCAGAGCGTTCATGCTCCGGGAGCTGGGGCCGATGAAGCGGATGTTGCAGCTCTCGCAGACGTCGGCGAAGTGGGCGTTCTCGGACAAAAACCCGTAGCCGGGATGGATGGCGTCCACGTCCGCGACCTCGGCCGCGCTGACCAGCCGGTCAATGCGCAGGTAGCTGTCGCTGGCCGGGGCCCGCCCGATGCAGATGGCCTCGTTGGCCAGTTGCACGTGCATCGAGTCGGCGTCCGCCTCGGAATACACCGCCACGGTCCGGATGCCCATCTCCCGGCAGGTGCGAATGATGCGGACGGCGATCTCCCCGCGGTTGGCGATGAGAATTTTCTCGAACATGTCGGCGGCGGGGCGTCGGCGTCTGTTCGGCGGCTACGGGGGCGGCGGGCTCAGGCGGGACGGATTCTGAACAGGGGTTGGCCGAACTCGACCGGTTTGCCGTTTTCCACCAGCACCTGGGTGATGACGCCGCGGGCTTCGGCCTTGATCTCGTTCATCACCTTCATGGCCTCGATGATGCACACCACCGTGTCCGGCTCCACCGCCGAGCCCACCTCGACATATGCGGTGGCGTCCGGCGTCGGCGCCCGGTAGAAGGTGCCGATCATGGGCGACTTGATGTCGGCCTCGGCAGGTGCCGGGGCCGCGGCCGGGACCGGGGCGGGGGCGGGCAGCACCGTCACCGCAGGCGGCAGGGCGGTCAACGTCGGCGCTTCTTCGCCGGTCTGGGGGATGACGCCGTTGGGTCCGCGCTTGAGCCGGATTTTGAACCCTTCCTTTTCCAGCTCGAACTCGGAAATCGAGTTCTTGCGCATCAGGTCAATGATGGCCTTGATGTCTTTAAGGTCCACGGAAGCCTCCGGGATGGCGGGTTGACCTCAATGCGGTCCGAAACTCAAAGGCGCTCATCAAGCGTAAGAGCAGCAGCCGACCACCGACCCTGCTCTGAGAAACTTCCGAAATGCACGGGCAGGCTAGGGAAAACCATCCCCACCGTCAAGCCGGCGCATCTGGCTGCCAGCCGATGGCGATGCCCGGCAGACCGTCCGCCGGTCCGGGATGCCGCAACCTCCGGCGAGCGTTTGAACGGGGAAAACACCCCGGGCGCTGGCCTGCCGCGGGACGGCCGGGCAGGTAGCCGGCGGCGTGAGCCGGCGGAGAAGTGGTCCGCCGCTTGACCGCGGCGGCTACGGGTCTCCGGCCTTCGACCCTGCCTTGGTGGTGCAAGCCCGCCATCTGACCGCCAGCCTCTAGCCCCTGGAGACCGGTGCGGTTCCCGGCCCGGCCCCCCAGGGCGGGGCGGCCAGGCGGCTGGCAGCCTCCAGCCCCAGTTCGTAGGACAAGGCCCCAAAGCCGCAAATGACTCCCCGGCACACTGGCGCCAGGACCGAATGCCGCCGGAATTTCTCCCGGGCATACACGTTCGAGAGGTGGATTTCCACTGTCGGCACGCCGGTCCCGGCGATGGCGTCCCGCAGCGCGATGCTGGTGTGGGTGTAGGCGCCGGCATTGAGCACCACCGCGTTGAAGCGCCCCCGCGCCTCCTGAATCCAGTCCACCAGCTGACCTTCCGAATTGGTCTGCCGGAAGTCCACCTCCACCCCGGCGGACCGTGCCCGCTCCCGGACCCTTGCCTCGATGTCGGCCAGGGAGGTCGAACCGTAAATGTCCGGCTCCCGCTGACCCAGCAGGTTCAAGTTGGGGCCGTTCAAAAACAGGATGCGCATCGCCGGCAGCCTAGGTGCCCGCTGCGGCCTTTTCGAGGAAACTTTGCGCACCCGCCGTCGCGAGCCGGCCGGCCAGCCAACCGGGCGCGCCCCCCGCCGCCCGCTCCCCGCAACAGGCTGGCCCCCGCCGAATCGGCGGTCTAACCTGCCTGCGGTGCACCGCAAGCCCCGGACCTCGATCGCTGCTCCGCGCCTCGCGTGGGCGCTGCTGTGGCTGACCGCAGCGCGGCTCGCCCCGCAGGGGCTCCCCGCTGCCAGCGACCCGAACGGCAGTCCGGCCGGGCCGGGCTGGCGCTGGCAGCCTTTGGCCGTGCCAGCCACCGGCCAGAACGGCTTCACCCGACTGCCCCCCGCCCAGACCGGCCTGCTCTTCACCAACCGCCTCTCCAACGAACGCAGCATCACCAACCGCAACCTCCTCAGCGGCGCCGGCGTGGCCGCCGGGGATGTGGACGGCGACGGCCGCTGCGACCTGTTTTTCTGCGGCCTGGACAGCGACAACGCCCTGTTCCGCAACCTTGGCGACTGGCGCTTCGAGGACCTCACCGCCCGCGCCGGTGTCGCCCTGCCCGGCCGCGATTGCATGGGGGCCGTGCTGGCGGAGGTGGACGGCGACGGCGACCTGGACCTGCTGGTGAACACCCTGGGCGACGGCCCGCACCTGCTGCTCAACGACGGCGCCGGACGGTTCACCGACGTCACCCAGGCCGCCGGCCTGCGCGCCCGTACCGGCGGCATGTCCCTGGCCCTGGCGGACGTGGACGGCGACGGCGACCTGGACCTCTACGTGGTCAACTACCGTGAGACCACCATCATGGACCGGCCGACCACCACCTTCCGCTTCAGCCAGGGCAACGGCCCCCCCACCATCGTGGCCGTCAACGGCGAACCGGCCACCGCCCCGCACCTGACCAACCGCTTTGTTCTGGCCCCCGGCGGTGAAGTGCTCGAACTGGGCGAGCCGGACGTGCTCTACCTCAACGACGGCCGCGGCCGCTTCACCGCCGTGCCCTGGACCGACGGCGCGTTCCTCGACGAAGACGGCCGGCCCCTGGACGACGCCCCGCGCGACTGGGGACTGTCGGTCCAGATGCGCGACGTGACCGGCGACGGCGCCCCCGAGATTTACGTCTGCAACGACCTGTTCAGCCCGGACCGGTTCTGGATCAACGACGGCCGCGGCCGCTTCCGGGCCATTGACCGGCTGGCCCTGCGCACCACCTCGACCTTCTCGATGGGCATTGATTTCGGCGACCTGGACCGGGACGGGGACGTGGACTTCATGATCGTGGACATGCTGGCCACCAGCCACAAAGACCGGCACACCCAGGTCAGCACCCAAAAACCCGTCGCCTGGCCCATCGGCCTGATCGACAACCGCCCCCAGGTCTGGCGCAACACCCTCCACGTCAACCGCGGCGACGGCACCTTCGCCGAAGTCGCCTTCTACGCCGGCGTCGAGGCCTCGAACTGGTCCTGGACGCCGCTGTTCCTGGACGTGGACCTGGACGGCTTCGAGGACGTGCTCATCCTCAACGGCCAGATGCGCGACTTCCAGAATGTGGACATGCAGCAGCGCATCGAGGCCGCCCGTGCCGCCCGCCCGCTCACCCAGGCGGACATCGTGGCCCTGGTCTCGCTCTTCCCGGACTTCAGCACCCCCAGCCTCCTGTTTCGCAACCGCGGCGATTGGACCTTCGAGGAAATGCAGGGCCGCTGGGGCTTTGCCGACAAGGGCATCTCCCAGGGCACCGCCACCGCCGACCTGGACGGCGATGGCGACCTGGACGTGGTGGTCAACAAGCTCAACGAACCGGCCGGCGTGTACCGCAACGACTCGACCGCCCCGCGCCTGGCGGTGCGCCTGCGCGGGCCGCCCGGCAACCTCCAGGGCATCGGCGCCCGCGTGCGGGTCACCGGCGGGCCCGTGCCCCAGTCCCAGGAGTTCATCAGCGGCGGACATTACCTCTCCGGTGCCGACCCCCTGCGGGTCTTTGCCGCCGGCCATCCCGCCAACCGGCTGGAGGTGGAAGTGCGCTGGCGCGACGGCCGCCGCAGCCTGGTCCGCGACGTCCCCGCCAACGGACTCCTGGAAGTGGAGGCCGCCGGCGCCGCCGCCCCGCCCGAAAACCCGGCCGCGCCCCCCCCCCCGCCGTGGTTCGAGGACGTCTCGGACCGCCTCCGCCACACCCACCATGAAGACCCCTTTGATGACTTCACGCGCCAGCCCCTGCTGCCGCATCGCCTGAGCCAGCTCGGCCCCGGCGTGGCCTGGCACGATTTCGACGGCGACGGCTGGGAAGACCTGGTCCTGGGCTCGGGCCGCGGCGGTGCGCCCGCCTTCTTCCGCAACGACGGCCGCGGCGGTTTCACCGCCGTGCAGGCCCCCGCCCTGAGCCGGCCGGGGGGCCGCGACCAGACCGCCGTGCTGGGCATCGGCCAGACGCTGTTCTTCGGCTCCGCCAACTACGAAGACGGCCAGACCAACGGCGGCTGGCTGCGCGTCTATGACCTCCGCCGCCAGGCCGCCGGCGAAAGCGTCCTCGGCCCCCGCGCCAGCACCGGCCCGCTGGTGTTCGGCGACGTGGACGGCGACGGCACGCTCGAGCTGTTCATCGGCGGTCGTGTGGTGGCCGGGCGTTATCCCGAACCGGCCGAGTCGCTGCTGCTCCGCAACGAGGGCGGCCGCTTCGTGCCCTTGCATCGCTTCGAAAAACTGGGGCTGGTCAGCGGGGCGGTCTTCACCGACCTGGACCCTGACGGCCGGCCCGAACTGGCGCTGGCCTGTGATTGGGGCCCGCTGCGGCTGTTCCGCTTCGACGACGGCCGCCCGGTGCCCTGGAACCCGCCCGTCCTGGACCCCGGGCGGCCCGGGGCGCGCGTTACGTTGGCGGACCTGACCGGCTGGTGGACCGGCTTGACCACCGCCGACCTGGACGGCGACGGTCGCCAGGACCTGCTTGCCGGCAACTGGGGTTTGAACCACCGCTGGCGCGACGCCTGCCCCGAGTTCCCGCGCCGGCTGTACTACGGCGACCTGGACGAAAGCGGCGGCGTCCAACTGGTCGAGGCGCGCTGGGACGGCCCCCTCAAGGCCTGGGTGCCCGAGCGGGGCCTCATGGCCGTGATGGCCGCCATGCCCTTTCTCCAAACCCGCGTCCGCTCCTTCGAGGACTACGGCACCGCCAGCCTCGAACAAATCTACGGGGACCGCCTCCGCCAGGCCGCCCACCTGGACGTGATCACGCTCGAGGTGATGAGCTTCCTCAACCGTGGCGACCATTTCGAGGCGCGCCCGCTGCCGGCCGAGGCCCAGTGGGCGCCGGCCTACGGCCTCGCGGTGGCCGACTTCGACGGCGACGGCGCCGAAGACGTTTTTCTCAGCCAGAACTTTTTCGCCGTGACGCCGGACTACACCCGCTACGATGCCGGCCGCGGCCTGCTGTTGCGCGGGGATGGCCGGGGGGGCTTGACGCCGGTGCCCGGACAGGCCAGCGGCCTGAAAATCTACGGCGAACAACGCGGCTGCGCGGTGGCGGACTTCGACCACG
>JBBIVJ010000049.1:0-28579 GCA_037439785.1 Verrucomicrobiales bacterium | reverse complement strand
CGAGGGCGTGCTGCTCAAGCGCGTAGCTCCCGGATGCGTGGCCGAACCTGCATCCCCACCCCGCCCCCCAGACACGGAATCAGGTAGTACACCGTGAAGGTGACCACGAAAAACACCAGGAACGGCCAGGAGTTGAACAGCATCGCGACGCGCGCCGGGAATCTGCCCCACCCCCGCTCCTCCGACCAGTCCCTTCCCCGAGGTGAGGCGCCCGCCCTATCCCTGGCCAGATACCCGATGTCGGATACCCGAGTCCAGATCAGCGAACGGCCGGGTGTCGGGAAACTGGAGAGCACGGCCGCCCCGGCCGCCGCCTTTACAAGCTGTCCCAACCCGCTGGTCTCCTTTCCGCGCCCCGGCGTCTTGGACCGTTACAGCCCGCATGGCTCGCGTGTCCGGCTGACCGCACCTCCGCAACTCCGCCCCCGCGCGTGACAACCGCCCCGCCGCACGGTTCAATGGCCGCGATGCACGACGAGCCCGACGCCCCGGCAGCCCTGACCCGCCTGCTCCGCCAGGCCGAAGCCGCCGGTGCCAGCGACGTCCACCTCCAGCGCACCCCCGACGGCGCCCAGGTCAGCTTCCGGCTCGACGGCGTGCTGACCCCCGTCTCCTCCCTGCCACCCGGCCTGGCCGACCGGCTCTTCGGCCGCATCAAGTACCTGGCCCGCCTCAAGACCTACGACGACTCCCTGCCCCAGGACGGCCGCATCGGGCGTGCCGACGCCGGCACCGCCCAGGACATCCGCGTGGCCACCTACCCGACTGTAACCGGGGAGAAGATCGTCCTGCGGCTGTTCAACCCCACCGCCGTCCGCCGGCTCACCGAACTGGAACTGCCCCCCGCGGCGGTCGCCACCCTGGAAACGCCCCTTCGCTCCCCCACCGGCCTGTTGCTCCTGACCGGCCCGGCCGGCAGCGGCAAGACCACCACCATCTACGCCTGCCTGCGGTACCTGCTCGACCTGGGCGGCCGGCACATCATCACCATCGAGGACCCGGTCGAACAAATCCTCCCCGGTGTCATGCAAACCGAGGTCCACGAGGCGCGCGGCCTGACCTACGCCGTGGCCGCCCGCCACCTGCTCCGCCAGGACCCCCAGGTCCTGGTGCTGGGCGAAATCCGCGACGACGACACCGCCCGCCTCGCCGTCCGTGCTGCTCTCACCGGACATTTGATCATTTCGACCCTCCACGCCGGCTCCTGCCGCGGCGTGCTGGAGCGGCTGCGGGTCCTGTGTCCGGACCCTTCGGCCGTCGCCGCTGCCGTCAGCCTGGTGTTGAACCAACGCCTCCTGCGCCGGCTCTGCCCCGGCTGCACCGGCGCCGGCTGCCCGGCCTGCCTGCACACCGGCTACCGCGGTCGCCTGCCGGTGGCCGAATGGGTGAGGGTGGATGACGCCCGGCGCGCGCGGCTGCAGGCGGGGGAGCTGGACGCTATTGCCCCCCGACCCACCCTCGAGGCGGCAGCGCGTGAGCTTTTGCAGCAGGGCCTGTCTGATGTGCGTGAATATGAACGTGTCTTCGGCCATCCGCCCGCGGCCTGACCGCCGCCCCCCACCCGCTCGCACCAGGCGCCGGACCCCCGACAAACTCCCCGGCTCGGCGGCAGTGTTTTCCCCGGTGCCGGTGGGGACCTGCCCATGAACCTCGACGAGTTTGCCTTCTTCAACCGCCAGTTGGCGGAGATGCTCCGCACCGGTCTGCCGCTGGAAGGCTCGCTGCGCCAACTGGCCACCTCCCTTCGCGACGGCGCGTTGCGGGGGGAAATCCAGCAACTGGAGGCCGACCTGGCCCGCGGCACGCCCCTGCCGGAAGCCCTGGCCCGGCGCCGGTTTCCCGACCTGTTCACGCGGCTGGTGCGGCTGGGGGCGGCCGGCCACGACCTGCCCGGCCTGCTCATCCTGCTGGCCGACTACTACCAGCGCCGCCACGTCCTGGCCACGCGGCTACAGGCGCTGGTGTTTTACCCGGCCACCGTGCTGGTCGCCTCGGCGGCGCTGTC
Organism: Verrucomicrobiales bacterium; assembly: GCA_037439785.1. Taxonomy (GTDB): domain Bacteria; phylum Verrucomicrobiota; class Verrucomicrobiia; order Limisphaerales; family J093; genus DSVZ01. The sequence goes on along the minus strand of JBBIVJ010000049.1, from coordinate 26,574 downwards.
CCTGTTCTTCCTCTGGTTTTACCATGCCCTGGTGGCCGCGACCGCGACCGAACTGGTGGAGTCGCCCTTCCAGGCCCCGCCCGCCGCGCTGCTGGTCTGGTTGCCCGTGCTGGTGCTGCTGGGGGTGGGCGGACTGGTCCTGGTCCTGGCCGCGTTGCCGGTGACGCGTCGCTGGTTGCGCTGGAAACTGCCGGGCTTCCGCGAGGCCAACCTCGCCCAACTGGCCGCCGCGCTGCATCTGGTGCTGGCGCGCGGCACGCCCCTGGATGAGGCCCTGGCCCTGGCCGGGGAGCTGGAAGGCGCTTCCCCCGCCGGCCGCGAACTGGCCCGCTGGCGCCGGCAACTGGCCAACGGCCAGGGACGTGTGACCGAATTCGCCGCCGGCTCGCGCGTCTTTCCCCACCTGTTTGTCTGGATGGTCGGGCAGGCGGCGGACCTCGGCGAGGGCTTCCGCCGCGCGGCCGATTTGTTTCAGGCCCGCGCCCGTCACCGGACGGAGATGCTGCTCCATGCGGGGCTGCCGGTGGCGGCGTTGTTCCTGGGCTTGTGCATCCTGGCTCAGCTTTCCGCCTCGGCCACCGTGCTGCACCGTTTTATCAACGCTCTCGGCGGCTTTCCGGAGTGAACCATGATCTGGTCCTGGTTCCACAGCCTGCTCGACGCCGCCCGAGAACTGGGGGCCGGGCTCGAGCCGTGGGAAGTGGCGGGACGGGTCGGGGTCGGCCTGCTGCTCCTGGCTCTGCTGCTGGGCCTGGCCTACGCCCTGTACTGGTTGTTCGGCGCCCCGCTGCGCCGGCACGAGCGGGCGCGCCTGCTGCTGGACCTGATCCAGTTCAGCCTCGAGCGCGGCCAGGCCCCTGAAGCCGCCCTGGTCGAAGCGGTGTCGCCCGGTGACCGCGGGATGGCCCGGCCCCTGCGTCAACTGGTCGCGCGCCTGCGCCGGGGCGAACGGCTGGGCGCCGCCCTGGAACAAACCCCCGGCCTGCTGCCGCCCGCCGCCGTGGCCCTGGTGCGGGCCGGCGAGGAGCGGGGTCAGTTGCTCCGCGTCCTCGAGCCCTGCCGGCGGGTGCTGCGGGACGGCGTCGAGCACGTGAGCCGGGCGCATCATTATCTGGTGCTCCTGGCCTTTGTGACCTCGCCGGTCTGGGTGGCCGTCCTGGGGGTGCTGGCCGTGTTCCTCTTCCCCAAGTGGCCGCAAATCGCCGCGGACCTCGGCACCCCCCTGCCGGCGTTGCTGGAAGGCTTCCTGGTCTGGTACCGGCCCCTGATCGCCGCGCAACTGGCCCTGCTGCTGCTGCTCTGGGCGGGGGTGATTTTGTACTGCGGCGGGCCGCGACTCCAGCAACGCCTGGAGCGTTGGCTGCCGCTCTGGGAGCGGTGGCGGGTCGCCCTGCCCTGGAACCGCCGCCGGCTCCAGCGCGATTTCTCCACCTTGCTGGCCGTGGCCCTGGACGCCGGCCTGCCCGAGGCCCGCGCGGTGACCTGGGCCGGGGAAGGTACCGGCAGCGCGGTCTGGCGGGGACGGGCGGCAGCGGCCGGGCGCGCCCTCGAGCACGGCGTGCCGCTGCCGGAGGCGCTGGCCCGGATGGATGACGCCGGCGAGTTCCGCTGGTGGCTGGCCAATGCGGTGCACGGTCGCGGCGGCTTTGCCACCGCGCTGGCCGGCTGGATCGAGGCCCTCGAAGCCCGCGCCTGCCGGGACGAGCAACTGACGGCCCAGGCGGTCACCACCGGGCTGGTGGTGCTCAACGGCGTGCTGGTGGGCCTGCTGGCGACGGGGGTGTTCCAACTCCTGGTCAACGTGATCTGGACCGGCGTGTTATGGTGATTCGCCCTGTCCCCTCTGCCGCCTCCCGGCGGCGCCGCGGCTCGCTCAGCATCGATCTCACCGTCGCGATGGGCCTGCTGGTCGCGGCCGTGTTGCCCCTCTCGGTCTCGTTTCTGCGCGATGCCCGGGCCCTGCGCGGCCAGTACCACCGCGCCGTGGCCCTCGAAATCGTGGACGGCGAAATGGAAACGCTCGCCGCCGGCGAATGGCGTGCCTTCCCGGCCGGGCAGCACCCCTACCCGGTAAAAGCCGGCGCGGCCGCGAATCTCCCGCCGGGCACGTTCACGCTCACGGTCACAAGCAACCGGCTGCGGCTGGTCTGGCAACCGGCCGACCGCGGGCAGGGCGGCCCCGTGGTGCGGGAAATCCTCCGCCCGCCCCGCCCGGCTCCGGCCGGAACCTCCCCGCCATGAAACCCGTCCGAACCACCCATACCGGCCGCGGCGGCCGCGGTGCGAGCCTCACCGAGTGTCTGGTGTACGTCGGCGTGCTGTTCGTGGTCCTGGCCGTGGCGGGCGCCGCCTACGCCCGCGTGCTGGACCACACTCGGAACATGCGCCGGGTGGCGGCAGACATCGCGCGGGCGCTCCATGCCGGCGAACGCTGGCGGGCAGACCTGCGCGCCGCCGCCGCGCCGCCGCGGCTGGTCACCACCGGCGAGGTCTGCGCGCTGCACCTGCCCGGCGCCGGCGGCGAGGTGGTGTACTTTTTTGACGGCTCGAATGTGCTGCGGCGTGCGGCGGCCGGCGCGCCCTGGCAGACGTTCCTGCCACGGGTGAAAGCCTCGGCCTTCATGGCCGACGCGCGCGCCCACGTCACCGCCTGGCGGTGGGAGGTGGAACTTCAACCCGGCCGCGGCCCGGCGCGCGTGCCGCCGCGGTTCAGCTTCAGTGCCGTGCTCGGCGCGGCCGCCCGCCCATGAGAATCCGCCCGCTCGAAGGTGTCTCGCGTCGCGCCCGGGCGGCCGCCCGCAGCCGCGGGGGGTATGTCGCCTCGGTGATCATGCTGGCGCTGGTGGCGCTCTTTGCCGCCCTGCTGTTGAGCACCCCGCGGATGATCCGCGCGGTGGAGCGCGAGCTGCGCCTGGTCGAGCAACGCCAGTTGGAGAAGTACGCCGGCCCGCCACGCGCCGAGTCTCCGGCAGACGCGCCGCCGGCCCGCCCCGTCCCAAACAGCGACTAACCTGGAAGCGACTCGAGGTGGGGGGAGTTTTTGACGGCGCGGCGTGGCCGGTTAGGCTGCGGCTGTGCAACCGGTTTGTCTGACGCCCTGCCCCCCCAAGCGCATCGGCTTTGTCTCCACCCGTTTCGCCGGCACGGACGGCGTGACGCTGGAGGCGCGCAAGTGGGCGCACATCCTGCACGACCTGGGGCATTCCTGTTTTTGGATGGCGGGTCAACTGGACACCCCGCCCGGGGTGAGCCACGGGGTGCCGCTGGCCTTTTTCAACCACCCGGAAGTGGCCGAGGTGCAGCGCCAGCTCTTCGGCGTCACCACCCGCACCCGGGGGCTCACCAACGCGATCCAGCGCATCAAGGAGACGCTCAAGGACGAGTTGTACCGGTTCATCGAGCGGTACCAGATCGAGGTGCTCATCCCGGAGAACATCCTGGCCATCCCGATGCACGTGCCGCTGGGGCTGGCCATGACCGAGGTCCTTTGCGAAACCGGCCTGCCAGCGATCGCGCACCACCATGACTTCGCCTGGGAGCGGGAGCGGTTCGTGCTCAGCGCGGTCAACGACTACCTGCGGGCGGCCTTCCCCGGCGCCACCCCGCGCACCGAGCACGTGGTGATCAACTCGATGGCCCAGAAGGAACTGGCCCGCCGGTGCAGCCTGCCCTCGGCCATCATCCCCAATGTGCTGGACTTCGAGACCCCACCGCCAGGGATTGACGACTACAATGCCGATCTGCGTCGCGAGATCGGCCTGGCGGACGACGACTGGTTCATCCTCCAGCCCACCCGCGTGGTGTTGCGCAAGGGCATCGAGCACGCCGTCGAACTGGTCCGCCGCCTGCGCGACCCACGCGCCAAACTGGTCATCTCCCACCCCGCCGGTGACGAGGGCAACGCTTACATGCAAATGCTCCACGACCGCATCCAGGACGCCGGCATTGACGTGCGGTACATCGCCGACCGCGTGGGCGAGCGGCGCGGTCGCAACGCCGCCGGGCAGAAGGTGTACACCCTCTACGACGTGTACCCCCACGCGGACCTGGTGACCTACCCCAGCCTCTACGAGGGCTTCGGCAACGCCTTCCTCGAGGCGATCTACTTCGGCAAGCCGGTGGTCGTGAACACCTACGCGGTCTATGCGCGCGACCTGGACCCGCTGGGCTTCAAAACCATCGAGATGACCCAACTGATCACCCGCGAGGTGGTCGAACAGGTGCGGGAGGTGTTGAGCAACCCCGAGCTGCGCCGACAGTGGGCCGCCACCAACTACGAACTGGGCCTGCGCTACTTCTCCTTCGCCGCGGCCCGCCGCAAACTGGCCGCCCGCCTGGCCAACCTCTTCGGCGAAGGGCTCTGAACCGCCACGCCGGCTCCACCTCCGGCCCGGGCGACAGCCTCGCACGGGCCACACCCGCTCCCCGGCCACACTCCTTCCCCCCGGCGTCCAAGCCAGGCCCCTCTGTTGAGGCTGCGCCGCGGGAGGGCCTGAGGCCCGGCGGTCAGCGGTCAGCTCCCCGCCGGCATGTGCCCCAGGGCGGCGTCCAGGCGGGCGAGCGTTTCCTCGCGGCCGAGCACTTCCATGAGGTGATACAGGCTGGGGCCGCTGCTGCGCCCGGTGCAAGCCAGCCGGACCGGATGAACCAGCAAGGCGGGTTTGACGCCCAGCTCGGCGGCGGTGGCCTTGAGCGCGGCCTCGAGCGCGGCGGCGTCAAAGGACGGCGCCGCGTCCAGGGCCTCGCGCAGCCGCTGGAGCCGCGGCCGGTTTTCCGGCACGAAATGACGCGCCGCGGCCTCGGCCTCGTAGCCGGAGACGCCGGTGAAGTAAAAGCCCCCGTAGGCCGGCAACTCGGCCAGCGTGCGCAGCTTGCCGTGACAGGTTTCCAACGCGGCGCGGACGTACGCCGGCGGGAAACGGCCGGTGTCCACCCCGGCCCGCTGCAGGGCGGCGGCGGCCAGTTCGTAGAAGCACTCGGGCGGCAGGGCGCGCAGGTACTCGCCGTTCAGCCACTGCAGCTTGGTCATGTCGAACCGGGCGTTGTGCCGCAGCACCCGGGACAGATCGAAGCGCTCGACCAGTTCGGCCCGCGAGAACAGCTCGCGGTTTTCCTTGGGCGACCACCCCAGCAGGACCAGGTAGTTGACCAGGGCCTCGGGCAGGTAGCCTTCCTCCATGTAGGTGGCAAGGGAGGCGCCCGTGTCGCGCTTGCTCATCTTGGTGCCGTCCGCGTTGAGGATGAGCGGGATGTGGGCGTAGCGGGGGGGCGGGGCGTCCAGGGCCCGGAACAGGGCCAGGTGCTTGGCGGTGTTGCTGAGGTGGTCCTCCCCGCGGATGACGTGGGTGATGCCCATCTCGAGGTCGTCCACCACGTTGACCAGGTGGAAGACCGGCTGGCCGTCCGAGCGCACCAGGATGAAGTCCGGGTCCACGGCCTCCCGGTCGGTGAGTTCCCGCCGCACCGGACCGACGACCAGGTCTTCAAAGGTCACCGGCTTGCGGGTCATGCGGAACTTGATCACGCCGTCCTGCTCGTAGGCGCGGTCGCGGGCCAGCAGGGCCTCGACGTGCCGCTGGTAGATCGCGCGGCGCCGGGATTGGAAGTACGGGCCGCGGTCGCCCCGGCCGGGGCCGTCGGGGTCGCTGGTGAGCGGGCCCTCGTCCCAGTCCAGCCCCAGCCAGCGGTGGGCATCGAGGATCACGTCCACCGCGGCGCGGCTGTTGCGGGCGGTGTCGGTGTCCTCGATGCGCAGGATGAACGTGCCGCCCGTGTGGCGGGCGTGGAGCCAGTTGAACAGGGCGGTGCGCGCACCGCCGATGTGCAGGAAGCCGGTGGGGCTGGGGGCAAAGCGGACGCGGACGTTCATGGGGCAAGGGACCGCACCGACTCAGGCCGCCTGCGCGGGCCGGGCGAGGGTGGCGATCATGCTTTCCAGGATGAACCGGCCATCCGTGCTGCCGAGCAGGGCCTCGCAGGCGCGATCCGGGTGGGGCATCAGACCGGCCACGTTGCGGGTGGCGTTGCAGAGGCCGGCGATGTTCCGGAGCGAGCCGTTGGGGTTGGCGGTCTCGGTCAGCTCGCCCGTGGCCGTGCAGTATTGCCAGAGAATCTGGCCGTTGGTCTCGAGGGTCTGCAAGGTGGGCTCGTCGGCAAAGTAACAGCCCTCGCCGTGGGCGATGGGGATTTTCAGCGGCCGGTCGCGCGGGATGAGGCGCGTGAAGGGGGTGTCGAAGTTCGCGGTCCGCAGAAAGACCGGCTCGCAGCGGAACTGGAGGGAGCGGTTGCGGATGAGCGCCCCGGGCAGCAGGGCGGCCTCGCAGAGGATTTGAAAGCCGTTGCAGATGCCCAGCACCAGCCCGCCCGCGGCGGCAAAGCGCTGCACCGCCTGCATCACCGGGCTGAAGCGGGCAATGGCGCCGCAGCGCAGATAATCGCCGTAGCTGAACCCGCCGGGGATGATCACCGCCTCCGCCCCGCCCAGGGAGGTTTCCTTGTGCCAGAGCAGATCGGCCTGGTGTCCGAGCACGCGCACAGCGTGCACGCAGTCCTGGTCGCAGTTCGAGGCGGGAAATTGCAGGACGGCAAAGCGCATCGGCAGGGGATCAGTCGTGAATTTCCAGACGGTAATCCTCGATCACCGGGTTGCTCAGGAACCGGTGGCAGGCTTCGTCCAGTTGACGTTGCGCGGTCTCGCGGTCCACACCTTCCAGTTCGATCTCGAGGTGCTTGCCCACGTGCACGGCGCGGATGCCGCGGTACCCCAGATGCTCCAGCGCGCCCTGGACGGTTTTGCCCTGGGGATCGAACACGGCTTTTTTGGGCGTGATGATGATGCAGGCTTTCATGCCAACGACGCGGCACCGGCGGCGCCGGCCGCGCGCGCGGATGTTGCGGCGCAGGACCGGGTGATGCCAGACAAAAGGGGAACGCCCCGGCAGGTCAGGCCGCGCCGGGAAAAAATGTTGGCCGCTCCCGGCGGATCGGTTCACGCTGCCCTTACCTGTGGTTGTGAAAACCCTCTTTCCGCCTCTTGGCCCGACCCCGGCGGTGGGCGCCGCGCGCCGCTGCCTGAGCAACCCGAGCCTCCTCGCCCTGGCCGCAGCGCTGGGGCTGGCGTGGCTCCCCGGCGTGACCCCCGCCCGTGGCCAGGCGCCGCAACTGGTGTCCACCACCCCGCCTGACCAGGCCACCGACGTCCCCACCCGCGCCCCGCTGGTCTTCACCTTTGACCGGGACATGAACACGACCATCCCGGTGGTGTCGAGCCTGCCCGGGCTGTTTGTCGGCAACATCGAGTTCGAGCCGCCCATCGGCATCCTGGTCGAGGGGACCTGGAGCGGCAACCAACGCGTCCTGACCTGTGTCCCCCTCGACAGTTGGCCGCCCAACACCACCATCACCTGGCGGCTGAATCCCCCGGGCACCTTGCTCGCCCTCACCAGCGCCGCCGGCATCCCGCTGGTCACCGTCAGCGGCAGCTTCACCACCGGGGGCAGTGGCGGGGGCGGCGCCGAGCCCATCCTCCTCGCCACCATTCCCGCCAACGGCGCGGCGGGCGTGGCGGTCACCACGTCCGTCCAGTTCCTCTTCGACCAACCCATGCAGACCAACACCGCCGTCGCCGACGCCTTCCGCTGGCTCGGGACCGGGCTGGAGCCGGCGCGCTTTACCTACACCTGGAGTGGGGACGGGCGGACGTTGACGGCAGACTATGCCGGGGACCTTCCCCCGCTGACACCGATCACCTGGCTGCTAAACTGGAGCGGCACCACCCGGCCCCTGACCAGTACCGCCGGCGTGCCGTTGCCCGCCGACACCTACAGCGGCGTCTTCACCACCGGCACCGCCGGCGGTGGCGGGGAAGATTGCCAGCCCGACGGCATCCCCGCGAGCTGGGGCGCGTACAACTTGGTCAAGTCCGCCGCCCACCAGCAGACCTCCGCGGCCGCGCCTCTGCCCGTGGCCGAAGAGCCCTTCCACTTCACGGTGTTCGTGTCCAGCCCGCGCAACGGCCCGCAAATCACCGCCGCCTCGATCACTCCGCCCGGCGGCGCGCCGCAGAACCTGACCGCCGCTCCCTTCGGCGGTTTCCTGGCGTTCAACCAGAGTTTCACCCAGCCCGCCGCCCTGGACGCCGCCTTCCCTGCCGGGACCTACCTCCTGCGCTTCACCCAGAGCGGCCAGCCCGAACGGCAGATCAACCTCCCCCTGCCCGCCTCCGCCCCGCCCGTGCCCCAGATCGCCAACCACAACGCCGCGCAGGCGGTCAATCCGGCACAGGACTTCACCCTGCGCTGGAACGCCTTCACCGGCGCCACCGCCCAGGACGGCCTCAGCCTGGTGGTGACCGAAACCAACCTGACCGGCGGCACCGTGGTCTTCCAGGCGCCCGACTTCTGCGTGCCTCGCGAGCTGCCACCCACCGCCACCTCCGTTGTGATCCCCGCCGGCACCTTGAAATCCAACCGGACCTACCAGGCCACCCTCACCTTTTTCAAGCAGGGCTACAGCTCGACCAACGCCGTGCCCGAAATGGCCGGTGCGGCCGGTGTCGTCCGCAGTACCGACTTCACCCTGCGCACCGTCGGCGGCGGAACACCGGCCCAACCCGCGCAGTTCACCGGCTACCGCCTCCTGCCCGACGGCCGCCTGGAACTGACCCTCGCCGGGACCCCCGCGCAGCCGTACACCCTGCAGCGGGCCACCTCCCTCGCCACCCGCGACTGGTCCCCCGCCGCCACGGTCACGCCGGACGTCACCGGCCGTGCGGTCTTCGTCGAGCCGGCGGGCGGGTTGCCTGTGCCCCGCTTCTACCGGGCGGTGACGCCCTGACCGTTCCCCGCCCCAGCGCCCCCACCGCCGGCCTTTCCGCCGGGCGGCAGCGGACGCGGCGAAGGGCGGCGCCGCGCCAGAGCTCGCGCCCTGCCTGCCGCCAGCCGCCTTGGGACGGGCAACCGCACTGTCCACCTCCGCTTGCCTCGGGGGCGGTCGTTCCCCTAGGCTGCGCCGGCACAGCCGATCATGCACTCCGCCCTGCGTTTCCGAGCTGCGAGGGGTCGGGCCGCCCTCGGGCTGGCCTGGGTCGCCCTTGCCCCCCTTGCCGCCGCCCCGCCCCCCACCGAACTGCCCGAACTGCGGCCGCCGCCGGAGTATTTCCCCGGCGCCGCTCACGACCCCGCCGTGCCGGCGCCCGAGGCGGTGCTGGGGTTCAAGGTCGGCCAACGCGCCGCCACGCCTGCCGAAATCGAGCGCTGCCTCCGTGCCTGGACCGCCGCCGCGCCCGACCGCACCCGCCTGGTCGAATACGCCCGCAGCCATGAGGGCCGGCCCTTGCACTACGTGGTCGTCACCGCCCCGCAACACCTGGCCCGCCTGGACCAAATCCAGGCCGACCTGGCCCGCTTCGCCGACCCCCGGCAGACCAGCGACGCCGAGGCGGAAAAGCTCTTGGACACCCTGCGGGCCGTGGCCTGGCTGGCCTACACCATTCACGGCGACGAAACCGAGGGCTCGGACGCCGCCCTGGCCGTGCTGTACCACCTGATCGCCGGCACCGACCCGGACGTGGCCCGGCTGCGCGAGGACCTGGTCATCATCGTGGACCCGCTCATGAACCCGGACGGCCGGGAGCGGTTCGTCAAGATGATCGCCGAGCACCGCGGCGCCCAGCCCAACGTGGACGACCAGGCGCTGGTCCACGACGGCTACTGGCCCTACGGCCGGGGCAACCACTACCTCTTCGACCTGAACCGTGACTGGCTCTGGGCCGTCCACCCCGAATCCCGCGGCCGCCTTCGCGAGGTCGCCCGCTGGAACCCGGTCCTGTTCGTGGACGCCCACGGCATGGGCTCGCAGGACACCCACCTGTTCTCGCCCCCGCGCGAGCCCATCAACCCCCACATCCCCGCCAGCCGCGCTCGCTGGTGCGAGCTCTTCGCCCGCGACCAGGCCGCCGCCTTCGACCGCCACGGCCTGGTGTACTACACCGGCGAATGGCACGAGGAATGGTACCCCGGTTACTCGGACGCCTACGTCTCCTACCGCGGCGCGGTGGGCATCCTGTACGAACAGGCACGCATCGCCGAAGACGGCGTCCGCCGCCCCGAAGGCCGCATCCTCAGTTACGGCGAATCGGTCCAGCACCACGTCATCGGCTCGCTGGCCAACCTCCGCACCGCCCGGGCCCACGCGCGCGACCTGCTCCGCGAGCTGCGCGCCAACCGCCTGCGCGCCCTCGACCCCGCCGGCCCGTATGCCCACCGCACTTTTGCCGTGCTGCCCAACACCAACGCCTCCCGCCTGCGAGTGTTGACCGAGTTGCTTCAGCTCCACGGCCTCGAGTTGTACCGGGCCGCCCGGCCGTTCACGGCGGCCGCGGCCACCAACCACCTGGGCCAGCTGGTCACCGCCCCCAATCTGCCCGCCGGCACGCTCCTCATCCCCAACCGCCAGCCGCTGGGCCATCTCGTCGCTGCCGCGCTCGAGTTCGATCCGCGCCTTTCCGACCAGGCCCTGCGCGAGGAGCGCCGCGACCTGCTGCGCACGGGCCGCTCCCGCCTCTACGACACGACCGCGTGGAACCTCACCATGTTCTTTGGTCTCGACGCCCTGGCCCTGGCGGGCGACCTGCCGCCCGGGGCCGAGCCTTACCGCGAACCCGAGCCGGCCCCCGCCCCGGCCGCCGCGCCGGCCCAGCCGGTGGCCTACGTCTTCGACGGGGCCGACGACCTGAGTGTGCCGGCCGCGGCGCGGCTGCTGGAGCGCGGCGTGCAGGTACGCGTGGCGGACAAGGACTTTGTCCTGGACCAAACCCCCTTCGCCCGGGGCTCGGTGGTCGTCACCCGCCTGGACAACCGGACCTTCGCCGGCGACCTCGCCGCCACCGTGGACCGCACGGCAAACGAGCTGGGCCTGGGCGCCGTGGCGGTCACCTCCGGCCTGGGCGCCGGCGACCTGCCCGATCTGGGCGGACGCCACTTCCGCCGGCTCGAACCGCCGCGCATCGGCCTGCTCGGCCGCGGGCGGTTTGACTTCACCGATTTCGGCTCGCTCTGGCACACGCTGGACCAGCGGCTGGGCATCCGCCATTCGACCCTCGAGGACGGCGCCGCGCTGGACCTGGCCCGCTACAACGTGCTCATCCTGCCCCACGCCTGGAGCGGCACCAACCTCCTCAGCCGCGACGCCCTCAAGGAATGGGTGCGCGGCGGCGGCACCTTGATCGCCATCGGCAGCTCGGTCGGTCCCTACATCGCCGAAGCCGCGGCCTTCAGCAAGGTGCGCCGCCTGCCGGACGTCCTGGGCAGGCTGGCCGAGTACGAACTGGCCATCCTGCGGGAGTGGCTCGCCCGGGACCTGCGCGCCCACCACGTGCCGCCCGAACAGCTTTGGACCCATCAACCCACCCCCGGGCTCCGCTACCCCTGGCAGGCGGCCGGCGGCGCGCATCCCGAGGAAAAGGAGCTCAAGCGCCGCGACGCCTGGCAGGACCTGTTCATGCCCCAGGGCGCCCTGCTGGCCGGCCGCGTGGACACCAACCACTGGCTGACCTTCGGCTGTCCCGAGCCCATCCCCCTGCTGGCCGACCGCCGCAGCGTGCTCATGGCTGCCGGAGACGTCGAGGCCCCCATCCGCTACGGTTACCTCGTGGCGACGAACGCCCCGACCAACTCCCCTTCAGGCGGGGCGCAAGCCTCCGTCCCTGAGGTGCAGGCCTCTGGCTCGGTGGTGCAGGCCTCTGGCTCGGTGGTGCAGGCCTCTGGCTCGGAGGTGCAGGCCTCTGGCCTGCCTTCCTCCGGCCAGCAGGTTGCGGCCAACTCGACCGGCACCAGCGAAATCTCCGGGCCTGCCGGCGCCCCGGCCGGTGCCTCGAAGGACAAACCCGAACCGCCCCGTATCGGCTGGGCGGCCACGCCTCCCGGCACCACCCTTTACCTGCGAATGAGCGGGCTGCTCTGGCCCGAGGCTGCTCACCGCATCGCCCACACCGCCTGGGTCACCCGCGAAAGCTACGGCCGCGGCCAGATCATCCTCTTCGCCACCCCACCCACCTTCCGCGGCAGCATCCGCGCGACGATGCGCGTGTTCCTCAACGCCGCGGTGTACGGTCCCGGCCTGGGTGCGAACCATCCCCTGCGTCCCTGAAACCTGAAGCCTTCTTGTCCGCCATGCCTGCCATGTCTGCCCGTCTGCTCCTTCTCGCCACCTTCCTCGTCCCGGCCAGCCCATGGGCGGCGGCGCCGCCCGCGACGGCCTTGAACCCGTCTGCCGCTCCCGATGGGGAAGCGCCGCCCCGGCTGGTCGCCTCCCCCGAGCCCGACTGGCCGCAGTGGCGCGGCCCGCGCCGCGACGGCATCTGCCCGGAAACCGGTCTGTTGCCGCGCTGGCCCGAGGGCGGTCCCCCCCGCCTCTGGCAGGCCGGCCAACTGGGTCGTGGTTACTCCTCGCCGGTCATCGTGGGCGGCCGCCTTTACCTCACCGGCGACGTGGACGATGCCCTGCACCTCTTTGCCCTGGACCTGGAGGGGCGCCTGGTCTGGCGGGCGCAAAACGGCCGCGCCTGGCGCACCCCCTACCCCGGCGCGCGGGCCAGCGTCACCTACGCCGGCGGCCGCCTCTACCACCTCAACGCCCACGGCCGCGTGGCCTGTCTGGACGCCGAGACCGGCAGGGAACTGTGGGCGGTGGAACTGTTTGAGCGGTTCGGCGGCCAGAACATCACCTGGGCCCTGAGCGAAAACCTGCTGGTGGACCGTGGCCGCGTGTACGTCACTGCCGGCGGCTCCCGCGCGTTGGTGGCGGCCCTGGACGCACGCACCGGCGACACCCTCTGGCAGAGCGAACCGTTGCACCTGGGCGCCGGCAACCCGCCGGCCCACGAGCGGGTCAGCGAGCCGGCCGGTCGGGCCGACCCGCCGTCCTACGCCTCACCCATCTTGATCGAGTGGGCCGGCCGCCGCCTGTTGGTGGGCTGTTCTCTGCGGCACGTGTTCGGCGTGGACGCCGAGACGGGCGCGCTGCTGTGGACCCGGCCGCTGCGCACCCGTTACTCGGTCATCGCACTCACGCCCGTGCTGACACCCGAGGGGGTGTTTGTCACCGCGCCGGACACGGAGGACGGCGGCCTGTTCCGGCTGCGGCGCGCGGGCGGGCAGCTTTACATCGAACGCGCCTGGCCGGCGCGGGCCGACACCTGCCACGGCGGCGTGGTCCTGGTCGGCGACACGCTCTACGGCTCCTGGTACCGCCGCGACAAGGGCTGGTATGGCCTGGACGCCCGGACCGGCGAGGTGCGGCATCATCTGCCCGATCTGGCGATGGGCTCGATGCTATACGCGGAGGGCCGCCTGTACTGCCTGAGCCAGGAGGGGGAGATGGCGTTGCTGGAGCCCACCGCCAGCGGCCTGGAATACCGCGGCCGTTTCCGCCTGGTCTCGGAGCGGGTCAACGACGCCTGGGCCCACCCGGTCATCCACCGCGGGCGGCTTTACCTCCGTTACCACGAAACCTTGCACTGCTATGACGTCAGCCTCCCGGCGAAGGTGGCCGAGCCAGCCGCACCCTCGGCGGGTGGCCAGAACGCCAGGCCGGCAGGTCTGAAACAACCCTCTCACGGGAACCTCCGGCGGAGGAGACGCCGAAGCAGCCGTTCGGGCTTGCGATAATTCCGGCAAGACCGCGCCTTCCCAGCGGAGGCTTCTCCCAAGGGACGAAGGGAGCGGCGGGGGTTCAGGTCGGGCCGGCGGCGGGAACGCGCCGGAGCGCGACCGGCGGGCGGCCGGTGTGGCGGCGGAAGGCGGCGCTGAAATAGGCGGCGTCGCCGAAGCCGGTGCGTTCGGCAATTTCCGCCACGCTGAGCCGGGTGTGCCGCAGCAGCGCCTCGGCCTCGCGGACGCGCAACCGCAGCACGTGTTCCCACGGTGCCCCGCCGAAGGCCGCCCGGTAGGCGCGCTCGAGCCGCGAGCGGGACATTCCGGCCGTCCGCGCCAGGGCCTCCACGGTGACGCTTTCCCGGAAGTGGTCCCGGAGGTGGCGCGCGGCGCGGGCCAGGCGTTCGTGTCCACCGCCACCAGGTCGGTGGATCGCCGCGTGGCCACGCCCAGGGGCGGGATTTCCAGGCGGCGCCGGCGGCCTGGCCTACGCCGACGGGCACTCGGAAATCCGCCGCTGGCGCGACCCGCGCACCCTCAAGCCCAACCTGTCCTTGACTCCCTCGCCGGAGAACAAGGACCTCGAGTGGCTGATGGAGCGCACCCCCTCGCGGGAATAAACCGGACTGGCTCTCGGATGTGAAATCGGCGAAGGTCGCTCCAGTCCGACCTGCCTCTGCGCACAATTTTTATGTCTCCGCTGACCTCCCTCCTGTTCCTCGGCCCGGGCGCAGTCGTGCTCCCGGCCCTGGCTCAACACCCTGACCTCACTCAACCCCGCGTTGGTCCCGACGTCGTGTTCGAGGAACACGACGGGCTCGTGGCCGTCGAGGCCGAACACTTCTTCGAGCAAACCTGCACCGAGACCCTCGCGTGGCATCTGACCGCGCCGGGGCATGCACCGGCCGTGGAGCCCGACGGCGACCCGGCACACCTGGAAGGCGCCAGCGGCGGGGCCTACCTGGAAGCCCTGCCGGACACGCGCCGCACCCACGCCGACCCGCTGCGTCAGGGGGAGAACTTCTTCCCCGTACCGAGCCGGGCGGGCGTGCTGAGTTACCGCATTCACTTCAACCAGCCCGGCCGCTACCACGTGTGGGTGCGGGCTTACTCGACAGGTTCCGAGGACAACGGCCTGCACGTGGGGCTGAACGGCCAGTGGCCGGCCAGCGGTCAGCGGATGCAGTGGTGCGACGGCAAGAACACCTGGCGCTGGGAAAGCCGGCAGCGCACGGAACAGGAACATTGCGGCGTGCCGCACGCCATTTACCTGGACATCCCCGCCACGGGCGAGCACGTGGTGCAGTTCAGCCTGCGCGAGGACGGGTTCGAGTTCGACAAGTTCCTCCTCGTCAACCGCAGCGACTATCAACCCACAGACAACAGTCCTGAACCCCGCGTGCGGGCCGGGCTATTGCCGCCGGCCTTTGCGGCAACCGCCGCCGCTCGCCCGTTCCCGGCCCACTGGGGGTCGCCGCCCGCCATTCAAACCCGCGACCTGCGTGAGTTGCCGGGCGGTTATGGTCGGGGCAGCAGCACCCTCGCTGCCTGGATTCAGCGGAATCTCGATCGCGATGCCTCCAGCCCGGGCGGCTCCGGCGGCGTGCAAACCCGCCCGCCGGACGGCAACGGCGCGGTGCAGCTCACCGGCGAGTTGAAGCAATGGCACAAGGTGACGCTGACGCTCGACGGTCCCTTCGCCCACGAGCGGGACACTCAGCCCAATCCCTTCACGGATTACCGGTTCACGGCGCAGTTCCGCCACGAGTCCGGCGCGCCGGATTACCTGGTGCCCGGTTATTTCGCCGCCGACGGCCGGGCCGCCGATACCTCCGCCGAATCCGGCACCCAATGGCGCGCCCACCTCTCGCCGGACAAGCCCGGCCGGTGGACTTACACCGTCCGCTTTGTCAAGGGCCCGCTGGTGGCGGTGGACGATGCGGCCGCGGGCGAGACGTTGGCGCCGTTTGACGGCCAGACCGGCACCTTCACCGTCGCCCCCACGGACAAGACCGGCCGCGACTTCCGCGCACACGGCCGCCTCGCCTCTGTGGGCGGGCACCACCTCCGCTTCGCCGGCTCGGGTGAGTATTTCCTCAAGGTCGGCGCGGACGCCCCCGAAACCCTGCTGGCCTACGTGGACTTCGACGGCACCGAGGCCCGCAAAGCAAGCGTGCCGCTCAAGACCTGGCAGCCGCATGTCCGGGATTGGCGGCCCGGCGACCCCACGTGGAAGGGCGGCAAGGGCAAGGGCCTCATCGGCGCCCTGAACTACCTGGCCGGCCGAGGCGCCAACGCGGTGTCGTTCCTCACCTACAACGCCGGCGGCGACGGGGACAACGTCTGGCCGTTCGTCGCTCGCGACGCGAAGCTGCATTACGACTGCTCGAAGCTCGACCAATGGGGCATCGTCTTCGACCACGCCACCTGGCTCGGCCTCTACCTCCACTGCAAGCTCCAGGAAACCGAGATGGACGACCAGCGCATCGGTGACGACCGCGAGCCCGGCCAGGTGCCCGAGGCGCTGGACGGCGGCCAGGTGGGCATCGAGCGCAAGCTTTACCTGCGCGAACTCATCGCGCGCTTCGGCCACGCGCTGGCGCTGAACTGGAATCTAGGCGAGGAAAACACCCAGACACCGGAGGAGGTTCGGGCCATGGCCGAGTTCCTCCGCCGCACCGACCCCTACCAGCATCACCGGGTGATCCACACCTACCCGCAGGACCAGGAGAAGGTGTATGTCCCGCTCCTGGGCGACCACTCCACGCTGACCGGCGCCTCGGTCCAGTGCGCCTGGAACCAGGTCCATCGCTGGACCCTGCGCTGGGTGACTGACTCCGCGCAGGCCGGCCGCCCCTGGGTGGTGGCCAACGACGAACAGGGCAACGCCGACACCGGCGTGCCGCCCGACCCCGGCTATCAGGGTTATGCCGGCCTCAAACGCGACGGCCAGCCGACCGGCCACGACCTGCACGACATCCGCAAGCTCACCCTCTGGGGCAACCTCATGGCCGGTGGCGCCGGTGTCGAATACTACTTCGGCTACCAACTGCCGGAGAACGACCTGGTCTGCCAGGACTGGCGCAGCCGCGAGCGGTCGTGGGATTACGGCCGCATCGCGCTCGAGTTCTTCCACGGCCAGCGGATACCCTTCTGGGAAATGCGCAACGCCAACGCCCTGGTCGGCAACGCCAATAACGACAACACGAAATTCTGCCTCGCCAAACCGGGCGGGCCTTACCTGGTTTACCTGCCCCGCGGCGGCACCACCGAGCTGGACCTGTCCGGCGTGACCGGCGCGTTCAACGTGCACTGGTTCAACCCCCGCGAGGGCGGCCTGCTGCTCACCGGCGCGGTCACGCGCGTGCAGGGCGGCGGCCGGGTGCAACTGGGCCCACCACCGGCGGACCCGGAACAGGACTGGTTGGTGGTGGTGCGGCCATGACCGGAGCCAGCTTGAAAAACTCCCTCAAATCCGCAAAGCCGGCAGCCGCTTCCGTCGCCCGGCAAACCTTCCGCATCGCCGTGCTGCCCGGCGACGGCATCGGCCCCGAGGTCTGCAACGCTGCCTTGCAGGTCTTGCGACATCTCCAACCCGCCATGCCCGGCGTCCGCCTCGCGTTCACCGAGTAGCCGGTCGGCGCCGCCGAATATCTGCGGCACGGCAACCCGCTCCCCGAGACCACGCTCGAGACCTGCCGGCAGGCGGATGCCGTATTGCTCGGCGCCATGGGTCTGCCCAACGTACGCTGGCCGGACGGTCGCGAACTCACTCCGCAGCTTGACCTGCGGGAAAAGCTCGACCTCTACTGCGGCCTCCGCCCCGTCCGCCTGTTCCATCCCCAGGACAGCCCCCCTCAAGTGTCCGCGGGCCGACGACCTGGCGCACTGGTGCCTCGATCGGCGCGTGAAGCTCCTGGGCGTCGAGCCGCCTTCCGTGGCGGACGTCAACAACCGCGAGGAACTCACCCGCATCCATCGCATCCTGCTCGGCGGCGGCGTCACGCTCGTCGAGGGCTTGACCGGCCTGGACCAGCTTGCGCAGCCGCGCGTGTTCTTCGTCGCCGTGCCGCTCAAAATCGAGGGCGGCGATGGCAGTCCCTGCCGCGCGTTTGCCATGAGTTGGAAATCGTGAAATCGGCCGTCGAGAATCCGAAATCTGAAAGCGCCGCGGCGGGCGACGACTCCGCTACAACGCCGCCCGCTGCCCGGTCTCAAGTTTGTCCCGCCGCTTTGGAGCATTTTTCTCTCCCCCCGCCGTGGCCGGAGGACTTACGCACGCGGATCCGTGAATGGATCGCCGCCCGCCCCGGCCACAAGCTGGTGGTGCTCGACGACGATCCCACCGGCACCCAGACCGTCCACGACGTGCCGGTGCTGACCGTGTGGGACGTGGAAACGCTGCGCGCGGAATTCGCCCGGCCGGGGCCGTGCTTCTACATCCTCACCAACTCGCGCAGCCTCGCGCCCGACGCGGCGGCGGCCTTGAACCTCAAGATCGCCCGAAACCTGCGCGTAGCGGCGGCTTACCCGCCGCCGGCGGCTACATCGGAACAGGCCGGCAACTCGAAAGCCGTTGCTCCGTTCACCCTGGTCTCGAGCAGCGACCCCACTTTGCGGGGGCATTTCCCGCTGGAAACGGACGTGCTGGCGCGAGAACTCGGGCCGTTCGATGCCACGCTTCTGATCCCCTGCTTCGAGGCCGGCGCCCGACTTGCCATTGGGATGTGCATTACCTGTTGGAGGAAGGCCGGCTCGTGCTCGCCGCGGAAACCGCATTCGCGCGCGAGCCGGTCTTCGGCTACCGCCACTCCCATCTTCGTGAGTGGGTCGAGGAAAAGACCGACGGCCGGGTGTAGGCGGCGGAGGTGGTTTCCTTGTCGCTGGACCTACTGCGGCGAGGGGGCCCGGATGCTGTGACCAAGCGGCTGTTCGCGCTGCCCCGCGGCGCGTTCTGCGTGCTCAACGCCGCCTGCCGCCGGGATTTGGACGTATTCGTGGCCGGCCTGCTGGCGGCGGAGCCGGCGGGCAGACGCTTCCTTTTCCGCACCGCCGCGGATTTCGTGGCGGCACGTCTGGCCATGGAGCCCCGTCTCATGGCCTCGCTCGGCGAGGCCGAAGTGGAGCAGCGGACTCAAGATCGGCGCGAGCCGGGTACGCCCGGCGGCCTGACCGTGCTGGGAAGCCACGTGCCGAAAACCACGGCTCAGTTGGAACGGCTGTTGTCCGGAGCCGCTCTGGAGGCAGTCGGGTTGAAGGGGGACGCCGTGTTGGATCTGTCCCGAAGGAACAAGGCCATTGCAGAAGCGTCGAACCGGACCTATGCGGCCCTGGAAGCCGGCCGAGACGTGGTGCTGTTCACCAGCCGCAAGGTTTGCTCCAGTCCCGACCCGGCACAGGCCCTGGACCTGGGCCGCCAGGTTTCCGATGCCCTGGTGAGCGTGGTCCGCCAACTGCCCCTGCGCCCGCGGTTACTTATTGCCAAGGGCGGCATCACTTCGAGCGACCTGGCCACGCGGGCGCGATCAGTGGCGCCATGAACATGGCGGGCAATCTCGGCTCTGCGGTCACCGCCCTGGCCTTGGCGTACCTGCCAGAGACGGCGCGCGGCAACGTGGCGTTCATCTACACGGCGGCGGTCCTGAGCGGCGTGGCCATCGGCTGCTGGCTGCTGGCCAATCCGGCCCGAAAACTACAAACGCATTGGGAATCGTGAAATCAGCCTTTGGCCATCTAAAATCTGAAATTCCCGGAGGCTGTGGCGCGTCCGCCCGGCTGTCCGCCAATGACAGACGTCCAATGCCCGATTTTCAGTTTGCAAGAATCCCAACCCAGGTTGATTGACCATGTCACTACAAACTTCCAAGTCACTCAGAGGCGTCTGCATCGGTGCCGGCTATTTCAGCCACTTCCAATACGAGGCCTGGCAGCGCATCCCCGAGGTCGAGAGCACGGCCTTCAGCAACCGCGATCCGGTCCGGGCGGCCGAGATCACCGCCCGGTTCGGCCTGCGGAAGTGCTACCCCGACTGGCGCGAAATGCTCGCTACCGAGCGCCCGGACTTCGCGGACATCATCACCCCGCCACCAACGCACGCGGAGATGTGCGCCGAGGCCGCGCGGCGCGGCATCCACATCATCTGCCTGAAGCCGCTCGCGCCCACGCTCGGGGAGGCGCGCGCCATCGTGGCCAACGCCGCCCGGGCCGGTGTGCGGCTGATGGCGCACGAGAACTTCCGCTTCCAGCCGTGGCACCGCGAGATCAAGCGACAGCTCGATGCGGGCGCGGTGGGACAGTTGTTTTCACTGACCTTCCGCGCGCGCCCGGGCGACGGCTGGGGCAAGAACGCCTACC
Organism: Verrucomicrobiales bacterium; assembly: GCA_037439785.1. Lineage (GTDB taxonomy): Bacteria > Verrucomicrobiota > Verrucomicrobiia > Limisphaerales > J093 > DSVZ01. The sequence continues at coordinate 6,568 of JBBIVJ010000049.1, read as the reverse complement.
TCCCGCGCCAGCCCTACTTCCGCGACTACCCGCGTCTGCTCGTCTATGAAACGGGCGTTCACTTCATTGACACCTTCCGCTTCCTTGCAGGCGACATCACGCGCGTCTCGGCGTGGCTGCGGCGGTTAAATCCCGTCATCAAGGGCGAGGACTGCGGCCTGATCGTGTTCGAGTTCGCCAATGGCGCGCTCGGCCAGCGGGACACCAACCGCTACAACGAGCCGGCCTGTCCGGTCGCCGAGGCGCGCTACATGTTCGGCGAGTTTCTCGTCGAGGGCAGCGCCGGCAGCCTGCGCCTGGATCTGGATGGCCGCATCACCTTGAAGCCACTCGGAGGCGCGGAGGTGGAGGTTGAGTATCCTCAAAGCCGGCACGGCTTTGCGGGCGACTGCGTCTTTGCCACGCAGCGCCACTTCATTGACCGCCTGCTCGATGGCGGGCCGTTCGAGACCGGCGGCGAGGATTACCTCATCACCACGGCCATTCAGGAGGCTTGCTACCAGTCCGCCGAACGCCGTACGCCGGTGGAAATTACCTGTCCATGAAACACCACGGACTCGATCACCTCGCCATTGTCGTGCCCGACACCGACGAGGCCCTCAAAGTCTGGCGCGACGCGCCGGGTTTCCCGCTGCTCTTCAGCGAAGTGGTCAACAACGGCTCGGTGCGGCTCACGCCCCTCGACCTCGGCAACACGCATTTGCAGCTCGTCGAGCCGCTCACGCCGGACCATCCGCTCCGCCCCTGGCTCGCAGGGCAAACGCGCGGTGTTCCTCGACGCCAAGGAGCCTTTCTCCTGGGCAGCGCTCACGCCAGCGGTGGAGGAGGACCTCGAGCTGGCGCGGGCGGCACTGCCGTCGCCGCCGGCCCGGTCTGCCGCGGCTCCGGAGGCATTCCCCACCGAACGCGATCCCCTGCTGTGGCCCTTCCGCCAGGACTCGATCTGGAACATGCCCATCGGCGATGGGGCGGTATATGTCCCCGCGCAAATCCCGCCGCAGAAGCAGGTCCAGCCGGAGGAGGACATCCTGCTGCTCGACCTGAACGCGCCCCGCATTCCGATTTACCACAACGCCGTCACCTGGCGCGGACCGTCGCGTTATCCCGGCAAGGTGGACACGAACCGTGTGCTGGTCGCCTACGCCCCGATCCCGCCGGATTTCGTGGTGCTGGACCACAACATGAATTACGCCTGCGCCATTCTCCGCGACGACGGTGTGACCGTCCGGCAAAACCAGCCCTTCACCCGCGCCCCCGGCTGGCCGTTTGCCACTTCGGCCTATGTCTATCCCGAGGACAACCTCATCATCGGCGACGGCATCAAGGGCGCGCACGGCGGCAGCGGCATGTCCAGCCTGGGCGGCACCATTCGGCTGGGCGAACTGCTGCCCGACACGCCCCCCATCCGACACGCCCTCAAGGTTTGCATCTGGGCGGAATACCTCTACTACGACGAGGAGACCAAGGGCTACCGGTGGCCGGCCTGGAAGGCCAACGGCTACGCCGCGCGCACTTACAAAGGCAAGGTCCGGGCCCTGCGCATGGGCTCGCTGCTGGCCCTGCCGTCGGATGTGGACATTGACTCCCTCGGTCTGAAGCTGGCCGCCAGCCGGAAAATTGCCCGTGCACTCCAGGACTACGGCGCCTACGTCGTGGATGACCCCGTGGCCTCGGCCTACGCCATTGCCGTCGAACGCAGCCCGAAGGGCCGGGTCACCGAGGAGTTCGAGCGCGCCTACGGCCAGAGGTTCTGGCAGGAGGACGGCGACTGGGCCGACGATCTGCGCAAAATCTTCAGTCGCGTCTGCGTGGTGGACAACAACGCCCCGGACCGCATCAGCGGCGGCGGGCGGCCGCACCAGCCCCTGGCCCCGCCGTTCCGAAAACACTGAAAGTCAGGTAAGGGCACGAGCCAAGAGCGTTGCCCCGGGTGAAACTCCTGCGGGCCTTTGGCCCGACGGCTTGCGCAGAGCACCTAACGCCGACTGGCCGCCGGCGCCGCAAGTTCGACCTCGTCCAACGTGAAAAAGCCCGCCGCATCCCGAACCGATTCCTTCAGGGCGAACTCGACCGGGCGTTCACGCGGCCCGGTGGCGTCAAACAACCCCATCGCCAGCGAATACTTTCCAGCGGGCAGATCGGCCGGCGGCGTCAGGGTCCACCGAACCTCAATCGGCTTGCCGGGCAGCCACGTCCGCCCGGCCCGCCCCACCGTGACGGTCCGGGCGCGGCCGGGTGTCGCCAGTTTGAGGCGCAATTCGTATGGATGGTACGGCGGCGCCACGCCGCGGTTCTCGGGTCGCAAGCGGAAAGAGGCCGCCTGTCCGGGTACCAGCTTGGCCGGGCGTTCCAGGGAAAGCGGAAACAACCAGTACCCGCAGCGGTTGAGCAGTTCGCGGGTCAGTGCGGGGTTGTCAGCCAGCCATTCGCGGGCGTAGCCGTGGTAGCCGATGTAGGTGGCGCGCAACAATTCGAGGGCACCGCGGAAAAAATCCGGTCCGGCCCGGCCCCTGCCATGCCGGGCGAGCGATGAGCCCGGCCGGGCGTCCCAGTTGCCCAGTTGCTTCACCGTGCCGTAGTGCTCCAGCTCGAGGACGGTCGGAGTTTGGAGGTGGGCCTCCGCAAAAAGCTCGGCGCTGCGGACGGTGAAGGTCCCGCTGTGGCCGGGCAGGTAGCCGTCCACGAGGATGCTGTCGTCGCGGTAACTGATGCGGTGAGCGAGGATGTGCTCGTGGAGGGTACGCCGTTCGCCGGGGTCGCGAAGCGCGTACACGAAGTCGTCCGAGATGACCAGCGGGGTCCGTTTGAAGTGCCGCAGGTGAAGGTCCACGTGCTGCTTGCGCACGACCAGGCCGGGCTCGGTCCGGCTGCCGGCCCAGGTGTGGCCTTCCCCCCAGTCGCCGATGCTGCCGATGTCCACGTAACGCACTTCGGGCCGCCCGTCGAAACGCGCCGCAAAGGCGGCCAGGAAGCGGTCCAGCTTGGCCAGAAAAATGGGATCGCCGTAGTACGGCTCCCAGGGCCCCTCCGGCCCGGTGGGTTGGCCCATGCGGTAGAAACCGCCGCGGGTGCCGGCTTCCTTGACCCAGCGGGGAGTGGCGAATTGCTGCTCCGGACGGTCGGTGCTGGTCTCCTTGCAGGAGATGCGGAAGGCGATGCCCAGGCCGTGGGCGGTCCACTTCGCGATGAGGGGTTCCACGAACGCCCAGTTGAATTCGCCCTCCCGGGGTTCGAGGTAGGCCCAGGCCAGCCGCAGATAAAGATGGTCCATGCCCGGGAACTCGAGCAGGTCCTCGTCGCGCGCGATGCGGTACTTGTCCGGGTGATTGTCGGGGTAGTGGTGGTACCAGCCCTTGTGGGGGTTGACCAGGACGCGAGTCGCGTCGTGGAGCGGCGACAGGTCAGCCGTCACCGTGGCGGCGGGCAACCGGTTGGATGCCAGGGCCGCCAGAGCCAGGACGAGCAGCGTGCGGGGCGCGGCGGAGTTGCGGGCCGTGGAAGCGAGCGGATTCATCGTTGCAGCCAGACGTCCACGCGGGGTGTGTCCCAAGTGTAAGGCATGTTGAGCACGTCCAGGTCGCCGTCCCCGTCCAGGTCGACCAGGCGCGCCTCGTGCCAGCCGTGGCCGACCACCAACTCGGTCTGGCGGAACCGGCCCTGGCCGTCGCCGTAAAGAATCCAGGCGGTGGCGTCGGGATGATCCGGGATGGACGCGCCTTCGCGCCACTGGACCATCTCGGCCAGAAACAGGTCGAGGTGACCGTCGCGGTTGATGTCGCCTGCCTGCAGACTGTGGCCGTGGATGACCTCGCGACCGATGAGGTCGCGGCCAAGCCAGTCTGCGGCCCATTCCGGCTGGCCGGTGCAGGTGTAGAACATCGCCCGCCCGCGGCCGTCGCCGGGCGAAATCACGATCGGGGGGATTTTACCCGGCTGGAAAGGGCCGGCGAGGATCAGGCCGCCCGCGGGGGCGAACTGCACCCGCTTGAAGCTCCGGCCACCGGTGTGCTTGAACCACGAATCGTAGGCCAGCAGGTCCGGCCGCCCGTCGCCGTCCACGTCGCCGGCCGCCAGCCCCTCGGTGTAGGACATGGCGCCCGCGCTGACGCCGGCCAACACCTCGAGCAACGGCCACGGCCCGGCGGTCCGCGGCGCGGACGGGATTTCCGCCAGGTACAACGTCCCGGCCTGTTGATTCCAGAAAGCCAGTTGCGCGCGGCCGGTACCGAGAAAATCGCCGAAGACCTGGTCGTGGTGCTGGGGCTGGCCGCCGGATTTGATGACGCGACGCCGCCAGGGGGTATCCTTGCCGAACCGCGGCGCGGGGTTCTCCCACCACCACAGATCGCGACTCTGCCAATCCCCCCCAAAGACCACGTCCAGGTCGCCATCGCCGTCCAGGTCGTGCACCGCGCCGCCTGCTTCGACGGTCAGATAATCCCGTTCAATCACGTACAGATCCCATCCGGCGGCGGTGCGGCGATACCAGACCAGAGCGGGCGGCTTTTGGCGGAAGCCCAGGATGAAATCGTTCACGCCGTCATTGTCGAAATCACCCACCACCGCGGCAGTTTGCTGGGTCGAGCCGCCGGGTGGGCTGGGCAGCTCCCCGCGCCGACTGGTCAGGTGTTGCCAGGAGGGGTCCGCGGCGGCGGTGAGCCAGACCGGCACTAGCCCGAGCAGAAGCCACGGGAGCACGTGGGGACGGCGGGCCGGCCGGATGAAGTTCCTGCCCCCGGCGACCAAGGAGCGGTTGGGGGTGGACATACGCGCCTACTTTGGCATCTAGTACCGGGCGTTCCAAGCACAACCCCTTACGGCGAGCGGAAGCCGGCGCCAAACGTGGCTGGCGGAAAGCGCTGGCTGCAGATCCACGCCCAGTGACAAGCCACCGCAACGTGAACAGCGCGGCCTTTGGAGAACGGCGGTCTTCAGCCACCTTCCGGCTCACGGCCAGCAGGGGCAGGCGGTCCGAGCCGGCATCGGGGCCGAATCCGCCCGCGCCAGCCGCGGGAGGACTGTCCAGACTGCGCCCGGCATGGAGCCGGCTCAGAAAGGGCTTGATTGGTTCAGGCGTTGGCGTTTACTTGCTCCCGTGATCCGCGGGGTGGAGCAGCCCGGTAGCTCGTCAGGCTCATAACCTGAAGGTCGCTGGTTCAAATCCAGCCCCCGCAACCAATTTCAAGCCCCTGCAAGCCTGGCTCGCAGGGGTTTATTGCGTCTCGTTGCCAAGCCGGCAATCCCATGCAAACTCCTGCAATTTAGGGCGTTCGTATGCCCGACAACCAAACATTTGCCAAACATTTTGCCCCCGGAGAGGAGCCTGAAGAGCGCAGGTTCAAGTCGGCGGCGAGAACCGGCCGAGAAGCCCGCCGACTTTCAGGAAGGATAAAACGCCGCCACCGGGGCGCTTCGACAGCGCCTCGCCGGTGCCTCGACGCGAGGAAGGCGGAAGGAAACCGATGCCCGCTGCCAGTTCTACGCCGCCCCTTTGATGATCCCCTTCTCGACCAGGGCGGCGCGGAGTTCGTTCGCCAGCGTGATGACGGTGGCGAGGTCGGCAGCAGCCGCCTGGTTGGCGTTCGCCCGCTGCGCGGTCGGCGTCGCACCATGGAAGCCGACCTTGGCTGACGCATTCGCGCCAACGATGATTTCCCGGGACCAGGCCCCCGCGTGGCGCTTCACCGCGCCGTCGGTGACGTTCCAGACCAGGTAGCCGGTCGGGAGGGTGCCGCTGCCCGGATCAGCCGTTACGGCAGCCGCCCTGACCTGCTTCCAGGTGTCCGGCGTTTTCCCGCCCCGGTGCAGGTCCATTCGCCCCCCGGCGCATCCCGCCAGAACTCGGCCAGCACGTGCGTCCCGCTGGTCGGGGGGGCCTTGCAGACAAAAGCACGTCTGCAACCAGGAGACGCGGCCAGGCCAACGCCCAATGCCGCGGTGGTTTGTTCGAGGGTGAGTTGGGCCGGCCTGGGCAACCGTACGGCCTGCGCCAGGCGCAAGTGATGGAGGCCCCCGGCTCGGGTGACCGCCGCTGGGGCCTTGGCCCCCAAGTTCACACCGATTCGTGAAGGGCTTGTCCCGTCCCCAACATCCCACATTGAATCTCCCCTTCGAGGCGAGGTGTGAAATGGTCCCCGAAATTAATACCAGCGGCTAAGCTAGGCTTTGCGAGGTCTGCTCGATGTGAGAAAGAGCAGATCAATGAAACGAAAACGCAAGCAGTATAGTGGGGCCTTCAAAGCTCAGGTGGGCTTGGAGGCATTGATGGGCGTCAAGACGACGGCGCAGATCGCGCGGGAGCACCAGGTGCACCCGCTGCTTGTGGGTCAGTGGAAGGCGACGTTGCGGCAGCGGATGCCGGAGCTCTGCGGTGGACCCCAACGTTAAGACCACGGTGCGCCACGGCCTCACCACCACCTGGACCTACAACGACGCCGACCTGCCCTTGACGGAAACCCACACCGGCGGGACTTTGAACGGGTTGTCCATGACCTGGACCTGTGACAATCAGCTGCGTCGGGACGTGCTGGGGGTGGCCAACCCGACGACCCACGTGACGGTGAATGGC
>JBBIVJ010000048.1:0-31873 GCA_037439785.1 Verrucomicrobiales bacterium | reverse complement strand
CTTCACCCGCCCCCACTTGTCGCTCATCATCCCGAACAGAATGCCCCCCGTGGCCCAGCCGATCATCATGGCCGTGGTGGCGTAGCCGCCGTAGGTCTTCACCACCTCCCGCGCCGCCTGCCCGCCCAACAACTCCGCCAGAGCCGGCTCGCGTGCCAGGATGAACAGCCGCTGGTCCATGCAGTCGAACAGCCAGCCCGCCGAGGCAATGAGGACCACCAGCCAGTGATAGCGCGTGACGCCGGCAAAAACGCCCCCTTCCGGGGCGGCGGGGGGGGGAGAAGTGGAGCCCATGGATGCAGGTTTTGGGGTGCGTCGAGGTTTGCGTGAACGCGCGCATTGTCCTGAACGGCGCCGCCGGCTGTCAAGAATCCTGCCTCGCCCATGCCGGTTTTGGGACCGCAACAGACTCCCCGGCCGACGCTCTTCCCTCGTTGCCGGCTCCCGCCGTGGTCGGGTCTTGCCCGGCAATGCGCGGGAGCCTACACTCTCCTCCACCCATGCAAACCCGCAGCAACCTTGCACCACCCCCGGCCCCCCGCCGCGGTGGAGATGGTTTTACCCTCATCGAACTGCTGGTCGTGATCGCCATCATCGCCATCCTGGCGGGCCTGCTTCTCCCGGCCCTCCAGCGCGCCAGGGCCTCGGGCCAGCAGGCCGGCTGCCTGAACAACCTGCGCCAGTTCGCCATTGCCAACCAAATGTACGCGGGGGACCACCAGGACCAGTGCGTGCCGCTGATCGAGCTCAGGCCCGGCGGGGAGACCCAGCTCTGGATGGCCAACCCCACCTACCGGGACTACATCGGCTACGGCAAGAGCGGCAACTCGGTGGTCCAGACCCCCACGCAATACCGTTGCCCGGCCGACACCGCCATTTGGAAACCCTCCCTCTACGCCTATGCCAACAACCACGCCCTGGGCGACGCCGGCAACAAGGGCACCCTCACCAGCTACAGCTACAACTTCGAGGACTGGTACCCCTCCGATGGCCGCAGTTGGGCCCTCGCCAGCAAAAGCCACGCCGGCCACAAGCTCAGCGCCGTCCCGGAACCCTCGGCCAAGCTCATCTTCCACGACGGCCATGACTGGTGGTCGCAGTGGAAAGGCGCCGACTACACCAAGGGTTGGGACAAACTGCGCATGAAAGGCAGCGTGCAGCAGTACAAGGACGCCGGCTGCGGCGGCCCCACCCTCTACCGCCACGCCGAGGGTGCCAACCTGGGCTTCTACGACGGCCACGCCGCCCGGTTGCCCAAACAAAAGGTCTGGATCCGGGCCGATTACGACGCCCGCCCCAGGCGCCCCGGGATGTGGGTCGCGGTGCCGGAAGTCTGGAACAGTTATCGCTGAAGCCGCCCCACGCCCAGAATCCACTTGCGGGCCGGCGCGCCCGTGATTCAATGAAGCCACGGGTGCGCTTGTGGCGGAATTGGCAGACGCGCTACTTTGAGGTGGTAGTGGGGCAACCCGTGCAGGTTCAAGTCCTGCCAAGCGCACCATCTCCCCTGCCCTCCGCGGGCTTTTCCCGCTTCCCTGCTCTTGCTAGGCTCGCCCCGTGATCGCAACGGATGCTGCCCTCGCGGACTTTTTGCCCCACCTCCGGGCCGCCCCCTGGGTGGCGCTGGACACCGAGGCCGACAGCCTCCACTCCTACCCCGAAAAACTCTGCCTGGTCCAGGTGAGCATCACCGGGCGCGACGTGCTGGTGGACCCGCTGGCGGGGGTCCGCCTTGAGCCCCTCTGGCGGGTCCTGGCCGGCCGGGAACTGGTCCTGCACGGAGGCGACTACGACCTGCGGCTGTTGCACCGCGGCCAGGGCTTCACCCCTCACGCCGTGTTCGACACCATGCTGGCCGCACGGTTGCTCGGCCTGCGGGAGTTCGGCCTCAACAGCCTGGTCCGCCGCTTCCTGGGCGTGGAGCTGGAAAAAGGCCCCCAGCGGGCCGACTGGTCCCGCCGGCCCCTGACCGAGCGGCTGATCGCCTACGCCCGCAACGACTCCCACTACCTCCACCCCCTCAGCGTCGTGCTGCGGGAACAACTCATCGCCGGGGGCCGGCTGGACTGGCACACCCAGATGTGCCGCCAGCTCATCCAGGAAGCCTGCCGCCTCCAGGACAATCACACCGAAGCCTGGCGGATCAAAAACTCCGACCTCCTCGGCCCGCACGGCCGGGCCATCCTGCGCGAACTCTGGCACTGGCGGGAACGGGAGGCCCGTGCCGCCAACCGCCCTCCCTACTTCGTGCTCAGCCACGAACGGTTGTTCGAACTGGCCGCCACCGTGGCCAGCGACCAGCCCCACGGCCCCCTCATCCCCCGCCGCTATGCCCCCTCCCGACGCGCCCGGCTGGAAGCAGCCCTCCAGCGGGCCCGCCAACTGCCCGAGTCCGCCTGCCCCCCCCCCCGCCAGCGCGTGCACCTGCGCCTGACCACGGCGCAGAAACGGTTCCTTGAACAACTCCATCAGCGGCGCGACCGCGCGGCAGATCGGCTCGGCCTGGACCCCACCCTCATTGCCAGCCGCAGCCAGCTCACCCGCCTGGCAACGGACTGGGACACCCACGCGGCCCAACTGCTCCCCTGGCAGCGCGCGCTCCTGCAGGACGGCGCCCCGCCCCCTCACTGAACCGGCCGGAACTCCTGCCGCGCCTGGGGCAGGTACTTTTGCAGGTTGGCGATCCGATCCTCATCCAGGGGGTGGGTGCGCAAAAACCACAACCCCTGCGCCCCGCCGCGCTGGCGGTTGTACGCGGCAAACCGGCGCCAAAACTCGACGGCCGCCTCCGGCGGGTAACCGGCCCGGGCCATGTAGATCAGCCCGATCTGGTCCGCTCGCGCCTCCTGTTCGCGGCTGTGCGGCAGCACCAGGCCCAGCTGGGCTCCCAGCCCGTAGGCCGTGTTGAAGTACGGCTGCGCCTCCGGCTTTTCGCGTCCCAAATAGCTGCTCGCCACCTGGCCCAGGACATTCAACGCCAGGCCGCGACTGATGCGCTCGGCGCCATGCCGCGCCGCGGCGTGCGCCACCTCATGCCCGAGCACCGTGGCCAGCCCGGCCTCGTCGCGCGTGATGGGCAGAATGCCGGTGTACACCCCCACCTTGCCGCCGGGCAGACAAAAGGCATTGGGTTCCGCGTTCTCGAACAGCACAAACTCCCACTGTGCCCCCGGTAAATCGGCCACGGCGGCGATCCGCCGACCCACCCGCTCGACCAGCGCCTGTGCCGCGGCGTCCTTGCTGCGCGGCACCTGCTGTTTCATCTTTTCGAACTCGGTCAGCCCAAGCTGCATCTCCTCCGTGGGGCTGAGCAGGATCAACTGCTTGCGGCCGGTGACCGTTTCGGTGGCGCACCCCCCCATCAGCAACAGCGCCAGCGTCGCCGCCAGTCCGGTTCCGCCGGCAAGGAACATCGCTTTCATGCCTGCCAGCCTAGTCCCCGGCCCGCTGGCGACAAGCGCCGGATAAACCGGCCCCCGACGCCCCTGCTTGAAGTCCGAAGGTGGGGAAATTGGGAACTCAAGAAGACCGGAGGGGCTCAGATGCCGGATGCCAAATGCCAGATACGGTGCGCGCCGCGGTCACGCGGCGGACGGCTTCTCCTCCAGCTCACCTCGGCGGCTACAGACCGGCGGCGTAGCGCAGGCTTCCAGCCTGCCGTATCGCCGACTGCCAGTCGGCGAAGGGGGCTTGCGCGGGGGCCGCTCCGCGGGCTGCCCGCCCGCGAGACGGCCGCCTGCCCCTCGGCGCTCCGGCGGCGGAGAGACGGACAACCTTGTTCGACTCGGGACCGCGAGGACGCGGTCCCACCGCCGCGGGGTCGTGGGAGGTCAGCGCGGCGTCCCCGCCGACCCTGCCTGCTGGCGCGGCCCGAAGCGCCAGCGGACTGGCGCCTGTCTGCGTGCGCCGCACAGGCAGGCACTTCACCAGCTGGCGCCCGCAGGTGGTGGCCCTTCCGCGCAAAGCGTCCTGGAGTGCGGCTGTCCTCTGCTGCTTTCCGGCTAGCAAACTCAACGCCAGGGCGCCAGGACGCCCGGGCACAAGGCTGACGGCCTGCTGACGCCTTTTGCGAACGTCCTGGAGCGCGGCCGCACATTTCGCTTCACCCCCCGCCGCCCCCCACTACACTGCGCGCATGTCACCGCAGTCTGTCCTCCCTCCTCCCCTGTCCGCCCGCCGCGTGCCACGGCGTACCGCAGTTCCGACCGTCTTGAGCCGGCGCCGCTTTCTTCAGCGGACCCTGGCCGCAGGGTCGGCGACCGCCCTGCCCTTGATCCTCCCGGCCTCGGTGCTCGGTCGCCACGGCGCCGTGCCGCCCAGCGAGAAAATCGTGCTCGGCGGCATCGGCATCGGCAACCGCGGCTCCGGCGTGCTGCGCTGGATGATGGGCGAGCCGGACGTGGTCTTCGTGGCCACGTGCGATCCCAACCGCCAGCGACGCGAGGCGGTCAAGCGCATGGTGGACAGCCATTATGGCAACCAGGACTGCCAGCTTTACGACAACACCCTCGAGTTTCTGACCGCCCGGCCGGACATTGACGCCGTGCTCAGCACCCCCGGCGACCGGCTCCATGCCTACATCGCCGTGCTGGCCATGCGTCACGGCAAGGACGTGTACTCGGAGAAACCCTCCTCGATGACCATTGCCGAGGGCCGGGCCGTGGTCGAGGCCGCCCGCCGTTACAACCGCATCTACCAGACCGGCGTCCAGCGCCTGAGCGAGGCCAACTTCATCTTCTGCATCGAAATGGCCAAAAGCGGCCGCCTGGGCAAGGTCCACACCGCCCACGCCCACATCGCCCCCTGGGACGCCGCCGAGATGCGCCACGACTGGCTCCCGGCCGAACCCGAGCCGCCCAAGTCCGAGATGGACTGGGACCAGTGGCTCGGCCCCTGCCCCTGGCGCCCCTACAACTCGACCTACGTCCGCGGCGGCTGGCGCGGCTTCTACGACTTCCACACCAGTTGCATCGGTGAGTGGGGCGCCCACACCTTCGCCCAGGCCCAGGCCGGCCTGGACAAGCTGGACACCTCCCCCATCGAGTACCACTACGTGAACAACCCCACCGGCGACGGCATGGTCACCGTCTTCGCCGACGGCTCGAAAATGATCCTCCACCGCGAAGGCTGGTTCCACGGCTCCTGCGCCATGCGCTTCGAGGGCACCGAGGGCTGGGTCGAGGCCGGCGACGGCTACTCCCGCCCGGACGTCTCCCACCCCCGCCTGCTGGCCGACTTCAACAAAATCGTCCGCGACTACAAGGCCCGCACCGGCCGGCCACTGAGCCACGTCCGCGACTTCTTCGACTGCGTCAAGTCCCGCCGCAAATGCGTGGCCCACGAGGGCGTCATGCACCGCTCGATGTCCACCGTCCACGCCGCCAACATCTGCATGTGGCTCAAACGCGACCTCCGCTACGACCCGGTCAAGGAGGAATTCGTCAACGACCCCGAAGCCAACCGTCTCCGCTCCCGCGCCCAGCGTGAGCCGTACATTTTCTGAACCTGCAACCCCCGTTTCCCCCCCTCCCATGCGCTCCGCTCCCCGTCGCTTGCCCGCCCCGCTGCTGGCCGTCGCCCTGGCGTCCAGCCTGTACGTCCCCGCCCTCCGGGCCCAGGGCCCCACCCCCCTGGTCACCCGCAACCAGGCCCAGCTCCTCGCGGTCCTCAAATCCGACGCCGCCCGCAAGGACAAGGCCGACGCCTGCCGCGAGCTGGCCGTCATCGGCGGCTCCGAAGCGGTGCCGGTGCTGGTCGGCCTGCTCGACAACCCCGAGCTCAACCACATGGCCCGCTACGCCCTCGAGACCATGCCCGACCCCGCCGTCTCCGCCGCGCTGCGCGCCAGGCTCGGCCAGCTCAAGGGCCGGCCGCTGGTCGGCGTCATCGGCTCCCTCGGCGCCCGCCAGGACCTGGAAGCGGTCGGCCCCCTCAGCCGCCTGCTCTGGGTAGCCGACTCCGAGGTCGTCCAAACCGCCGCCCGCGCCCTGGGCCGGCTGGGCACACCCGACGCCCTCGAAGCCCTCATGAGCGCTGCTGCCAGCGCCCGCCCGGAAGACTTCCTCGCCTTCGTTGAAGGCATCGGCCGCGCCGTGGACGCGCACCTGGCCACCGGCCGCACCGCCGAGGTCCTGCCGCTGCTGGACCGGTACGGCGACCCCGCCCTCCCGCCGCACATCCGCTCGGCCGCCCTGCGCGGCGCCCTCCTGGCCCGCGGCACCGGGGCGCCGGCCCTGTTGGGCGAAGTGCTCCGCAGTCCCGAGTACGTGCTCTTCGCCGCCGCCGTGCAGACCTCCCACGAATTGACCGGCCACGCCGTCACCCGGACCCTCGTGGACGCCCTGCCCGGCCAGCCCACGCCCGACCGCCAAATCGTCCTGCTCGGCGCCCTGGGCCATCGCGGCGACCGCGCCGCCACCACCGCCCTCACCGCCGCGGCCGCCACCGGCAACCCCTCCGTCCAACTCGCCGCCCTCAAAGCCCTCACCCATCTCGGCACCGACGAGGCCCTGCCCATCTTCCGCCAACGCCTCCATGAACCCGACCGCACCCTGGCCCAGGCCGCCCGCGAAGGCCTGGGCAGCCTGCCCGGCCGCGCGGCCGACGAAGCCATCCTCGCCCTGCTCCAAAGCGGCGAACCCCGCGACCGGCAAACCGGCATCGAGCTGGCCGGTCGCCGCCGCCTCGCCGCCGCCGTGCCCCTGCTGTTGACGCTCGCCCGTCAGGGCGAGGGCCCGACCCGCGGCGAGGCGCTGAAACAAATCGGCGAGCTGGGCGGCGAACCCGAAGTGGCCCCCGTCCTGGACCTGTTGCTCGCCGCCACAGACGACGCCCTGCGCGGCGCCGCTGAACAGGCCCTCGTCGCCCTGGCCGAGCGGGCCCCGACCGAAGTAGTCACCGCGAAGGTCATCGCCGCCCTCGCCGGCGCCCCCACCGCTGCCCGCGCCACGCTGCTGGAAGTGCTGGCCGCGCTGGGCGGACCCGACGCCCTGCGGGCCGTGCGCGCCGCCTGCACCGATGCCAACACCGACGTGCGCGGGGCGGCCATCCGCGCCCTCAGCGCCTGGAAGAGCGCCGACGCCGCGCCGGCCCTGCTCGAACTGGCCACCACCGCGGCCAACGCCACCGACCGCACCCTGGCCCTGGCCGGCTACCTGACCCTCGCCGCCAACACCGACCTGCCCGCCGGCCAGCGCCTCGAAATGTGCCGCACCGCCGGCCGACTCACCCAAACCGCCGCGGACAAGCGCCGCCTCCTGGCCGCCCTGGGCCAGATTCCTGCGCTTGACGCCGCCGAGCTGGTGGCGCCGCACCTGGAGGACACCGCCACCCGCAACGAGGCCGCCGCCGCGCTCATCGCCATTGCCGACCGCCTGGTGCGTGGCGAACTGGCCGGCTCGTCAGCCCGACGCCTGGCTGCGTTGCTCGACCAGGCCGCCGCCGGCCTGACCAATGCCAACCAGGCCCGGCGCGCCCGCAACCTCGCCGACCAGGCCCGCAAGAAGGCCGGCTCGTGAACGCCCTCCGAGCCGGGCCGGGAACCCGAAGCCTCAAGGCGGCGTGAAAGGGAGAAAGGTGAAAAGGTTAAAGCGGCGTAGCCCACGGGCTGGAGGCTTCCCCAACGCGGAGCGCGAAGCGTGGAACAGCCGGGCGTCTGGCCGTAGTGCGGGCCTCCGGCCTGCCGGCGTTGTGGTGCGGGCCTCCGGCCTGCCGGCGTTGTGGTGCGGGCCTCCGGCCTGCCGGCGTTGTGGTGCGGGCCTCCGGCCTGCCGGCGTTGTGGTGCAGGCCTCCGGCCTGCCGGCGTTGTGGTGCGGGCCTCCGGCCTGCCGGCGTTGTGGTGCGGGCCTCCGGCCTGCAGAACGGCAGCCGGGACGGCTGCACCACATGTGGGTGGTGCGCCCAGCCGCCGGCCTGAGCCGGCGGGGTGAGGTCCGCCGCGGCACCGCGGCGGCTGTGCCGGAGCGCCGACTGGCAGTCGGCCGTCTCGCGGGCGGGCAGCCCGCGGAACGGCCCCCCGCGCAAACCCCTTTCGCCGACTGGAAGTCGGCGATACGGCAGGCTGGAAGCCTGCGCTACGCCGGGGCTGCGGTCGGGGCGGCCGCGCTCCAGGACGTTCGCAAAAGGCGGCAGCAGGCCGTCGGCCTTGTGCCCTGGCGTCCTGGCGCTCTGGCGTTGAGTTAGCCCGCCGCAAAGTGGCAGAGGACGGCCGCACTCCAGGACGCTTTGCGCGGAAGGGCCGCCCCTCCTGGCGCCAGCTGGTGAAGTGCCTGCCTGTGCGGCGCACGCAGACAGGCGCCGGTCCACGGGTGCTTTGCCCGGCGCCCGGCAGACCGGCTCAAACGCTGGCCGCCAGCCAGTCCAGGTAGCGCGCGGTGCCGGCCAGCACGGGCAGCACCAGAAACTCCGGCGTGTCGTAGGGGTGGTTCGCCAGCACCAGCTTCTCGAGGGCGGCGAGCCGGGCGCGGGTGGTTTTCATCAACAGCAGGACCTCGGCGCCGCGCTCGATTTTCCCCTGCCACCAGTAGTGACTTTCCACACGCGGCACGAGGTTGGCGCAGGCGATCAGGCGCGCCTGGAGCGCGGCCCGGGCCAGGGCGCGGGCGGTCTTCAAGTCAGGTGCGGTGACCAGCACGACGGCGTAACGGGAGGCGGTTTTCATGGGCATCTCAAAGGTTCAGCCGCGGCGCGCCGGCTGGCGAAAAGGCCGGTCGGGCGGGAGGCGGGACCCGGCGCGGTCGAAGGCCGGCGGACGGCGGCATGGTTCAGCTCTGGTCCAGTTTTTTCGCGGCGCGGCGCTTGGCTTCGAGCAGGCGCGAGGTCACGGCGGTCCGGTCCGGCCGGGAGGGGGCGGTTTCGGCGGGGGGACCGGGCGGGGAAGACGGGGAAACTTCGCCGGCCGGGGCGGGCGGTTGGGCGGGAGCCGCGGGGGTGGGCGGCGGCCGGGTCGGTTGGAACAGGGGGGGCGAGGGGGTGCCGGCACCGGTGCGTTGGGCGCGGACCTGGTTGTGGCGGGCCAGCAGGGCATTGAGCGGTTCCTCGGCGGGGGTGAGGGGGGCGGAGGGGCGGCCCAGGCGCAGGAGCCGGCGCAGGTTGGCGGTGGCGGCGAGCCATTCGGCGCGGTCCAGGTAAATGCGGCGCACGCCCACATCGGCCACGAACAGCACGATGCCCAGTTGGAGCAGCCAGGGCCAGAGGTCGTGCGGCTGGAAGGTCTTCAGGCGGTCGTGGAGGAAGGGGTGGTCGGTGCCGGGGGGCATGCCGGGCGGGGGCAGGAGCTTGCCGCCGCCCAGTTCGGCGATGCGGCGCAGGAGGTTCAGGTTGGGGCCGGCCTCGGCAAACTCGGGCGAGTAGTTCACGCTGGCGCCGACGCTCTGGGTGGCGCGCACCTGGCCGTCCTGGATTTCCTGGAGGTTGAGGAGGTAGGTGCCGACCTCGCGGGTGGCGAAGCGCGCCTCGTAGCGGCCGGGGCCGGTTTGTTCCAGGCGCACGGTCTGGCGTTCGCCGCGGGGGCTGACGACCACCGCGAGGAGGTTGAGGAAGTTGCGGTAGTTGCCCTCGGCGTCCAGGGCCTCCACGCTGACGATGCCTCCGGCCGTGTCCACCGTCACCTCGGTGTTGAAGTCGGCGGCGTCCAGGCGGCGCAGCGCCCACTGGGCCACCTGCGCCCAGAACGGCCGGTAGCGGGGCCAGCCCAGCCAGTCCTGCGCCCACTTGGCGCGGGCGTCCGAGGTGAAGGCCACGGCGCGGCCCAGGCCGAACTGCCAGTGGGCCAGCACGGGGTCGCCCTTGTCCGAGACCAGCGGCACTTCGGCGCGGGGTTTGGCGGTGGTGGCCACGTAGCCGCGCAGGGTGGGAAACTCGCCGGCGGGGATGCCGCGCACCGGTTCGGTGGGGGCGGTCAGCACCGGCTGGAAGGGCTCCTCGTAGATGGCGGATTTGAGGATGACCATGGCCTCCTTGAGGAAAATCTGCGGCAACTGGGCGGGGTCGCGCACGTCGTAGAAGCGGCCGCGGCCCAGGTCGGCGATGCGGATCATGGTCTCCGGTCCGGCATGGCCGGCGATGAGCACGGTGCTGACGGTGATGCGGTCGTTGACGATCGCCTGCATCAGGTCGTCGCCGGGGGGGGCGGGGTCGCCGTCGCTGAAGACGATGATGTGTTTGAGGTTGGCGCGGGACTGCTTGAGGTTGGGCTGGTTGGGGTCGTGGTAGGCGCGTTCCATCACGCCCTGGAAGCTGGGGAGGTCGCCCTGGTTCATGCCGGCGATCTGGCGGCCCTTTTCCTTGCGGTCGCCCACCGGGCTGAGGGGGAAGAGCCAGCGCTCAGAGCCGTCCCAGAGCACCACGCCCATTTCGTCCTGGGGGCCGAGGGCATCGAGCACGCCCAGGGCGCATTCGCGGGCGACCTGGTTGCCGTTGTTGAACTCCATGCCGTGCATGATCAGCACCACCGCGCCGCTGGGCAGGACCTTCTTGCTGCTCAACTCCATGTCCACGGGCAGGACGGTCTCCAGCGGGGTGCCCCGGTAGCCGCCCGCGGCGTAGGTTTGGTCGCCGCCCACGCAGACCAGGCCCACGCCGAAATCGCGCACGGCGCTTTCCAGCAGGTTCAGCGCGGTGTCCCCCAGGTCCCCGGCGGCCACGTTGCAGAGGAACAGGGCATCGTAGCTTTGCAGTTCGGCCAGCGCGCCGGGGAAGCCGCCGAGGTCGGCCAGGCGCACGTCCAGCTTTGTGGCCCGGAGGGCGTCGGCCAGGGGGGCGTCGGCGGCGGGGTCGGTCGAGACCACCAGCACGCGGGGTTCGCCGCGGACGCTGGCGAAGTTGGCGGCCCGGTTGTTCTGCGGCACGGCGTCGCCGGGCACGTCCACCTGCACCTCGTAGCTGTAAAAGCCCGGCTCGGGGAGGGTCTGGGGGAAGGTGTAGAGGTTTTTGCCCGGGGCCAGCTCGACCGGTTGTTCGCCCAGGAAGCGGTCGTTCTGGAACAGGCGCAGCGTCGCGGCGCGGTTGGTGTCGACCTGAATGAACAGGCCGACCTCGAAGGTCTGGCCGACCTTGAGCCGGGAGGGGATGCCGACCTTTTGCACGGCCACGTCCCCGCGGCGCTGCGCGCCCAGGGGCGCCACGTCCACGGTCACGCCCAGCGCGCGGGCGGCGGCCACGGCGGCCAGGGCGTCGCCCACGTTTTCGTTGCCGTCGGACAGGAGCACCAGCCGTTTCTGGCCGGTTTCGGGAAAGGCCGCCGTGCCCAGGCGGATGGCGCTGGCGATGTCGGTGCGTTCGGTGCCGATGACGGCGTGGATTTTCTGCACGTCCAGGCGGACGTTGGGGGTGAACTCGATGGCCGCGCCGTTGCCGAAGACGATCACGCCGCCGCGGTCCTCGCGGCGCTTGCCGCGGGCGACCTCGTTCACGTACTCGAGGGCGCGTTCCTGCTGGGCGGCGGGGACGCTGTCCGAGCGGTCCAGGAGGAAAAAGACGTTCAGCCCCTCGCGCGGCTGGCGCCATTGCAGGCCGGCTGGGGCCAGTACCAGGGCGGTGACGACTCCCAGGCGCAGCCCCAGCGCCAGGCGGCGACGCAGCGGAGAGGCGGCGATCTCCGAGCGCCGGAACCACCACCATACCCAGCCCGCTGCCAGCGGCAGCGCCCAGAGCCAGTCAGGATGGGTGAATTGGAAGGGCAAGGTTCAGGGAAGCGCCGGGCGTGGCGGCGCGGGGGGGTGGAGAACCAGGGAGGCGGCCGCGGCCGGCGTCCCGGCGGCGGCGCTGCGGGTCAGCGGCGTGCGCCGGACCAGTTTCTGCACCCGGTGGTTGCCAGCATCGGCCACGTAGAGGTTGCCGTGGGAGTCCTGGGCGATGCTCCAGGGGTTGCTGAAGCGGCCCGGCGCGGCCCCCGGCCCGCCGAGGGTTTCCACCGGCCGACCCTGAGCGTCGAAGGCCTGCAGGCGGCTGTTGCCGAACTCGCAGACCCAGACCAGGCCCCGGGCATCCACGCACAGGTCGTAGGGGTAACTCAGTTCGCCGGCACCGGCCCCCGGCCGGCCGAACGCCCGCCGAAAGGTGCCGTCGGGCTGGAAGACCTGGACCCGGTGGTTGCAAGAATCGGCCACGTACAGCCGGTCCGCGGTGTCCGCCACCAGACCCTCGGGTCGGTTGAACTCGCCCGGGCCGGCGCCCCACCGGCCGAAGCAGGCCAGCGCGCGCGCGCCGTCGGGGCTGAACCGCTGCACCCGGTCCACCGTGGTGTATTCACACACCCAGATTTCGCCGGCCTGGTTTACGGCCACGGCGCGGGGCATGGTCAGTTCGCCGACGTTGGTGCCCTTCCGGCCCCATTGCCGGACCAACCGGCCCTGCGGGGTGAAATGGTTCACGCGGGCGTAGTGCGGCTCGACCACCATCACCTGGCCGGCGGCGTCCACCCCCAGCCCCTTGGGTTTGCCCAGCTCGGTCTCGGGCATTTGCCAGGCCAGGAGGAAGGTGCCGTCCGGCGCGAACTTCTGCACCCGGCCGGTCATGTCGGTTACGTACAGGTTGTCCTCGCGGTCCACGGTCACCGAGCGGGGTTTGTTGAACTGGCCCGGGCCGCGCCCGCGTTCGCCGAGGACCTCGACGTGGCTGAAAAAGCGGCTCTCCAGCCGCGCGCCGCCGGCCGGCGACGGCCCGCAGCCCACCCCCGCCCCGAGGCCGGCCCCCACCAACAGCCCGAGGCGAAGCACTCCCGCGGCGCGGGCCAGGCGGGCGCGCCCGCACACCCGCCCGGCCAGGCGGCCCAGCCCCCACAACAACGGCGGCAGGGCGGCCAGCCCGAGCAACACCAGGCACAACGCGTTCACTTGCGGGTGATGACCGTAATGGAGCAGGTTGAACACACGCAACGCCAGCGTTTCCCAGCCCGGCGGCTGGAGCAACACCCCGGTCTCGACGTCCCACAGGCAGAGCAGGTACACGCCGTACCAGGTCAGCGCCAGCACTGGCCCCGCCTGCGGCCAGAGCACCAGCCGGAACCATCGCCAGCCCCGCGCGCCGCAGAGCCGCGCGGCGTCGTCCAGGTCGCGGTCCACGCTTTGTGCGGCCAGCACCGCCCCCTGCCGGCCCAGGGCCAGGTAGCGCAAACCCAGCGCCCCCAGGAGCACTCCCAACCCGCGTGGCAGGGCCGAGAGCGGCGGCTGGTTCAACAGCCCGATCAGGGCGATGGCCAGGAACACCCCCGGCGTCAGAAACAACAGCCAGCTCACGCCCCCGCCCGGCACCCGCCGCAGCCACGTCCCGGCCACGACCACCGCCGTGGCCGTCAGGGTTGCGACCAGCGCGGACGCCGCCACGGCCCCCGCGCCGGCGGCCAGGGCCGGTCCCAGTTGCGACCAGGTGCGCGCATCGGTCACCAACCGCGCCAGCGGCAGTCCCGCGGCCAGGCCGAGGGTGGCCACGGTTCCGGCCAGCGCGCCGCTCCAGCCCACGCGGCCCAGGCTCCGACGAAACACTGCGGCCGGCAACCGGGCCTGCCAGCGCGGCCAGGAGACCTCCCGCCGGCCCAGCCATCCCAACATCACCAACGGCACCACCAGGCCGGGCACGCTGGCGGCCAGCGCGCCGGCGTAATCGAACTGCGTGCTGAACCGCAGCCAGATTTCCGCCGGCAGCACCTTCACCTGCAACAGGGCCGGCACGGCAAAGTTGTTGAAGGCCAGCACGAAGGTCACCACCGCCGCCGGCGCCAGGGCCGGCGCGGCCGCGGGCAGCAGCAGCCGACGCAACAGCCAGAAGCCGCGCAGGCGCGGGTCCGCCTCGAACAGCGCGGGGTCCAGCTTCTGCCAGGTGCCCAGGGTCCAGAGCGCCGGCACCGGCCACAACATCAGGGCCAGCACGACCGCCGCGGTGCGCAGGTCGTACAAGGGGATGGGCAACCAGCCGCGCCAGGCGCCGGCCTGGCCCAGCAGGTCCATCCAGCAGTTGGGGGCCAGGAACGGTGGCAAGGCCAGCGGCAGCACCAGCAAGGCCAGACCCCCGGTGCGCGCCGCCCCGCCCAGGCCGCACCCGGCCAGCGCGGCCATCACGCCGAACACGACCGCCAGGCCGGTCGCCAGCCCGCTGAAGAGCAGGCTGTGGATCAGCAGGGTTCCGCTCATCGCTCAACGGGACGCCTCAGCCTGGCAGATGCCGTCGTGCCGGCTGCGGGTTCGGCAGGCCGGAGGCCTGCACCACCAAGGAAGGTCGAAGGTCGAAGGTCGAAGGCCGGCTCACGCCCGCCGCTCCGCCGGTCCGCGGCGTAGCGCAGGCTTCCCAGCCTGCCGTACCGCCGGCTTCCAGCCGGCTGCGGGTAAAATGGGCAACCGGCCCGGCGAGGTGGTGCAGCCGTCTCGGCTGCAAGCTCTGCAGGCCAGAGGCCTGCACCCCAGGGGAAGGCCGAAGGTCGAAGGCCGAAGGTGGAAGGATGTGGAGCCGTCGTCTCGGGAGGAGATGCCGGGGACCAGGCTCTCCCCGCGCGGCGGGGGCAAAGCGGCTCATCGCAGGAAGATTTCCTTGAGCCGGCGGGTGCCGTCCTCGATTTCCGCCACCAGCCGCGGCCAATCCGGCTGCAGGGTGTTTACGCCGGGCACGGCCCGCTCGGCCCCTTCCAGCGCGCCGGCGGCCACCAGCCGGGCGACCACTTCGGGCCGTTGCAGCCAGGCGAAGAGTGTTTCCGCCGCGTCAGGGTGCGGCGCGCCGCGCACCAGGGCCACGGTGTTGGGGATGAGCAGGGACTCGTCGGTCAACGGCAGGGCCGCCACCGGCGCGCCTTCGCGCTGCACGGCAGCGATGTCGTCCGAGTCGGTCAGGCCCACCCAGGCCTCACCCCGGGCCACGAGGCGGGCCACGACCGAGTTGCCGTCCACGACCAGGGGCCGGTGGGCGGCCAGGGCGCGGCACCAGGCCTCCCAGCGGGCCTCGCCCCAATGCTGGCGCAACGCCAGGAAATGCGTGGCGGTGGTGCCGAAGAGCGGGTAGGCCAGGGCCACGCGGCCGCGCCAGGTGGCGTTGGTCAGTTCGAGCAGACCGGCAGGTGCCGGCTGCCGGCCGGGAGCGGTCCCGGCCAGGGCCACGTGGTTGGTGTTGACCACCACCCGCCGGCTGCGATGGCCGAAGGCGGCCCAGCCGTGGGTTTCGCGCCAGACGCCCTGGGCGGCCAGTTGGCGGGTGCGCAGTTCCTCGTTGCCCCAGAACAGGTCGGCCTGCGGACGGGCGCGCTCGGCCAGCAGGCGATTGGCCAGGCCGACGGTCTTGACCGCCTCGCTGTCGAAGACGGGGCGGACGCGGATGCCGGTCTGGCGGGTGAACTCGGCCAGCAGGGGCTCGGCGAAGACCTGGTCCTGGGCGATGTAGGCGACCACCTCGCGGGCGGGGTCGCGACCACAGCCCGCCAGGCCGGCCAGCCCCAGCAGCGCCAGGGCGGCACGGCGGCGGAGCGGCAAGAGGAGACGACGCTTCATGGGAAGCAGGCTTCAGGCGGTGCGCTTGTGGTAGAACCACCACTCGAAGAGCAGGACGGCCAGGGCGGCGGCGGCCAGCCAGCGCCACCACTCGAGGTTGGCCGGCCGCACGGTGGCCGCCTCCGCGCGGGCGTAGCGTCCAAACCGCACCTCCGCCCGCGGGGTGGTATCGGTCTCGGCGGCGTCGAGCAGGTTCACGGCGAAGGCGACCTCGTTCGTGCCGGCGGCCAGCCGGTACACACCGCGGCGAGCGGTGTCGCCGAAGACCACCTCGCGGGCGCCGGCGTCCACGGGGAGGGTGCGTTCGGCGGCGTCGGGCAGGCGCACGCGCACCTCGGGGACCGGCTCGGTCAGGGGCAGGCGCAGGGGGTCGCCGGCCCGGACCAGGAGGCGGGCAGTGGTGAGGCTGGCGGGGTTGAGCCAGTCCACGGCGTTGGCGATGAAGATGGGGAAGGAGATGCGCAGGGGCCAGGTACTGTGCAGGGGGTCGAAGCCCAGCCAGAGCAGGCGGCGGCGTTCCCGTTCGTCGGCCAGGACCAGCGGCGTTTCACGGGCCTCGACCAGTGGCACGGCCCAGTCGGGGGTTTTCACGGTGAGCGCCTCGGCCACGGCGACGTTGTCGAAGGTGACGAACCGCAGCAGCGGATGGGTGTTGCGCCAGTCCACAATGGCCGGCGCCTCGACCCGGCCGGTGATGTCCAGCCCCTGCGGCGGGGCCACGCGGATGGCCAGGACGTTGACCTCCGGCCAGTCGGCGGGCTCGACGTCGTCCAGCACCACCAGGTCGTAATCGCGGGCCGGGCCGGGGCTGGCGGCAGCCACGAACACCTCCGCGCGGGGCACGGCGGCCAGGGCCTTTTCGAGAAAGCGGTTGCCGCGCGTGACCAGCAGGACCTTCACCGGCCGTGGCAGGGGGCTGACCACCGCGGCCTCGTTGTCCGCGGGCAGATCGTCGGCCTCGGGCAGCCGGAGGGTGAAGAGGCCGTCCCGTTCCTGATCCACGGTGAAGAGCACCGGCCGGGTCTCGCGGGGGCCCAGTTCGAGCAGGCGGGTTTCGAGCAACTGCCCGTCGAAGAGCAGCTCGATGCGGGCGGGGGCGGGGTTGCTGGCGGCATTGGCCACGGCGGCGAAGACCGCCCGGCGGGTGGGGTCCTCCGGATGGGCGCGGACGTCCAGGGAGACGATGCCGCGGTTGTCGGCGCGGGTGCCGAAGCGGTGATAGACCACGTTCAGGCCCTCGTACTCGAACTCGTCCAGGCTGCCGGTGGCGCCGTCGCTGAAGAGGTGGATTTCGGCCCGGGCGCGGTCGCGGACCAGCGGCTGGGCGAGCTTGAAGGCCTCGAGCAGCCGGGTGGGCGAATCGGTGACGGCGCAGGCCTGCAGGGCGCGGCGCAGGGCGGCCTTGTTGCTGGTGGGGGACTGCTTGACCTCGGTCTGGGCCGCGGCCTGGAGGACCACCATCTGGTCGGTGTCCCGCAGGCTGTCCACCAGGGCCAGGGCCTGGCGACGGGCCTTCTCGAAGCGGGAGGGCTCCTCGTCGCGGCTCTGCATCGAGGCGGAGGCGTCCAGGATGACCACCAGCAGCCGGCCGCCCGGGCTGACGCCGGCGAAGTAGGGTCGGGCCAGGGCCAGCACCGCCAGCACCAGCAGCAGAAGCTGGAGCACCAGCAACCAGTGGTGGCGCAGTTTCTGGAAAGGGGCGCTGGCCTGGGTTTCGGCCAGGAACTTCTGCCAGAGCAGGGTGCTGGAGACCAGCTTGACCACCCGTTTGCGCTTGAGCAGGTAAAACAGGATCACCACCGGGAGGGCGGCGGCGAAGGCAAAGGCGGCGGGGGCGAGGAAGCTCATGGGGAATGCGGAATGCGGAATGCGGAATGCGGAATGGGGAATGCGGAATGGGGAATGGGCCACCGCCGGGTCGGACGAGCCGGGACCCGCGCTCGCGCCGCTCCACACGCGCGTTGCACCGGGAAGGAACGCGTTACGGTCATGGGCGACCTCCGGACTGACGGGCGGTCCTGATGGAGGCCACGATGATGGCCAGCAGCTCGTTTGCCTCGCGCAGGAGCGCCTCGGCGGAAGATGGGTGCACTTTACCCGTCTCGCGCAGCAACTCGAGCCAATGCCCGACTTCGTCCGCCTCCTCTTCCACAGTGCCGAGTTTGTGGATGAAATCCGCGGGGGATTTGGCGCGACACGCGGCCCGGTAGTTTGCGCCGACGGAGGTGCCGGCCCTCAGGAGCTGTCGCCCCAGCAGCCGGCAGGTTTCATCCCCGGGAAGGGCATCACAGAATCGGATGACCGCGAGGGCAAACCGGCGCGTCCGCTCTTTCAAATCGAACGGCTGGCCGGGAGGCTCATTCCGCAGTCCGCAGTCCGCAGTCCGCATTGGCATGGCGCGTTCCGCGTTAACTAGCTCCAGAGCGCCGCGGTGCGGAGCTGGCGCAACAGCAGGTCCTCGAGCGAATCGGCCGAGCTGGCCTGGAAGAAGCGGATGCCGCGGGCGGCGCAAAACTCGCGCAGCCGCTGCACGAAGTTGCGCACCGACTGCTGGTAGGCCGCCAGGCGGTAGCGGCCAAAGGTCACGTCCTGATGCGCCCCGGTCTCGGCGTCCACCAGCTTGAGGTCGCCGTAGGTCGTGGGGGTCAGTTCCTCCGGCGCCAGCACCTGCACGGCGTGGACCTGGAAGCCGCGGCCGACCAGGGCGTTCAGGCCCGCCTCGTACCCGGCCGGGTCAAGGAAGTCGCTCAACACCACCGCCACGCCGGGCTGCCGCGCCTCGAGGGCGCCGCGGCGCAGGGCGGCGTTGAGGTCGGTCGGGCCGCCGGCGGTCAGTTGCTCCAGATGCCCGAAAAAGCTCAGGGCCGAGCGCCGCCCCCGCACCGTGCGCAGGCCGCGGGTCGCCGCCTGGTTGTCTGCGCGCTCGGGGAAGGGCAGCACGGTGACGCGGTCGAAGCCGCACAGGGCCACGTAGCCCACCGCGGCGGCCACCTGGCGGGCGAAGTCGAACTTGGGCGGCTCGCCAAAGGTCATGGACTCGCTGGCATCGAGGAAAAGCCGGACCGGCAGTTCGCGCTCCTCCTCGTAGAGCTTGAGGAACAGGCGGTCCAGGCGGCCGTAGAGGTTCCAGTCCAGGTAGCGAAGGTCATCGCCGGGGACGTAGGTGCGGTGGTCGGCGAACTCGACCGAGAGGCCGCGGGCGCGGCTGCGGCGTTCGCCGCGGAGGTTGCTCTGGGCGCGGCGGCGGGCGAGCAACTGGAGTTGCTCGAGGCGGCGGAGCAGTTCGGGGCTGAGGAGACTGCCGGGCATTCTTGGAGGGGTGTCGGAGCGGAAGGCGGGCGGTGGGATGATCCTCAATGCGCTCAGGCGGTCACGGTTTCGAGGGTCCTGGGCACGTCCTGGAGCACCTGGGTGATGATCTGGTCGGGGCTGACGCCCTCGGCCTCGGCCTCGAAGTTGAGGATGAGCCGGTGCCGGAGGGCGGGAAGCGCCGCGGCCTGGACGTCCTCGAAGCTCACGTTGAACCGGCCCTGGGCCAGTGCCCGGACCTTGGCCGCCAGCAGCAGTGTCTGGGCGCCGCGCGGGCTGCTGCCGAAGCGCAGGAACTGGTTGGCGATGGGGACGGCGGTGGGAGTTTTGGGGTGGGTGGCCAGCACCAGCCGCACCGCGTAATCCTTGACGTGGGAGGCCACCGGCACCTGCCGCACCAGGTGCTGAAGGGCCAGCAGGCGGTCCCGCGCCAGGATGCGCCGGACCTGGGGGACGAGGTTTTCGGTGGTGCGGTTGAGGACCTCGGTCAACTCCGCGGCGCTGGGATAGCCGACCAGCAGCTTGAAGAAAAAGCGGTCGAGCTGGGCCTCGGGCAGCGGGTAGGTGCCCTCCTGGTCAATCGGGTTCTGCGTGGCCAGCACGAAGAACGGCTCGGGCAGCCGGCGCAACTCGCCGCCGGCGGTGACCTGATGTTCCTGCATCGCCTCCAGCAGGGCCGATTGCGTCTTGGGCGTGGCGCGGTTGATCTCGTCGGCCAGGATCAGGTGGGCAAAGACCGGGCCGCGCTGGAACTCGAAGACGCGGCGGCCCTCGGTCGTTTCCATCACCAGGTTGGTGCCCAGGATGTCGGCCGGCATCAGGTCGGGCGTGAACTGGATGCGGCTGAAGCTCAGGTCGAGCACCTCGCCCAGCGTGCGCACCAGCAGCGTCTTGCCCAGGCCGGGCACGCCCTCGAGCAGGACATGCCCGCCGGCCAGGATGGCGGTGAGGGTGCCGTCCACGATTTCCTCCTGGCCGACGATGACCTTGGCGATCTCGGCCCGCAGCGCGGTGTAGGCGTCGCGAAACGCCCCGATTTGCTCTTCGATGTTCATGGGATGCAAAATTTGGAACTCAGAAAATCAGGAAGGCGGCAATCCCCTGCCGGCAAATGATCCTGGGGCCGGAACAGAGGAGCGGAAAGCTTCCTCCCGGCCAACCCTTTTGACCGTCAGCGGTGTGGTGGCGAAGTTGAGGAGCAATCCGGCCTCCAGATTGGTGACCTTCAGGTAGGTACGGACGATGGCGAAGGCCGTTTCACAGACCCCCTCCCCAGAGCCCGGGTCGGGGGTTTTGTGCACCGCGATGGCCGCGCCGATGATCCGCTCGGTCAATTCCGCGTGGGCCAGCATGCTGTTCTTCCTGCGTTCCTGAGTTCCCAATTCACTTCTTCAAGTCGTCGAAGTAGTCCCGCACCGCCCCCTGGTAGGCGCGGGGGATGCGGTCCTGGCTGACCGCCGCCTGGGCCTCGCTCTGCGCCGCCTGGATTGCCTCGCCCAATGCCACCGTGCTCTGGCCCTTCAGGCTCACCCCCTTGAGGGTGATGCTCGGCATCGGTGCGCCCGGATTGAACTGCCCGCGCACGCGTGTTGGGTCCAGGTCGGGGGAAAGTTCGGCCTCCCGCTCGGTCAGACCGCGCGGGGTCTGGTCGGGTCGCTCGATCCCGGAATTGTCCCACAAGCCGGTGTCGGGCACCTCGTCCAGCCAGGTGTCCTCATCGGCCCAGGTGCCCACGCCGCGGCCGGGTCGGCCGCCCTTGCCGGCGCCGGGCCGGCCCAGGGAACGGCCCTGTGCCCAGCTCTGGCCGTTGCCGATGCACATCTGTGCCCGCTGGAGCGTCCGGAGCGTGGCCTGCAGGTCCTGGGCGTCGGCCAGTTGCTGCATGAGGTTCTCGATTTCCCGGGCCGCCTCGGCCAGCGACTGCGCGGCGTTGGGCTGCTCGCCCTGCTGCATCTGGCGGGCCGCCTGTTTCAAGAACTCGCCCACCCGGCCGTACTGCTCGCCGGGCCTGGCGGCGCGCTCGACCTCGCGTCGCAACGCCTCGAGGTCCGCCGACGAAAGTTGCCCCGACTTGAGCTGCTGGATCATCCGCGCCAGCCGTTCGAGCGCGGCGTCGCCCTGGCCCTTTTCCAGTTGCTCGGCCAGGTCCTTGCCGAGCTGGGCGGCCTGCTGTTGCATTTGCTGGAGCGATTGCGCCAACGCGCGGAGCTGATCGAGGTCTTTTTGGGCGAGCTGGAGGTCCTTGAGCACCTTGTCAATCTGGCCGGCCTCGAGTGCGGCAATGGCCTCTTCGAGGTTCGGCAGGGCCGCGCCCAGCTGCTGCGCCTGGCGGACCATCTGGGCGAGCGAGCGGGCCAGGTTCTCCCGCGCCCCGGCCGCGGCCCGGGACTCCTGCCCACGCAGGCCGGCGGCGGCCTGCCGGGCCTGTTGCAACTCGCGTTGAAGCTGGTCCAGGGCCTCGGGCCGGGGTTCCTGGCCGCCGAGCGCCTTCTGGCGGGCCTCCTGCTGCTGACGCAACTGCTCGGCGCTGGCGGGGGTGCTCGGCGCGCCTGCGCGGGCGGCGCGTTCCAGCGCCCGCAGCGCGGGATTTTGGGCCAGCTCGCGCACTTCCTGCCGGACCTTTTCAGTGACCTGGGCGACCTGCCGCAGCGCGTCGTCGCGGGGGGCGGGACGTTGTTCGAGCCGTTGACCCAGTTCGTTCACCGTCTGCAAGGTCTGGCGGGTGGCCTCGAGGGCGTTGGTGCGCTTTTCCAACGTGCGCCGGGTCACCGCCGCCAGGTTGCGTCCCACATCCTTCACCGCGGCCTGCTCACGCTGCTTCTGAAGGTGGGCCTGGCTGCGGTACTCGGGCACCAGGCCCAGCCCTGCGGTCAGGGCCAGGATCAGCAACACCCTGCGGCTGGTCCGGGGCAACCGCCAGGGCAACAACTCCCGCAGCTTGAGGCGGCCGGCGTGCTCGGCGGCGTCCCGGGCCACCAGCGCCCCCCACTCGGCGGCGCGGCCATCGCGGCCCAGTTCCACGGCGGTGCTGAGGCGCTCCTTGAGCCGGAGCCGCGCATCCAGCCAGCGCGCGGCTGCCAGCGGTTCGATCGGGCGCCCGAACCCCCACAGCCCGCCCGCCAGCACACAAAGCGCCCCCGCCACCGCCGTCCAGGCCAGGGTGACGTCCGGCAGGGGGAGCACCTTGTACACACCCAGGCCCACCAGCCAGACACCCGCCCCGGCCAGCAGCCCCTGCCAGAGCCCCCGCCAGGCGCGCTGCCAGCGGAGCCGGGCCGCCGCCCGGGCCACGGCTTGTTCGACCTGCTGGAGTTCGCTCATGTTGGAGCCCAACAGTGATGCAGGCATGGCCCCCCCGCCAGTGAAAAACCCGCCCTGCCGCCGGTTGGCGCCGCCCCGAGGCGTGAAATGTCCCCCCAACCAACCCTGCCGCCACGGCCTCACCCCCTGTCGGACAAGCCCACCCCCGCCCGACAAGACCGGTGGCGGCCGGTCTGTCGCGCGTGATGCCCGCCCTGCTCCGCCCGTTTTTTCAGCCCGAATCCGGTATTGACATGCCGCGGCAATGTGCTTTCCTTTCAGCCGTTATGAACCCAACGCGATTGGCTTTCCTCCTCGCCGCCGGAGCCTCCGCCACCGTGTGGGCCCAGTTCTACCTCGAGCCGCTCTGGTCCATCGCGCCGGGCGCAACACTGGCACCGGGCGTGACTTTGGGCGGCGCGGGCTCAAACACCGAGCGCGGCATCGCCTACAACCCCGCCACCGGCCATGTGCTGGTGGTCAGCCGCAATGAAAGCACGAAGGTGATCGTCCTGGACGGCGCCACCGGCAGCTACGTCGGCACGATGGACGTGACGGGCGTTTCCGGAGGCACTTTCGCCCTGAACATGATTGACGTGGGCGAGGACGGCACCATCTACGCCGCCAACCTGACTACCAGCTCGACCGCCAGCCCGTTCAAGGTCTATCGCTGGGCCTCGGAGGCCGCCGCCCCGCAACTCATTTACGAAGACGACCCGGCCGGCGGCACCTACCGCTTCGGCGATACGTTCCGCGTGCGCAAATCCAGCCTGTTCATCGAGATCATCGCCGGCGCCGGCGGCACAACGGCCAACATCGACAACATCCTTGCCCACATCTCCTCGGACGATAACGGCGCCACGTGGGCTGGTCAGGGCATCACGATTTCCGGCATCACCGACGGTGACCTGCGGCTGGGGCTTTCCTATGGCGAAGCCCTCCGGGTGTATGCCGACCAGGGCAACACCCTGCGCCGCATCCAGTATGATCCCTTTGGCGGGACCGGTTCCGTCGAGGAAAGCTACACGCTGGTCAGCGGCGCGGGCACGACCGGCCCCAATGCCTACCACCACGCGAGCAAACTGCTGGCCACGCTGACCTTCCGGACCGGCGCCGGCGGCGAGCACCGCGTCAACCTCTACGACGTGAATCAATTCGTGGACGGGGGCTCGGTCAACCCGATCAACCCGATTGACTTCGAGGCCTTCGCCACCACCAACCCCAACATCAATGGGGTGGGCGGGCTGGATTTCACGCCCGATGGCACGCTCCTGTTCGCCGTCAGCCCCAACAACGGCATCATGGCCCTCCAGGTCATCCCTGAGCCGGCGCCGCTGAGCCTGCTGGGTCTGGGGGCGTTGGTCCTGTGGGGACTGCGGCGTCGCAGCTAACCGGCAGACCGCTTTCATCGCCCCGGCTGGACGGCCGGGGCTTTTTTGTTGTTGGGGGGAAGCTCATGGGGTCGGCGTCCCCGCCAACCTTGCCTGCTTCCCCGGTAAGCCTTGTGCCGCCCCCGGCAGCGCGGCGCCGGCTACAGCTCGGCCGAAGTCCGAAGGTCGAAGACCGAAGTCCGAAGTGGCCGGCGCAGCCGCAGAGCGCCAGAAGACCGGCGCCTGTCTGCGTGCGCCGCACAGGCAGGCACTTCACCAGCTGGCGCCAGGAGGGGCGGCCCTTCCGCGCAAAGCGTCCTGGAGTGCGGCCGCCCCGACCGCAGCCCCGGCGTAGCGCAGGCTTCCAGCCTGCCGTATCGCCGACTTCCAGTCGGCGAAAGGGGCTTGCGCGGGGGGCCGTTCCGCGGGCTGCCCGCCCGCGAGACGGCCGACTGCCAGTCGGCGCTCCGGCACAGCCGCCGCGGTGCCGCGGCGGACCTCACCCCGCCGGCTCAGGCCGGCGGCTGGGCGCACCACCCACATGTGGTGCAGCCGTCCCGGCTGCCGTTCTGCAGGCCGGAGGCCCGCACCACAACGCCGGCAGGCCGGAGGCCCGCACCACAACGCCGGCAGGCCGGAGGCCCGCACCACAACGCCGGCAGGCCGGAGGCCCGCACCACAACGCCGGCAGGCCGGAGGCCTGCACCACAACGCCGGCAGGCCGGAGGCCCGCACCACAACGCCGGCAGGCCGGAGGCCTGCACTACGGCCAGACGCCCGGCTGTTCCACGCTTCGCGCTCCGCGTTGGGGAAGCCTCCAGCCCGTGGGCTACGCCGCTTTAACCTTTTCACCTTTCTCCCTTTCACGCCGCCTTGAGGCTTCGGGTTCCCGGCCCGGCTCGGAGGGCGTTCACGAGCCGGCCTTCTTGCGGGCCTGGTCGGCGAGGTTGCGGGCGCGCCGGGCCTGGTTGGCATTGGTCAGGCCGGCGGCGGCCTGGTCGAGCAACGCAGCCAGGCGTCGGGCTGACGAGCCGGCCAGTTCGCCACGCACCAGGCGGTCGGCAATGGCGATGAGCGCGGCGGCGGCCTCGTTGCGGGTGGCGGTGTCCTCCAGGTGCGGCGCCACCAGCTCGGCGGCGTCAAGCGCAGGAATCTGGCCCAGGGCGGCCAGGAGGCGGCGCTTGTCCGCGGCGGTTTGGGTGAGTCGGCCGGCGGTGCGGCACATTTCGAGGCGCTGGCCGGCGGGCAGGTCGGTGTTGGCGGCGAGGGTCAGGTAGCCGGCCAGGGCCAGGGTGCGGTCGGTGGCGTTGGCCGCGGTGGTGGCCAGTTCGAGCAGGGCCGGCGCGGCGTCGGCGCTCTTCCAGGCGCTGAGGGCGCGGATGGCCGCCCCGCGCACGTCGGTGTTGGCATCGGTGCAGGCGGCGCGCACGGCCCGCAGGGCGTCGGGTCCGCCCAGCGCGGCCAGCACTTCCAGCAGCGTGGCGCGGGCAGCGGTGGGGGCGCCGGCGAGGGCGGCGATGACCTTCGCGGTGACTACTTCGGTCGGGGCCCGCTCGGCCAGGGCGACGAGGGCCTGTTCAGCGGCGCCGCGCAGGGCGTCGTCTGTGGCGGCGAGCAACAGGTCCAGGACGGGGGCCACTTCGGGTTCGCCGCCCAGCTCGCCGATTTGTTTCAGCGCCTCGCCGCGGGTCGGGCCCTCGCCCTGACGGGCGAGCGTCAACAGCAGGGGCACGGCGGCGGCGAGGCGGCGGCGACCGGCCAGCTCGATGCCGGTTTGCCGGTCGCGGGGTTCGCCGCTTTGGAGCAGGGCGAGGATGGCTTCGTCGGCCGCGCGGCCGGGCAGGCTGCCCAGGCCTTCGCGGGCGGCCTGGGCCAGGGTGCGGTCGGGTTCATGGAGGCGTTGGCGGAAGATGGGCAGGGCCTCGTCGGTGCCGAGATGGGTGAGGGCTTTGAGGGCGGCGAGTTGGACGGAGGGGTTGCCGGTGGCGGCCGCGGCGGTGAGGGCGGTGGTGGCGGCGCGGTCGCCGCGATGGCCCAGGGCGCCGAGCAGGACGATTTGGCGGTCGGGCGTGGGCTGGCCGGGCAGGGCGTCCACGAGGGTCCGGGTGACGGCGTGGCCGGTCAATTCGTGGGAGGTCTGCACGGCGGCGGCGAAGAGCACGTACTCGGGACTGCGGAGCACTTCGCCCAACAGGGCCGGCGCCCCGGTGCCGCGGGCCAGGAGGGCGCCGCGCAGGGCGGCCGAGCGGATGTGCGGCGGGAGGGCGGGGTCGCCGTACCGGTCCAGCAGCGGCAGGACCTCGGCGGTGCGGCCGGTGGCCAGGTGCGCGTCCACGGCGCGGCCGATGCCTTCAACGAAGGCGAGGAAGTCTTCCGGGCGGGCGCTGGCAGCAGCGCTCATGAGGGCTTCGAGGGCGTCGGGTGTGCCCAGCCGGCCCAGGGCGCGGGCGGCGGTTTGGACGACCTCGGAGTCGGCTACCCAGAGCAGGCGGCTGAGGGGGCCGACCGCTTCCAGGTCCTGGCGGGCGCCGAGGGAGCCGATGACGCCGACCAGCGGCCGGCCCTTGAGCTGGCCGAGCCTGGCGCGCAGCGCGGCGGAGACGGCGGGGTCGGGCATGGTCTCGAGGGCGTAGCGGGCCATGTGGTTGAGCTCGGGGTTGTCGAGCAGGCCGACCAGCACCGGCACCGCTTCGGAGCCGCCGATGACGGCCAGCTCGCGGCAGGCGTCGGCCTTGTCCTTGCGGGCGGCGTCGGATTTGAGGACCGCGAGGAGCTGGGCCTGGTTGCGGGTGACCAGGGGGGTGGGGCCCTGGGCCCGGAGGGCGGGGACGTACAGGCTGGACGCCAGGGCGACGGCCAGCAGCGGGGCGGGCAAGCGACGGGGAGCGGAGCGCATGGGAGGGGGGGAAACGGGGGTTGCAGGTTCAGAAAATGTACGGCTCACGCTGGGCGCGGGAGCGGAGACGGTTGGCTTCGGGGTCGTTGACGAATTCCTCCTTGACCGGGTCGTAGCGGAGGTCGCGTTTGAGCCACATGCAGATGTTGGCGGCGTGGACGGTGGACATCGAGCGGTGCATGACGCCCTCGTGGGCCACGCATTTGCGGCGGGACTTGACGCAGTCGAAGAAGTCGCGGACGTGGCTCAGTGGCCGGCCGGTGCGGGCCTTGTAGTCGCGGACGATTTTGTTGAAGTCGGCCAGCAGGCGGGGGTGGGAGACGTCCGGGCGGGAGTAGCCGTCGCCGGCCTCGACCCAGCCCTCGGTGCCCTCGAAGCGCATGGCGCAGGAGCCGTGGAACCAGCCTTCGCGGTGGAGGATCATTTTCGAGCCGTCGGCGAAGACGGTGACCATGCCGTCGCCGGTGGGGTTGTTCACGTAGTGGTACTCGATGGGGGAGGTGTCCAGCTTGTCCAGGCCGGCCTGGGCCTGGGCGAAGGTGTGGGCGCCCCACTCACCGATGCAACTGGTGTGGAAGTCGTAGAAGCCGCGCCAGCCGCCGCGGACGTAGGTCGAGTTGTAGGGGCGCCAGGGGCAGGGGCCGAGCCACTGGTCCCAGTCCATCTCGGACTTGGGCGGCTCGGGTTCGGCCGGGAGCCAGTCGTGGCGCATCTCGGCGGCGTCCCAGGGGGCGATGTGGGCGTGGGCGGTGTGGACCTTGCCCAGGCGGCCGCTTTTGGCCATTTCGATGCAGAAGATGAAGTTGGCCTCGCTCAGGCGCTGGACGCCGGTCTGGTAGATGCGGTTGTAACGGCGGGCGGCCTCGACCACGGCCCGGCCCTCGGCAATGGTCATCGAGGAGGGTTTCTCCGAGTACACGTCCTTGCCGTGACGCATGGCCAGCACGGCGATGTAGGCATGGAGCCGGTCGCCGGGGGTGCTGAGCACGGCGTCAATGTCCGGCCGGGCGGTCAGAAACTCGAGGGTGTTGTCGTAAAGCTGGCAGTCCTGGTTGCCATAATGGCTGTCCACCATGCGCTTGACCGCCTCGCGTCGCTGGCGGTTGGGATCGCACGTGGCCACGAAGACCACGTCCGGCTCGCCCATCATCCAGCGCAGCACGCCGGAGCCGCGGTTGCCGATGCCGATGCCGCCGAGCACGATTTTCTCGCTGGGCGGCACGGCGCCGTGGCGACCGAGCACCGAGGCCGGGAGGATCAAGGGCAGGGCGGTCGCCGACCCTGCGGCCAGGGTCCGCTGAAGAAAGCGGCGCCGGCTCAAGACGGTCGGAACTGCGGTACGCCGTGGCACGCGGCGGGCGGACAGGGGAGGAGGGAGGACAGACTGCGGTGACATGCGCGCAGTGTAGTGGGGGGCGGCGGGGGGTGAAGCGAAATGTGCGGCCGCGCTCCAGGACGTTCGCAAAAGGCGTCAGCAGGCCGTCAGCCTTGTGCCCGGGCGTCCTGGCGCCCTGGCGTTGAGTTTGCTAGCCGGAAAGCAGCAGAGGACAGCCGCACTCCAGGACGCTTTGCGCGGAAGGGCCACCACCTGCGGGCGCCAGCTGGTGAAGTGCCTGCCTGTGCGGCGCACGCAGACAGGCGCCAGTCCGCTGGCGCTTCGGGCCGCGCCAGCAGGCAGGGTCGGCGGGGACGCCGCGCTGACCTCCCACGACCCCGCGGCGGTGGGACCGCGTCCTCGCGGTCCCGAGTCGAACAAGGTTGTCCGTCTCTCCGCCGCCGGAGCGCCGAGGGGCAGGCGGCCGTCTCGCGGGCGGGCAGCCCGCGGAGCGGCCCCCGCGCAAGCCCCCTTCGCCGACTGGCAGTCGGCGATACGGCAGGCTGGAAGCCTGCGCTACGCCGCCGGTCTGTAGCCGCCGAGGTGAGCTGGAGGAGAAGCCGTCCGCCGCGTGACCGCGGCGCGCACCGTATCTGGCATTTGGCATCCGGCATCTGAGCCCCTCCGGTCTTCTTGAGTTCCCAATTTCCCCACCTTCGGACTTCAAGCAGGGGCGTCGGGGGCCGGTTTATCCGGCGCTTGTCGCCAGCGGGCCGGGGACTAGGCTGGCAGGCATGAAAGCGATGTTCCTTGCCGGCGGAACCGGACTGGCGGCGACGCTGGCGCTGTTGCTGATGGGGGGGTGCGCCACCGAAACGGTCACCGGCCGCAAGCAGTTGATCCTGCTCAGCCCCACGGAGGAGATGCAGCTTGGGCTGACCGAGTTCGAAAAGATGAAACAGCAGGTGCCGCGCAGCAAGGACGCCGCGGCACAGGCGCTGGTCGAGCGGGTGGGTCGGCGGATCGCCGCCGTGGCCGATTTACCGGGGGCACAGTGGGAGTTTGTGCTGTTCGAGAACGCGGAACCCAATGCCTTTTGTCTGCCCGGCGGCAAGGTGGGGGTGTACACCGGCATTCTGCCCATCACGCGCGACGAGGCCGGGCTGGCCACGGTGCTCGGGCATGAGGTGGCGCACGCCGCGGCGCGGCATGGCGCCGAGCGCATCAGTCGCGGCCTGGCGTTGAATGTCCTGGGCCAGGTGGCGAGCAGCTATTTGGGACGCGAAAAGCCGGAGGCGCAGCCGTACTTCAACACGGCCTACGGGCTGGGAGCCCAGCTGGGCCTGGTGCTGCCGCACAGCCGCGAACAGGAGGCGCGAGCGGACCAGATCGGGCTGATCTACATGGCCCGGGCCGGTTACCCGCCGGAGGCGGCCGTCGAGTTTTGGCGCCGGTTTGCCGCGTACAACCGCCAGCGCGGCGGGGCGCAGGGGTTGTGGTTTTTGCGCACCCACCCCCTGGATGAGGATCGGATCGCCAACCTGCAAAAGTACCTGCCCCAGGCGCGGCAGGAGTTCCGGCCGGTTCAGTGAGGGGGCGGGGCGCCGTCCTGCAGGAGCGCGCGCTGCCAGGGGAGCAGTTGGGCCGCGTGGGTGTCCCAGTCCGTTGCCAGGCGGGTGAGCTGGCTGCGGCTGGCAATGAGGGTGGGGTCCAGGCCGAGCCGATCTGCCGCGCGGTCGCGCCGCTGATGGAGTTGTTCAAGGAACCGTTTCTGCGCCGTGGTCAGGCGCAGGTGCACGCGCTGGCGGGGGGGGGGGAAGGCGGACTCGGGCAGTTGGCGGGCCCGCTGGAGGGCTGCTTCCAGCCGGGCGCGTCGGGAGGGGGCATAGCGGCGGGGGATGAGGGGGCCGTGGGGCTGGTCGCTGGCCACGGTGGCGGCCAGTTCGAACAACCGTTCGTGGCTGAGCACGAAGTAGGGAGGGCGGTTGGCGGCACGGGCCTCCCGTTCCCGCCAGTGCCAGAGTTCGCGCAGGATGGCCCGGCCGTGCGGGCCGAGGAGGTCGGAGTTTTTGATCCGCCAGGCTTCGGTGTGATTGTCCTGGAGGCGGCAGGCTTCCTGGATGAGCTGGCGGCACATCTGGGTGTGCCAGTCCAGCCGGCCCCCGGCGATGAGTTGTTCCCGCAGCACGACGCTGAGGGGGTGGAGGTAGTGGGAGTCGTTGCGGGCGTAGGCGATCAGCCGCTCGGTCAGGGGCCGGCGGGACCAGTCGGCCCGCTGGGGGCCTTTTTCCAGCTCCACGCCCAGGAAGCGGCGGACCAGGCTGTTGAGGCCGAACTCCCGCAGGCCGAGCAACCGTGCGGCCAGCATGGTGTCGAACACGGCGTGAGGGGTGAAGCCCTGGCCGCGGTGCAACAGCCGCAGGTCGTAGTCGCCTCCGTGCAGGACCAGTTCCCGGCCGGCCAGGACCCGCCAGAGGGGCTCAAGGCGGACCCCCGCCAGCGGGTCCACCAGCACGTCGCGCCCGGTGATGCTCACCTGGACCAGGCAGAGTTTTTCGGGGTAGGAGTGGAGGCTGTCGGCCTCGGTGTCCAGCGCCACCCAGGGGGCGGCCCGGAGGTGGGGCAAAAAGTCCGCGAGGGCAGCATCCGTTGCGATCACGGGGCGAGCCTAGCAAGAGCAGGGAAGCGGGAAAAGCCCGCGGAGGGCAGGGGAGATGGTGCGCTTGGCAGGACTTGAACCTGCACGGGTTGCCCCACTACCACCTCAAAGTAGCGCGTCTGCCAATTCCGCCACAAGCGCACCCGTGGCTTCATTGAATCACGGGCGCGCCGGCCCGCAAGTGGATTCTGGGCGTGGGGCGGCTTCAGCGATAACTGTTCCAGACTTCCGGCACCGCGACCCACATCCCGGGGCGCCTGGGGCGGGCGTCGTAATCGGCCCGGATCCAGACCTTTTGTTTGGGCAACCGGGCGGCGTGGCCGTCGTAGAAGCCCAGGTTGGCACCCTCGGCGTGGCGGTAGAGGGTGGGGCCGCCGCAGCCGGCGTCCTTGTACTGCTGCACGCTGCCTTTCATGCGCAGTTTGTCCCAACCCTTGGTGTAGTCGGCGCCTTTCCACTGCGACCACCAGTCATGGCCGTCGTGGAAGATGAGCTTGGCCGAGGGTTCCGGGACGGCGCTGAGCTTGTGGCCGGCGTGGCTTTTGCTGGCGAGGGCCCAACTGCGGCCATCGGAGGGGTACCAGTCCTCGAAGTTGTAGCTGTAGCTGGTGAGGGTGCCCTTGTTGCCGGCGTCGCCCAGGGCGTGGTTGTTGGCATAGGCGTAGAGGGAGGGTTTCCAAATGGCGGTGTCGGCCGGGCAACGGTATTGCGTGGGGGTCTGGACCACCGAGTTGCCGCTCTTGCCGTAGCCGATGTAGTCCCGGTAGGTGGGGTTGGCCATCCAGAGCTGGGTCTCCCCGCCGGGCCTGAGCTCGATCAGCGGCACGCACTGGTCCTGGTGGTCCCCCGCGTACATTTGGTTGGCAATGGCGAACTGGCGCAGGTTGTTCAGGCAGCCGGCCTGCTGGCCCGAGGCCCTGGCGCGCTGGAGGGCCGGGAGAAGCAGGCCCGCCAGGATGGCGATGATGGCGATCACGACCAGCAGTTCGATGAGGGTAAAACCATCTCCACCGCGGCGGGGGGCCGGGGGTGGTGCAAGGTTGCTGCGGGTTTGCATGGGTGGAGGAGAGTGTAGGCTCCCGCGCATTGCCGGGCAAGACCCGACCACGGCGGGAGCCGGCAACGAGGGAAGAGCGTCGGCCGGGGAGTCTGTTGCGGTCCCAAAACCGGCATGGGCGAGGCAGGATTCTTGACAGCCGGCGGCGCCGTTCAGGACAATGCGCGCGTTCACGCAAACCTCGACGCACCCCAAAACCTGCATCCATGGGCTCCACTTCTCCCCCCCCCGCCGCCCCGGAAGGGGGCGTTTTTGCCGGCGTCACGCGCTATCACTGGCTGGTGGTCCTCATTGCCTCGGCGGGCTGGCTGTTCGACTGCATGGACCAGCGGCTGTTCATCCTGGCACGCGAGCCGGCTCTGGCGGAGTTGTTGGGCGGGCAGGCGGCGCGGGAGGTGGTGAAGACCTACGGCGGCTACGCCACCACGGCCATGATGATCGGCTGGGCCACGGGGGGCATTCTGTTCGGGATGATGAGCGACAAGTGGGGGCGGGTGAAG
>JBBIVJ010000047.1:0-32185 GCA_037439785.1 Verrucomicrobiales bacterium | reverse complement strand
GCGGTCGAATCCCCGCTGACCGCAGCGGCCCCCGAACCCCCCACCGAAACTGCCGCCGGCAAAGCCGCTGTTACCGCGGCCGCCAGCACGGCCCCGCCATTGGAGTCCGAACCGGCTTCCGGCCGCGAGGTTTCCGGCCCCACGGCCGCCGACAACCCGGTCCCTGTCAACGACCCCGGCTCGCCGGTGTCAGGACCGGCTGAGCGCCCCACGGGTTGACGCCGGCCAGCGGCCACCCCCGGTTCGGATGCGCGGGCACCGGCAAAAGCGGTTGCCGGCGCGGCCCCCTTCAGGCATCTAGCCGGCATGGAACCCGTCTATGCGGCCCTGATTGGACTTTGCGGCGGCCTGGCCAGCGGCCTGTTCGGGGTGGGGGGCGGCATCGTGATGGTGCCGGCCTTTGTGCTCCTGCTGGGCCGGGACATCAAGACCGCCATCGGGGTCTCGCTCACCGTCATCGTGCCCGCCGCCTGCATCGGGGTATTCCAACACCACCGCTTCGGGCACGTGGACTGGCGGTTGGCCGCGGCGGTGGTGCCGCTGGCGGTGGTGGGAGGTTTCTGCGGCGCCTGGCTGGCCAAGGTGCTCCCCGCGCCCACGCTGGGGCGGCTGTTCGGCGGCTTCCTGATCCTGGTGGGCCTGTACCTGCTGGTGCGCCGGTCCTGAGGTGTGGCCGGGCGGACCGCCGCCCCGGCCGGTTCAGGCCGAAAAACTCTCGCCGCAGGAACAGGTGCTGGTGGCGTTGGGATTCCGGACCTTGAAGCCGCCGCCCTGCAGGGCCTCGACGTAGTCCAGTTCCGCGCCGGTCACGTACAGTGCGCTTTTCGGGTCCACCACCACCCGCACGCCGGCGCTTTCCACCACAATGTCGCGCGGGGCGGGGCCGGGCTGGAGGTCCATCTGGTATTGCAACCCCGAACAGCCACCGCCCACCACGGCCACGCGCAACACGCCGTCGGCCAGCCCGCGCCGGGCCAGCAGGGCACGGATGCGGGCCGCGGCGGCCGGAGTGACCTTGATCAACCGCTCGTCGCCGTGATGAACCGTGGACGGTTCGGTGGGGGTGATGCGTTTGGATGCCAGCATGAACCGTGGACCAGCCTAGCGGGGGGTGCCCGGCCCGTCAAACGCCCGACCGGTGAACGGCGGAGAAGGCCGAAGGTCGAAATCCGAAATCCGAAGTCCGAAGTCCGAAGTCCGAAGGGGGAATTTGGAACTCAGGAAGACAGGAAGGGCGCAAAGGCCAGATGCCAGATGCCCAATTCTTGGGGAGCGCGGCCGCCCCGGCCGCCGCCGTCGGCGCCCCGCCGACGGTCCGGGGGGGTGGAACGGGCAACCTGCCCGTTCCGCCGGGCTACCAGCCCGGCGGCACAAGCCCAGGCTGCCAGCCTGATGCCCAGCCGTTTTATCCCCTCTCGGCTTCGAGCCGGGTCAGGCCGGCGGCCTGGGCGTCCACTCGTGCCTGACGGTATTCGTCGGGGTCGAGCGGGCGGGTCAGTTCCGGGAATTGCCGGGGGGCCATGAGCACTCGGCCGTCCGGGTGGTATTGGGCCATGACGTTGACCCGGGTGTGAGGTGAAATCTCGCGGGCCAGCCACTCGGCCACCAAGCGCGTGCCCGCCAGACCGGCGGGCAGGACCAGGTGCCGCACCAGCAGGCCGCGTCGGGCCAGGCCGGAGGCGTCACAAACCAGGTCGCCCACCTGGCGGTGCATCTCACGGATCGCGGCCCGCGCCACTTCCGGATAATCGGGGGCGTGCGCCAGCCGCCGGGCCACGGCCGGGTCCCAGAACTTGAAGTCCGGCAGGTAAATGTCCACCACCCCCTCCAGCCAGCGGAGCGTGTCCACCGCATCGTAGCCGCTGCTGTTGTACACGATCGGCAGGTGCAACCCCGCTGCGGCGGCCAGGGGGAGGGCTTCGAGCAACTGCGGCACCACATGCGAGGGCGTGACCCAGTTGAGGTTGTGGCAACCGGCGGCCTGCAGTTCCAGCATCACCGCCGCCAGGTGCTCGGCGGTGACCGGTTTCCCCGCAGGCGCGTGGCTGATGTCGTGGTTTTGGCAGAACACGCACCGCAAGTTGCAGCCGGAGAAGAAAATTGTTCCCGAGCCGCGCCAGCCCCGCAGGCAATCCTCCTCGCCCAGGTGCGGAAACGCACTGGCCACCCGCGCGTAGCGGCCGATGCGACAGACCCCTGTCTGGTCGCGGAGCCGGTTCACCCCGCAGGCGCGGGGACAAAGGCGGCAGTGGCCCAAGGTCGCCACGGCCTCGGCGGCCCGTCGGCGCAGCTCATCCCGTCTCGCCAGTTCCAGGTAAGCCGGCTCGGAGGCCCGTGCCGGTGCCGGAACCTGGGCGGGGTGCGATTCGGGCAATCGCTGCATGCTACCGTGGATGGATTGTGAGAAGGCCGCCACGCTGGTCAACCCGCCTTTGGTGCCCCGTGAACCCGCCTCCAGCCGCGACGCCGTTCGCCCCGGCCCCGGAAGCGGCAGGGGAGTGCCTCGCTCCTGGAGGCGGGCGTGCGGAAGGGCCGCCCCGCGTGGTGCGCCTGCTTGTGGAGTGCCTGCCTGCCCGTTCCCCCCCGGACCGCCGGCGTGAGCCGGCGGTGGGATGGTCCGCCGCGTCACCGCGGCGGCTACGGCGGAGTGCTGGCTGGAAGCCTGCGCTACCAGGGCTGCGGCCGGGGGGTAGCGCTCTCCGGAACGCTCGCGAAAAAGGGGGCAACAGCCCGCCAGCCGTGTCTCCGGCCGCCTGGTTTCCTGGCGTTTTGGTGCCTTGGCGGTGAACCTACCCGGTCGAAAGCGGCAGGGGTCTTCGTGGCCGCGGGCGCGCGGGTGGGAGGCGGAAGCGGGCGGACCTTGCCAAAGCCGGGGCCTTTGCCTAGCGTCCGCGCATCCATGAACTCGTGTGAGTTCGCCTGCTTCCTCACGCGCCGCGGTTCGAGGCCGGGGCGCGGAGCGGCCCCCGCGGGGGCCTGACGCCGCTTCGGTTTCTCCGACCCCTGACCCTGACCCGCCATGAAATCCACCCGGCTGAAACTGTTCACGATGATGGTGCTGGAGTTCATCATCTGGGGCGCGTGGCTGCCGTTGATCTACGGCTACCTGCCCAGTCTCGGATTCACCCCGCTCCAGCAATCCTGGATTTTGAACGCCTTCCCGCTGGCGGCGATCGTGGGGATGTTCTTCAGCAACCAGTACGTGGACCGGCATTTTGCGGCCGAGCGTTTCCTGGCCTTCAGCCATCTGTTGGGGGGGGCGGCGATTTTTGCCCTGGCGTTCATCCAGCCCACGGCGGAGGCCCTCGATTACCTCAAGAGCCACCCGGGCGCGGCCTGGAATCCGGCCGCGCCGTTCTGGCCGTTCTTCGGGCTGATGCTGCTGCACTGTTTGCTGTACGTGCCCACCTTGTCCATCTGCAACTCGATTGCCTTTGCCCACATTGAGGACCCGCAGCGGGATTTCGGGCGGATTCGCATGGGGGGGACCATCGGGTGGATTCTGGCCGCCTGGCCGTTCACCTTCATTCTGGTGGACTGGAAGCAGGTCGAGGCCGCGAAGCCGGAGGGTTTCATCGCCTGGCTGGGCACGGTGCTGGGCTCGGGCCTGAGCGGTCCGGCCCTGCAGGAAGCCACGCGCTGGACCTACATCGTGGCCGGGCTGGCCTCGCTGCTCATGGCGGCCTACAGCTTCACCCTGCCGCACACCCCGCCGAAGAAGGCGGACCAGGCCGGTGTGGAAAGCCTGGCCTGGCTGGAGGCCATGCGCCTGCTCAAACACCCCTTCATGCTGATCTTGTGGCTGATCACCTTCGTGGACGCCTTCCTGCTCTACGCCTACTTCAACTGGACCGGCGCCTTCCTCGGCACGCCCGCCGCCGCCGGCGGACCGGGCATCCCGGGCAACTGGATCATGCCGGTCATGAGCATCGGCCAGGTGATGGAAATCCTGACCATGCTCGTGCTGGGGATGACCCTGAAGCG
Source organism: Verrucomicrobiales bacterium (assembly GCA_037439785.1). GTDB lineage: Bacteria > Verrucomicrobiota > Verrucomicrobiia > Limisphaerales > J093 > DSVZ01. The sequence goes on along the minus strand of JBBIVJ010000047.1, from coordinate 28,201 downwards.
GCTGGGCTGGCGGGTGACCATGATCCTGGGCATCCTCGGCCACACCGCCCGCTTCGCCATCTACGCCTTCTTCCCCCAAAGCCCGGTGTTGCTCGTGCTGGTGCAACTGGTCCACGGCGTCTGCTACGCCTTCTTCTTCGCCACCGTGTACATCTTCGTGGACACCTACTTCCCCAAGGACACCCGCGCCAGCGCCCAGGGCCTGTTCAACATGATGATCTTCGGCTTCGGCAACATCGCCGCCAACCTGGTCTGTCCCTGGCTGAAACAGTCCGTGTTCACCACCGGGGAGGTGACGGACTACCGCGGCCTGTTCCTGGTGCCCACGGTCATCTCGGTGGTGGCGGCGGTGGCCCTGGCGGTCCTGTTCCGCCCGCCGCCCGCCCCCGCACCCGCTGCCGGGGCCACCCCCCCGGCACATTGACCACGGTCGGCCCGGCCCACGGCCTCACCTGATCCCGCCCTCCATGAGCACCACCCGACGCGCCTTCCTTGAACGCGCCCTGGGCACCGCGCTCGGCGCCGCCTGGGCCGCCTGGACCCGGCCGGCGCACGCCGGTGAGCGCCGCCTGCCCTTTGTGATCTCCCTGGCCGAATGGTCCCTGCACCGCACCCTGCGGGCGGGCAAACTGGACCACCTGGACTTCCCCAGGGTCGCCCGACAGGACTACGGCATCGAGGCCGTCGAACTGGTCAACCAGTTCTTCAAGGACAAGGCGCGTGACGCCGCCTACCTGGCCGAGTTCAAGAAACGGGCCGACGGCCACGGAGTGAAGGTCCTGCTCATCATGGTGGACGGCGAGGGCGCCCTGGGCGATCCCGACCCCGACCGCCGCCGGCAGGCCGTGGAAAACCACCATCGCTGGGTCGAGGCGGCCAAGTTCCTCAACTGCCACTCGATCCGGGTCAACGCCGAAACCGGCGGCGTGGGCACCCCGGAGGAGCAAGCCGAACGCGTAGCGGAGGGCCTGGGGCAACTGGCCCGCTTTGCCGGCCGGCGCGGCCTGAACGTGCTGGTCGAAAACCACGGCGGCCTCTCCTCCCACGGCGCCTGGCTGGCCGGCGTCATGCGCCGGGTCAACCTCCCCAACTGCGGCACGCTGCCGGACTTCGGCAACTTCCGCATCCGCGAGGGCGAGGACTACGACCGCTACCGGGGCGTGGCCGAAATGATGCCCTTTGCCAAGGCCGTCAGCGCCAAAAGCCACGACTTCGATGCCGAGGGCAACGAAATCCACACCGACTTCCGGCGCATGATGAAGATTGTCTGCGACGCCGGTTACCGCGGCTACGTGGGCGTCGAGTACGAGGGCGAGCGGTTGAGCGAGCCGGAAGGCATCCGGGCCACCAAGGCCCTGCTCGAACGCATCCAGAAGGAGATGGCCTGGGCCTGAGCCGGTGCGCGGGCGGTTCCGGGCTGGTCACTTTGAACTTTTCAAACGGCGGGGAGGGGCGTATCCCTGCCCCTGCTCCGGCGACAATCAGGCGTCCGTCGGAGTCGAGTGTTCCATCGTCAATACTCATCCGTTCCCACCATGCACACACCCAGATCCCACCCCGTCCTCTGATGTCTTGCCGCCACCACGGCGTGTCTTACCGCCCTGGGAGGCTCCGCCACCTACGACCTCAACACCCCGCCGGACCTGCAATTCGTCCTCTCCCAGGCCGACGCCGGCTGGCGGCCCAGCGGCGGGGTCAACGACAGCGGCTATGTGGCCTTGTTCGACGCCCTCAACAGCCAGTATGCCGCGGTCATGCTGCCGGACTTCGACAATGGCCTGATCGTCAAGGCGTTCACCTTCGAGGTGGACCTGCGCATCGGCAACCCCACCGGCAACGACGGCCGCCCGGCCGATGGTTTCAGCATCAACTTCGCCCGGGCCAACGATCCGGTGGTGCTCCAGCTTTCCCAGGAACCCCCGGTGGACCCGCTCAACGAGTTCGCCATCCCCGGCGCCCCCGAGGGCGGCACCACCACCGGCCTTTCGATCTGCTTCGACACCTGGTCCGGCAACACCTGGCCCAGCGGCGAAACCGACCTCGAGGGCATCATCGTGCGCGTGGACAACGTGACCAAGGCGCGCGTCCCCATGCCGGTCCGCAACGGCGCCTGTGACAACCCCCAAAGCCTCCAGACCGGTCCCTACAACCCCGACCTGTTCGGCGCGCCCGACGAGCTTTGCTGGGCCCCGCTGAAGGTCGAACTGGCCGAAAACGGCGAACTGACCGTGACCTGGAAGGGCACCGTCATTGTGGACAAGGTCCAAACCGGCTTCCTGCCCGGGGCGGGGCGGATCGTGTTTGCCGGCCGCACCGGCGAGGCCAACGAGAACACCCACATTGACAACCTTCGCATCACCACCGTGCCGGCCGAGAAGGTCCTGTTCACCGTCGCCAACTACGTCACCCTGCCCACAGCCCTGCGCAGCCCGCTGGGGAGCGAAGACCGCACCAGGCCCGGCTTCAACGTGAAGACCTGGCAACTGGCCGCCCGCGGCAACACCCAGCCCAACAACAACGAGTGGGCCGAAGGCGTACTGGGCGGGTTGGTGGACGAAAACGTGGCCGACCTCACCGGCTTCGTGAACGGCGTGTACGCCGAGTCCGAGACCATCAACTACTCGCACACCGCCGGCGAGAACAACGGCAACTTCACCCCCGACCGCCAGCACCCGGGCATCCCGGGCAACAGCGCGGCCCCCACGGACAACTACGCCTCCGAGTTCCTCATCTACATCGCCTTTGACCAGCCCGGTTTCTTCACCATGGGCGTCAACAGCGATGACAACTTCCGCGTCACCATCGCCGAGCAGGTCGGCCGCCAGTACCTCGATGTCGTGGCGCCCGCCGCCATCGCCGGGGGCATGGCCGCGGTCGCGACCTCCAGCCCGATGAACGTGAATCCGGGCTTTGGCGGGCCGCTGCCGACCACGCCCATCGAGGGTGAAGCCGTCTATCTCGGCGAAGCCTGCGGCACCGCGCCCAATCCGATCACCCAGGACCTCACCGGCAAGATCGCCGTGATCCTGCGCGGCGGCTGCACCTTCGTGGAGAAGTGCCGCAACGCCCAGGCCAAGGGCGCCCTCGCCGTGGTGATCTGCAACCAGGAAGCCAACGCCGGGAACTTCCCGATCGTGATGGGCGGCGACGGCACCGACATCACCATCCCGGTGATGATGGTGGACTACGACGACGGCCAGAAACTCATCAACAACGCCAACGCCGGCCTGCGCCTGCGCCTCGGCAAGGACACCAACTTCCAGGTCGGCGAGTTCAACGGCAACGGCCGCGGCGCCAGCGACACGCTCTTCTGGTTCTACGTGCCGGAGGCCGGCGTCTATCCGTTCCGCTGCATCTACATGCAGGGCGGCGGCGGCGCCAACGTCGAATGGTTCACCGTCACCAAGGACGGCGCCAAGGTGCTCCTCAACGACACCGCCGCCGGCGCGCTCAAGACCTGGCGCGCCCGCACGTTCGTGCCCGCGCCCACCATTGCCATCGGCCGCCAGGCCGGCAACGTGGTGATCAACTTCACCGGCACCCTCCAGGCCGCTGATGACATCACCGGCCCGTGGACGGATGTGGCGGGCAGCAGTCCGTTTACCACGGCGCCCGGCGCCGCCAGGAAGTTCTACCGGGCCAGGCAATAACCGGCACGGCGCAGTCTCAGGGGCCGGACGGGCAGCCGTCCGGCCCTTTCCCTTTTCCGCACCTGCGAACAATCTTCAGCCCCTGCGCCGGTCCCATGCCCAAGCCCCCTTCGCCGATGGCAATCGGCGATACGGCAGCCTGGCAGCCTGCGCTACGTCACGGACAGGTAGCCACCGGCGTCAGCCGGCGGACTGGCTGTCCGCCGCGTGGCCACGGCGGCTGCGGACATCCGGCATCCGGTATCCGCGCCCTTCCCGCCTTCCTGAGTCCCGAATTTCCCCACCTTCGGACTTCGGACTTCGGATTTCGGACTTCGGATTTGTCCCTTCGTCCTTCGTCCACCCGGTCGGAGGTCTGCGTTGCCCCGCGGCCACTGGCCGGTGCGACGCAAAACTCTTCCGCCCCCCGCCTCCGGCCGCCAGAATGCCGCGGCGTGCGTGTTGGCCACAGTCTTGCTGAAAAACCGGCCGTGGATTGGATTCGGCCAACTCGTTTCCCGTTCGGGTACGGATGCGGGCCGCGGTTTCGGGCCGGGTTCCTGGTGGGGCTGGGGCTTGGGTGGGGGGCGACGGTCGCGGGGGGATGGACCTGGGATGAGACCTTCAGCCCCCGCTTCACCACCGCACGGGACATCACGCTCATGGCCGTGGCCCTGCAGGCGGATGGCCGGGTGTTGGTGGCCGGCAATTTTCAGCTCGTCAACAACCTGCCCCGGCAGGGGCTGGCGCGCCTGGATGCGCAGGGAAACCTGGACGCCGGTTTTGATCCCGGCAGCGGTGCGGACGGCCCCGTGGCCGCCCTGGCCGTGCAACCGGCCGATGGCCGCATCCTGGTCGGCGGTCGGTTCGGGCGCGTGCAAGGTCAGCCCCGCACCGCGTTGGCGCGGTTGGAAGCCGACGGCCGGCTCGATGCCGGCTTTGCCCCGCGCCTGACGGGGGCCCCCTCGCCCCTGATCAAGGCGCTGGTGGTCCTGCCGGATGGCCGCATCCTGCTGGCGGGTAATTTCCAGACTGTCGAAGGCTTCCCCCGCGACGGTCTCGCCCGCCTCTGGCCGGATGGCCGGCTGGACGAATCCTTCGAGCCGGGGACCGGCCTCCACGGCGCCACGGCCCTGGACCTGGCGGTGGACGCGAAGGGCCGCCTGGTGGTGGCGGGAAACTTTTTGGCGGTGGACCACTGGCCTTTTTCGGGCGTGGCGCGTCTGCTCCCGGATGGCCGCGTGGACACCACCTTTTCCGCTCAGCTCGAGGCCGGCGACCAGCCGGCAGCCGCCTACGCCGTGGCCCTGGCGCCGGACGGCGGCGTGTGGGTGGCCGGTGCCTTCGAGACGGTGGACGCCCAGCCACAGCCCCAAGTGGCCCGGCTCGGCTCGGACGGTCGCCTGGACACCTCCTTTGCTTTCAAGGGCGGCCTCGAGGGCGGCCTGGGGACGGTGTTTGACCTCCTGGCCGGGCCGGAAGAAGGCGTGCTCCTGGCCGGCGGCTTCGAGTGGGCCGATGGCGAGGCGCGCGCCGGTCTGGCCCGCTTCCGGGCTGACGGCTCGCTGGATGCCGCCTTCCCCCCGGGCCCCGGCCTGTGGGCCGAGGACGGCGCCTGGGGTTACCGGCTGGCCCGACAAACGGACGGCGCGGTGCTCGTGGCGGGAAAGTTTTCGGAAGCCGGCGGCGCGCCCCGCCCCGGTTTGGCCCGGTTCCGGCCGGACGGCACTTTGGACGAAACCTTCGCCGCCGCCGGGCTCCGCTTCGAAACCGCTGGCGAGGTCCGGGTGCTGGCCCTCGCGCCCGAAGGCGCGGTCCTGGCCGGCGGGCGTTTCGATCGGGTCAACGGACAGCCCCGCTCTCACCTGGTCCGCCTGTTCCCCGACGGCCAGGCCGACCCGGCCTTTCAGCCCCCCTTTCCCAGCGAAGCGCGCGTCCTGGCCCTGGCCCGCGACGCCGCCGGACACTGGCTCGTGGGCGGCGAGTTTGACCGCGTGGGCGATCACCCCGCTAGCAAACTTGTCCGCCTTCAGGCCGATGGCCAGCCCGACCCCGCCTTCAACCCGCCCCAGTTCAACGGCCCGGTCCTGGCCGTGGCGACTTCCCCCGCCGGCGGCATCGTGGTCGGCGGGGCGTTTACCCGGGCCGACCCCTTCCGGCGTCTGGGGTTGGTGCGGCTGCTGGAGGATGGCTCGGTGGACGACGGCTTTGATGCCCGCTGCGAAAGCAGCCTGGCGGACCCGGAGGTCAAAGCCCTGGCGGTGGATACAGGGGGGCGCATCTGGGTGGGCGGCCGTTTCCACCTGGTCAACGGCCAGCCCCGGCCCAACCTGGCCCGCCTGCTCCCGGATGGCTCGCTCGATGAAGACTACGCCGTCGGACTTGAATGGGACGGCGAGGTCCCGGCCGTCCACAGCCTGGCCCTGACGCCGGATGGGCGCTGCGTGGTGGGCGGCAGTTTCACGGCCGTGCACGAGCAGCCGCGGCCGGGAGTGGCGCGCTTGCGGCCGGACGGTTCGCTGGACCTGACGTTTGTCCCTCCCTCGCCCGCGGCCGAGACTGAGACGGTCAAAACCATCCACCAGGTGGTCACCCTGCCCGATTTCCGGGTGATCGCGGCCGGCTTGGAAACCCCCAGCGCCGGGGTGCCGCGCCTGATCTTGGAGGTTCTGGACCCCCGGGGCCGTCCCCTGTTCCGCGCGGAAAACCCCGCCGGGGCCTCCGCCGGACCGGCAGGTATCGCGGCCGCCGCGGCCGGCGCGCTGCTGGTGGACGGGCACCTGCGTCTGGCGACTTTGCCGGGGGCGGGGCTGGCGCGGCTGCGGCTCGAACCCTTCCAGCCCGGGCTGCGCGTGTTCATCTCACGGGAGGCGGACCAGGTGGTGGTGGACTGGCTGGGCAATGCCCGCCTCCAACAAGCCGACCGACCCGAAGGGCCCTGGGCAGAGGTGCCCGGCGCCTTCGCCCCGCACCGCCTGAGCCCTGAGCCGGACGCGGCCCGTTACTTCCAACTGGCCCGTTGACCGTCCCACGTGCCGCCGGGGTGGTTGCCCGGCGGAACGGGCAGGTGACCCGTTCCACCCCCGGACCGTCGGCGGGGCGCCGACGTTGGCGTCCGGGGCGGCTGCGCTCCTCAAGAATTGGGCACCCGGCACCCGGCATCCGGCACCCGGCATACCCTTCCTGCCTTTCCGAGTTCCCAATAGTCCCTTTTGGACTCCGGCCCCTGGTCCTGCGGCGCCGCCTGCCGGCGCGCGAATATGGAATTGACAACGTCCAAGACAGGGAATAGCGTGGTGTCCGATCCAAATGCACCAACTCCACGCGGCTTATGGGTCGTTGCTCGAACGCCCGGGCAGGTGCCCCGGCGACGAGGACGGACATCGGCCGCCTCTCCCTACAGTTATGAAACGTTCCCTTCCTTCGCTTCCCCGCCTCTGGCTGGCAGCGTCGCTGGCCTGCGCGGCGGTCCAGGTCGCACAGGCCCGGGTCTTGGACGACTTCAACGCCGCCCAACGCCAGGGCTGGGAGGACGCCAACCCGGCCGACCTGCCCCTGCCCGGTGGCCAGCAGGCCAACGGCGTGTTCACCTTCGGTCTGCCCGCCTTGGGCCAGCCGTACTTTGTCTCCAGCACCAAGAAGACCGAGCCCCTCGAACTCAAGGAAGGCCGCACCATCGAGTTGCGGGTGGACCTGGTCAGCGGGCAGGGGCCGGACTCCTTCGCCGTGCTGGCGTGGATTCCGCAGGCCACCGGGCCGAACACGCTGGCCGGCTACGGCCTGGCCAAGTCCACCAGCGACATCCTCATGACCAAGGGCATCAACATGTATTTCCTCAACTCCGCTACCGCTCTCAAAAACGACAACATCACCCTCATCCTCCAACTGCGGGTCAAGGGCGGCCAAGTGTTCATCCACGGCCGGGTGCTGGACCGCGATGACAACAACGCCGTGATCTTCGAGCGCAGCTACGTGGATACAGCGGCCGCGGACGTGCTGGACGACGGGACCGATTCCCCGCCGGCCCCCTTCCTGGGTCTGGGGTATCCGACGCTGTACCTGTATGCCGATGGGGGGCAGGACCCCGCCGGCTACCAGGTCATCTACGACAACCTCGAAGTCTTCATCTGCGACGAGCAGGTGCTGGACGATTTCAACGCCGCCCAGCGCTCCGGCTGGGAGGACGCCAACCCGGCCAACCTCCCCCTGCCCGGCGGCCAGCAGGCCAACGGCGTCTTCACCTTCAACCTGTCTGCCCTGGGCCAGCCGTACTTCGTCTCCAGCACCAAGAAGTCGAAGACCTTCACCCTTGAGGAAGGGACCACTCACGAGTTCAGCGTGGACCTGGTCAGCGGGCAGGGGCCGGACTCCTTCGCCGTGCTGGCGTGGATTCCGCAGGCCACCGGGCCGAACACCCTGGCCGGCTACGGCCTGGCCAAGTCCACCAGCGACATCCTCATGACCAAGGGCATCAACATGTATTTCCTCAACTCCGCTACCGCTCTCAAAAATGAGAACATCACCCTCTCCCTGGCCCTGACCGTCCGCAACGGCGAGGTGACCCTCCGCGGCCGCGTGTATGACCGCGACGACAACAACGCCGTCATCTTCGACCGGACCTTCGTGGACACGGCGGGCGCGGACGTGCTGGACGACGGCACCGATTCCCCGCCGGCGCCGTTCACCGGCCCCGGTCACGTGGTCCTATACCTCTACGCCGACGGCGGCCAGGACCCCGCCGGCTACCAGGTCATCTACGACAACCTGATTGCCTGCGCGCCGCCCGAGGCGGCCAACCAGCCGCCCATCCTCAGTGAAATCAACCCGCGCGACGGCGCGAACTTCCTCCCGGCCACCACCCAGCTCACCTTCCGGGCTGCCGACGACCAGCCCCTCGACGACACCGCCTTCCGTGTCATTCTCAACGGCGTGACCAACGCGGCGGGCAACGGCCTGGTCCTGGGCGGCTCCGGCGCCAACCGCACCGTCAGCCTCGGCGGCCTGACCGCGGACCAGAACTACGTGGCCCGCCTGGAGGTCACCGATGCCGGCGGCCTGACCACCGCCCAGACGATTTATTTCGACACCTTCACGCCGGCCGCCCGGGTGGTCGAGGTCGAGGACTACAACTTCGACGGCGGCGCCTACTTCAACAACCCCGTCCGCAGCCCCGAGGGCTGGGGGCAGGCGGACAATTCCTACACCGACCGCGCTGGTGTCGAAGGGGTGGACTTCCACGACACCCGCACCACTCCCAACGGCGCCAACACCATGTACCGCACCGTGGACCCCGTGCGGATGCAGCGGTCCCTGGACCTGGTCCGCAGCGTGTTCAATCCGGAGGGTGGGATTTACGACTACGACGTGGGCGACATTGCGGCGGACGAGTGGCAGAACTTCACCCGCGACTTCACCGCCGGTTCCTACGAGGTGTACCTGCGGGAGGCCATCGTGAACTTTGCCCAGGCCGAAAGCGTGCTCGAGGAAGTGACCAGCAACCCGGCCCAACCCGACCAGACCACCCGCGTGCTGGGCAGCTTCCTGGGCCGCGTCAGTGGCTACACCTTCCGCAACGTCCCGCTGACTGACGGTACCGGCCAGAACAAGATCGTGCTGCGCCTTTCCGGCAAGAAGACCCTCCGGCTCCGGCACGTCACCCCGGACGACGCCACCGGGGCCCGTTACCTCAACTATCTGGTCTTCCTGCCCGTGCCGGATGTCGGGCCGCAGCGGCCGACCATCGCCTACCTCAACCCCGCCCCGGACGCGGTGGTGGAAACCATCGCCCCGGTCGTCACCGCGGCGATTCAGAACCGCGACACCACCGTCAACACCGCCACAGTGCGGCTCGAACTCAACGGCCAGGTCGTCCCGGCCACGGTCACCCCCACCGCCAGCGGGGCGGACGTCTCCTACGCCATCACCCCGCTGCCGCCGCCGGGCCAGACCCACACCGCGCGGCTCTCCTTCCGGGACAGCGACGGGGGGGAAGTGGCGCAGTCGTGGAGCTTCACCCTCACCTACCTGGCGCTGGACCCGGCCAACCGCCGCTCCGGCCCCGGTCTGGCCCGCGGCTTCAACGTGCGCATGGTCCAGGCCCCGGCCTTCTCGAACCTGGAAAACAGCCTCGACCGCGCCGAAAGCCAGTTGGCCCCCAACTCGACCATCCCCAGGGCGATCGAGACCAACGTGGTCGAGCAGCTCGTCAACCAGACCCAGGATGACCGGCCCTCGGGCTTCTTCACCGCCGATAACGGCTTCCCGGAAAGCCTGGTGCCCGGCCTGGCGGAATCGCAGGAAGGCACGGACGACTTCGCCGTGGAAATCACCGCCTGGCTCGAACTGGCCGCCGGCGCCTACCGCTTTGGCGTGGTGACCGACGACGGCTACAAAATCTCCTCCGGCGCCCGGCTCAGCGACAAGACCCCTCTGCTGGGCTTCCATAACGGCGGCCCGGCCAACGAAACCTTCGACTTCGTCGTGACCGTCAGCGGCTTCTACCCCTTCCGCATGGTCTGGTACGAACGCGGCGGCAACGCCTTTGCCGAGTGGTTCAGCGTGGACCTCAACTCGGGCGAACGCACCCTCCTCAACGACGCGGGTTCGGCCCGCGCCATCAAGGCCTATGTGGACGTGGCGGCCGAGCCGGAGCTCAAGCTCCAGTCCACCGCCCGCCTCGGCGACCCCTTCACCGATGACGCCTCGGCCGTGATCAACACCGGAGCCGGGACCATCACCGTACCGGTCAGCGGGCCGGCCCGCTTCTACCGCCTGCAGGCGGGCCGGGCCTACCGCATCACGTCCATCCAGCTCCAGGGCGCCAACCTGGTGCTGCGCTACGAATAGCCCACCCCTCCTCACGCCCCGGCCGGGCGTGGCGGCCCCACCGTCACGCCCGGCCTTCTTTTTCGTGCTCCGCCGCTGCGGCGAGGCCCGCGCCGGCGCTGTTGAGAAATGGCCTGGAGGGGTGAGAAAAGCCTCCCCACCAGCGGGCTGACTCCCGGCACGGCGCGAAGTCTCCCGGACCTCGCCCCGGCGGGCTTCCACCCCGCGCGATTTACGGCCCAGCCGGGCGTTCGCTCCGCCCAGACCCAGATAAAACGCCCGGCCGATTCCCGCCGGGCGTGTCTGCGCAAAACCGGAGTGCGCCGGTCAGTCCAGTCGCTTGACGCGGATGTTGCGGTAACGCACGACGCTCTTGGGGTCGTGAGCCTGGAGGGCGAAGGTGCCTTCGCTGAGCTTGCGGGCGAAGTCCGGGTTGGCCTGCGCCCCCAGCGGTTCGGTGTACTGGAGCACCGTCTTGCCGTCCACCTTCACCGTCACCTGCCGGCCCTGGACGATGATCTCCTGCAGCCACCACTTGTTGTCCTCGCAGGCGGCCAGGCCGGTGTTCACCAGGCCGTACAGGCTGCCGGTCTTGATCCAGTCGCTGTGGGAGACGTTGACCTGCGACTCGAAGCCCGCCCGCGGCCAGTCGCGCTCCTGGTAGCGGGTGTGGAAGTAAATACCCCCGTTCGAGCCCGGGGTGGTCAAGACCTCGACCTTGAGGTGGAAATTTTTGAAGGGCCGCTCGTCGCCGACATAAAACAGGTGGCAGCGCGGCCCGGCGGCCACGAAGGCGCCGTCCTCGACCTTCCAGGTGCCCGGATTCTCCGCGGCAGGTTTCCAGCCGTTGAAGGTCTTGCCATCCATCAGGGGGACAAACCCCTCTTCCGCCGCGGCGGCCTGCAACAGACCGCCGGCCAGGGTGAGAGCCAACCAACCGAACAAGGTGTGTTTCATGGGCGGCGACCGTACTGCGGAGGTGCCCTACCGCCAAGCAGCAAATGGCTTCGAACCGGGTCCCCGGCGGCCGCCGGCATCCCCGCCGTGGGGCGAGTAGCCGCCGGCATGAGCCGGCGGAAGGGGTGGTGCGCCGCCGCACCGAGACGGTTTAGCCGTAGCGCCAACTGGCAATCGGCGAAGCGGCAGGCTGGCCGCCTGCGCTGCGTGGGCTGCCGGCGCCGAGCCTCGGACGCTTTTGTCCCGCGGGCCACGTCGGCCCGGCCCCCTTTCGGCTGGCGCGGACGCGGGGCAGCGGTCAAGCTACCGGGCCTGCTATGTTCCGGCCGTTTTGCCGATGTCGCCACCCCTGATTCAGGTACCTGACCCGACCACCGCCGGGGCCTCCCCGCCCGGGGCGACTGACGCCCGGTCGGTGGCCACCGAGACCGTGGCCGACGATGCGGCAGCGGCGGCCGTGTGTTTTCACTGTGGCACGCCGTGTCCGGCCCATCCGCCGCGTCTGGTGGACAAGGCGTTTTGCTGCCAGGGCTGCCTGACGGTTTATCAACTGCTGGCCGAGAACGGGCTCGACCAGTTTTACGAGCTGAACCGCCACCCCGGCCAGCGTGTCGGGGCCGCCGCCGGGGCCGCCCGCTTTGCCTGCCTGGATGAGCCGGCGGTGCAGGAGCAGTTGCTGGACTTCCACGACGGCCGGACCAGTCGGGTGCGCTTCCGCCTGCCGGCCATCCACTGCATCGCCTGCGTGTGGCTGCTCGAAAACCTGTTTCGCCTCCACCCCGGCGTGGGACGGTCGGTGGTGGATTTTGAGCGGCGTGAGGCGACGATCTGGTTTGCCCCGAAGCGCATCCGGCTCAGCGAGCTGGCGGCGTTGCTGACCTCGATCGGTTACGAGCCGCAGTTGACGCTGGGGGAGACGGCCCGCCCCGGTCCCGATCCGGCGCGCCGGCGGTTGTGGGTGCAGGTGGGTGTGGCGGGGTTTGCCTTTGGCAACGTCATGTTGTTCAGCCTGCCGCTGTACCTGGGGCTGGACAGTTGGAGCGGGCCGTTATTCCGGGCCTGGTTCGGCGGCCTGAGCCTGGTGCTGGCGCTGCCGGTACTGCTGTTCAGCGCGGCGGATTATTTCCGGTCCGCGTGGCTGAGCCTTCGGCAGCGGATGCTGACCCTGGATGTGCCGATCGCCGCGGGTCTCGTGGCGCTGTACGGCTGGAGCGCCTGGGAAATCCTGTCCGGCCGCGGCGAGGGGTACCTGGATTCGCTCTCCGGCCTGGTGTTTTTCCTTCTGTTGGGAAAGGTATTTCAGGCGCGGACCTACGCGCGGCTGGTCTTCGATGCGGATTACCGCGCGTTTTTCCCGCTGGCGGCCACGCGGCTGACCGCGGCGGGGGAGGAGTCGGTGGCGCTGTCCGCGCTGCGGGTGGGGGACCGGCTGCGGGTGCGGCACGGGGAATTGATCCCGGCGGATGCGCGGCTGCTCGAGGGGACCGCAGCGGTGGACTACAGCTTCGTCACCGGCGAGGCCGAGCCGGTGACGGTGCCGGTGGGGGAACGGCTGTACGCGGGCGGCCGGCAGATGGGCGGCAGCATCGTGGTCGAGACGGTCAAGCCGGTCTCGCAAAGCTACCTCGGCTCGCTCTGGCAGCACGCCCGGCTGGCCAAGGACCGCCACCATCCGCTGGATACGCTGACCAACCGCTACAGCCGCCGGTTCACAGTGGTGGTGGCGGGCATCGCCCTGGCGGCGCTGGCGGGTTGGTTGGCGGCCGGGGAGGGTGCCCGGGCGCTGAAGGCCTTCACCGCCGTGCTCATCGTGGCCTGCCCCTGTGCGCTGGCCCTGGCGGCCCCCTTCAGCCTGGGCACGGCGCGGCGTCTGCTGGAGCGGCGGGGGATTTTCCTCAAGAACCCGCAGGTGCTCGAACGGCTGGCCGGGGTGGACACGGTGGTGTTTGACAAGACCGGCACGCTCACCCTCGCGGGCAGTGGCGGAGTGCTTTTTTGGGGGGTTGCGGGACGGGCACTAACGCCGGCTGAACAGGCGGCCGTGCGCGCGCTGGCGGCCCAGTCCACTCACCCGTACGCGGTCCGGCTGCGGCAGTTTTTCGAGGCGGGCGGGAGCCCGGCCACCGGCGGGGAAGGCGGGGCGGACGCGCCCCCGCTGCCGGCGGTGGACGCCTTCGTCGAAGTACCCGGAGGCGGTCTGCGGGGGCGGGTGGGGGGCCGGCTTTACCGGCTGGGTTCGCGCGCCTGGCTGGGAGCGGAAGACGTGGCGGTGCCGGAGGTGGATTTGCCGCCGGGCAGCGTGGTGGCCCTGGCGGTGGGCGGGGTGTACCGCGGGGCGTTTGTGTTGACGGGGGTGGTGCGGCCGGGGACGCAGGCGCTGATGGCGGAGTTGCGGCCGCTGGTACGGCTGTACCTGGTCAGCGGCGATCAGGAGAAGGAGCGCGCGGTGTTTGCCGGCCTGCTGGGCGCGGAGGCGGAACTGCGCTTCAACCAGAGGCCGCTGGACAAGCTGGAGTTCGTGGCCGCCCTGCGCGCGGCGGGCCGGCGGGTGATGATGGTGGGGGACGGGCTCAACGATGCCGGCGCGTTGCGCGAGGCGGAGGTGGGCGTGGCCGTGAGCGGGGGGGCGGGCGCCTTCTCGCCGGCCAGCGACGTCATCGCCGAGGCCGACGCCGTGCCGCGGCTGGCGCGGTTGCTGCGGTTTGCGCGGGTGGTCGAACGGGTGGTGAAGTTCAATTTCGTCGTGTCCGCCCTCTATAACGTGGTGGGAGTGAGCATCGCCGCGGCGGGGGTGCTGTCGCCGGTGATCTGCGCGGTGCTCATGCCGTTGAGTTCGGTCACGGTGGTGGGGCTGGCCAGCGGCCTGACCACGCGGGCGGCGCGGCGGCTGGGCCTGGGTGGCGGCCGGCCCTTGCGGGGCGGGGCGGCGCGCCTAGAATCAGCGCCGGCTTGAGCGGGCGCCGCGGTGCCCGCCCGGAGCCGCGGGTGCGAAGGTTGGAACGAGAACATGGTGAGCGGGGTGGCCAAGCTTGAGACGACGCCGGCCGGGAACGATTCCGGCTGGGAGCCACTGGCCGCCTCGGCGCAGGTGCGGGAGCAGCAAGCGGCCTTCACCTGCGCCACCGGCCTGCCGTTGACGTTGCTGCCGCCGAGCGCCCATCCCGGCGGACCGGAAGTGGAGGCGTACTGTGTGCGGGGCTGTCTGGGCGAGCCCAGCGGTACGCTGTGTCGGCGCACCTTGCGGCGGGCCGAGGCCCGGGCGGTGCGGGGCGGGGGGCCGATCCAGTACCGTTGTCCCTCCGGGCTGTTGAAGATTTTGGTGCCGGTGTTTGTCCAGGGCCGGCACGTGGCCAACCTGCTGGCCGGGCCGTTCACGCTGCGCGCGCTCAACCGGCGGGGCCTGGCCGAGTTGATGGAGCGGCTGAGCGGCGAGGGGCTGGGGGACCGGCAGCCAGAGCTGGAAACCACCTGGCGGCACGCGCCGCGGGTGGATGCCGAAAAGGGCCGGGCGGTGGCGCGGTTGTTGGACATGTTCGCGCGGTACCTCCAGGGGCTGGGGCGGGAAATCCTGGCCGGCCGGTCGCCGGCGGAGCGCTCGCCCTGGCTGGCCCGGATCGAGGCGTTTCTGCGGGAGAACGCGGACCGCCGGGTGGCGTTGCGCGAGGTGGCGGCACGGGTCAACCTGAGCCCCTGTCACTTCTGCGCGGTCTTCAAGCGGCAGACCGGACTGACCTTCACCGCGTACCGCAACCGGCTGCGGCTGGAGCGTGCGGCGGAGCTGTTGCGCGAGCCGGGCCGGCGCATCACCGAGGTGGCCTTCGAGGCGGGCTTTGACTCGATTCCGTACTTCAACCGCGCGTTCCGGCGCCGCTATGGGTGTTCGCCCACCGAGTACCGGCGGCGGGTGGCGGGCGAAATTCCGGTCAAGCCGGTCGAAATTCCGGCGTAGTCACGCGCGTCCCGCCCGGTGAACCATGTGGGCCGTGCGGCGGGCCGGGCGCGGCGAGGTTGCCCCGCCCCGGATGCCGGAGCCCGCCGAGGCGCGCGACGATGGCCGTTGTCCTGATCCTCATCCTGGCCAGCCTGGCCCTGGCAGGCGGCTTTTTGCTGGCCTTTCTCTGGGCGGTGCGGGCCGGCCAGTTCGAGGACGCCCGGACGCCGGCGCTGCGCATTTTGACCGAGGACAAGGCGCCCCGACCCCGGCAGACTCCCGCCCGCAACGGATGACCGCACGTGACCGCAACATGAACGTCGAGACCTTCCGCTACGACAACCGCATCGTCCGTGCCTTTGCCATCGCCACGGCCTTTTGGGGGCTGGTGGGGACGCTGGCGGGGTTGCTGGCGGCCTGCCAGTTGTTCTGGCCGGGTCTGAACCTGGACACGCCGTTTACCACCTTCGGCCGCATCCGGCCGCTGCACACCAACGCGGTGATCTTCGCTTTTGTGGGCAACGGCATGTTCGCCGGCATCTACTACTCGCTGCAGCGGCTGTGCAAGGCGCGGATGTTCAGCGACGCGCTGAGCTGGATCAACTTCTGGGGCTGGCAGGCGATCATCGTGGCCGCGGCCATCACCCTGCCGCTGGGGCTGACCACCAGCAAGGAGTACGCGGAGCTGGAATGGCCGATTGACCTGGCCATCGCCGGGGTCTGGGTGGCGTTTACCGTCAACCTGCTGGGGACCCTGCTGCGCCGGCGGGAGAAGCACATGTACGTGGCCATCTGGTTCTACATTGCCACGGCCATCACGGTGGCGGTGCTGCACATCTTCAACTCGCTGGCCCTGCCGGCGGGGGCGTTCAAGAGCTACTCGATTTACGCCGGCGTCCAGGATGCGCTGGTCCAGTGGTGGTACGGCCACAACGCCGTGGCCTTCTTCCTGACCACGCCGTACCTGGGCCTGATGTACTACTTCCTGCCCAAGGCGGCGGACCGGCCGGTGTTCAGCTACCGGCTTTCGATCATCCACTTCTGGGCGCTGATCTTCATCTACATCTGGGCCGGGCCCCATCACCTGCTCTACACCGCGCTGCCGGACTGGGTGCAGTCGCTGGGCATGGTCTTCAGCGTGATGCTGGTGGCGCCGAGCTGGGGCGGCATGTTGAACGGTCTGCTTACCCTGCGCGGGGCCTGGGACAAGGTGCGGCAGGACCCGGTGCTCAAGTTCATGGTGGTGGCGGTGACCGCCTACGGCATGGCCACGCTCGAAGGCCCCACGCTGGCGGTCAAGAGCGTCAACGCCCTGTCGCATTACACCGACTGGACCATCGCCCACGTGCACACCGGCGCGCTGGGGTGGAACGGCTTTCTGACCTTCGGGATGCTCTACTGGCTGTTGCCGCGGCTGTACCAGACCCGGCTCTGGTCCACCAAGCTGGCCAACTACCACTTCTGGATCGGGCTGCTGGGGATGATGTTTTACGTGGTGCCCATCTACGTCAGCGGCGTCACCCAGGGGCTGATGTGGAAGCAGTTTAACGCCGACGGTTTCCTGCAGTACGGCAACTTCCTCGAGACCACCCTCCGCATCATCCCCATGCACATGCTGCGGGCGGTGGGGGGCACGTTGTACGTGGTGGGCATCGTGCTGATGTGCGTGAACCTGTACAAGACGGCCCGCAGCGGGCAGTTCGTGCCCGACACCGAGGCCCAGGCCCCCGCCCTCCGCACCCAGCCCACCAGGCCCGAGAAAAAGGTCCCCGGCTGGCACGGCCACCGGTGGCTGGAGGGGGTGCCGGTCACCTTCACCGTGCTGGTCACCCTGGCCATCCTCGTCGGCGGCCTGGTCGAGATCATCCCCATGTACCTTATCAAAAGCAACGTGCCGACCATCGCCGCGGTCAAGCCCTACACGCCCCTGGAGCTGCTCGGCCGCGACATCTACATCCGGGAGGGCTGCGTGGCCTGCCATTCCCAGATGGTCCGGCCTTTCCGCTCCGAGACCGAGCGTTACGGCGAGTACTCGAAGGTCGGTGAGTTCGTGTACGACCACCCCTTCCTCTGGGGCTCCAAGCGCACCGGCCCGGACCTCCACCGCGGGGGCGGCAAGTACCCGGATGCCTGGCATTACAACCACATGGAAAACCCGGTCAGCACCTCCCCCGGCTCCATCATGCCGCGCTACCCCTGGCTGCTGACCCGCAAGCTGGACACCAACGTCGTCCAGGTGCGCATGAAAACCCTCCGTCGCCTCGGCGTGCCGTACTCTGACCAGGACATCGCCCAGGCGCATCAGCAGATGGCTGCCCAGCAGACCCGCATCGTCCAAAACCTCAAGGTCGGCATGGTCGAGGCCGAGCCCGACCGTGAAATCATCGCCCTGATCGCCTACCTCCAGCGCCTGGGGACCGACATCAAGGGCAGCCCGGCCAGCACCGCCCCCCAACTCACCGGCCCCTGACCCCCCGTGATCCGCAACGTCCTCGAACACATCGGCGGCATCGAATGGTATGGGATCATTTCGATCCTGCTGTTCTTCGCCTGCTTTGCCGGCGTGTTGGTCCGGACGCTCTGGCTCAAGAAACCTTTCCTCGACCGCATGGCCGCCCAACCCTTGGAACCCGATTTGCCCGAACCCGCTCCCGAGGAGTCCCGCCATGACTGAACCCCAAGACCCCCTGCTGCTGGACCACGACGCTGACGGCATCCGCGAGCTGGACAACAAGCTGCCCCGCTGGTGGGTGTGGCTGTTCTGGGGCTGCAACCTCTTCGGCCTCCTCTACCTCGGCTACTACCACGTACTGGCCCGGGGTGACCTGGCCGCCAAGGGCCAGATGCTCTACGAGTACGAACGTGAAATGGCCGTGGGCGAGGCGATCAAAGCCGCTGCGCTGGCCCGCTTCGAGAAGGAGATGGAAGCCCTGACGCCATCGTCAGACCCCGCCGTGCTCGCCGAAGGCAAACGCCTCTACGACCAGATGTGCGCCCCCTGTCATCGCAACGACGGCGGCGGCCTGGTGGGCCCCAACCTGACCGACGACTACTGGATTCACGGCGCCGAGTTCAAAGACAACCTCCGCACCATCTACGACGGCGTGCCCGACAAGGGCATGGTCACCTGGAAAACGCTGCTCAAGCCGACCGAAATCCACGCCGTGGGCAGCTACACCTACACCCTGCGCGGCAGCAACCCGCCCAATCCCAAACCGCGCGAAGACCAGGTGCCCGCCGCCACCGGCCCCAGCGAGTACGAGTGAGCGGGCCGGGGCTCGGCGCGCGCGGGCGGCTTTGCTCTGGCGTTTGCCCGCGGCCGGCCTAGCCTCTGCGGCCACGCATGAGCACGCCCGATCGTTCCCCGACGACGGCCGCCGCGGTTCCCGCCTTTCAACCCTACATTCCGCACCACGTCCAGTTGAGCGAGTTCGCCCCCGTGCCGCTGGTGGTGGGGACGGTGCTGGGGATGATCTTCGGTGCCTCCTCGCTCTACCTGGTGCTCAAGGTCGGCCTGACGGTCAGCGCCTCGATCCCCGTGGCGGTAATTGCCATCACCCTGTTCAAGCTGGCGGCGCGCCTGGGTTTCCGCGAGACGACCATCCTGGAAAACAACCTGGTCCAGAGCGCCGGCTCGGCGGGCGAGTCCATTGCCTTCGGCGTGGGGGTGACCATGCCGGCCATTCTGATCCTGGGCTTTGATCTGGAACTGAGCCGCGTGCTCCTGGTGGCGGTGCTCGGCGGCCTGCTGGGGGTGCTCATGATGATCCCGCTGCGGCGCGCCCTGGTCGTGGCCCAGCATGGCGTGCTGAAGTTCCCCGAAGGCACCGCCTGCGCGGAGGTGCTCAAGGCCGGCGCCTCGGCCGCCTCCCGCGCCGCCGCGGCCGGGGCGCCGGGCGCCGGGCGCACCGGCCGGCTGGATGCCCATCCGGCCACCATCTTCATCGGGTTCGGCATCGGGCTGGTGTACAAGACCCTCATGGCCCTGTTCCGGCTCTGGAAGGACGTACCCGAAAAGGTCTTCGGCGCCCCGTTCAAGGGTGGGTCGGTCTCCGCCGAAATCTCCCCCGAACTGCTCGGCGTGGGGTATATCATCGGCCCGCGCATCGCCTCGATCATGTGCGCGGGCGGCGTGCTCTCGTACCTGGTGTTGATCCCGGCCATCATGTTCTTCGGCGAACACGCGGCCGACCTGGTGCCGCCGGGCAGCCAGCCCATCCGCGAGATGACCCCCAACGGCATCCGCGGCGCCTACATCCTGTACATCGGCGCGGGGGCGGTGGCGGCGGGCGGGATCATCAGCGTGGGGCGGTCCCTGCCCACCCTCTGGCACGCGCTGCGGAGCGGGCTGCGTGATTTCAGCGGCGCCCGCGGGCCGGGGACTGGCACCGTGCGTACCGACCGGGACCTTTCGCTGAAGATGGTGCTGGTGGGGGTGCTCGGGCTGCTGGCGGCGATCACCGTGGCCGCTCCCCTGCACATGAACCTGCTGGGCGCGCTGCTGATCGTGGTGTTCGGCTTCATCTTCGTGACCGTGTCCGCGCGCCTGACCGGCGAAATCGGCTCCTCCTCGAACCCCATCTCCGGCATGACCGTGGCCACGCTGCTGTTGACCTGCCTGATCTTCCTGCTGCTGGACTGGACCGAGGCGCGCTACTACGTGACCGCGCTCTCGGTGGGCGGCATCGTCTGCATCGCCTCCTCCAACGGCGGCACCACCGCCCAGAGCATCAAGACCGGCTACCTGGTGGGCGCCACGCCGCGCTCCCAGCAGATCGCCCTGCTGGTGGGCGCCCTGGCCTCGGCGCTCATCCTCGGCCCGGTGCTGACGCTGCTCAACAACAGCAAAACCGTGTACGTGCCGGTGCAGATGCTCCAAAACCTTCCCCCCACGCTCCGCGCCGACCCCGCCACGCTCAGCCGCCGCGAAAAACTCCTCGGCCCGCAGGGTACCACCGACACCAACACCTACCTGGTCTGGCACAACACCCGCGAGCAACTGGGCCCGCCCGGTCGCTACCTGGTGGACGCCACCGGCCGGCCGGTGTACCTGGTGGACCCCGGCATCAACGGCACCTGGCGCACCCGGCCCGACGGCTCGACGGTCGAGAAGTTCGATGCCCCGAAGGCCACGTTGATGAGCTACATCATCAAGGGCATCCTCAGCCGCGAACTGCCCTGGGGCCTGGTGCTCATCGGCGCCATGATCGCCGTGGTGCTCGAGATGTCCTTCCTGCCCTCGCTGGCCTTCGCCACCGGCGTGTACCTGCCCATCTCCTCCTCGATGCCCATCTTCATCGGCGGCCTGGTCCGTGCCGGCGTGGACCGTTATCTGCGCCGCAAGTTCGCCCACGCCCGGCTCAGCGAGGAACAGTTGACGGCCGAGGGCGACAAGAGCGCGGGCGTCATGCTGGCCTCGGGCTACATCGCCGGCGGCGCCATCGCCGGCATCCTGATCGCCTTCATCGCCGGGCTGGCCGACCCCAACGGCACCGCCCCGGCCCGCTGGCTGGCGGGCTTCAACCAGGCCGTCAACGCCCTGGCCGGGCGCAACCCCTTCGTCACCGGTGCGTGGTCGGACCTGCTGGCGTTGCTGCCCTTCGGCGCGTTGGTCGTGCTGCTTTCCCTGACCGGGCGCGACGTAATTCTGGCCCGACGACACCGGGAGTGAGCCGTTGCCAGGCGGCTGGCGGATTGTGCTGCGCCGGGGGGCTGTGGTTGACTGCGCGCGCATGACCCTGACCGAACTGAAGGCCGGCATTCGTCGTGGCGAAACGGACACCGTCCTGGTCGGCTTCCCCGATCCCTTCGGCCGACTGGTGGGCAAGCGCTTCCGCGCCGATTTTTTCCTCGACCACGTCGCCCGGCACGGCACCCACGGCTGCAATTACCTCCTGACCGTGAACCTGGACATGGACCCGCTGGACGGCTTTGCGGTGGCCAACTGGGCGGCCGGCTTTGGCGATTTTGTCCGGCGGCCCGACCTGGCCACCCTGCGCCGCCTGCCCTGGCAGCCGGGGGCGGCGCTGGTGCTGTGCGACTACGTGCACGAGGACGGCTCGCCGGTGGCCGAGGCGCCGCGCACCATCCTGCGGCACCAGGTCGGGCGGCTGCGCCGGCGCGGCCTGACCTGCCAGTGCGCCACCGAGCTGGAGTTCTACCTGTTCAACCACACCTACCCCGAGGCCTTCGCCTGCGGCTACCGCGACCTCCAGCCCTCGAGCGACTACCGCATTGACTACCACCTCATGCAGCCCACCCGCGATGAGCCGCTGCTGCGGGCCATCCGCAATCAGATGCCCGTCGCCGGAGTCCCGGTCGAAAGCAGCAAGGGCGAGTGGAGTCGCGGTCAGCACGAGGTGAACTTCACCCATGCCGGGCCGCTGGAAATGGCCGACCGGCACACCCTCTTCAAGCAGGGCGTCAAGGAACTGGCCCACCAGCACGGCAAGGCCGTTTCCTTCATGGCCAAGCTGGCCCCGGATGAGGCGGGCAACTCCTGCCACCTGCACCTGAGCCTCTGGCGGGGTGGCCGGCCGGCCTTTTGGGACGCCCGCCAGCGCCGCGGCACCCCCCTGTTCCGCCAGTTTCCGGGCGGCCTGCTCCGCTACACACCCGAGCTTTGCCTCTGGTCCGCCCCCACGGTGAACAGTTACAAACGCTACCAGCCGGGCAGTTGGGCGCCCACCCGCATGGCCTGGGCCACGGACAACCGCACCACCGGCTTCCGCATCGTCGGCCACGGCTCGTCCTTCCGCATCGAAAACCGCATGCCCGGCGCGGACGCCAACCCCTACCTGGCCCTGGCGGCGATGCTGGCCGCCGGACTGGCCGGGCTCGAGGAGGGACCGGACTGCGGCGAGGAATATCGCGGCAACGCCTACCGGGACCCCGCGCTGCCGCGCCTGCCGTCGAGCCTGCGCGAGGCGGCAGACCGCTTCGAGCAATCCCGCCTGGCCCGGGTGGCCTTCGGCGACGCGGTGGTGGACTACTACGTCCGCCACGCCCGGCTCGAACAGCAGGCTTTCGATACCGCGGTGACCGACTGGGAAAAGCGGCGTTACTTCGAGCAAATCTAGCCGGGAGGGTCGAAGGTCGAAGGTCGAAAGTCGAAGGCAGAAGCTGGTTGCCGGTAGCCGCTGCAGTCACGCAGCGGACAAAGGGGTAAAACGGCCAACCTGCCCGTCCCGCCGGGCTACCAGCCCGGCGATGTAGCGCAGGCGGGCAGCCAGCCGTATCGCCGATTGCCAATCGGCGGAAGCGGCTGACGCTGGCGGCAGCGTAGCGCAGGTTTCCCACCTGCCGTGGCGCCGATTTCCCCATCGGCCGCGCCGCAGCGCGGCCCTACCCCGTTCGGTCGGGCACTGCTGTGCCGGCCTTGTCCTGACAGCGCCCGCAAGCTGGCGCACTCCGGGCGCTTCGCGAACTTCGCAAGCCGCCGTTTCTCGCGCCCGCGTCTGGAGTGCGGTGGCTTGCCGCTGCTTTCTGGGAGGCTCAGAAGCTGCGGGTTTGGAAAACCAGCGCTACGGCAGATCGGGAAGTTTGCCGCTACGGCCTGCGCTGGCGGTCGGTCTGCGGGCTGACAGCCCCCGAGACAGCCGACTACCAGTCGGCGCTAGGGGGGCCGGAGTTTCGGAGTTTCGGTGTGGTACAACTGTCCCGGTAGCGGCCAAAGTTGTCAGTTACCCCTGGCCCCACGCTCAGGGGACGGCCCGTCTTTTCGCCGGGTGCCGGCCCGCTCAGCTCGCAAAGGCCCGTCGCAGCAGTTCCAGGCTCTTGGGCACGGCGGTCTCCGGGTCTTCCTTGCCTTCCATCTCGAGCGACACGTATCCGGTGTAGCCGGCCTCGCGCAGGATGCGGGCGATGCGCGGGTAGTCCAGGTCCAGCGTGTACCATTCACCGCCGCCGAAGTAGGTCTTGGCCTGAACGAACACGGTCTTGGCCGCCACGAGGCGGATTTTCTCGTAGGGGTCTTCAAGGAAGTTGCCGGTGTCCAGCAGCACGCCCAGCCAGGGCGAGGGGAGGGCATTGACCAGCCGCAGCAACCCCTCGGGCGTGCGGGTCAGGCCCCAGTGATTTTCCAGCGCCAGGATCACGCCACACTGTTCGGCCCTGGGCAGGCATTGCTCGATGCAGTCCTGACACCACTTGAAGCCGTCCTCCTCGGTGTAGCCGGGCAGGACCGGCTCCTCGCCCCGTGCCTTCATCAGGTCGTCGAAGTCGGGGATGGTGTTCCAGCGGCCGGAATTGAGCCGGAGGCAGGGCACGCCCAGCTCGTAGGCGATTTCGAGGCACTTGTGGGTGTGCTCGACCTGCTGGCGGCGGTAGGCCGGATCGGGGTCCACGAAGTCCTGGTGGATGGACAGCGCGACCAGGTCCACGCCGACGCGGAAGGCGTGGCGTTTGAGCCGGCGCAGGTAGGCGCGGTGGTCCGGGGTCAGCGGTTCCCGCTCCGGGAGGTCCATCTGGCGGTGGAGGAGGTCCACGCCCTCGGCCCCCAGCGCGGCGGCCTTGTCCATGACCGTCTCGACCGGCACGCGGGGGGTGCGGAAATGCCAGTACGAGTAGGTGGCCACGGCCAGTTTGATGCGGGGACGCGGGCCGGCCGTGGCGGCGGCGCGGGCGGACATGGGGGTGGCGGTCGCCAGACCGGCGGTGGCGGCGAGGAAGTGGCGTCGGGTCAGGTTCATGATGCGTGGCGGCGTTGGTGGCGAGGGTAACGGGGAGCCGGCGGGCGCACAATCCCGGCGAGGCACGCCCTCCCGGGCTTCAGCGGCTGATGAGGTGCAGCACGAACAGCACGGCCAGCACGCCGGCGGTGGGCGAAATCTCGCGCCAACGACCCGTGCCCAGGCGCAGGGCCACGTGGCAGACAAAGCCCAGCGCCAGCCCTTCGCTGATGCTCGAGGTCAGCGGCATCAACAGCATGGGGATCACCGCGGGGGCGGCCACCGCGAAGTCGCCCAGGTTCAGGCGGGTGATGCCCTGCATCATGAAAATGCCCACCACCACCAGGGCGGGCGCCGTGGCCACGGCGGGGATGGCCAGAATCAGGGGACTGAAACCCAGGGCCAGCAGGAAGCAGGCGGCCACCACCAGGCCGGTCAGTCCCGTGCGCCCCCCTTCCTCGACGCCGGCGGCGGACTCGATGTAGTTGGTAACCGTCGAGGTCCCGATCACCGACCCCACCATCGCCGCGGTGGCATCGGCGGCCAGGGCCCGGCTCAGCCGCGGCAGTTGCCCCCGTTCATCCAGCAGCCCGGCCCGCTGGCAGACACCCAGCAGCGTGCCCAGATTGACGAACAGGTCCACAAACAGCAGCGCCAGCAGGGCCGGCCAGAGCTCGGCCAGCCGCGCCCAGACGTCCGCCAGGTCCAGCTTCAAAAAAGTCGGCGCCAGCGAGGACGGCCAGGACACCACCGCGGCGGGCGGGCGGGTGACCATGCCCTGCCCCTCGCCGGCGGGGACCCACAACCCGGCCACGGTCAGCACCAGAATGGTCAGAATCACCGCCCCGCGCACCCGGTACCACACCAGCACCGCCGCCAGCACGATCCCGCCCAGCGCCAGCAGGACCGGTGGAACGGACAGGTCCCCCGCCCGTACCAGGGTCACCGGGTCCGGTGCCACGATGCCGGCGTTTTTCAGGCCGATGAAGGCGATGAACAGGCCGATGCCGCAACTGATGGCGGTTTTCAACTCCAGCGGGATGGCCTCGACGATGCGCCGGCGCAGGCCGGTGACGGTGAGCCCCAGAAACAACACCCCGCTCAGAAAGGTCAACCCCAGCGCGGTGGGCCAGGGCACCTGCTGGCCCAGGCACAGCGTGTAGGCGAAGAAGGCGTTCATGCCCATGCCCGGCGCCAGGGCCAGCGGGTAGTTGGTGGCCAGCGCAAACACCGCGGTCATCACCGCCGAGGCCAGGGCGGTGGCGGTCAGCAGGGCGCCCCGATCCATGCCGGTCTCGCCCCGGATGGCCGGGTTGACCGCCAGGATGTAGGCCATGGCGGCGAAGGTCGTCAGCCCCGCAGTCAGTTCGGTGCGTACCGATGTCCCCTGGGCGGCCAGGTGAAACCATCGCTCAAGCAGGCGCATGGGCGGCGCAGATCGGACCGCAACTTGCAGGAACGGCCCGGCGGCGGCAAGGGGCCGGGCGCGGGCGGGGGTCTCAGCCCCGCAGCCGCAGCGCGGCGGCCCGAAACCGGTCCGCGGGTTGTGCCGCCAGCAGGGCGTCCAGCAGCGCGCGGGCTACCGCCGTTTCGCCCCGCCCGCGCAGGCGGGCGGCGCATGCCAGAGCCGCATCCGCCCGGGCAGGGGTGACCGCGCCCGGGTGCTGCCGCAGGTGGCGGGTCAGCGCGCGCCCCGCGGCGGGGTCTGCCATCCGCGCCAGGCCGGCGGCGGCGGCATCCGCGGCCTGGGGGTCGGCGTCTTCCAGGTGCCGGCTCAGGGCGGGGAGGGCGGCGGCCGGGTCATGAAAGCCCAGGGCCTCGAGCACGCCCGCGCGCGTGGCGCCGTGCACCTGCTCGAGGTGGTCGAGCAGGGCGCGGCAGGTGGCGGGGCCGGGCAGGGACCGCAGCACGTGCAGTGCGGCGTGGGCCAGTTCCGGCACGGCCAGCAGCGCTCCCAGCGCGGCGGCGTTTCCCGGATCGCCGAGCCGGACCAGTTGGTCGCAGACATACTCCTTGGCGGGCGCCGCGGCCGGGCTTTTCAACACCGAGACGAAGCGGGTCACCAGCTCTTGCCGCAGCGCGGGGTCCCGGTGGCCTGTGGCCACGGCCTGGTCAAGGGGCACCAGCGCTCCGCGGGCGGAGCCGCGGTCATAACGCGTCAGCGCCGCAAAGGCGCGGTCGAGGGGGGCGGCGTCCGGGCGGGCGGGGGCAGCGGGAGTCATGGGGCCAGTTGGACGATCCATTGGTTGAACCAGCCGACGCAGGCGGTGACCGCCTCGAAGTTCGTGTCGAAGTCCTTCGAGTACTCGAGACCGATCAGGCTGGGGCGAAGGCCGAGGCGGTGGATTTCGCGCAACAGGGCGTCCACCCCGCCCTGACCGCTGCCCCAGGGGACATCCGTGCCCTGGGGAGATCGTTCGTTCAGGTCGTGCAGTTGCAGGGTGATCAGGCGCGGTCCCAGCTTGCGGATGCCTTCGACCGGGTCCAGGCCGGCGCGCAGCCAGTAGCCGACATCCGCCGCGGCACCCAGGCGGGGACTGCGGCCGGCGCAGACCCGGAGGATGGCGTCAGGGCTCCAGTAATGGGGCGAGTCTTTCGGCCCGTGGTTGTGAAGGGCCACGTTCACGCCGTACGCCTCGGCGAAGCGTTCGATCGTGTCCAGCGCCTCGGGCCGCGGCTCGGTCATGAAGGTTTCGATACCCAGCTTGCGCGCGAACTCGAACACCCGCCGGCAGCCGGCCTCCTCGCCGGGGATGTCGTGGAGGTAAAACGTGACCAGGTGCACCCCCGCGTCGGCCAGCTTGAGGCGGATGGTTTCCAGTTCCACGTCGCTGAGGCCGGGCTCGAAGTTCTTCGGCAGGTCGGGGCTGACCTTTTGGAAGCTGAGGCCGCCGACGAAGGGCACGCCCAGCTTCACCGCCCGGTCCACGGTCTCGAAGAAGGTCGCGCGGTGGAAGGTGTAGGCCTCGAGGCCCAGCCGCCAGCCCAGACGCTCCTGGGCGCGGAGGGCCGGAGTGAGCCAGGCGCTGGCGGTGGTGGGGGCGGGCAGGTCGCCCAGGGCAAACTGGATGGCCCCCAGGTAAAAGGCGAGCATCCGCGGGTCCCAGAACACGTCGGGATTGTGGGCGATGGTGCAGTAGAAGGTGCGGCCGCGGCCGTAACGCCGCACCCAGGCCAGGGCGTAGTCGTTGTCCGCCCGCTCGAGCGGCCCGTAGGCCCGCCCCTGCCGGAGGTCGGTTTTGTCCACATCCAGGCTGAACAAGACCCGCACGCGCCGGCGGGAGTACGGCTCGCCCACGCGGAAGAATTCATCGCGGCAGTCCCAGCCCTGGCCGCCGAACACCGCGTTGAGCGGGTGGGCGGGGTCGTCCAGCTTGATGAACACGTGCTCGCGGCTGTCCCGGTGGGCCGCCCCGCGCGCCCCGATCATCTGGCCGAACTCGGGCCAGTCCTCAACGGCCCCCGGCCATTGGGTGAAAGCCACCGTGGTGCCGTGCACGCCCAGCAACCCGCCGCCGCCGGTGACGAACTCGACCAGGTTCCGCCGCAGCTCGGGGTCAGTGAAGAGGTTGCCCACACAGTTGTTGAGGAAGACCGCGTCGAACTGGCGGAGGCTCTCGCGGCGGAACACCTCGGGGTCGCGGCGGACCACCGCCTGGTAGGCGCCGGTCTTCTCCCCCATCAACGTGAAGGCGTGGTTGGCGTACTCGGCCGAAGGATGGCCCCCGTAGCCGACGTTGCGGACGAAGAGCAGAAGCTTCCGCGGCCGGGTGGGGCGGGCGGGGGCCTGAGCCGGGAGGGCGGCGCGGATTTTTTCCAGGTCCGCCGCGGGGATGGGGCGGAGTTCCGAGGGCCTACTTTCAAGCGGCGGGGCGTCGCCGGCCCGCGCCGGCAGGGCGGCGGCCGGGGCCAACAGGGTGGCGGCCAGGAAGAGGCAAGGGCACTTCATGGGGTGGCTGGGCGTCACCATCCCAAAGAACCGCCCCGGACGGCAATTCCATTTCGGAAGCCTCCGTGCCGCACCCACCTGCCCTGGCGGGGGTGCAGGTCCAGAAGCCGGGACGGCGGCCCCATTCCCCCTGCTGGTGCAGACGTCTGGTCTGCCAGCAGTGTGGTGCAGGCCTCCGGCCTGCCGGTGTTGTGGTGCAGGCGTCCTCGCCTGCCTTTCCCTTGCAGCCGGGACGGCTGCA
>JBBIVJ010000046.1:0-32558 GCA_037439785.1 Verrucomicrobiales bacterium | reverse complement strand
CAGAAGGTCTGGCTGGACTCCCGCGGCCACGCCATCCGCACCCGCGGGGCGGAGGACATCGCCCGCTGCCCGATGCAGATCGCCATCGTCTCGACCGGGCTCATCTTCCACGACTCGGCCGAGCGCCGGCACCTGCTCGAACGCAAATTCGGCACGGTGATCCTGGACGAGGCCCACCGCGCCCGCCGGCGGGGCGGCCTGGGCCAGCGCCAGCCCCAGCCGAACAACCTGCTGGCCTTCCTGTGGGAGGTCGCGCCGCGCACCCGGCACCTGCTGCTGGGCACGGCCACTCCCATCCAGACCGAGGTCCGCGAGCTGTGGGATTTGCTGAAGGCGCTCCAGGCCGGGACGGAATTTGTCCTGGGGCGGGAGGTGTTTTCGCCCTGGGCCGACTGCGCCCGGGCGCTGCCGGTGGTCAAGGGCGAGCAGGTTCCCCCGGACGAGCGGGATGCGTGGGAATGGCTGCGCAACCCGTTGCCCCCGGCGGCCGAGCATCCGCTGTTCCGGACCCTGCGGTTGTCCCTCAACCTGCCCGACGAGCGGTTTTTCACCGACCGCGGCTTCGGGTCGCTCGGCCCGCTTGAACAGCAGGCGTTGAGCGAGGCACTGGCGCCGGACTTCCTGCGCGAGCACAACCCGGTGGTGCGCCACACCGTGTTGCGCCGCCGGCGGGCGCTCGAGGAGAAAGGGCTCCTGGAGCGTATCGGCGT
Organism: Verrucomicrobiales bacterium; assembly: GCA_037439785.1. Taxonomy (GTDB): domain Bacteria; phylum Verrucomicrobiota; class Verrucomicrobiia; order Limisphaerales; family J093; genus DSVZ01. The sequence continues at coordinate 31,848 of JBBIVJ010000046.1, read as the reverse complement.
CGAGGTGCATCCCGATCCGGCGGCGGCGCCGGGCTCCTATCCGGGCGTGCCCTTCAAGGGCCTCGGCCTGGCGACGAATCATCCCTTTGACCGCGCCTACCGCGCGGCCGAGGAATTCACCCGGGAACTGCGCCGGCGCACCCCCGCCGCGGGCTTCATGAAGACGCTGCTGTTGCAGCGCATCTGCTCGAGCTTCGCCTCGGGTCGCGCCACCGCCCTGAAGCTGCGGCAGCGCCAGGTGCTGGAAGACCTCGAGGAACAGGCCGAACTGGCCGCGGTGCTGGAGGGACTCACCGCCCCGGAGGCCGAATTGCTCGACACCATCGTCGAGGAATTGTCCCGCCCGGAGGCGCACGATCCCAAGACCGCAGCGGTGAAGTACTTCCTGACCGAACACCGCACCGCAGGGAAAACCTGGCTCGAACACGGCTGCATCGTGTTCAGCCAGTACTACGACACGGTGCGGGCGCTGGCGGCGGACCTCGCCGCCGCGCTGCCCGGCGAGCCGGTCGCGGTGTACGCGGGCGCCGGCCGGAGCGGCCTGCACCGCAACGGGGACTTTGCCGCCGTCGAGCGCGAGGACATCAAGGCCGCGGTACGCCGACGCGAAATCCGCCTCCTGGTCGCCACCGACGCCGCCTGCGAGGGCCTCAATCTCCAAACCCTGGGCACCATGATCAACGTGGACCTGCCCTGGAACCCCTCGCGGCTGGAGCAGCGGCTGGGCCGCATCAAACGCTTCGGCCAGCGTCGGCAGACGGTGGACCTGCTCAATCTGGTGTACCACGGCACCCAGGACGAAAAGGTGTACGCCGCCCTGTCCCGCCGCATGAAGGACCGCTACGACATCTTTGGCAGTCTGCCCGACACTATTGACGACGAGTGGATCGAGAACCTCGAGAGGCTCGAGGCGATGATGGATCAGTACCTCCACCTGCGAACGCAGGCCCGGGATGCCTTCGAAATCCGCTACGAGCGCGCGGTGGACCCCCAGCGGGACCGCTGGGAGCTGTGCTCCCGCGTGCTGGCGCGGCGGGACATCGTGGACCGGCTTTCCCGGCCGTGGTGACGCCGACGCGGTGAGGTCCGTGGAGAAGCCGGGGCCTGTGGTCGGCTACCAGATACCGCATGTCGGGGAAACGTAGCGGGCGGGCCACCGCCGTTGATGGCCCGCCATTCCTGCCGGTTCCGAAACCCCGAAAACCGTGAAATCCACGACTGGGGAATGCCCGGCCTCAGCCAATCTTGGGCAGTTCCCAGGGCTTGCGGTATTCGTAGCGGTACTGCTTGGCCTTGACGGGCTCGCCGAGGATTTGCTCGGTCGCCGGGTCCCACCGGATCGTGCGTCCCTCCAGGATGGCGATGTTGCCCAGGTGGCAAACGGTGGCCGAGCGGTGGCCGATGGCCACGTCGCAGATGGGCGGCTTGCGGCTCTTGATGGCGTCGAGCCAGTTCTGGTGGTGGTCGCGACTGACCTCGAGGCGGACTTCGTTGGCTCCGAGGGGTTCTTCCAACACGCCCTTGACGGTGCATTCGAGCCGGCCGCGGTCCACGTAAATAATGCCGTCCTGACCTTCGAAGGTGGTGCCGATGCGGTGGCTGTTGCCGCAGATGACCCGCACGCTGTTGGCGTACCGGTAGGTAACCTCGAACCACTCGGGGGTTTCGTACAGCCCCTCCTTGTTGAACTCGGCGCGGCCGCTGATCTCGACCGGGCCGCTGTGGTCCATGTTCAGCGCCCACTGGGTGATGTCCAGATGGTGGGCGCCCCAGTTGGTCATCTGGCCGCCGGAGTAGTCCCAGAAGAAGCGGAACAGGTAGTGGACCCGGTTTTTGTTGTAGGGCCGCCAGGGGGCGGGGCCCAGCCACATGTCGTAATCCAGTTCCGGCGGCGGCGCGCTGTCCGCCACGCGCCGCGGCTTGGCGCGGTCGAGGTAGTTCACCCCCGGCAGGCCGACGCGCACGGTGCGGACTTCGCCGATGCGCTCGGAACGGACGTACTCGGCGGCGCGGCGGAACTTCTCATCCGGCCAGGAGCGCTGCTGGCTGCCGGTCTGGACGATGCGCTTGTAGTACCGCGCGGCCTGGACCATGCGCTGGCCTTCCTCGATGGTGAGGGTGAGGGGCTTTTCCACGTACACGTCCTTGCCGGCCATGCAGGCGTGGATGGCGGGCAGGGCATGCCAGTGGTCGGGAGTGCCCAGGAGCACGGCGTCAATGGACGGGTCTTCGAGCAGCTTGCGGTAGTCGTGAAAGACCCGGGCCTCGATGCCGGTGCGTTCCTTGAGCTGGCGGGCGGCCTCGGCAGCATGGGACTTGTCCACGTCGCAGACGGCGACGACGTGCCTGACCAGCGACCGGGCCATCATGTTGGCACGGCCCTGACCGCCGGTGCCGATGATGCCCACGCGGAGGGCCTCGCTGGGGTTGTCACCGGTCTGGGCGCGGGTCTGGTTCAGGAAGAGGCTGGGGGCGGTGGCCAGCGCCGCGGCGCCCAGGCCCAGGGTGCGGCCGCGACGGAGGAATTCCCGGCGGGAAAGGGGATCGTGGTGTTGCATGGCGGTTTTGTCGCCTCGCAGCGGCCTGGTGTCAACGCCGCGGGCGGAAAAACCTTACGCGGGTGGAGACCACCCGCCAGGGCGGGCCGGCTGCGGGAGTGGTTGCCGTGGACCGCCGGGTCATTTGACCGCCCGCAGCCGGGCCCCGGGAATCTTGAAGGCATACGCGTACCGACAGGGTGCTTCGTCAGGCCCGAGTGGCGGGGTCTCGATGATCAGGGTGCTGCCCTGCCGGGTGGTTTTGAGCGGTCCGGACACGCCCAGCATCGAGGTGGCCACCCCCTCCGGTGCCTCGACGTCGCGCAGGACCAGTTGCCGACCCGGCCAGCCGACGGAGATGGCATACAGGGCGTCGGGCTTGCGGGTGAAGAAGACCTGCTTGACCGCCTGCCCGTCCGGGCGGGGCCGCTGGCCGACCTGGTCCAGCAGGTTGTACTTCACGGCAAACTCGCCGTACTTCTGCTCGGGGATTTTGCCCTCGGTCCACTGACAGGAGCGACCGGCGAAGCGGGTGCCGTAGATGGCCTCGCCGTTGACGCGCAGCCAGTCGCCGATCTCGATCAACCGCTGCTGCATGATCACCGGGATGCGGCCGTCGCCGGTGGGCCCGATGTCCAGCAGGAAATTGCCGCCACGGCTGACCAGGTCGCACAGCACGAGGATCAGCTCGCGGGCGGACTTGTAGTCGTCAATGTTCTCGATGCGGTTCCAGCCGTAGGAATGGGCCATGCCGCGGCTTTCCTCCCAGGGGTGGGCATCGTCCTGGAGGCCGGCCGCGTACTCGGTGGTGTAGTAGCCGCCGTGCTTGTGGCGGGTTTCCTTGCCCCAGCGGTCGTTGATGACCACCTCCTCGCGGCAGGGCGACTCGTTGAACAGCCAGGCCAGGAATTCCTCGCTGCGCCAGTCCTTCGAGGGCATCTCCCATTCGCCGTCGCTGAAGATGATCGAGGGGGCGTAGCGGGTGACCACGTCCTTGAACTGGGGCAGCATGTGCTCGGTCACGTAGCGGGGGCGGTCCGTGAGCCAGAGCGGGTTGAACCACTCGTAGAGCGAGTAGTAAAAGCCGAACTTCAGCCCGCGCCGGCGCACGGCGTCGGCCAGCTCCCGCAGCAGGTCGCGGCGCGGGCCGGTCTCGACGGCGTTCCAGGGCCGGCCCCAGGTGCGGCTGGCCTCGGCGCTGGGCCAGAGGCAGAAGCCCTCGTGGTGTTTGGAGGTGGGCACCACGTATTTCGCGCCGGAGCGGGCGAAGAGGTCGGCCCACTCGTCGGGGTTGAAGTTCTCGCAGCGGAACAGCGCGGCGAAGTTGGCGTACTCGAAATCGACGCCCCAGACCCGCCGGTGGTATTGCCACCAGGGATTGTCCTCCTTTTTGTTGGCCATGTTGTGCCAGTACCACTCGGCGTACTGGCCCTTCACGCCCCAGCCGGGTACCGAGTACAGGCCCCAGTGGATGAAGATGCCAAACTTGGCATCGAGGAACCATTCGGGCGTGGGCCGGCGGTCCAGCGAATCCCAGCGGGGCTCGTAGCGGGTTTCCGCCGCGTGGCCGGGGCCGGCCAGGAGCAGGGCCGTCGCCGGCAGCAGCCATGCGCCGGTCAAGGGGAGCAACTTCATGGCGGGCTTGTAGCGGCGAGGTGCCGGGGCGTCGAGCCGAAAGCCGACGGCTCGGCCCGCTTGGGCACATCTCAGTTTCTTGCCGGTCGGCCGATGCCTTCACCGGGCAGGGCGGCGCAGCGGCGCAGCGGCGCCAGACTGAATCCTCTGCACCAGCACCCTACTCGCGGCGGGGAAGGCGAGGTCCGCGCGGGCCGGCCGGTATCGGGTCGTGGAACGCTTGGACGCCGGCCGTCCGAAGCCGGTCTGGGGGGCAGTGCCCTTTCAAGGCCGGTACAAGCGGAAGAAGCGGTGACCCGCCGGTGCCGGCTCGGTGAATTGGAGGTTCGAACCAGAGGGCTGGTAGGGCGGTGGAATCTGTGGCCAGGGCACCGGCTGGCTCGGCAGCGCGTTGGTAGCTTCCAAGACCCAGCCGTCAGCCGAGGCAGGCCAGGAGACGATCACGACGCCGTTTTGCTGGCTTATGGTCAGGTCGGGTCGGCGCGGCTGGCAGACTCCGGCGCTGCCCGCTGCGTACATCGCCGCGATTTCATCGGGTGCCAACGCGCGATCGAAGAGCATGACCTCATCGAGTTGGCCCAGCCACCTTGCGCTGCCCGGCCGGTAGCCAATGGTGACGCCGTTCGCGTTGAGTGCCGTGTTCAATTCCACCGAGCGGGAGCCATCGGGTTGCCCGTTCAAGTACAGGGTCGCTGTCGCGCCGTCGTAGGTCACTGCGGCATGATACCAAGTCTCTGGCGCCGGGGGCGTGTTACCAGCGACGTCACGACTGTAGCCAAAGAAGTACAGCCTGCCCGCAGCGTTGCCGGAGGTAATCAGGCCGAACATCCGGCCGTCGGCATCCGAGCCATACTGGAACAGGGCGGACTCGGTTTCGGAAGACAGATCGCGCGGTGTCTTGAACCACAGCGCCAGCGTGCGCGGCGCGTTACCCAGCGGCAGGCCCGCGGGCGCCGCCGCCTGGGCAAAGGCACTGCTTCCATCCAGGTCGAACGCCTGTCCCACCATGCCGTCCGCGTACCCCAGTCCCCCCATGGCTACGGCATCGTTTGGCCCCACTGCATCCTCCGGGTTGCCGTTCCCGGGCCACCAACTCACCAAGCCCGCAGGCTGCGGCAAGCAGGTCGGCGGCGCCACGCGCCAGATCAGGTCGCTGTCGAATTCGCTCACGTACAGCGCGCCGTCCGGGCCGAAGGCCATGCCGTAGGGCAGGCCAAAGCCTGTGCCGACTTTGGTCGCCATGCCGTTGGCGTCCAGCGAGAGGAGGTCGCCGTGGGTGCCCACGCAGAAGATGCCGCTGCCCCAGAACCCGCCCGGACCCCGGGCCAACGGGCTGTCAGGAGCGACTGTGGCAAGGGCGTTGGTGAGCAGCACACCGTCGCCGCTATAGAGGTGCAGCGTCGGAGACCCTTCCGTACCGACCACCAAGCGATTCAGTGCATCCACCGCCGGGTGCAGGGCGCCGGCCAGGTTGAACAACACCGTGGGCACACCGTTGGTCATGGTCCACACCTTGCCGCCTTCATTGTCCGAAATAACCAGACGTCCGTTCAGGTCGTAGGCGAAGACATTCGGGTTGAAGGTGGCTGCGGTCGCGTAGAGGGTCGTGAGGCTCTGGTCCGGCCGGATGGCCACGATTTTTCCGGCCAGGCTGTCCAGTTCATGACCTCCCACGATCACCGCTCCGGGAATGCCGGAGGCCGTGCCAGTGGCGTCGTAGATTACCCCGTCCGGCTCGGTGATGGCGGCTGCGCCGTACTCCTCGACCGGCGCGCCGCCCGGCCCCACGCGATGAATCTTGACTGCGTCGTCCCAGTCACCGCCAGACCCGTGGTTGTCCCGGCCCACGAACAGGGTGCCGTCGGGCGCAAACGCCAGCCGCACCGGGTCGGTCACGCGGGCATAAACCGTCGTCTGCGCCCCCGGCACCTCCGGCCTTGCGAAGCGGTAAATGCGGTCCGCTTCAAAATCACTGGCGTAAAGCGCGCCGTCCGGACCGAAGGCCAGGCCGTACAGAACGGTACCTGAAGCCATGACAAAGCGGCCGCCCACGACGGTTATCGTGCCGTCCAGGCCGATGCGGATCAGATCACCATTGGGCGCGACGGCATAAAGGTCCGTACCCCACTCGCTACCCGGGCCGCGCACCACCGGGCTGCTGGCCTTGACGGGGGCAAAGTTGGCGTTGGTCAGCACCCCGTCGCTGGTATAGAGCCGAAGTCGCGAATCATTTCTGGTGCTGACGGCGATACGCCCCCGTGCGTCCACAGCGAGATACTGCACGCCAGCCTGCGTGAACAGGATCGTAGGCGTGTCGCCGGTCGTGGCCAGTACACGGCCGCTGTTGACCTCGGTGAACAGGAGTCGACCCGATGGATCAAAGGCGAAATCGCTGGGATTCCACCACGTGGCGCTGGGGCCGAAGAGCGTGGTCACCGTACCGTCCGGAGCGATCTTGACGATCTTGCCGGTGCTGCCGTCGTTGTGAACGCCGCCGACCAGCACCGCCCCGGGTGTGCCGGACACCGTCCCGGCCACGTCCACGATCACCGCATTCGGCTCGCTGATGGCGGTGTCACCGAATTCGGTGACCGTCCCCCCGCCCGGCGCCACGCGATGAATCTTGACTGTACCGAAGCCTGTCCCGCCCGAGCCGCTGTCATCGCGTCCAACGTAAAGTGCGCCGTCCGCCCCGAAAGACAGTGCCATCGGGTCGGGTACTACGGCGTACACGGAAGTGGTCCGGTTGGTGACGAAGGGTTGAGCCAGCGCGCCCGCCAGCGGCAGCGTCCACGCGAGGACAGTGAGGAGCATTTTGGGGGTTTTCATTGGCGGAAGAGTTTTAGGTTTCCAGATCGGGGCAAGGGATTACGACGTGCGCAGCCGATAAAAGCTGTTGCCGATCGGTGCGGGCTCGATGAACGGGAGATTCGCGCTGTTGTTGGGGTCAGGCAGCGTGATCTGCAGCCACGAGGCTCCCGAACCCGCCTTGTACGGTGTCGCCAGCGGCGTGAACCGGCGGACCGGCATGGGCTGGCCAATCGTCTTGCCAACGGGGTAACCCGCACCTGCGCGCGTGCGCCGCCGTCCACGCTCCACCCCTCCCGGGCGAACCCTGGGCCATCCGCCATCCCGAACTGGCCTGACCAGAGGCCACGCCCCCGTTCCGCGACATGACGCCGCAGGTGTCTCTGCCGTCAGCGTTGCGGAAAGCCCCAGGGTGGGAGAGGGCCAGGGGTGGAGGGGGGCAGGCAGAGGCGGTCGCTTGCGCATATCTTTCCTCTGGCTCCACACCGATCCGGAGTCCCAGGGCCTCCCGATGGAGCGTCGCCGTCATGGCTGGTTTCTAGCTGAGAACACTCGCCGCCGACCCCTGCCCAGGACAATAAAATATGTTTAATATGCCTCAGAGTAGCTTGCCTTAAACTAACTTGCTCCGGGCAAGATTGGGAAGTCCGGCCGGCTAGAAATCCGCAGATTTAGTCCTCAGCCGTCGCGGCCCTGGCAGGTTCCGGATCTCCCGCCCGCCGAAACTCCGAAACTCCGGCCCCCCGCCGCTGGGCTCCAGCCCGAGGCCCACGGTGGACGCTGGGGACTGCCAGTGCCACACTGCCCCCGTCATGAGCCTGAATCGTCGCGCCTTTGTCCGCCACCTGGCCGCCGGCGCCCTGGGTGGGCCTTTGATTTTTCAACGTCCCGTCGCGGCCGCCATCGGTCGCGAACTGGCGGCGGACCTGGTGATCATCGGGGGCGGGACGGGCGGGTGCGCCGCCGCCCTGGCCGCCTGTCGGGCCGGCCTGCGGGTGATCCTGACCGAGGAGACGGACTGGCTCGGCGGGCAACTGACCGCCCAGGCCGTGCCGCCGGACGAGCATCCCTGGATCGAGAGCTTCGGCTGCACCCGCAGCTACCGCGAGTTCCGCGAGGGGGTGCGCGCCTTTTACCGCGAACGCTATCCGCTCACGCCCGAGGCCCGCGCGCAACGCCACTTCAACCCCGGCAACGGCTGGGTCTCCCGCCTCTGCCATGAGCCGCGCGTGGCCCTGGCCGTGCTGGACCAGATGCTCGCCCCGCACCTGAGCGGCGGCCGGTTGACCGTCCTGCTCGAACATGCCCCTGTGGCCGCGGAAACCGGCGGCGACCGCGTGCGCGCCGTCGAGGTCCAGGACCGCCGCACCGGCACGCGCCGCACCCTGACCGCGCCGTTGTTTGTGGACGCCACCGAGCTGGGAGACCTGCTGTCACTGACCGGCACCGAGTACGTGACCGGGGCCGAGGCGCAGCGCGACACCGGCGAGCCCCACGCCCCGGCCGAGGCCGCGCCGGGTAACCAGCAGGCGTTCACCTGCTGTTTCGTGGTGGAATACCTCGAGGGTGGGGACCACACCCTCGAACGGCCGGCCGAGTACGATTTCTGGCGCGCCTACGTGCCGCAGATGACCCCGCCCTGGCCGGGGCCGCTGTTGAGCTGGAAAACCACGCATCCGGTAACCCTGGAGCCCCGCGAACTGCCCTTCGATCCCACCCTCAAAACCGCCGGCCTGAACCTCTGGACCTACCGCCGCATCGCCGCTGCCGCGCAATTTGCTCCCGGCACCTACCGCGGCGACCTGTCCCTCATCAACTGGCCGCAAAACGACTACTGGCTCGGCCCGCTGGTGGATGTGCCCGCGGCGGAGGCCGCCCGGCACGTCGCCCGCGCCAAGCAGCTCAGCCTCTCGCTCCTGTACTGGATGCAGACCGCGGCGCCGCGGCCCGACGGCGGCACCGGCTGGAAAGGCCTGCGCCTGCGCCCGGACGTGGTTGGGACCGCCGACGGCCTGGCCAAGGCCCCCTATATCCGGGAAGCCCGCCGTCTGCGCGCCGAGTTCACCGTCACCGAACAACACATCGGCACCGAGGCCCGCATGGCCGCGACCGGCAAACCCCGCGAGGAGGTCACCGCCGAAGCGTTCCCCGACAGCGTGGGCGTGGGCGCCTATCGCATTGACCTGCACCCCACCACCGGCGGGTACAATTACCTCGACCTCAGCAGCCTGCCCTTCCAAATCCCCCTGGGCGCCCTGTTGCCGCGGCGGGTGGAAAATCTCCTCGCCGCTGCCAAGAACATCGGCACCACGCACATCACCAACGGGGCCTTCCGCCTCCATCCCGTCGAGTGGAACATTGGCGAGGCCGCCGGCGCGCTGGCGGCCTTCTGCCGGTCGCGGAAGGCGATCCCGCGTCAGGTGCGGAACGACGCCCGGTTGCTGGCCGCCTTCCAGCAGACCCTCCGGCAACAGGGTTTCGAGCTGGAATGGCCGCGCCTGCGTCCGCTCTGAACCCGTGCCGCCACGCGCGCCCACCCCAAGCTCACCCCGCCCTTGAACCTCCAGACTACTGCCGCCTCCGACCCGCCTGCTCCGGCCCCGCCGCCCATGCGCTTCCGCGTCCGCGGCATGAGCTGTCAGGGCTGTGTCCGCCGGGCGACCGAGACGTTGCTGGCCGTACCCGGCGTGGCGGCGGCCGCGGTGGACCTGGAGAGCCAGAGCGCCACGGTGCGCTGGCAGGCGGGGGCGACGCCCGACCCCGGGCAGATCATCGCCGCGTTGCAGACCCGCGCCGGCTACCCGGCGGAACTGCTCCCCGTGGAGCCGCCGCCGTCGCGCGCGCGGCGCTGGTCACCGCTGAGCGGGTGGGAATTCAACGTCCTCTTCGGCGGGGCGATCACGGCCGTGCTGATGCTGGCCGAATGGGGCTTCGGCCTCGGCCATGCCGGCGGCTTCCGCTGGGCGGCCTTTGCCCTGGCGCTCCCGGTGCAGGTGCTGTGTGGGGCGCGATTCTACCTTGGCGCGCTGGCCCAGCTCCGCGTCCGCTCGGCCAACATGGACACCTTGGTGGCGCTGGGCTCGACCACGGCCTTCGCCTACAGCACCGTGGCCCTGTTCGCCGGCTGGCCGGGCCACCTGTATTTCATGGAGGCCGCGGCCATCATCACCCTCATCAGCCTCGGCCACTGGTTGGAAACTCGCGCCAGCGCCCGCGCCGCCCGCGCCCTGCGCGCCCTGTTGCACCTGGCTCCCCCCACCGCCCGAAGGCTGGACGCCGCCGGCCGCGAAACCGAGGTGCCGGTGGCGGCCCTGCACGTGGGCGAGCGCGTCCTGCTCAGGCCCGGCGACCGCGTGCCCACCGACGCCGTGGTGCTCGAGGGGCGGGCGGCGGTGGACGAGGCCATGCTCACCGGCGAATCCCTGCCGGTGGACAAGGTACCCGGCGACGCGGTTTATGCCGGCACGGTCAACCAGAACGGCCGGTTGGTGCTGCGCGTCACCGCCACGGGCGAGGCCACGGCGCTGCGGCAGATCATCGCCGCGGTGCAGCGCGCCCAGAACAGCCGCGCGCAAATCCAGCGCCTGGCCGACCGCGTCAGCAGCATCTTTGTGCCGGTGGTGGTGCTGGTGGCCCTCGCCACCGCGGCCTGGTGGGGCTGGCGCTACGAGGCCGCCCGCGCCGTGCATGACCGCCTGGCGCCCCGACTCTGGCAGGTGCACGTACCGGAAACGCCCCGCGCCGCGGCGGCGGTCCACGCGGCGGCGGTGCTCATTGTGGCCTGTCCCTGCGCGATGGGGCTGGCCACGCCCGTCGCCATCCTGGTGGCGGCCAACGTCGCCGCCCGCCGCGGCATCCTCATCCGCGACGGCCGGGCCCTCGAAAAGTCCGGCCGCCTCACCGCGGTGGTGTTCGACAAAACCGGCACCTTGACCGAGGGCAGGGTCGCGGTGGCCGCCCACGAAGACCTGCGGCCAGAGCACGAACGTCGCGAGCCGCTGCCGGCTCTGGCCGCGCGGTTGGCCGCGCCCTCCAACCATCCCCTCAGCCGCGCCATCGCCCGCCAGGCCGCGTCCGGGGCCACGGACCCGGCACCTGGCCCTGCGGCACCCTTGGCCACTGTCGCGGCACCGACCTGGGAACAGTGGGAGGAAGTGGCCGGCAAGGGCGTCGTGGCGCGGGCCGGCGGTCAGCTCTTTCGTCTCGGCTCGCTGAGCTGGCTGGTCGAGTGCGGCGTCCAGCCACCGCTGCGCTCGAAGTTTGCCGACCACTGGGCGGACAAGGGCGCGACGGTGCTCGGCGTGGCGGTGGACCGGAACTGGGCGGGCCTGGTGGCGTTGCGCGACACCCTCAAACCGGCCGCCGCGGACGTGGTGCGGCACCTCGAGGCCGCCGGCCTGCGTTGCTACCTGGTCACCGGCGACAACCCCCGCACCGCCGCCGCCGTGGCCCGGGCGGCCGGCCTGCCGGCAGAGCGCGTGCGGGCCGGCATCACCCCGGCGGGCAAGGCGGAGTTTGTTGCCGCCCTTCAACAGGCGGGGCAGCGGGTGGCGTTCGTGGGCGACGGCATCAACGACGCCCCGGCGCTCGAACAGGCCGATCTGGGCGTGGCGGTCACCCGCGCCAGCGACGTGGCGCGCGAGGCGGCGGACCTGGTACTGCTGCGCTCGGACATCGAGACCATTCCTCAGGCGCTGGGGCTGGCGCAGGCCGCCCTGCGCACCATCAAGCAAAACCTGTTCTGGGCCTTTTTCTACAACGCCGCCGCGGTCCCCCTGGCTGCGCTGGGTTTCCTGAGCCCGGTGGTGTGCGCCGCGGCGATGGGCCTGTCCGACCTGCTGGTCATCGGCAATGCGCTGCGGTTGCGGCGGCATGCAACGTGACCTGCCACGCCCGGGCCGGCGGCATACTCTCGAGGACCGCGCGGCCTTCCTGTCCTGGCGGCGATTGCGGCGGGATGTTCTTGTGCCGGGGAGTGGTGGGCGACCCTGGTCGGTGCTTCATTGGGCGCGCGTGAAGTTTCACCTCCAACCCGGGCGGCCGGCCAACGCCGTGCCGCGAGGCCGGCGAGCGAAGGGCGGCTTCGGAACGTGGCTGCGACGCAAGGTTACCGGCTTCCTGGCCGCAATGGTCGGGCCACTGATGGCCGCCAGCGGCGGCGAAGTGCCCCCGGCATCGCGCGTCGAGGAAGAGCGACCGCTGTTCCGGCTCGATGCGGAAGCGGCGGAGCGGGTGGGGCGTTTTCTGGCGGCGGAGTTTCGGGGCGGGGCGGAAACAGCAGCCGGGGCGGCAGCATCGCAGCCGGGAGACAGGCCGGACCTGCCGGGCGCCGTGGGCGGGGTGGTGTTTCTGGCGGCGCGGGCCACGGGCGAGCGGCTGGCGCACGCGTGGTTCCAGGCGGAGACGGCCGCGGAGGCGGTCCGCGGCGCGGTGCGGGCGGTGCGGAACAAGCTCTCGCCGGCGCAGCTCGGGCGGGTGGATGTCCTCGAGATCAACTTCGCGCGCGACTTCCGCCGGCTGCGCGGCCGCTCGGCGCTCGAAGCGCTGGGGGACATCCGGCGTGGGTTGGTCGGGCTGGAGCTGGTGCATCAGGGCCGCGCCTACCGGTACGCGCCGACGGAGTTCATCGCCTTCAACCTCGGGTTCGCCCGCGCCCTCGAACGGCTGGCGGAGCGGGCGGGGGTGGCGTTGCCGGTGACCGGCGAGCTGCCGGGGCCGGTGCGCGTGTTCGAGGCGCTGGCCCTGCTGGTGGACCTGTCGGGGCCGGTGCCGCGCACCACCCGGCTGTACCGCGGCGGCGAAGTGGTGCCGGTCGAGGCGGTGACGCGCCCTTACGTGGAGCGCCTGGCGGCCCTGCAGGGCGACTGGTTGCTGGCCAATCTCCAGCCCGACGGCCGGCTGCCCTACCTCTACTGGCCCAGCCGCGGCGAGGAGTCGCCCCTGAACAACCAGCTCCGGCAATGGATGGCGACGCGCGTCTTGCTGCGGGTGGTCCGCGCGCGGGGGACCCCCGCCGTGGCGGCGCGCGCAGACGCCCATGTGCGCTACAATCTTGCCCGCACCTACCGAGAGGACGCCCAGGGGCACGGCCTGATCCTGGACCGCGGCGACGCCGTGAAGCTCGGCGCACTGGCACTGGCGTGGCTGGCACTGACCGAGCATCCCCAACCCGGCCCGTACGCGCAGCCGGCGGCGGCGCTGCTCCACACGATGGACGCCCTGTGGCAACCGCACGGTGAATTCCACACCTTCTGGCAGCCGGTCGAACGGCGCGGCGACAATGTGAACTTTTACCCCGGCGAGGCTCTCCTGGCCTGGGCGGTCCTGTACGCGCGGGAGCGGGACCCGGAACGGCTGGCGCGCCTTGAGCGCAGCCTGCGGTACTACCGGACCTGGCACCGCGCGCAACGCAACCCGGCCTTTGTGCCGTGGCACACGATGGCCTGCGCCCGCCTCTGGGCGGTGACGCGCGCGACGGAGTGGCGGGACTGGATTTTCGAGATGAACGACTGGCTGCTGGGCATCCAGCAGTGGGAGACGCAGCGGGCGTTCCCGGACACGATGGGGCGATTCTTCGCGCCGGACCGCCCCTACGGCCCGCCGCATGCCTCCTCGACCGGCGTGTACCTCGAGGGCTTGATCGCCGCCTGGGGCGTGGCGCGCGAGGCGGGCGACGCCGCCCGCCAGGAGACCTATCGGCGCGCGATCGTGCGCGGGCTGCGCAGCCTGGCCCAGCTCACCTTCAAGGACGCGACCGACCTGTTCCACGTGACCCGCCGCGAGCGGGTGCGCGGCGGGGTGCGCACCACCGTGTACGACAACGCCATCCGCGTGGACAACGTCCAGCACAGTCTCATGGCCCTGCTGGACATCCTCGAGGCCTTCCGGCCGGAGGATTTTCGTCCCTGAAGGGGCCGCCATTTCCCCGCTCCCCTCCGCCGGCCGGCTGCGCTACCCTAGGCGGCCTTGCTGCCGCTGATCTGCCACGAGGATGAACACCTCCTGGGCGTCCACAAGCCGCCCGGCTGGAACACCCACGCGCCCGCCCCCTTTGCCGGGGAGGGGGTGTATGACTGGTTGCGGCACCGCGAGCCGCGCTGGGCGACCCTGGCTCTGTTGCACCGGCTGGACAAGGAAACCTCCGGCCTGCTGGTCTTCGGCAAGACGCCGCTGGCCAACCGCGCGCTGACTGAGCAGTTCACCCGGCGCGAGGTGCTCAGGGAATACCGCCTTGCCACCCGGGCACGGGTGGCGTTCACCTGCCTGGAGGTCCGCACCGGCCTGCGACGCGCGGGCGCGCGCTACGTGGCGGTGCCGGCCCGCGGTGCGGCCGACGAGGCGGTGACGCGGTTTGAACGGCTGGAATGTGCGGAGGGCCTGACCTGGCTGCGCGCCGTGCCGCTGACCGGGCGTACCCACCAAATCCGTGTCCACGCCGCCAGCCGCGGCTTTCCCATCCTTGGCGACGTCGAGTACGGCGGGGAGCCGGCCGGGCGGCTCTGGCTCCATGCCGAGCGGCTGGTGTTTCATCACCCCGCCACCGGCGCGCGCCTCGACTGGGGGGCGCCAGCGGACTGGACGGTCGAGCCGGCCCGGGCGCTGCGGGCGGCCATCCTGGAGCCGGAGGCGACCGACGCCTTTCGCTGCTGGCACGGGGCGGGGGAATTGTCCCCGGCCGGTCCGCAACCGGAGGACGCTCCGGACCTGCAGGTGGACCGGTTCGGACCGTTCCTGCTGGCCCAGAGTGCGGGGCCGCCCGGCCCGGGGCAGATCGAGGCGTTGCGCCGCGAGATGGCGCGCGCCGGCTTGAGCGGCGTGTATCACAAGCGGCTGCGCCGGGACGTCCGCGGGCAGGGCGGGGCGACGGTGGCGCCGCAGCTCCTGTTGGGAACTCCCGCGCCGGAGGCGTTTGTCATCCGCGAGAACGGCGTGCGGTTTGAAATCCGCTTCGGCGAGGGGTACTCGGTGGGGCTGTTCCTGGACCAGCGGGACAACCGCCGGCGGGTGCGCGTGGGCCACGTGGCGGCGGGCTTTCCGCTGTACCCGGCCGGGGCGGCGGGTGCGCCGGTCCTGAACACCTTCGCCTACACCTGCGGCTTTTCGGTGTGCGCGGCGCTGGCGGGGGCGCGCACTACCAGCGTGGACCTTTCGCGCAAGTACCTGGAGTGGGGCCGGCGCAACTTCCGCCTCAACCAGGTGGACCCGGACGCGCACGAGTTTCTGGCGGGCGACGCCTTCGACTGGCTGCGGCGACTGGCCCGCCGCGGGCGGACCTTCGACCTGGTGGTGCTGGACCCGCCGACGTTCTCCACCTCCCGGCAGGGGGGCGTGTTCCGGGCAGAGCGGGACCGGGGGCGGCTGGTGGGGGCGGCCGCGCCGCTGGTGCGCGCGGGCGGGGTGCTGTTCGCCGCCACCAACGCGGCGGAGCTGGCGCCGGAAAAATTCCTGGACCAGGTCCGCGCCGGTCTGGCGGCCGCCGGCCGGCGGGTGGTGCGGGAACACTATGCACCGCAGCCGCCGGATTTCCCGATCAGTCGGGCGATGCCGGCGCACCTGAAAAGTGTCTGGCTGCGGCTGGCGTGAGCGGCGGGGCGCGGCGGGCTACCGTTCGAGAGACAACCACTGGCTATCCTTGGCCTGGCGGGCGGCGGTCAGGGCGCCGCGGGCCACCAGTTGCTTGTAGCCCTCGCCCACGGTCTGGACGCGCGGTTTCTCGTAGCCTTCCTCGACCAGGAGGCGCTGCAGTTCGGTGTCCATCCGGCGGATGCGGCTGCCGCCGCCGGTAAGGACGATGTTTTGGAGCAGTTCCTCGACCGTGTCGCTGGAGGCGCGGGCGATGGCGAGCTTGACCAGCTCGAAGATTTCCTGGAGCAGCCGCCCGCAGGCCTGGCCCAGGGGCGCGGTCAGGTCCAGCTTGCGCGCCTTGCCGCCCACGACGATGGGCACCACCACCGGCGCCTCCGGCTGGCCCACGTGGGAGTGTTGTTCCTTGATGGCGCGCACGCGGGCCACGGAGAGATGGGAGTCCGGCTCCAACAGGCGCGTGGCCTCGAGCAGCAGTTGGTCCACCTCGTCCCCGGCAAAGGCCGAGCTGACCTGCTGCTCCGGCCCGGGGTAGTAGCCCTGGACCAGGCAGACGTCAGTGGTGCCGGCGCCGCAGTCCACAAAGAGCGAGTTGCGCACCGGGTCCAGGTAGGCGGGGTCGCCGAGCCGGCTTTCCTCGCGGTAGCCCAGGGCGGCCAGAAACGGTTCGGGGATCAGCAGCACCTTGTGGAAGACGCCAGTCAGGGCGGTGCAGAGGTTTTCACGGGCGGTGCGGTCGGCACCGGCGAGTATGCCCACCACCGCGCGCAGCTCAACGTTGGCCGGGGGATTGAGCAGTTGACGCAGGTGCCGGACGAAGTCCTGGGCGGCAGCCAGGTCCTCGATGACGCCGTTGCGCAGCGGGGTGAGCAGGCGCAGGTAGGTGCGGAACTGCCAGGCCAGTTGGCCGTACAGGACGCGGGCGTTGCCGGGCAGGAGGTTTTCCACGATGCCCTCGCGCGCGTAGCCGACGACGGTGGGGAGAGTCTGGTCGGTCACCAGCTCGGTGGAGCCGGGGTGGGCGGCCTTGAGGCAGGTGGTGCTGGTGCCCAGGTCCAGCCCCACCAGGAGCACATCGGTGCGGACCGGTCTGGGCGGGGCCGGCTCGGGGGCTGGTGGAGTGGCGGCCTTGCGTTGCAGCTCGCGGGCCGTCTCGGCCGTCAAGGGGGGAACGTAGGTGGTGCGCATGGTTCGACTCGAAGGCGCCGCAGGCCCGCCGCGAGCGGCGTGGTTCCCGGGTCGCGGAGCGAGTGTGAAACGGCGGGGCCGGCCAAGGCAAGCCCGCTTGGCCGCGGGCCGGGTCGCTGCCGGCGTGGCCGCGACGGTTACGGGGCGGCGCGGACGGTGATTTCGCGCGTGTCCGGCGGCACGACCACGCGCGTGGTCCGCCCGCCCGGCCAGCGGACTTCGAGGGCCTCGGGCCGCTCCGGACCGCTCACCACCAGCACCGGGCTGGACTGCGACCAGTATCCGCCGCCGGCACGGACCTCGGAGACCGGCCCCGGCTTCCCCCCGAACACCCCGCGCACCTGCGTGCCGAGGCCGTCGGGGTTGTCCGGTCCGGCCTCCACGCGCACCCGCAGGCCGGGCCGGGCGGTTTGGTTGCGGAACAGTCGCGTCTCGGCGCCGTTCTGGGCCACGGCCAGGTCCACGCGGCCATCCTGATCGAAGTCCGCCGCCGCCGCACCGCGTTGTTCGCCATAGACCTTCACGCCGGAGACCTGCCCCGGCAGCGGCTCAAAGCCGCCCCGTCCGTCCCCGCGCAGCACCAGCCCGCGGCCGGCGTCGTAGCGGGCGGTCTCGGGCGGCATGCCGAAGAAGTTTTCCGCCAGGAAAAGGTCCACCGCGCCGTCGCCGTCGCAGTCCGCCACGGCCAGGCCGAAGATCGGGGCGAACTGGGCCTGGAGGGGCAGCACGTGCGGCTCGAAGTGATCGCCGCGGTTGAGGAACAGGGTGCTCTCGAGCCAGGCGGCCTCGAGGCGTTGCGCCTCGCCCGCGCGGTCGGCCAGGACCTGTTCGACCCCCGCGGTGCTGTAGGCCCGGTGGGTGGGAAACAGGCCGCGCAGGTACGGCAGCGAAGCCGCCAGGATGTCCAGTTGCCGCTCCGGGACGTACTTCTGGAGGCCGGCATCGAAGTGCGCCTCGACCAGGTCCACGCGGTCGGCGCCGCCCAGGTCACCCCAGTACAGATGCAGGGGCCGGGAACGGTGGGCCTGGTATTTCGAATTGCGCCCCCAGTTGCCCGCCACCAGGTCCAGCCGCCCGTCGCCGTCGAAGTCACCCGCGGTCACGCTGTTCCACCAGCCGGTCAGTTGGGCCAGCCGGGCGGACGGTGAATTTGTGCTGCCGGGGGAGACGGCGTCAGCCGGCCAGCGCAGGGGCGGGTTCCGTTCGGTGAGGGTGCCGCGCTGGTTGCGGAACAGGCGCAGGGGGCCCCACTCGCACGCCAGCACCAGCTCCGGCCAACCGTCGCCGTCGAGGTCGGTGAACACGGCGTCGCTGACCAGGCCGGCCGTGGCCAGGGCCCGGTTGTTGGCGTCGTCGGGGGCGGTCCAGCGGCCGGTGGCGGGGTCGAGGCGTAGCAGGCGCGAGGCGGTGGGGGCGGGGTACCGGCCGGGCACCACCCGACCGCCCACGAACAGCTCGGGGCGGCCGTCGGCGTCCACGTCCGCCAGCGCCAGGGGGCCGGTGCTGGACTCGGGGGTGGCAAAGACCTCGACCGGCCCCGCGGCATTGGGGTCCGGCGGGCATTGCAGCAGCGCGGCGCCGGCCGTCGGGGCCTCTTCGTAATGGGCCGAGCCGATGACCACCCGCGTGCCGCCCGCACGGTCGCGCCAGGCCAGGGCGGTGGTCTGATCACGCGCGGCCGGTTGGCTGAAGCGCGGGCCGGGGTCGGGGGCGAAACCGCCGCGGGTGTCGTTGGTCAGTACACCCAACGTGCCGCCCTTGCCCGCCGGCACCAGCAGGTCGTCCCAGCCGTCGCCGTTGACATCGGCCCAGGCCAGGCCGGGGCCGAGCTGGCTGAGCTTGCGGGGCAGAAGTGGTTGGCGGGCGAAGTCGTCGAAGGCCTCCTCGTGGTGGCGGTGGGTCAGGCGATCCGAGACGTCCTCGAACCAGGTGGGCGTCGGCGCGGCCGACGGGGGAGGGGGGGGCGTGGCGTCGGTACCAGGCGGTTCGGCGCGCGCTTCGTCCACTTCGTACACACGGTTGGCCGGCAGGTCGCGCCACACTGAATGCCGGCCGCCGGGCCAGAAAACTTCGAGGGTCAGCCGGTTGGTGGGGCTGCCGGCGGCGAAGGCGCGCACCGGGTCGTCCCCCGCCAGGTAGCGGCTGCCGGCCATGACCTGCTGGGTTTGCGGTGGCAGGCCGGGAGCGGTGACCCGCAGGCGGGCGCCGATGCCGCGGGTGTTGGGCGGCAGGCCGCGCAGGCGCACGGCCAGGCGCGGGGCCGGGGAGTCGTTGCGCAGCAGCAGCGGCGGGGCGTTGAGGTTGTTGATCACCACGTCCAGGTCGCCGTCGTTGTCCAGATCGCCCAGGGCCAGGGCGTGGGAGATGCCGCGCCAGTCAAAGCCCCAGGCCGCGCCGACTTCCTCGAAGGTGAGGTCGCGACGGTTGTGGAAGGCGAGGTTGGCCGTGGCCAGGCGGGGGAAGGCGCGACGTTCGCGGAAGATTTCCGCGTCGCTCATCCGGCGGGTGGCGCGCAGGCGCTGGAGGTACTCGACCACGTCCATGTCGCGGGCGGCCCGTTCCATTCCGTTGACGGCCAGCAGGTCCTCCCAGCCGTCGAGGTCCACGTCCAGGAACACGCACGACCAGGCCCACTCGGCGGCTTCGACGCCGGCCAGTTGGCCGATCTCGGCCCAGGTGCCGTCGCCGCGATTGAGGAAGAGCATGTTCAGGCCGTATTGCGGGCGGTCGTCGTACACGCCGGGAAGCTGCAGCGGCGGGTTGCGGTCACCCAGGTAACGCATCCGCTGGCCGTGCTCGCGGCTCATCATGTCCAGGGTGAAGAAGTCCAGGTGGCCGTCGCGGTTGAAGTCGGCGAAGTCCACGGCCATCGAGAACAGGGCGTTTTTGCGGACGGCCAGGCGGGGCAGCAGGCGGAAGCGGCCCTGGCCCAGGTTGAGCCAGACACGGTCGGGGGTTTGGAAGTCGTTGCAGACATACAGATCGGGGCGACCGTCGTCGTTGAGGTCGTGGAAGGCGGCAGCCAGGCCCCACTCGAACAGCGGTGCGGTCAGGGGGCGGCCGTCCTCGTCCAGAAACGCCCCCCCGGTGAAGGGCACGAGGGCGAAGTTGGTGCCGCCCAGGTTGCGGTAGAACCTGTCAGGCTCGCCCAGTTCCTCGATGCTGCCCTGGGGGGTGAGGACGAAGCGGTTGGTCAGGTCCGGGTCGGTGAGCGGGCGGCCGTTGACGGTCTCGATGACGGTGCGGCCGTCCACGGTTTTGAACGTGGCCCGGGCGTTGGGCATGTCCATCAGAGCGGTAGTGCGGTAATTGCAGAGGTACAGGTCCAGGAAGCCATCGCCGTCGGCGTCGGCCAGCGCCGCGGTCATGCCGCCGCGACCGGGGTTGAGGGCGCCCAGGTGGGTGAACCGGCCGGTGCCGTCGTTCCGGAAAACGTGGGTTCCCTGGCCGACCGTATTCACCACCAGGTCCAGCGCGCCGTCACCGTCCAGGTCGGCGATGGCGGCACCGGAGGCGGTCAGGCCGGGGCAGGCCACGCCGGCGCTGGCGGTGATGTTGGTGAAGCGCCAGGCGCCGAGGTTGCGGAACAGGGCGTTCGGGCCGTCGGCGTTGCAGAGGTAAAGGTCGGTCCAGCCGTCACTGTCCACGTCGCCCAGGGCCAGGCCGGCGCCGTTGAGGAGGATTTGGTTGGTGAGGTGGCGGTACTCGGGCAGCGTGTTGGTGAAGGCCACGCCGGTGACCGCGGCCGGCAAAGCGGTGAAGCCGGCCTTCCCCGCGGGACCGGGCGCGACCGCGAAGCTGCGGCCGGCGGGGTGCGGCTCCCAGGCCGGGGCCTCGGCCGCGCCGGCCAAACGCCCGTTCATGCTGAGCGCCGCCAGCGCCAGGCCGAGACTCCCGCCCACGATGCGTCCCACACAGGCCATCGGCCCGAGCATGGGCGGCGGTGGCGGCGTGTGCAACGCTTTCAGGTCGGGCTCGCCCGCGCCACGGCCGCCGAAGGGCTGCGTGCCGGACCGCACGTCGTGGACTTCCCGCTTCGCCACGTTCGGTTAAACTGGTCGCGTTGAAACGCAAAGCCAAACATCGCCCGGCCGGAGCCGGTCGCCCTGCGCCACCGGCCCAGTCCGCGCCGGCAGCCGCCGCAACTTCCTCCTCCGGGCCGGCCCGGCCCGGTCCGGCCCGACGCCGCGTGTTCCGCGTGCTGGCCCTGGTCTGCCCCCTGGCGTTGTTGTTGCTGGCCGAGGGCCTCTTGCGGCTGGCGGGTTACGGATACTCGCCGGCCTTTTTCAAACCGCTCCAGCGCGGCGCCGAGCAGGTCTGGGTGGAGAACGACCGGTTCGGCTGGAGGTTTTTCCCCCGCGCGGTGGCGCGGAGTCCGGCGCCGGTGGTGGTGCCGGCCCGCAAGGCGCCGGGCACGTTTCGCATTTTTGTGTTCGGCGAGTCGGCGGCGTTGGGCGACCCACGCCCGGCCTACGGTTTCAGCCGGTACCTCGAGGTGCTGCTGCGCGAGCGCTACCCGGCCAGCCGCTTCGAGGTGATCAACGTGGCCATGACGGCGGTCAACTCGCACGCCCTGCGGGTCATCGCCCGCGAATGCGCGCGGCGGGAGGGGGACCTGTGGTTGGTGTATGCCGGCAACAACGAGTACTACGGCCCTTTCGGCGCCGGCACCGTGTTCGGTACGCCGGCGCCCCCGCTGGCCCTGGTGCGCGCCCAACTGACGCTCCAAGCCACCCGCCTGGGCCAGGCCCTGACCGAACTGCTCGCGCGCGTGCGCGGTCCCGCGCCCCTGACCCACTGGACCGGCCTGCAACTGTTTCTGGGCCGTGAACTGGCCCCGGATGACCCGCGCCGCGCGGTGGTGCAGCACCACTTCGCCCGCAACCTCGAGGACCTCCTCCGCCGCGGCCTTGGCGCGGGCGCGCGGGTGCTGGTGGGGAGCATGGCGGTGAACGTGCGCGAATGCGGGCCGTTTGCCTCCCGCCACGGTGCGGGCCTGAGCGCGGCCGATCAACGGGAATGGACCAGGCTGTTCGAGACCGCCGCAGCCCTGGAGCCCGCCGGCACGGCCCGGGCCCTGTTGCCGCTCTGGCGCAAGGTTGTCGAGGAAAGCCCCGCCCACGCCGAGGCGCGCTACCGGCTGGCAGAGATGGAACTGGCCGCCGGGCACCGGGTCGAGGCCGCCACCGAGTTCGCCCGCGCCGTGGATCTCGATGCGCTGCCGTTCCGGGCCGACGCGCCCCTGAACCGCCTCGCCCGCGACCTCGCCCAGAAACACACCGCGCGCGGGGCCGGCTGGGTGGACACCGCCGCGGCCCTGGTCGGCGAGAGCCCCGACGGCGTGCCCGGGGCCGAGAGCTTCTGGGACCACGTTCACCTCAACTTCGCCGGCAACTACCGTCTGGCGCGCCGGTTAGCCGAGGCCATCGCACCGCTGCTGCCCGAGGCCTGGCGTCAGCCGGCGACGGCCGACTGGGCCCCTCAGGAACTCTGCGAGCAGTGGCTGGGCTTGACCGATTGGAACCGCGCCGCGGTGCTGGAAGGAATGCTGGGCCGGCTTCGGGAAGCCCCCTTCACCGCCCAGCTCCACGCGGACGCCCGCCTGCGCCGCCTCGAGGAGGCCCTGGCGGCCGTCCGCCAGGGCCTGACCCCCGTGGCCCAGGCCGAGGCCCGCGCCGTTTACGAGACGGCCCTGCGCCGCGCCCCGGAAGACTTTTACCTGCCCGAGAACTACGCCGAGTTCCTCGAGGCGGTGGGCGAACCGGCCGCCGCCCTGGCCCAGTGGGAACGGGTCAGCGCGTTGCTGCCGCATCATTTCAAAAGCTGGTACCACCGCGGCCGCCTGCTGGCGCGCCTGCGCAAAAACACCGAGGCCCGCGCCGCCCTCGATCAGGCCCTGACCCTCCGACCTGACCTGGCCGCCGCGCACCTCGAACTGGCCGGGCTGGACGTGGCCGAGGGCCACCTGGTGGCGGCATTGCAACGCTGCGAGCAGGCCGCGCGCCTCCAGCCCGGCGAGGCCCAGGTCCACCTGCGCCGCGCCGATGTGCTGGCCCGGATGCAACGGCGGGACGAGGCGCAGGCCGCGCTGCGGACCGCCGTTGAGGTGCAGCCGACCTCGTGGGAGGCGCAGTACCTGCTGGGCGTGGAATTGGCCCTGAACGAAAAGCTCCAGGAGGCCGAGGCGGCATTTGCCGAAGTGGTGCGCCTGCGCCCCACCCACGTGCTGGGGCGGCTGAATCTGGGCATCGCCCTGGCCAAGCAGGCCCGCTTCGACGAGGCGGAGGTCCAGTTGAACGAGGTCCTGAAACTGGACCCGCTGAACCAGCGCGCCCTGCAATCGCTGGACACCCTGCGCAAACTCCGCGCCGCCAGGATCGGCACGCCGCCCCCCGCCGGGCCGTGAGGGGTGAACGGTGTGCGCTGAAAAGTTGAAAAGTGAAACGAAGGAACGGTGGCCGCTGATGGCTCCGGAAACGCGGCGGACCTCCGCTCCGCCGGCTCACGCAGGGGCTATCCGGCCGGCGCTGTAGCGCAGGCTGCGAGTCTCCCGTCTCGCCGATTGCCCCCCATCGGTGAAGGCTGCTTGGGGTCGGGGCCGGCCGGGGGGCGAAATCTGAAGTAGCCGGCGCCGCCCCAAGCGCCAGGGGACTGGCGCCTGTCTGCGTGCGCCGCACAGGCAGGCACTCCACGAGCCGGCGCACCGGGCGGGCGGCCCTTCCGCGCGTCAGCGTCCTGGAGTGCGGCAGTCTTCCGCCGTTTTGGTGGGGGGAGAAAAGGCAGCCCCGTGGCAGGCGGATTCAGCGAAGCACCAGGCCCGGCGGCAAGACTTCTTTCCCCGTAGCCCCCGCGGGGAGGCCGCGGACCGCCCGCCCATCCGCTCACGCCGACTGCTTCTTTACCAAGTGGAAAAACTGGTGCTGTCCCCTCAAAGGCGCGCAAAGGCCTCGCGCATTCGAGCCAGCCAGGTGGGCACGTGAGTGTGCGGGTCGGCCTCCTCGAATTCCAGGGCCACGTAGCCCTGGTAGTTGGCATCGCACAGCAGCCGAACCACCCGCGCCAGGTCGGTGGGTTGCTTGGGGCGACCCGGTCGGGAGATGGCGACCTTGAGCTGGACGTTGACCGCGTAGGGCACCAGCCGGGCCATCTCGGCGTACGGGTCGGCTACGCTGTAGAAGTTGCCCGTGTCGAGGTTGACGGCCACCCAGGGCGAGCGGACGGCGGTCACGATGGCCAGCAGTTCGGCCACGTCGGCCACGATGCCGCCGTGGTTCTCCAGGCCCAGCCAGATGCCCTTCGTGCCGGCGTACTCACCGCATTCTTCCAGGGCCTCGATGCAGGCGCGCCGGGCCCGGTCGCGGTCCAGTCCGCGGGCTGCGCCGGCAAAGACCCGCACGTGGGGCGCGCCCAGGGCGGCGGCGTGGTCCACCCAGGTTTTCACCAGGGCGATCTGGGCGTCGCGCTCGGGACCGTCCGGCAGGGCGAAGTTGTTGCCCACCGCCGTGCCGCTGAGGGCCAGCCCGCGCAGGTGGGCGCGGCGTTTGAGGCCGGTCAGGAAAGCGGGGTCGAACGTGCGGGGGAAGTAGTAGCTGGTGAGCTCGGCAGCGTCACAGCCGTGGTCGGCGCAGTAGTCCAGAAACGCAGGGAGGGTCAGTCGCTGCGCCGGGTCGGGGTGGTTGAACTGGTCGCGGAAGGAGTAGGCAGCCAGGCTGAGCTTGAGCCGGCAGCGGCCGGGGCGTTGGAAGGGGTCGAGGGCGCGGGCCACCGGCGGAGGAGTGGGGCCGAGTCCACCCAGGGCGGCGGCGGTCAGTCCGGCGGTCAAGAAGCGGCGACGGCTGAGCAGGCGAGGGGAGTTCACGCGCCCATTGAAACAGCCGACGGTGGCCCGGGGAAGGCAAATTCGGCGGGGTGTCACCTTCAGCAGGTCCTGCGGGGGCGACAAGGCAGTTTTTCACGGTGGAGGTTGGCTTGACCCTTCGCTCCTGGCCGCCTAGTGTGGGGCATCTTTTGGGGGAGCCCGGTTTGGTGGAGGCCCATAGCCCCACCCGCAGGCTGAGAGGGTGACACGCAGGTCACCGACCCACGGAACCTGATCCGGGTAATGCCGGCGGAGGGAACAAACGCCCCCACGGCCTTCCCCGCGCTAACATTGCAACCACACCACATCATGAACCGACCAGGTTACGCAGCCGCAAGCACCGCTGAATCAACGGGAGGCAATGGCGCACCCCCAGCAGCATCAGAAGGGGTATCCGCCACACAGCGGGTGTACGCCTCGGGTGTCCTGTATCCGGAGGTGCGTGTGCCAATGCGGGAGATCGCCTTGTCGCCAACCCGCCGAGCCGATGGCATCGCCGAGGTCAACGAGCCGGTCCGCGTTTACGACACCAGCGGCCCCTGGGGCGATCCGGATTTCCACGGCGACGTCACCCAGGGCCTGCCGCCGATCCGTCGCCCCTGGATCCTCGCCCGCGGTGACGTCGAAGAATGCGACGGCCGCCCCGGCCGACCCATCGACGACGGCTATCTCTCCGAGGAACACCGCCGCCTGGTCCACGCCAGGCGACAGGACGCCCCCCCCTATCGCCTCGAAGGCCTCACCGCCCCGCGCCGCAAACCGCTCCGCGCGTCCCGCGGCCATCCCGTCACCCAGCTTTGGTACGCACGCCAGGGCATCATCACCCCGGAAATGGAGTTCGTCGCCATCCGCGAAAACATGCGGCTTTACAACCTCAAAACCCAGATGGCCGACCTCGCCAACGACCGCGTCCGCGACGACCTCCGCAAACAACACCTCGGTGCTGCCCAGCTTCCCAACTCACCGTTCACCCCTTTGGTGTTCCGTCGCTTCCCTCAGCGTATCCCGGACGAAATCACCCCCGGGTTCGTCCGTCAAGAAGTTGCCGCCGGCCGCGCCATCATCCCGTCCAACATCAATCACCCGGAACTCGAGCCGATGATCATCGGCCGCAACTTCCTCGTGAAGATCAACGCCAACATCGGCAACAGCGCCGTCGCGTCGAGCATCGAGGAGGAAGTCGAAAAGATGCGCTGGGCCACCAAGTGGGGCGCGGACACCGTCATGGATCTTTCCACCGGCAAGAACATCCACGCCACGCGCGAATGGATTCTCCGCAACTCGCCCGTGCCCATCGGCACTGTGCCGATTTATCAGGCGCTCGAAAAAGTCGGCGGCAAGGCCGAGGACCTCACGTGGGAAATTTTCCGCGACACCCTCATCGAGCAGGCCGAGCAAGGCGTGGATTACTTCACCATTCACGCCGGCGTGTTGCTGCGCTTCGTGCCGCTCACCGCGAACCGCATGACCGGTATCGTCTCGCGCGGCGGCAGCATCATGGCCAAATGGTGCCTCGCCCATCACCAGGAAAACTTCCTCTACACCCACTGGGACGAACTTTGCGAAATCTGTGCCGCCTACGACATCGCCTTCTCCATCGGCGACGGCCTGCGGCCCGGTTCGATTGCCGACGCCAATGACGAGGCCCAGTTCGCCGAACTTCAGGTCCAGGGCGAGCTGACCCGCCGCGCCTGGCAACACGGCGTCCAGGTCATGAACGAGGGCCCCGGCCACATCCCCCTGCACCTCATCGAGGAAAACATGGCCAAGCAACTCGAATGGTGCGGCGAAGCGCCGTTCTACACGCTCGGGCCGCTCACCACCGACATCGCACCCGGCTACGACCACATTACCAGCGGCATCGGCGCGGCGATGATCGGCTGGTATGGTTGCGCCATGTTGTGTTACGTGACCCCGAAAGAGCATCTGGGATTGCCCAACAAAAAAGACGTGAAGGACGGCGTCATCGCCTACAAGATCGCCGCGCACGCCGCCGACCTGGCCAAGGGCCATCCCGGCGCGCAATACCGCGACAACGCCTTGAGCAAGGCCCGCTTTGAATTCCGCTGGGAAGATCAATTCAACCTCAGCCTCGACCCCGTCACCGCGCGCGAATTCCACGACGAAACCCTCCCGCAGGAAGGCGCGAAGACCGCGCACTTCTGCTCCATGTGCGGCCCGCACTTCTGCTCGATGAAGATCACCGAAGACGTGCGAAAATACGCTGCTGAACAAGGCGTCTCCGAACAGGAAGCCCTGCAAGAAGGCATGAAAGAAAAGAGCCGCGAGTTCACCGAGAAGGGCAGCGAGCTTTACGTGAACGGGTAGCGCGGGCCTCTCGCAGCCCACAATCAGTCCAGTCCAGCCGTAGCGAAGCGCGCCAGCGTGCCAGCGCAAGCCGCCGCTAAAAAATAGCAAGCCGCCAACAGCAGCCTCCAACGCATACGCCTATGATGAGGGGCGTATGCAAGAATTGCCACTCATCGCACCGGACGAGACGAGAATCCTGGCTCTGGCCGAGGAAACCAAATTCGCCGCCAACGGCATCGTCAGCCGGACCATTCTCAACACCGCGCACTCGCGCACCATCCTGTTCGGCTTCGCCGAGGGACAGGAATTGAGCGAGCACACCTCGACCCAGCACGCGCTGATTCAAATCCTCTCCGGGGAGGGTGAATTTAGTCTCGATGGCAAGGCGCACACGCTCAAAGCCGGCGCGTTCCTCCACATGCCGCCTAATCTGCCTCACGCCGTCCGCGCCAAACAGCCGTTCTCCATGTTGCTGACGCTCGTCAAACCCGCCCACGCGCCGAAGTCCGGCACGGGCGACGGCCACTGCTGAAATCTCAACCCGTCAACATCCACGACCATGAACTGCACCATTTGCACCCCCGTCCCAGAAACCCACGCCTCGCCACCGAACGACGCCCACAAGATGCCCGGTCACTGGCTGCTCGCCAAAATGGGCAAGCGCGTCTTGCGGTCCGGCGGACTCGAACTCACCCGCGTCATGCTGGAACGGCTTGCCATTGATTCACGCGACTCCGTCGTGGAGTTCGCGCCCGGCTTGGGTGTCACCGCACGGATGACGTTGAGCCGCCAGCCCGCGAGTTACACCGCTGTCGAGCGCGACGAAGCCGCGGCGAAGGAGCTTCAAAGCTATTTGACCGGCCCGCGCCAGCGTTGTCAGTTGGGCAGCGCGGAGCAAACCGGGTTGCCGGACCAATCCGCGACGGTTGTTTATGGCGAGGCCATGCTCACCATGCAAGGACCGGAGCAAAAACGCCGCATCGTCGCCGAGGCGTTCCGGCTGTTGAAATCCGGCGGGCGCTACGGCATCCACGAATTGAGCCTCACGCCCGATGACCTGCCCGCCGCGGCGCAGGAGGACATCAGCCGCGAGATGTCGCGCAACATCCACGTCGGCGCGCGTCCGCTCTCCGCGCGCGAATGGCGCGAACTGCTCACCGGTGCGGGCTTCAAGATTCAATCGGAAGCCACCGCCCCGATGCACCTGCTCGAACCACGCCGCCTGATTCGTGACGAAGGCTTCTTCCGTGCGCTGCGCTTTGTGTTCAACGTCCTCCGCACGCCGGAGGCGCGGCAGCGCGTGTTCTCCATGCGCTGCATGTTCCGCAGACATCGCCAGCACCTGGCGGCCATCAGCTTCATCGCCGTCAAACCCTGAACTGCATCCTTGATTATCTTTCATGACCAGACGAAAGCTCTCAATCCAGCTCGCCGCTTTCAGTGGCGCCGCTCTGATGGCCCACGCAACCAATGGCGCGACGCTCAACTTCCAACTGCTGACGTGGAGCGATGCCGGCGCGACGACGGAATTCCCGTCAGCCGCGGGCCGAAAACCTTCCGCGACCATGCCCACTGCTGGTGATTGGCTCGTGTACACGGCCGATGACGCGCTGCTCCCAGCCGGCAACAATCCGGCGGGCGCGGTGAGTCATAACCTCGTGGACATTACCGGCGCGGGCGGGCCGGGCTTCAACCTCGCGCCGTCTCTCACGGGCGCGCTGGCGCTGAATTTGCAATCCGCAGGCGGCTCAAACTGGACCGCCACCGTGACCGCGCTCACCTACGCCGGTCAGGCCAATGCGATACAGGCGATGAACCAATTCCTCGTCACTCCCGGCAGCCCCGCGACAACCGACAACGCCTTCAACGTGGACGGCGCGGGCAATTCCGGCCAGTGGACGGCGAGCGCAACGAACGACTGGGCGATTCAATACGCGCTGGATTTCTATTTCGCGACCAGCGCCGACGGCGATCCCAGCGCGACGGACATTGACGCGACCTTCAATGACAAGACGCAAACCGGCTTCCTGATTCCGGTGAACCAGCTTACAACCAACGGCCTCGCGGCGGTGAATCTCGACGACCCGCTCGGTTTCCACGCGGGCGACTACGAGCAATACCTGCTGGAGCAAATCAAGCCGCGTCTGCCCACCAACGCCACCTACCTGCTCGTCACGCAGATGGGCAAAACGCATCCGGGCTACGCGGAACTCGGCCTGCCCGTCACCACCAACTCCCTGGTTGGCAACACCACGATGGCCTACACCACGCAAACGCTCGCCGCCGCGCCGCAACTGCTCTCACTGCGATTCGAGAACGGCCAGCCGGTGCTCCGTTTCACCGGCGGCGAGGGGCAGTTGTATGCCATTCAACGCTCCGGCAACCTGACGAATTGGGAAACCATTGCCAATCCGGCCTTGGTTTATCCAGAGGCAGGAGTCGTCGAGTGGCTTGATGTCAGCGCGCCGAATGACCAGCAATTCTACCGTGTGGTGGTCGTGACGCCATGAGTTCACCGAGAGCCAGACGGGCGGGCTTCACGCTGGTGGAGCTGCTCATCGTCATCGGCATCAATGCCATTCTGGCGGGAATACTTTTGCCCGCGCTGGCGCAGGCCAGGAGCAAGGCGCAACGCATCCGTTGCCAGAGCAATCTCCGCCAGATCAATCTGGGAGTGGCGTTGTATGCGGACGATCATGGCGGGCGGATGCCCCTGGCAGCGCCGCATGAACTGGGCGGGCCGCAGGGCATTGTGCCCGCGTCCGACCCGTGGCTGCCCGCGCGGATGTTCGGCGGCGCACTCCCGGCGGAGCAGCGTCCGTTGAACAGTTATCTTGGTTCACGCGAAGTGTTCCGCTCGCCCAGTGACAAGGGTGAACCGCTCTGGTGGTTCGACACGGCGGATTACCAAGCGCGCTCGACCTGCTACGAACTTTACGGCAGCAGTTATTTTTACGCGTCCGGCTACAACCGCATGGGCGGCGTGGTGTCGCCGATGGGCATCGCGAAATTCGTAGGCGTTGAGTTTTCGTTCGACGAATTCGCTGCTCAACCGCTCAAGCTCGGCGAATCGCTCACCACGGGCCATTATCGGCTGCCCGCAAAAAAGGTCGTCATCGGCAGCATCCCGATTCATCGCACAATGAGCGGCGTGGTCGCCATCAGCCGCCGCGCGCAATGGTATAAACCGGACGCCGACCGCCTCTGGGCCAACGCCGCCTTCCTCGATGGCCACGTAGAGTTCGTAAACGTCTTCGCCTACGATGCGCAATATGGCGGCGTGATGACCCCGCCGAGTGAGGGGCATCCGTATTATTGATCAACCCGCTCCCGCCCATGACCTCGAAGACGAAAGCGTGGCTCGCGGCCATCATCGTCCTCATTGCGCTCTGCGTGTGGAGTAGATGCCTGTGGCATCCCAGACCCCACAACGAGGAGAAGCTGCGTGACACTTCTGGCATTGAGGTGACGGCCTTAGGAATCAAACCCGTTGCGGGTGGCTTCCACGTCGCATGCCGGATTGCGAATCTCCGCCGGCAGTATGCGGAACAGGTTGTGTTTCAGGTCTCGCTCGTTGGGCCGGACGGGAGAATCTTGGCAGTCAATCCTTTGGCGAATGCATCCGCAATCCCTGCCGGTGAAACACGGGAACTTGCCGTGCTTGTGCCTGCGGCCACGGAAGTATCAAACGTGAGTCCCAGGGTGCAGACCTCGCTGGTCCGCTGGAAAGACTGACCCAACGGCTTCATCTGAACCTCCCCCTGTCGTCCAGGTGTTTGTCGAAACCAACATCGCTCATCGGCGACAATCATTGCTTGGGCAGGGATTTGATTGAGCGCAGAGGCGGATTGAGGTTTAATCGCTTTCGTCCAGTTCACGGAAAAGTTTAAGGCGAGTTGAATTTGAAAAGTTTTCGCCCAGTTGAATTGAATCATTGCCATCAGCGCGACGGACTGCGTCCCGGCTCGATTGCCGACGCCAATCCCGACAGGTCGGGACAATTCGGCGAACTCGAAGTGCAGGGCGAACTCACCCAACGCGCGTGGGCCAAAGGCGTGCAAGTCATGAACGAAGGCCCGGGCCACGTGCCCTTGCACATGATCGAGGAAAACATGGCGAAGCAACTCGAATGGTGCAGCGAAGCGCCGTTCTACACGCTCCTGCCTGCGCCGAGGCTTCGGCAGGCAGGCGGCCCGCTCACCACCGACATCGCGCCCGGTTACGACCACATCACCAGCGGCATCGGCGCGGCAATGATTGGCTGGTATGGCTGCGCGATGCTCTGCTACGTCACGCCCAAGGAACACCTCGGCCTGCCGAACAAGAAAGACGTGTAAGACGGCGTCATCGCCTACAAGATCGCCGCGCACGCCGCCGACCTGGCCAAAGGCCATCCCGGCGCGCAATACCGCGACAACGCCTTGAGCAAGGCCCGCTTTGAATTCCGCTGGGAAGATCAATTCAACCTCAGCCTCGACCCCGTCACCGCGCGCGAATTCCACGACGAAACCCTCCCGCAGGAAGGCGCGAAGACCGCGCACTTCTGCTCCATGTGCGGGCCGCATTTCTGTTTCATGAAGATCACAGAGGACGTTCGGAAGTTCGCGGCGGAACAGGGCATCACCGAGCAATACGCGATTCAGGTGGGCATGGAACAGAAAGCGCGAGAGTTCGCGGAGAAGGGAAGCGAGATTTATTCGAAAGCGTGACCCCAAAAAAGTCCGGGAGATTGTCAGAAAATGATTTGGCGCGCGTTTGCGGCAAGCAGTAAAATGCGACCCGTATTGAGGCAAAACGTAGACGCTGTCCGAAAAGTCGTTTGGGGCATTGATGGTGCTCAGCCAATGCCGGGTTCATTAGCGATCAACTAGGGGAGGTGTTCAAGCCGGTGCTGGAGGTCCCCCAGACCACGCGCCTGGGCCGCCCCCG
>JBBIVJ010000045.1:0-33449 GCA_037439785.1 Verrucomicrobiales bacterium | reverse complement strand
TCCGTGTAAAACGGCGCCTGGGTCAGGGTGCCGGAGATGGTCCCACAGGGGTAGTACGGGTAACCGGGGCAGGTGGTGGGGGTTGTGACGTCGTGCTTTTCCACCTGGTTGAGCACCAGCGTGGCGTTCCGAAGGTTCGCGTACACCCCCACGTTACAGTGTTCCAGCAGGGTGCGTTGCAGGGTATGTGTAATGTACACACCGGGATTGACGTCGTACTGAATCCCCCGCTGCGCCCAGCGGATGCGCACGTTCCGCACCAAGGTATTGAAGTCCACGTAGTAAATCCACAGGGCCTGGGCCGCCTGCTGGTTGCTGGGGTCGCCGTCGCTGTCGGGTTCATTCTCAACGCCCGCGATCCGTTCGCCGAAGCTGTCGTCATTCCTCGAGGTGAACACCGGGGTCTGCAACGTGTCCGGGAAGCTGACCGGGCCGTAGGCCAGCAGCCAGGTGTTGTGCTTGAACTTGATCACGCAGCCGGCCTGAAAGGTGAGGGTGCCCGGCCCCACGTAGAAGTTGCTCCGCACGTAGTAGGTCTGGCCCATCTGGAGGGTGTAGCCACTGGTGCTGCCCGGCAGGATCTCGAAATCCACCACCAGCCCGCCCGGCAGGTAGGGGGCCTGCGCCAGCTCGACCGGCCGGCGGTCGCTCCCCCGCTCCACCTGCGCCGTGCGCCAGTCGCGCTCCCCCGGCGGCGTCGCCCGCGCCTGGCGCGGCAGGTCCGCCGCCCGCCGGGCCAGCGCTTCCCACCGCACCGATTCCTCCAGCACCGCCCCGCCGGCCCCATGCGGCGTCCACAGCTTGCGCACCGGCTCGGCCGCCGCGTCCTCTCCGCCCCGCGCCCCCAGCGTCAGTTCCCCTTCCGCCCCGGCCACAAAGGCGTGCCCCATCAAAATCGAGGCCCCGTCGAAGTGAAGGCCCACGTGATCCTCCGCCGCCGCCCGGCCCGCTTCCGCCGGCACGGTCACCCGCTGGATTCCCGGCTCCGGCGCCTCGAGGAACTCCGTGACCACCGCCAGCCGGGTCGCCGCCGGCTCGAACCCCGCCGGCGGCCAGGGCAGTTCGCGCAGCACCACGCTTTGGCTGAACCGGTTGTGCCGCCACTCCAGCACCACGTCCGCCCCCACGCCCGCGAAGGCGTCGCGGGCCACCAGCCGGTTGGGCGGCACCAACTCGAAAGGGGCGCTGGCCTTCACCCCCGCCAGCAGTTGCCGCTCACCGGTGACCTCATCCTGCCACTCGAGCGCCCGCAGCCCGCCGCGCAGCCGCGCCCCCGCCGGGGTTTCCAAGTCAAAGACGCTTTCGGCATTCAAGTCGTGGCTGAAGATGGCCCGGAGAGGGCCGTACCGGGCGATGGCCCCGTCCGGGAAGCTCTCGATCAGGTCCCGGCTCGGCTGCCAGGCGCCGGCGTCCCGGTCCCCGTAATGCAGCCCATTTTCCAGGAGCGTGAACTGGCCGTGGGTGCGCCAGGCCACCGTGCCGTCGGCCTGCGGGACGGCGAGCCGGCGCTGGTGCACGGCGAAGTCCTGGCCGCGTTCGGCCACATGCCAGCTTTCGGCGGCGGCCGGCGTGGGGTTGGGCGCCTCACTGGACCGGGCGCCGGCGCACGAAGGACCGGCCAAGAGCAGCAGGGCGGCGAGGGCTACGGACGGGTAGGGGGCGGGGGCGTTCTGGAACTTCCTCCCGGGGATGGACAGGCTCGGGTGCATGGGACGGAAACTTTTTGTGAACGCTGAGTACATAACGCCCCCCCCCGGGGGGGGGGCTGTCAAGGGGTGGACGAAGTTTTTTTTCCGGGGTGCTGGGATGGGTTTCCGGCCGGTCGGCGAAGGCCGAGGGCCAAATCCGAAATCCGAAATCCGAAAGGCGAAGGGCGAAGGCGGCGCAATTCGGAAATCAGGGACTCAGGAAAGGGGCTGGGGACGGATGGCGGGGGAGGAGGCGGAAGTCAGGAGTCAGGAATCAGGAGTCAGGAGCCAGAAGCCAGAGAAAAACGGGGGATTGTGCCAGGGCCTGGTTCCTCGATACGCGCTTCTCGCTCCGCGATTCTCCATTCTTTCCGCGTTCCGCACGTTCCTGCCTTCCGGGCTTCCAAATTCTTTTTCTGATTTCGGAGTTCGGACCTGGCTTCAGGTTCCCAGCCGGTCGGAGCTGCCGCCCGGTCATTCCGCGTTCCGCGTTTGTCCCCGGGTTAGGCCAGTGTCACCCACTGGCCGGTCTGCACGGAGCGTTCCTCGGCCTCGCAGATTTCCACGGCACCGAGGCCGTCCTCGGCGGTGACCACGGTGGGCGGCCGGCCGGTGGTGATGGCTTCGATCATGTGCCGGAGTTCGCCCACGTAGCCATCGGGGCCGGGGCAGGTGATCATCACCTGGGCGCCACGGTCCTGTTCGAACAGCTTGAGGGCTTCGGCGCCGCGGGAGGAGTCGTAATCGGCGGTGGCCCGCTCGAACACGGCCTGGTAGGCCATTTTGAAGCCGAAGCCCGGGCCCATGAGCCAACTGCCCTCGGCCACCACGCTCGCCCCGCCGGCCACCTGGTAGAGGGTGATCACGTGGTCGATGGCGCCACTGATCAGGCTCTGGCCGGTCGAGCACACCGCGCGCGGCCGGCCGAAGCAGAATTGCACGAAGTCCGAGTCATGGATGTGCAGGTCCA
Organism: Verrucomicrobiales bacterium; assembly: GCA_037439785.1. GTDB lineage: Bacteria > Verrucomicrobiota > Verrucomicrobiia > Limisphaerales > J093 > DSVZ01. The sequence continues at coordinate 30,791 of JBBIVJ010000045.1, read as the reverse complement.
AGAGCGCGCCGCCGGACTCCTCGCCCTTGAGGTAGGTGCCGCGGCTCCAGCCGGGCGGTTCGGACAGGCGGGTGAGCTTGAGGGCCAGCAGCCGGCCGTAGCGGGCTTCGGCGATGGCCTGGTTGAGCCAGGCCCACTCGGGCCAGAAGCGCAGGCAGTGAGCGGGCATGAAGTAGCCGGGCGCCTGGCGGGCAGCGGCGACGATCTCGCGCGCCACGGCGGCGGTGCGGGCCAGCGGTTTCTCGCAGAGCACGTGCTTGCCGGCCCGGAGCGCGGCGAGGGCGGTCTCCGCGTGCAGGGGCGTGGGCAGGCAGATGTCCACCAAGTGCACGTCCGGGTTGGCCAGCAGCTCGCGGTAGTCGCGATAGCCCTTGACCACCGACATGTCGAACCGGATGGCGTCGGTGGCCGCGATGTTGCCCGCCACGCCGGTGAGGACGCCGTCGGCCGGCAACCGCACGGCGTCGCAAATGGCGACAATCTGAGCGTTGGGAATCTGGCGGCAGGCCTTGATGTGGGTCTGGCCCATGAAGCCCAGACCGATGATGCCGATGTTGACCATGGGGTCGGAGAGCGGTGAAAGGTGAAAGGTTGAAAGGTGAAGGGAACGCTTAGAGGCCGAGGCGTTCGAGGTAGTCGCGGGCGGCGCGGATGTCGGCCACGCGCTGGTTGCCGGCCTCACGTTCGATGCACAGGTCACGGGTGAAGTTCAGGTCGCGCAGCACGCCGAAGAACGCCCGCCAGTCCACCTCGCCGGTGCCGAGCACGACCTCTTCGCCCCAGGTGCCGGGCACCCGGGTGCGCACGGCATCCTTGAGGTGGCACTGGCGCAGCCACGGGCCCAGCGTGCGCAGGGCGGCGATGGGGTCGCCCTTGTCGTAAAGGATCATGTTGGCGGGGTCGAAGTTGATGCCCACGTTCGGGCGGTTGAGCTTGTGCAGAAAGGTGGCCAGCGTGTCCGCGGTTTCCTGGCCGGTCTCGAGGCCGAGGGTGATCCCGCGGCCGGCGAAGAGGTCGGCGATGCGGCCGAGGCGGTCCAGCAGCTTGGCGAAATCGGGGTCGCTCTCCTCGTGGGGCAGGAAGCCGGCGTGGAACATGACGAACCTGAGCCCCAGCCGCACGGCCAGCTCGGCGTTGGCCTGGAAGTTGCGCCAGTTGCCCTCCCAGTGCTGGTCCGGCACCACTCCCCCGGTGCGGCGGATGGATTCGAGCGTCGAGTAGTCCTCGCCGAGGGCGGTCATCATGCCGGAGACGCAGGTCACGCCGTGGCGGGCGGCGCAGGCGGAAAAATCGCTCCAGGCGCCGCCGGGATTTTCGCGGAGCGGGTCCAGTGCGATCGAGACGCGGCGGAGGCCCGTGGCAACCAGCTTTTCGCACAGGTCCCCCGCCGAGCGGGGCTGGAGCGACCAACTGCACACGGCGAGGCGTTCGGTCAGCGGGCGCGGCGACATGCGGCGAGGATAGGCCGCCGGCCGGTGCTGGCAAGCGCCACCCGCCGCCTGCCGCCGGCGGGGAATGCACTTGCGGCACCGGGAGGCGGGCCGTACTTTGCGCCTGCTTCGGCGCCGCAGCCGCCGGCGTTCCCACAATGAGTCAGAGCCGTGTCCTCGAATTTGATGCCCGGATCGAAGGCGACGTCGTGATCACCCGCCTCGAGGCCGCCGTGAACTGGTTTCGCAAAAACTCCCTCTGGCCGATGCCGATGGGCCTGGCCTGCTGCGCCATCGAACTGATGGCCGCCGGCGCCAGCCGCTTTGACATCTCCCGCTTCGGCAGTGAGGTGATGCGCTTTTCCCCCCGGCAGTCGGACGTGATGATCGTGGCCGGCACCGTCACCTACAAGATGGCCCTGGTGGTCAAACGCCTCTACGAGCAGATGGCCGAGCCGAAGTGGGTCATCGCCATGGGCGCCTGCGCCTCGACTGGCGGCATGTACCGCAGTTACGCGGTGCTGCAGGGTGTGGACCGCATCCTGCCGGTGGACGTGTACGTGGCCGGTTGCCCGCCGCGGCCCGAGGCCCTGCTGGACGCGTTGCTCAAGCTGCAGGCCAAGGTCCAGCGCGAACCGGTCCTGCGCACCCTCAAGCGGCCCCCGCCCGCCGCCGCCCCGCCCGTCCCGGCCGCCCCGCGTCCTGCCGTGCTCCAGCCCGCATGAGCGCCCGCGAACTGGCCGAACGGTTGCGCCGACGCTTCGGGCACCTGCTCTCGGAGCCGGTCGAGTTCCGGGGCGAAATCACCGTGACGCTCGCCGACGCCGAGCGGGTCGCCGAGTTGTGCCAGTTCGCCCGGGATGAACTGGGTTTCGATTTCCTGTTGGACCTGACCAGCGTGGACAATTACGGCGAGGAGCCGCGCTGGACGGTGGTGTACGAGCTTTACGGCCTGGACCACCACGCCCACCTGCGCCTCAAGACCCGGGTCACCGAACAAGCTTCCGAACTGCCCACCGTCACCAGGGTCTGGCCCACCGCCGACTGGCACGAGCGGGAGGTGTACGACATGATGGGCATCCGCTTCCGCGGGCACCCGGACCTCCGGCGCATCCTCATGTGGGAGGGCTACCCGTACTTTCCGCTGCGCAAGGATTTCCCCCTGGCCGGCCGCGCCAGCGAGGTACCGGGGCTGGCCTTCAGCGAACCGGCCCCCCTGGATGGCGGGCCGTTTGTGACCGCGCCCGGCGGGCGGGACGCCGTCGAACGTGAGCCCCGGGCGCGCAACCCCGAAGCTTGACCCATGACCACCTCCCGGGGAATGACCTTCCCTGACCCCGCGGCCCGCACGGCCACGGCCGCGGTGGCCGGCGTCCCCGCGCCCCCCGCTTCCGACGACCTCCCCACCGAGCCCATGGTCTTGAACATGGGCCCCTCCCACCCCTCGACCCACGGGGTGTTGCGGCTCCAGCTCGAGCTGGACGGGGAGCTCATCACCCGCGCCGTGCCCGAGGTGGGCTACTTGCACCGGGGCGACGAGAAAATCGCCGAGAACCTGACCTGGACGCAGTTCATTCCCTACACCGACCGGCTGGACTACCTGGCCCCGCTGGCCAACAACGTGGCCTATGTGCTGGCGGTGGAAAAACTGCTCGGCATCCAGGACCGCCTCCCGCTCCGCTGTCAGTACATCCGCGTCCTCTGCTGCGAACTGGCCCGCGTCTCCTCGCACCTGCTGGGCCTGGGCTGCTTTGCCATGGACGTGGGGGCGATGACCGTCTTCCTCCACACCTTCACCGAGCGCGAAAAAATCTACAACCTCTGCGAGGCGCTGACCGGGGCGCGCTTCACCACCACCTACACCCGCATCGGCGGCCTGGCGCGCGATCTGCCCCCCGGCTGGACCGACCAGTGCCGGCGCTTCGCCCACGAGGTCCTCCACGCCATCCACGAGGTCGAAACCCTCCTCACCCGCAACCGCATCTGGGTGGACCGCACCCGCGACATCGGCGTGATCTCGAAGGCCGACGCCATCGCCCACGCCCTGACCGGCCCCAACCTGCGCGGCAGCGGCGTGGATTACGACGTGCGCAAGGCCCACCCCTACCTGGTCTATGACCGCCTCCGGTTTGACGTCCCGCTCGGCTCGGTGGGCGACTGCTACGACCGTTACCTGGTACGCATCGAGGAAATGCGCCAGAGCGTGCGGATCATCCACCAGTGCCTGGACCAGTTGCCCGGCGGTCCCGTGAACGTGGACGACGGCAAGATCGTCCTGCCGCCCAAGGAAAAGGTCCTCACCCGCATGGAGGAACTGATCCACCAGTTCATCCTGGTGACCGAGGGCATCAACGCCCCGCCGGGGGAAATCTACTTCGGGGCCGAAAACCCCAAGGGCGAGCTGGGTTTCTACCTGCACAGCCGCGGCGGCGGCGTGCCCTACCGGCTCAAAATCCGCGCCCCCTCCTTCGTCAACCTCAGCATCCTCCCCCGCCTGCTGCCCGGTCACCAGGTCAGCGACGTGGTGGCCATCCTCGGTTCGCTGGACTTCGTGATGGGGGAGTGCGACCGATGAACCCGACGGAACCTGCCCGGGACATTGACCGGGATCGTGCCCGGGTCCACGCCTGGGGTGAGGCGGAGCCCGTGTTGGAACGGCTGCGGCGCGCGGCACTCCGTACCGTGGACACGGCCGCGGCCGTGGCGGCCCTGGAACTGGCCTACCGGGCCGCCCGACAGCAAGGGCGCTCCCGTCCCACCTCGGGCCTGGTCGAGCAACAACAGTGGTTCCAGCGGGCCCGCCGATGAGGGATTTGCTCCGAACCGCCCACCAGGTGCAGGTCTTTCTCGACCGGCAAGGATGGCGTTCCTGCATCATTGGCGGGCTGGCCGTGCTGCGCTGGGGCGAACCCCGCCTGACGGTGGACGTGAACATGACCCTCCTGACCGGGTGGGGCGGCGAGGCACGATTTGTGGACGCCCTCCTGGCGCGTTTCCAACCCCGTCTGCCCGACCTGCGCGAATTCGCCCTGCGCCAGCGGGTGTTGCTGCTCCGCGCCGAGGACGGCACGGACGTTGATCTGGCGCTGGGCGCGCTCCCCTTCGAGCAACGCGCCGTGGAACGGGCCAGCCCGTTTCCCTTTCTATCGGATTTGACCTTGCGGACGTGCTCGGCCGAAGACCTGGTCATCATGAAAGCCTTCGCGGCCCGCGACCGGGACTGGGTGGACCTGGGAGGCATCCTTGAACGCCAGGCCGGCAGGTTGGACTGGCCGTTGATCCGTTCCGAGCTTCAGCCGCTGTGCGCGCTGAAAGGAACGCCGGAGATTTTGGAGCGCCTGGAAAAACTGCGCCGCACACTCGAGACCGCATGAACTTCGCCGTACCCGCAGCCCTCGAGGCGGAGATTGACGCCCTGATCGCCCGCTACCCCCGGAAACGCAGCGCCAGCGTCATGGTGTTGCACGCCCTTCAGGACCACTTCGGCCACCTCACCGCCGAGGCGGTCGAGTGGACGGCCCGCAAGCTGGACCTGCAGCCGATTCACCTCCTGGAGCTGGTCACCTTCTACCCCATGTTCCGGCAGCGGCCGGTGGGGCGGTTCCACTTCAAGGTCTGCCGCACCCTGAGCTGCGCCCTGGCCGGCTCGCACGACCTGTACCGGCACCTCTGCCAGCGGCTCGGCCTGAACCCCGCCGCCCACGGCCCCCCCCAGACCACCGCCGACGGCCGCTTCACCGTGGAATTTGTCGAGTGCCTGGCCAGTTGCCACACCGCCCCGGTGCTGATGCTCAACGACACCTTCCACGAGCGGGTCACCCCCGCCCGCGCCGACCAGCTCCTGGAGCAGTCGTCCTGACCTCGGCCCGGCACGCGGCCCTGCGGGGCGGCGTCAGTAATGGGCGATGGCCTCGATTTCCACCCGGGCACCGCGCGGCAGCGCGGCCACCTGTACCGTGGAACGGGCCGGTGCCCCGGCCGGAAAGGCACGGGCATAGACCTCGTTCATCGCCGCGAAGTCCGCCAGATCGGTCAGGAAAACCGTGGTCTTGACCACATGCGCGAACCCCAGGCCCTCGGCCCGCAGCAGCGCCTCCAGGTTGCGCAACACCTGTTCGGTCTGGGCGCGGACATCGCCGGTCACCAACTCGCCCGTGACGGGGTCGAGGGGGATTTGGCCCGAACAAAACAGCAGCTCGCCCACCCGCACCGCCGGATTGTACGGCCCCACCGGCGGCGGCACGGCCGGCGGGCGGATCACGGTCTTGGTTGCCATGCCCTGATGCTGCCCGCGGCCGCGGGCGGTGTCGAACCCCAAACCCGTGTCCGTTCCGCCCGGCGGTACCCGCTCCCGGACCTTCGCCGCCACTCGCCGACCCCGCCTTCAGGCCGGGCATGTCGGCTGGCACGCCGCGCTCCGGGGGTTGGCGTTGTCAGCCGCGGCGGGGCTCCTTCATAGTGCACGCGCCGGGCGCTTCAGGCCTCCTCCGGCAAACCCACCCCGGATGCATCCTCACCCGACGCCCTGGCCTGTCTTTTGCCATGAAGGTTTCCGCAGACAGCCGCCCGCCGTCGCCCGGCAACCCTTTGTCGGTTCCTCCCCCGTGGCGGGGCTGGTGGAGGCCGGCGCTGGCGGGGCTGTGGCTGGTGGGGGCGTTTGCGGTGGAGCCCTCGCCCCCGCCGGCGCGGCTGCAACCGCGCCTGTCCGCCACCGTGAGCCAGCGCTACGACAACAACGTGATGCTCCAAAACGACGGCCCGCTCGCGCGCGTGGGTTCCTGGGTGACCTCGGTGCAGCCGGTGCGGGGGGCGGACTGGCAGGGTCCGAACAGCGTCCCCGCCAAACTGGAACTGCGCTACGCCCCCGACTTCACCTTCTTCCACGCCCGCGACCAGGAGTCGTACCTCCGGCATGTCGGCTGGCTGAAATTGAGCTACCGGGACGGACCGTGGTCGGCCACGGCCACTGCGCGCGCCCAGTACACCGACGGGGCAGCCCGCGGGGACCGATCTGGTCCACCCCGGAGGAGCCGGGCTCGACCCCGGCCCTGGGCGGGGCGGAAATCCGCTATCGCCGCCGCAACCTGTACTGGCATTCCCCCCTCGAGGCCCGATACCGCTTCGCGCCGCTGTACCTGCGCGGGCTCTTCGAGGCGCGGGTCTGGGACATCATGACCGACTTCCGCCAGCTCCCGGGCTACGCCTACCCAAACTACCGCGACCGCACCGATGTGCACGGCGGGGGGGATGTGGGCGTGACGCTGGGGCGGGGCTGGGAGGCGGCGCTGGGCTACCGCTTCGGCCATCAGGATCAACAACCCCTGCCGGCCGGCCTGCCCCCCTACACCTACCAGAACGATTACCACCGGCCGGTCGCCATCCTGCTCGCCCAACCCGCCGCCTGGTTCAAGTTCCACGGCGAGGCCGGCCCGAGCTTTCACCAGTTCAATCCCTCCAGCCTGCCGCCCGGCGCGGACCCCACCGAGACGCTGCTGTACTTCCAGTTCGGCGCCACCATCAGCCCGGGGCCGCGAACGCGGTTCCAGCTCACCGCCTCCCAACACCTGCTCCCCTCGACCGCCGGCCGCGCCAATTTCCAAAACCACCGCGTCACCGGCACGCTCGAGCAGCGCCTGGCCTCCCGCTATCGCGCCAGTTTCCGGCTGGACCTCCAGGAATACGACTACGTGCGCGGGCTCGCCCTGCGGGACGAGGTCTTCACCGCCGAGCTGCGGCTGGAATGCACCCTCCGGCCGCACCTGACCCTGTCGCTCTGGGGTGCCCACGAATGGGCCGAGGCCCTGCACCCCGGCACCGCCGGGCGCGAATACGACCGGCAGGTGGTCGGCCTGGGGGTGAACTTCACGCCGTGAGCCGCCGGTCCGGCGGCGCCGCTCGCGGCCCGGACTTGGCAGTTTCCGTTCCCGCCCCTACCCTCCCCCGACGCCATGACGGTCCCGGCCCCCCTGCCAGATGCCGCTGTGACGCCGCCGGCCCGGCGGCGGCTGCCGGCCTGGCTGCGCCTGAAACTGCCCACCGCCGAGAGTTTCTCGCGCACCCGTTCGCTGCTGGACGAGTTGCGCCTTCACACCGTGTGCGAAAGCGCCCGCTGCCCCAATCACTGGGAATGCTGGAGCCGCGGCACCGCCACCTTCATGATCGGTGGCGACCGCTGCACGCGCGCCTGCCGCTTCTGCGCCGTGGACACCGCCCGGCCGCTGCCCCTCGAGGCCGATGAGCCCCACCGCGTGGCCGAGGCCGCCCGCCGCATGCACCTGCGGCACGTGGTCATCACCGCCGTCGCGCGCGATGACCTCGCCGATGGCGGCGCCGGGCACTTCCACCACACCATCCAGGCCGTGCGCGCGCTCAATCCCGGCATCGTCATCGAGGTCCTGACCCCGGACTTCAACGGCCACCCCGAGGCCCTGGACCGTGTCCTGGCGGCGCGCCCCCACATCTTCAACCACAACCTCGAGACCGTCCGCCGCCTGACGCCGCAGGTGCGGCATCGCGCCACCTACGACCGCTCCCTGGCCGTGCTGGCGCACGCCAGGACGCATGGCACGCCCGGCCTCTTCACCAAGTCCGGCCTCATGCTCGGGCTGGGGGAGACACCCGAGGAGGTGGAGACCGCACTGCGGAACCTGCGGGCCGTGGGGTGCGACCTGCTGACGCTGGGCCAGTACCTCCAGCCCACCCCGCGCCACCTGCCGGTGGTCGAGTACCTGCCACCGGAACGCTTCGAGGCCTACGGCCGGCTCGCCCGCTCCCTGGGCTTCCTTCACGTGGCCAGCGGCCCGCTGGTGCGCAGCAGCTACCACGCAGATGTCTTCCGGCCCGAGCTCGCCGCGCGCGGCCCCGCGCCGGCTTAAACCGGCTGGTCGGGCCTGCCGGCCGGGCGTTGCCGGATCAGGCGGTAGCCGTCCCGCAGGTAAATCAGGCCGGACACGGCCGTCAGGACCGCGCCGGCCACGGCCAGCCCCTGAAGCCCCGCCGGCGGACCTTTGAGCAGAGCCCAGACCACGCAGGCCATTTGCAGCACCGTGGCCGTCTTGCCGATGAAATGCGGCCGCACCGTCACCTGCCCGACCAGGAAGTACACCAGCACCCCCAGCAACAGCAGCAGGACATCCCGCCCCAGCACCGTCCCCGCCAGCCAGAGCGGGATGCGGTCCAGGCGCGGGCTGCTGTTCAGGGTGAGGATGACCAGGCCCAGCACCAGCAGGAGCTTGTCGGCCACCGGGTCCAGCACGGCCCCCATCTCGGTCTTCTGGTTGAACCGGCGGGCGACAAAGCCATCCAGGCCATCGCCCACCGCCGCCAGCAAAAAGACCCCCAGCGCCGCCCAGCGCCAGGCCTCGTCACCCCCGCCCAGATAGCGCAACAATGCCAGCACAAACACCGGCACCAGGAGGATGCGGGTGATGGTGATTTTGTTGGCGGTGGTCATGCCCCGCCCCGCAGTTTCAACGCAAGCTTCGCGGCCCGTCAACCCGTCAACCCCCAGGGGGTCGAAGGTCGAAGGTCGAAGGTCGGAGCAGGTGGCCGCTAGCGCAGGCTGCCCGCCTGCTGTCTCGCCGATGGCCAATCGGCGAAGGATGCCTGCGCCGGGGGCCGCTTTGCGGGCTGCCAGCCTGCGAAACGGCCAACTGCCAGTCGGCGCTACGCCGTAGCCGCCGGGACCGCGCGGACGCGGTCCCTCGCGGTGGTGAGCGGGCGCGCCTTGCAAAACTTGTTCCCGCCCGATGCCGGGGGGGCTGGCCCGGTCAGGGCGGGGACGCCGGCGGTTGCGGGGGCGGGGTGTGGCCGAGGAAGCGGTTGGCCCAGGCGAGGAAGTGTTTCATGTTCGAGCGGGTTTCGTGGCCGCCGTCGTGCTGACGCCAGGCGAGGTGGCCGTCGAGCAGGCCGGTGTTGACGGGCGGCGGGGTGGCGGTGCGGTGGTCGGCGTCCACCCCCAGGTCGCGGGCGCCCAGGAGGCGGAACACCGGTCCGGCGGCCACTGCGGCCATGAAGCTGCCATGCTGGTCCAGCCAGAGGGCATCGCCTTTTTCGGGGACGCCGTAGCTGATGAAGGTGAGGCGGGGGGCGCACAAGGCGAGCAGTTGGTGGGCATCCACGGGCAGGTCCCCGGCGTTGAGGGGGCGGAAGTCGGCCTCGGCGGCGGCGTAGCGGAGGAAGTTGCCGGCAAACCAGTGGTACTCGCCGGAGCCGGCCAGGTTCTCCAATGCTTCGCCAAAGTGGCGGCGGAAGAGCTTGGCGCCGCCGGCCCCGGAGGAGCCGATCAAGCCCACCGCAAAGCGCGGCTCGAAGGCCAGGGTGACCAGGGCGGCCTTGCCAAAGCGCGACACGCCCTCGATGCCCACCCGGCGGGCGTCCACCGTGGGATCGGTCTCCAGGTAATCCAGCGCCCGGGCCGCGCCCCAGGCCCAGGCGCGGAGCGCACCCCAGTCCTCCGGCCGGCGCGGCTGACCGCGGTTGACCAGCCCGATGATGCCGCGGGTCAGCCCGGCGCCGTTGTCGGCCTGGATGCTGAGGGGGTTGAGGATGGCGTAACCCCAGCCGGCGGCGATCAGTTGCTCGGTGGCGGGCGGGTCGGCAAAGGTCAGGTTCCCGAAGGCGGGAAAGCGGTTGGTGGGCTCGGGATCGCCGGCACGCCGCGGGAAACCGCCGTCGCCGAAGAAGCCGCCGACCATCATCAGCACCGGCACCGGCCGGGGGGTCTCGCGGGGCGTGACCAGGGTCAGTTGGAGGTTCACCTCGATCGCGGGGCAGGCGCGGATGTCCACCCGCCCGACCAGGCGACGGGCGTGGACCGGGACGCGGCCAACCACCCGATCGGTGGCCTGGGTGGTGACGCTCCAGGTCACCGGCGGCACCTGCCCGGGGACGCGGCCGTAAATCTCGCGCTCGAAGTCCTCGACGATTTCGGAGCGGCGCTGCTGCCACCACTGCTCCGGCGAGGTGACCTTGCGGCCGTTCTTGAGGGTGAGCGGGTCGGGGAGGTGGGGGAAGGGATTGGCCAGGGCGGGGTCGTAGTTGGCCGAGTTGGTGGTGCCCGCGCGGGCCGAAGGGCCGGGGCGCATGCGCCGGATGCCCAGTTGTTCCTGCATGTGCCGGTAGTCCTCCTGTGTGGTCCAGGTCACCGGCGCAGGGACAGTGGACGCGCCGCTGGCAGCGGCACCCGCGGGTGGAGTTTCCGGCTGCGCGGCCGGCAGGGCGCGAGCGAAGGCCAGGACCAGCACGGCGGCGAAGCCGGGGAGTTTGGTCCGGCCGGGGGATTTGAGGACGCGCATGGCCGGACCTTAGCCGGTTCGCTGTCGGGACAACAGCCTCCAGAAGGTACGTTGAGCGATGCTCCCCGGCCTCCGCGGAGCCGTCGCGGGACCGGGCCGTCGCCGCGGTGGGCGGGGGTGGATGCGGCCAGGACTTGTCAGGCGGCGGCGATGGGAGCAAAACGCCGGGCATGTCCCGGCGCTGGAGGATGCTGCGGGTTGTGGCGTGGGCCGTCCTTGCGGTCGGCCCGCGGGCCGGCCGCTGCGCGGAGGCGGAGGCGGCGATTCGCCTGGAGGCTCCCACGGGGGAGGTCCGGCGCTTCGAGGTGATCGAGCTGCGGGTGGAGGGGGTGCCCGCGGTGAGTGACCCCCATGATGTCCGGCAGGTGGACGTGACGGTGGTCTTCGCCGCGGGCGACCAGCTTTGGACGGTGCCGGCCTTTTGGATGCAGGACTACGAGCGTCGCCGGGTGGAGGGGCGGGACTGGTTCTATCCCCGGGGCGGGCCGGGCTGGCGGGTGCGTTTTGCCGCGCCGCAGATGGGGGCCTTCACTGCGCGGGCGGAGGTGCGGCTGGGCGAGGGGAGGCGGGAGTCGGAGCCGGTGACGTTTCGCGTGGTCGAGGGGCCCAACCCGGGATTCCTGCGGGTGAGTCGGCGGGACCCGCGGTGGCTGGAGTTCAGCAACGGCCAGCCGTTTTTCGCGGTGGGCCAGAACCTGGCCTTCATTGGACCGGAGCAGTATTTCACGCCTGGCCGGGCCGAGGCGGCGCTGGCGCGGCTGGCGGAGCACGGCGCCAATTATGTGCGGGTCTGGACCTGCTGCGGCGATTGGGCGCTGGCCCTGGAAGCGCCGCGGAGTGCCTGGGGCCGATCGTGGGAGGGCAGCCTGCCGGTCGAGCCGATGCCGGGGGCACCGCAGCGGCGGTGCGTGGGGTTGACGCGGGCGGTGACGCCGGTGAAGCCCCCGCATCCGGTGGCGCTGCGCCCCGGGACGGCCTACCAGATCACCGGCCGGTTGCGGGTCAGCGGCGACGCGGAGGTGCGGGTGGCAGTGGCGGGGGAGGTTTCCCCCAATCTCGCCCCGGCCACGGCGGAGTCCTGGGCGCCGTTCCGCCACACGTTTACCACTGCCGCGGACACGGCGTGGCTGGGGCCGCTGCAGTTTCGCCTGCGCGGTGGGGGTCGCGCCTGGCTGGCGGACTTTTCGCTCACCGAGGCGGCGGGGGGACCGGAGCTGCTGCCGGAGGCAGACGTCAACCGCCCCGCACGCGGGACGTACCATCCGCTGGATGCCTTCTGGCTGGATGAATTGCTGCGGGCGGCCCAACGCGCCGGGGTGTACCTCCAGCTTTGCCTGTTGCAGCGCGACCTCTACATGGGCGATCTCAAAGACCCGGCCTCGCCGGCCTATGACGAGGCGGTGGCGGCGGCGCGTCGCTTTTTCCGTCAGGCCGTGGCCCGCTGGGGGGCCTTCACCAGTGTGGCCGCCTGGGAGTACTGGAACGAAATGGACCCCGGCCTGCCGACCGGCCGTTTCTACACCGAGCTGGGGAAATACCTGGAAGCCACCGACCCCTGGCGGCACCTGCGCAGCACCAGCACCTGGGGGCCCTCGCCGGCCGATTGCCGGCACCCGCAACTGGACCTGGCCGACGTGCATTTTTACCACCGGCCCGCCGACCACGCCCGCCTCCGCGACGAGGTGGAAGGCATCCTCGATCGCGCCCGGTGGTTGCGCAGCCACGCGCCGGCCAGACCGGTACTCCAGGGCGAGTGCGGCCTGGCCGACAACCAGTGGCGGATCACGGACGAGATGCGGCAGAGCCGCTCGCTGGCGGACTTCCACAACATGCTCTGGGCCTCGGCCCTGTCCGGCACCAGCGGCACGGCCCTGGCCTGGTGGTGGGAACGGCTCGATGAGCGCCACCATTACCCGCATTACCGTCCCCTGAGCCGCTTCCTGGCCGACGTACCCTGGACCGGCGGCGAGCTGCAAGCCTTCACGGACGAGACGGCCGACGGCGCCGTCCGCGTGGTGGGACTTCGCACCTCCGAGGCGGCGTGGGTGTGGTGTTTCCACCGGGCCGCCGCCTGGCGGCATCAGGTCAGCGAAGGGCGCCCGCCCGGCATCGTTCGCGACGCCCGGGTGCATCTGCGGGGCCTGCAACCCGGCCGCTACCGCGTCGAGTGGTGGGACCCGCAGACGGGGGAGGTACGCCCCGGCGGGGCCGTGGTGGTCGCAGCGGAGGCGGCCGCCCTGCCGGTGCCGGAGTTTGCGTGGGACCTGGCCTTGAAGGTAAGGCGTTGAGGGGGGCGGCCGCCCCGGACTGTCGGGGACGGGCGGGGCGTCAAAGCCGCTCGTACTCGCCCTTGCTGACGCGCTTGAGCACGGTAAAGCCGGCACTTTGGGCCTCGGAGATGGACAGCGGCTTGGTGAGCCGCGGGGTGTTGAAGTTCGAGATCACCCGGCGCACCGGCTTTTTGCACAGCGGGCATTTCTCCAACGGCGGCGCCGTGAGCGGTCGGCGCAGGGTAAACCGGCCGCCACAGATGGCGCAGGAGCCTTCGCACAGTTCGTACTCGTACAGCGGCATGGCCTCAGGGACACCAGGTCGGGCCGGAGCCGGACCGGGGCTGGAGGGGGAGCATACGCAGCCCGGCCCGCGGGCTCAAGGGCAGGAGGATGGAGAAATCCGAAATCCGAAAAAGTTCAGCCCAAATTCCGCAGTGGAGATGAACCCCCAAGGCACAAAGCCACGAAGATCAGCGAGGCAGGGCAGGAACGCTCCTCCACCAGCAGGTGAAACTTCCCGGAACACCCCACTCTCGAAAAACCCCTTGGCTCGCAGCTTCGTGTCTTCGTGTCTTCGTGGTCGTACTGCTGTTTCCCGGTTCAGACGGCCGCGCCGCGGCGTAACTTACTCAAGGGCGACCGAAACATGCCTTCGGACTTCGAACTTCGGCTTTCCCTGCCGCTTCAGGGTCGCCGTTCGCGGATGGCGGCCAGGAGGTCGGCAATGACCGCGTCGCGGGGGCGGGCGCCGAGGTTGCCGCGTCCGTGCACGCGCACGCTGACCTGGCGGGCCTCGAGGTCGCGGGGGCCGATGACCAGCATGGTGTGCACGCGGGCGCGTTCGGCTTCCTGGACCTTGCCCTGGAGTTTGTTGGGTGAGAAATCCGTGCCCACCCGCACGAAGTGGGCGCGCAGTTCGGCGACGCTCTGCCGGGCGTAGTCCAGCAGCGGCTCGGTCTCGCCGAGGGTGAGCACCCGCACCTGCTCGGGGGCCAGCCAGAGGGGGAAGTTGCCGCCGTAATGCTCGATGAGGAAGCCGATGAACCGCTCGTGGGTGCCCAGGGGGGCGCGGTGGATGCAGAGGGGGGTTTTCTCGGTGTTGTCGCGGTCGCGGTACACCAGCCCGAAGCGCCGGGGCACGGCGAAGTCCACCTGGTTGGTGGCCAGGGTGAATTCCCGGCCGATGACGCTCCAGACCTGCACGTCAATCTTGGGCCCGTAGAAGGCCGCTTCGTTGGGCACCTCGACAAAGGGGATGCCCGAATCCTGGAGGACCCGCCGCACCATGTCCTCGGTCTGTCGCCACAGCCCGGGTTCGTTGACGAATTTCTCGCCCAGGCGGGCGGGGTCGTGGGTGCTGAAGCGCATGACGTACTTCTGGATGCCGAAGATTTGGAAGTACCGGAGGTACATCTGGTTGACGGCGTTGAACTCCTCGGCGAACTGCTCGGGGGTGCAGTAGATGTGGGCGTCGTTCATGTTGAGCGAGCGCACGCGCATCAGGCCGAACAGTTCGCCGGACTGCTCGTAGCGGTAGCAGGTGCCGTATTCGGCCAGCCGCAGGGGCAGGTCCCGGTAGCTGCGGGGTCGGGAGGCGAAGATGCGGTGGTGGTGGGGGCAGTTCATGGCCTTGAGGAAGTAGCGGTCCGCCGCCGGGGAGGCACCCGACTCGCCTTCGGGGGTGGTGGTGGGAGCCGAAGGGGCTTCCCGCAGTTCCATTGCCGGGAACATGCTTTCCGCGTAGTAGGGCAGGTGCCCGCTGGTGGTGTACATCTTCTCACGGGCCAGGTGGGGGGTCTTGACCCGCACGTAGCCGGCCAGGAACTCGGTCTCCCGGGCCAGCTTCTCCAGTTCCTCACACAACACCGCGCCGGCCGGCAGCCACAGGGGCAGGCCGGGGCCGACGTAGTCCGGGTCCATCACGTACAGGTCCAGCTCGGCGCCCAGTTTGCGGTGGTCGCGCCGCCGGGCCTCCTCGAGCAGGGCAAAGTAGTCGTCCAGCTCCTTCCGGGTGGGGAAGGCGGTGCCGTAGATGCGCTGGAGCTGGGGGTTGCGCTCGTCACCCTTGTAGTAGGCGCTGGCCACGCTGGTGAGCTTGAAGGCGCCGATGTTGCCGGTGCGCAACACGTGCGGCCCCGCGCACAGGTCCACGAAGTCGCCGTTGCGGTAGTAGGTGATGGGCTCGCCCTCGGGGATTTGTCGGATGAGGTCGAGCTTGAACTTGCTGGGCTGGCCGGGCCGGTCGGTCAGCCCGCCCAGGCGACCGCGGCGCGCATCGGCCAGGGCCTGCTCGCGGGTCACCTCGATCCGCTCGAAGGGGTGGTTGGCCTTGATCTCCTTTTTCATCTCCGCCTCGATGGCCGGGAAATCCTCCGGCGTGATGCGGCGGGAGCACTCCAGGTCGTAGTAAAAACCGTTCTCGACCGGCGGGCCGTAGGCGAACTGGGCATCCGGCCACAGGCGCAGGATGGCCGTGGCCATGACATGGGCGCAGGAGTGGCGCAGGCGCTCCAGCTCGGTCATGCGGGCGCGCTCGTCCGGGGTCTTGCGCGCCGGGGTGTCGGGTCGGACTTCGTCAGCCATGGCGATGTGTGGGGGCTTCGTGCGGCTGCGCCGCCGGCCGTTTCCATCCCTGCCCCTGCGGAGGCCGCCGGGCGGAAACAAAAACGCCCCGGACTTTCCAGTCTGAGGCGTCGGCGTCCACGGCGGGTCAAGGCGGGACGCTACCGGGTGGAGGTCGCACGCGCGACGCAGTTCACGGCCGGAGGCTAGGGAGGCGACGCCGGCCGGGCAATGCGTTTTTGGGCGGCGCCGGGGGGGAGCGGCTTGAGCCCCGCCGGGATGGCGCCTAAGCTGCATTCCATGAACGCCCCGGAATACTGCCCGCACTGCGGGGCCGAAGTCCCCGACAGTGCCCGGGCCTGCCCGGAGTGCGGCTCGGACGAGCAGACCGGCTGGTCGGACCGGGCCCACGCGGCGCGTCTCGGGCTGCCGGATGACGCGTTCGATTACGAGGAATTCGTCGAGCGGGAGCTCGAGGGCCAGCCGCCGCGGCGTCGGCGCTGGCACTGGCTGTGGTGGCCGGTGGCGCTGGCGACCGCCACGGCGTTGATCCTCGGCTACCTGGGTTTCTGAGACCCCCGGCATCCCATCCCGGACTTGCCCGGCGGGAGGCCGGCCCGGCAGAGTCCGTCCATGCAAATCCTGGCTTGGCCCCGGCGTAGCGGGTCGCACTTGTGGGGTGTGGGGCTGGTGCTGGCTGCCGCGGCCGCCGCCACGGCCGGCGTGCCGGACACGCCCTTTCGCCAGCCGGTGGCGGTGCAGTTCACCCGGCACCCCGAGCTAAGCCATGCCCGGTTTGAAAAGCTGGCCGTGGACGCCGATGACCGCGTGTATGTGCTGAGCGAACGCGGCGTGGCGCGGCTCTTCGACGGCACGCTGGCCCTGGACAAGTCCTACCGGCCCCTGGCCGGGCGCCGGGCGTGGGACCTGACGTTGCAGGACGGGCGCCTGTGGCAGTTGTTTGACGACGAATTTCTCAGCACCGAATACGCCGGCCGTTACGTGGGCGCCCTGCCCCGGGGGACGTTTCGCCGTCTGGCCGTGGCCCGGGATTTCCGGGCGCTGCTGGCCGGCCCGGGCGGCCTGGCCTTGTGGGGGAACGACCGGTTGACGCCGGTCCCGCTGGCCGCGCCGCTGGCGGAGGTCCGGCTCTACGCCGCCGACAACCTGTTCTACGTGCTGGCCGGCGACCAGATTTTCCGGCTCGAGGCCGGGCAACTGATGCTCCTGCATCGGGGCGAGCAACTAACCACCCTGGCCTTCCGCGGCGAAGAAATCCTCGTCGGCACGCGGCGCGGCTACTACGGCCTTCACGCCCGCACCGGCCGGCTGACGCTGCCCCTGCAGGAGCAAGTGCCGGTGCCGGAGGTCACTGCCCTGGCGCCGACGGCCACCGGCGTGTGGGTGGGCACCCCGCGCGGGGTGTACTTCCACGCCAACACCGGGGACTTCCGCTACTTCGCCGGCCGGCGCTGGCTGCCGGAAGACCACGTCCTGGACCTGCAACCGGACCGCCGGGGCGACCTCTACGTGCTGACCCCGGCCGGGGTGACCCAAATCCAGTTCACCGAACTGACCCTCGCCGCCAAGGCCGCCCACTACGAACACAAAATCCGCCAGCGCCACATCCGTTACGGCTTCTGCGCGGAACTGCGCCTGCGCAGCCCCGGCGACCCCGCCTCGGCCGAGATGATTGACACTGACAACGACGGCACCTGGAGCAGCTACTACCTGGCCAGCCAGGCCTTCCGCTACGCGGTCACCGGCGACGAGTCGGCCCGTGCCCACGCCTGGCAAACGTTCGAGGCCCTGGAGCGCCTCCAGGCCATCCACCCTCTCGAGGGCTTCCCCGCCCGCACCTTCGAGCGGACCGGCTTCAAGGTGTCCGACCCCGAGCGCTGGCGCGTGGCGCCGGACCCGCGCTGGGAGTGGAAGGGGCACACCAGCAGCGACGAAATCACCGCCCACACCTTCGCCTACGCCGTCCTGTACGAAACCGCCGCCCGCACCCCCGCCGAAAAGGCCCGCATCGCCGCCGCCTATGACCGCATCCTCACCCACATCCTCCGCCACAACCTCTATCTGGTGGACGTGGACGGCCAGCCCACCCTCTGGGGCCGCTGGCATCCCGAGTACGTCAACCACTACCCCCCCACCGTGGTGGACCGCCGCCTCAACAGCGCCCAGATCATCGCCTTCCTCCAGTTCGGCTACCACCTGACCGGCAAGCCGGCCTACCGCGACAAGGCCTTCGAGCTGTTCCAGCAGCACGGCTACCTCGCCAACATCACCAACAGCATGGCCCACATTCGCGCCACCCCCGGCGTCGTCTTCCGCGGCCACGACATGGGCGATGAGTGGAACCACTCGGACGACCTGCTGGCCTTCGTCAACTACTGGACCCTCTACCGCTACGCCTTCAACGAGGAGCTGCGCCGGCTCTACGCCGCGGCCATCGCCGACCACTGGGCCCTCGAACGCATCGAGCGCAACCCGCTCTGGAACTTCATCTACGCCCTGACCGGCGCGCGCGACTTCGACCTCGACGGCGCCCTCTGGACCCTGCGCCACTTCCCCCTGGACCTGGTCACCTGGACGGTCCAGAACTCCCACCGCCAGGACCTGACCCGCCTGCCCCCCAACTTCCGTCACCAGCCCATCCGGGAACTGCTCCCGCCGGACGAGCGCCCCATCATGCGCTGGAACGGCAACCCCTTCCGGCTGGATGGCGGCGCTGGCGGCCACACCGAACTGGCGGGAGATGAATTCCTGCTGCCCTACTGGATGGGCCGGTACTTGAAGCTCCTGGATTAGGCCGTCGGGCCCGCTCCGTTGCACGTCCCGGTGAGTGCCCTGGCCCACCAATTCCTGGCGGCGGCCGCCGGCCTGTTGAGCGGCCTGGCCTCCTCCGTGCCGGTCGGCCCGGTCAACGTCACCCTCATCAACGAGGCGGCCCGCCACGGCCTGCGGCGGGCGTGGTGGGTGGGCTGCGGCGCCGGGACGATGGAAATGATCTTTTGCAGCCTCGGCTTCGCCGGCTTTGCCCGGCTGTTCGACTCCCCGCGGGTGCACGTGCTCTTCCAACTGACCGGCTTTCTGGTCATCGCCGGCCTGGGCTGGCATTACCTGACCGCCCGCACGCTGCCGGGCTTTGGCCGCGCGGAAGCGGCGGTGCGGCGGCGCTATCAGCCGCATGCCGCCTTCTTTTTGGGCTTTGTGCGCGTGTTGGGCAACCCCGGTGTGCTGCTGTACTGGGTGGCCGTGGCCGCGGGTCTGGCCGCACACGGCGTGGTGGGACCGGACGGCCAGGGCCGCGTCGCCTGCCTGGCGGGGGTGGCCGTGGCCACCTTCGGCTGGTTCGGGCTGCTGGCCTGGCTGGCGGCGCAGGTGCACGGCCGGCTTTCGCAGGCCTGGCTGCTGCGGCTCTCGCGGCTCTCGGGCGGTTTGCTGCTGGGGGTGGCGGCGGTGCTGGGGGCGCGGTTGCTGGGGCAGTGGCTGGGACGTTGAGGACCGCCCCACCGCGAGGAAACACTTCCGCCGCGCGCACGGTTGGGCTGGTCGGGCAACCTTGCCTGCACTTCACTTGCCCATCGCCGGCCGCAACGCCAGAGTGCGCCCGGATGAATGCCGCCCTCATCGTCGCCGCCGGCCCGGGCACCCGCATGGGGGCGGGGGTGGACAAGCTGTTCCTGGAAGTGGCCGGGCGGCCGGTCATCGCCCACACCTGGTCGCGCCTGGACCGCGCCGCCGAAGTGGACGAGGGGGTGGTGGTGATTCGGGAGGGACGGCAGGCCGCATTTGAGGCACTGGCGGCCACCCTCGGCCTGACCAAGCCCTGGCGGCTGGTCCCCGGCGGGGCTGAACGCCAGGACTCGGTCTGGAACGGCCTGGAAGCCCTCTCCCCCGCCTGCGAACTGGTCGCCATCCATGACGGCGCCCGGCCCTGCGTCCGCGCCGACCTCATTGCGGCCACGTTCGCCGCGGCGCGGGAGTTTGGTGCCGCCGTGGCCGCCCAGCGGGTGACCGACACGATCAAGGTTTCGCCCGACGGCCGGTTCATCGCCGAGCACCCGGACCGCGCGCAGCTCTGGGCGGTGCAGACGCCCCAGACCTTCCGCGTCGAGATCATCCGCCGGGCGCTGGCCGAGGTGCGGCGGCGGGGGTTGTTGGTGACCGACGACACCGCGGCCTGCGCGTGGATCGGCCAGCCGGTGCGGCTGGTGGAGCACGCCGCGCCCAATCCCAAGGTCACCACCCCGGCGGACCTGCCCCGGGTGGCGCACTGTCTTGCCGACACCGTGACGGGCGCCGGGACCCCGCCCTAGTGGGGGCGGGGGGGCGGTTCACGCCATGCAGCGGCCCGGCTGGCCACGGCCCGTTGTGTTTGTGGGATGGTGGGCAGGGCGGGCACCTCTCAGTTTCTGGCCGTGGCCGGGTTGGCCGGAGCGCAGACTACCCGGTCGGCCGTCTCGCGGGTTTCCCTACCCGCAGACTCTTCGCGTTCCCCTGCGACGCCAATTGGGAAATCGGCGATGCGGCAGGTTGGGAAGCGGCACTGCGTCCCCGGCAATAAATTGAGAAGCGCCCAGGCCGGGTCCGGCCGCCCAAATGGGCTTTGACTCACCCCCCGCGGGCGATATCCTCGGCGCTCCATTTGCTGGGTGTTATGGCCAAGTTGTTCATCGAGGACCTGGAGCTGGCGGGCAAGCGTGTACTGATGCGCGTGGACTTCAACGTGCCGCTGGACAAAAAGACCGGCGCCGTCACCAACACCAAGCGGATCGAGGCGGCCCGGCCCACCATCCGCCACGCCCTGGACCGCGGCGCCGCGGTCATCCTGATGTCCCATCTGGGCCGGCCCGACGGCCAGCGCGTCGAGAAGTATTCCCTGCGCCCCGTGGCGGCCGAGCTGGAGAAGCTGCTCGGCCGGCCGGTGAAGTTCCTCCCCGACTGCGTCGGGCCGGAGGTCGAGGCCGCCTGCGCCGCTCTCCGCCCCGGCGAGGTGGTCCTGCTGGAGAACCTGCGCTTCCATCTCGAAGAGGAGGGCAAGGCCAAGATCAAGAACCCGGACGGCTCGGAAACCAAGCTCAAGGCCGACCCCGCCGCGGTCCAGGCCTTTCGCGCCGCCCTGACCCGGCTGGGGGACGTGTACGTGAACGACGCCTTCGGCACCGCCCACCGCGACCATGCCTCGATGACCGGCATCGCCCTGCCCCAGCGCGCCGCCGGCTACCTGCTCAAGAAGGAACTCGACACCTTCGAGCTGGTGCTCAGTCAGCCGCCCCGCCCGCTGCTGGCCATCCTGGGCGGGGCCAAGGTCAACGACAAAATCCAGCTCATCGAAAACCTCCTCGACAAGGCGGACGAACTGATCATCGGCGGGGGCATGGCCTTTACCTTCAAACAGGTCGCCCACGGCCTGGCCATCGGGAATTCGCTCTTTGACCCGGAAGGGGCGCAGGCCGTGCCCCGGCTCCTGGATAAGGCCGCCCGTCTCGGCAAAAAAATCCTCCTGCCGGTGGACTACGTCTGCGGCGACCAGTTTGCCGCCGACGCCGCCGTGCGCCCGGCCGATGACACCACCGGCATCCCCGACGGCTGGCTGGGGCTGGATGTGGGGCCGCGCTCGATCGCCCTGTTCAACGAGGCCATCGCCCGCGCCCGGACCATCGTCTGGAACGGCCCGCCGGGCGTCTTCGAGTTCCCCGCCTTTGCCGCGGGTACCCGCGCCATGGCCGGGGCCATCGTCCAGGCCACGCGCGCCGGCACCCTGACCGTGATCGGCGGGGGCGACACCGCCGCTGCGGCCGAGCAGTTCGGGGCCGCCCCGCACGTGACCCATGTCTCCACCGGCGGGGGCGCCGCCCTCGAGTACCTGGAAGGCCGCGTGTTGCCGGGCGTGGCCGCCCTCAGCGACCGACCGGCCTGAACGCCCTTCGCCCCTGTGCTGACGCCGCCATGACCAAGGACCGCAAGCTCATCATCGCCGGCAACTGGAAGATGAACAAAACCGTGGCCGAGGCCCTGGACCTCGTCCAGGGGCTCAAGCGCGAGCTGGCCCCGGTCAAGGAGGTGGACATTGTGGTCTGCCCCCCCTTCACCGCGCTGGACGCCGTCTCGAAGGCCATCCTGGACTCGAACCTCCGACTGGGCGCGCAAAACATGAACGAGCACAACGTCGGCGCCTACACCGGTGAAATCGCCGCCGTCATGCTCAAGGAGTTTTCCGTCCGCTACGTCATCCTGGGCCACTCCGAGCGCCGCCAGTACCAGAAGGAAACCGATGCCCTGGTGGCCCTCAAGGCCGCCGCCACCCACGCCGCCGCCCTCAAACCGATCATTTGCGTGGGGGAAACCCTGGCCGAACGCGAGGCCCAGCGCACCGAGCAGGTCTTGGAAAGCCAGGTCCGCGGCAGCCTCGCAGGGCTCACATGCGAGCAGATGGAAGAGACCATCATCGCCTACGAGCCGGTCTGGGCCATCGGCACCGGTCGCACGGCCACCGCCGCCCAGGCCCAGGAGGCCCACGCCTTCATCCGGGGGTTGCTGGCCCGCCTGTTCGACCCCGCCACCGCCCGGAAGGTCCGCATCCAGTACGGCGGCAGCGTCAAGCCCAACAACGCCCGCGAACTGATGGAACAACCGGACGTGGACGGCGCGCTGGTCGGCGGTGCCTCGCTCGAGGTCCGCAGCTTCTCCGAGATCATCCGCAACAGCATCTAACCCCCCCTTTCCCCTGCCCATGACGTTCACCTCCCTCCTCATCGGCCTGCTCACCCTGGTGCTGGTGCTCAATTGCCTGGTGCTCATCCTGTTTGTGCTGGTCCAACTGCCCAAGAAGGAGGCTGGTCTGGGCATGGCCTTCGGCGGGGCCGCCGCCGATGCCCTGTTCGGCGCCGGCTCCGGCACGGTCATCAGCCGCTGGACCAAGTACGGGACCGTCAGCTTCCTCACCCTCTCCCTTGTGCTGGCCGTCATGCGCAACCACGAGGCCCGCGCCGTGGGTCGCGGCATCGCCACCGAACTGGAGCGGCAAAGCCAGACCGCCGCCCCGGCAGCCGTGCCCGCCGCCTCGCCCACCCCGGCGCCACTGACCTTGACCAACCCGCTGTCGGCCCCTGCCCAGCCGCCGGCCACCCAGCCGGCGCCCTCCGGCACGGCGGCCCCCGCCACGCCCGCGACTCCGCCGGCCACGGAACCGGTCGCTCCGGCGCCCGCGCCGGCCCCGGCCCCGTAAGTCCATGCGGTCCCTCCGCAGCGCTGGCGGCCGGCTCCGGAAGGCAGGGGGAAGTTGGAACCGGCAGCATGGCCCGGAGAGGCGCGAGGGCTGGGGAGCCGCGGTCGGGGCGGGATTTCTGGTCCTTGTCGGGACCGGCTGCCTTCCCACCCTGCCGCCGGCGGACCTGACCTTTATCAACGGCGCCGAGCCCGAGTCGCTGGACCCCGCGCTGGCGCTGAGCATCGAGGACCTGCGTGTCACCCAGCCGCTGTTCGAGGGCCTGACCCGCAACGACCCCGTCACCGCCGCGCCCCGCCCCGGCCTGGCCGAGCGCTGGGAGATTTCCCCGGACGGCCGGACCTACACGTTTCACCTGCGACCGGGCACGGTCTGGTCCACCGGTGAGCCCCTGACCGCGGATGCCGTCGAGTTTTCCTGGCTCCGGGTGCTGGACCCGGTCACCGGCGCCGGCTATGCCAGCCTGCTGTTCGTCGTGGAAGACGCCGAGGCCTGGCATCTGGGCCGGCTGCCGCCCCCGGCCCGGCCCGCCTTCCGCGCCCGCGGGCCGCGGGTCTTTGAGGTGCGGCTGCGCCACCCCACGCCGTATTTCCTGGACCTGTGCGCCCTGCCCACTCTGGCGGTGGTGCCGCGCGCGGCGATCGAGCGGCTGGGCGAGGCCTGGACCCGTAGCCGGCCGTTGCCGGTCAGTGGCCCGTACCAGCTCGAATTCTGGCGGCTGAACGACCGCGTGCGCCTGCGGAAGAACCCGCGGTACTGGGATGCCGCCGGGCCGGCGCTCGAGGTGGTGGACCTGTTGAGCGTGGCCCACCCCGGCACGGCCTTCAACCTCTACGAAACCGGTCACGCCGATGTGATCTGGGACCGCAACCTGGTGCCGCCCGAGCTGCTGGACCGGTTGCGGGCGCGCCCGGATTGCCATCGCTTCGATTTCCTGGCCACCTACTTTCTGCGCTTCAACGTCACCCGCCCGCCGCTGGATGATCCCCGCGTGCGCCGCGCCCTGTCCCTGGCGGTGGACCGCCGCCGCATCGTCGAGCGCATCACCCGCGGCGGCGAGCAACCCGCCGGCGGCCTGGTTCCGCCCGGCACCGCCCACCACCAGTCGGTCCGGGCGGTCGCCCACGACCTGCCGGCCGCCCGGCGGCTGCTGGCCGAGGCCGGCTACCCCGGCGGCGCCGGCCTGCGCCCGCTGCGCTACCTGTACTGGACGGCCGGCTCGGGGGCGGGCCAGGAGCATGCCCAGATTGCAGTGGAACTGCGCGCCATGTGGGGCGAAGGCCTGGGCGTGCGCCTGGAACTGGACAACCGCGAAAAACGCGTCTTCATCGCCGCACAGCGCGCCCTGGACTATGACGTCAGCCAGAGCAGTTGGGTGGGCGATTACAACGACCCCACCACCTTCCTGGACCTGTTCCAAAGCCGCAATGGCAACAACCGCACCGGCTGGGCGGATGCGGACTACGATGCTTTGCTGGCCCAAGCCCAGGCCGAGCCCGACCCGGCCCGTCGCGCCGGCCTGCTGGCCCGGGCCGAGCAGCGGCTGGTGGGCGAGGCGGCGGTGGTGGCGCCGGTGTATTTTTCGAGCGGGTTTCATTTCTACCGGCCCGACCGGGTGGCGGGCATTTATCCGAACCTCCTGGACGTGCACCCGCTCCAGGCCATCCGTCGGTTGGAAGGCGGAAAGCCGGTGCAACGCCGTCCCGCGTCCGGCCGCTGAGGTGAAGTGATGCGTTACGTGCTGCGACGCCTGGGGTTCATGGGCCCCTTGTTGCTGGTCATCAGCCTGCTGGCGTTTGCCCTCATCCGGCTGGCGCCTGGCGGGCCGTTTGACCGGGAGCGGCAGGTGCCGCCGGAGATCGAGCGCCAGTTGCAGGCGCGCTACCACCTGGACGAGCCGGTGCTCCGGCAGTACCTGCGCTTCCTGGGCGGGTTGTTGCGGGGGGACCTGGGGCCTTCGATGCGGTACCGCAGCCATTCGGTCAACGACCTCCTGGCTGCCGGGCTGCCCGTCTCCCTGAGCATCGGGTTGCTGGCCTTCGGGCTGGCGCTGGGGCTGGGGTTGCCGCTGGGCGTGGTGGCGGCGGTCCGGCAGGCGGCGCCGGCGGGTCATCTGGCCAACGCGGCGGCGCTGGCGGCGCTGTGTATCCCGACCTTTGTGGCGGGGCCGTTGTGGGTGATGTGGCTGGGAGTGAAGTGGCAGTGGTTTCCCGTGGCGTTGTGGGGTTCCCCCGCCCATCTGGTGTTGCCGGTGCTGACCCTGGGGCTGTACTTCGCCGGGCGCGTGGCCCGGCTGATGCGGGAAGGGATGCTGGACACGCTGCCCTCGCCCCATCTGATCACCGCGCGGGCCAAGGGGCTTTCCGAGGCGGCGGTGTTCTGGCGGCACGCCTTCCGGCCGGCGGTGCGGCCGGTGGTGAGTTACGCCGGGCCGATGCTGGCGGATTTGCTGACCGGGTCGTTTGTGGTGGAGAACCTGTTTCAACTGCCCGGGCTGGGGTTGTTCATGGTCCACAGCGCCTTCAACCGCGACTACCCGGTGGTGGTGGGCCTGGTGCTCCTGTACGCGGGGTTGCTGCTGGTGCTGAACCTGGTGTCGGACCTGATCCTGGCCTGGCTGGACCCGCGGGTGCGGTATGAGTGAGCCGAACGCCCTCTCACCGGGACGCCGTGCCTGGTGCCGGTTCCGCGCCCGCCGCAGCGGCTGGGTGGCGGCATGGTTTTTGGTGGGGCTGGTGGGGCTGGCGGTGGTGGGGCCGTGGGTCTCGCCGTACGGGCCGGAGGCCTTCGCCGGGGCGCCGTTTGAGCCGCCCTCCTGGCGGCATTGGGCGGGCACGGACGTCCACGGGCGCGATGTCCTGACGCGGGTGCTGGTGGGGGCACGGCTGTCGCTGGTGGTGGGGATGGTGGGGGCGCTGATCAGCCTGGGGATCGGGGTGCTCTGGGGAGCGGTGGCCGGGTACGCGGGGGGCCGGGTGGACGCGGTGATGATGCGGACGGTGGATGTGTTGTACACGCTGCCCACGTTGGTGCTGGTGATCGTCCTGGTCACGGTCCTGAACGGCTGGGTGGCGCGATGGGAGGCGGCAGGGGTGCCGGTGAATCCCGCCCATGCACGGCTGGCGGGGTTGTTGGTGGGGATCGGCGCGGTCTCCTGGCTGACCATGGCGCGGGTGGTGCGGGGGGAGGTGCTGAGTCTGCGCCGCCGGGCCTTTGTGGAGGCCGCACGGGCGCTGGGGGCGGGGCCGGGTCGGATCTTGGGCCGTCATGTGCTGCCGCACCTGGTGGGGGTGGTGATCGCCTACCTGGCGCTGACGGTACCGGCGGTGGTGTTGTACGAGTCGTTTCTGAGCTTTCTGGGGTTGGGCATCCAGCCGCCGGCGGCGAGTTTGGGGAGTCTGCTGGCGGCGGGCGCGGCGCAGATCAACCCGCTGCGCATGTACTGGTGGCTGCTGGTGTTTCCCGCCGGTACCCTGGCGGCGGCGCTCCTGGCCCTGAACCTGGCCGGGGATGCCCTGCGCGATGCGCTGGACCCGCGGGCGGTGGGGTGACGCGGGGGGGCGCATCTCAAATTGCGGCAGTCCTCGCGCAGGTTTCCCACCTGCCGGGTCGCCGATTTCCGAATCGGCGACGCGGGCAAAGGCGGCGGGTCGGCGGGTTGGAACCCCGCGAAACAGCAGCTTGGAACTCTGCGCTACGGCCAGGCCGGCGAGGGCAGGGAACTGAGATGCTCCCGGCGGGTGCACAGCGGTTGCCGGCGGCTTGCCAGGGGTGGGGGCGGCACGGTTTACTTGCCGGGCTTGCCGCCCGGCGGCAGGCCGTTGTGCCCCGCATGAATCCGGAACTGCTCGCCAAAGCCAAGGCCCACGGGTTTTCCGACCGCCAGATTGCCCACCTGACCGGCCGCACCGAGGAGGAGGTGCGCGCGGAACGCCGGCGGCTGGGACTGATACCCGGCTACCGCCTGGTGGACACCTGCGCGGCGGAATTCGAGGCCTACACCCCCTATTACTACTCGACCTACGACCGCGGCGATGACGAGGTCCGCCCCTCGAACTGCCGCAAGGTAATGATCCTGGGCGGCGGGCCCAACCGCATCGGTCAGGGCATCGAGTTCGACTACTGCTGCGTGCACGCGGCCTTCGCCCTCAAGGAGGAGGGCTTCGAGACCCTCATGGTGAACTCGAATCCGGAAACGGTCTCGACCGACTACGACACCAGCGACCGCCTGTACTTCGAGCCGCTCACCCTCGAGGACGTGCTCCACATTTACGAGCGGGAGCAGTGCGGGGGGGCCATTGCCCAGTTCGGCGGACAGACCCCCCTGAACCTGGCCCTGGGCCTGCAGGCCAACGGCGTGCGCATCCTGGGCACCTCCCCCCAGAGCATCGAAATCGCCGAGGACCGCAAGCTGTTCGCGGCCCTGCTGCGCCAGCTGAACATCCCCCAGCCCCCCAACGGCATCGCCACCGACGAGGCGGAGGCGCTGGCCGTGGCCCGGCAGCTCGGCTACCCCGTGCTGGTGCGGCCCTCCTTTGTGCTGGGCGGGCGCGCCATGCAGATCGTCTTTTCCGACGCCGAACTGCGGCACTACATGCGGTTCGCGGTCGAGGCCTCCCCCCAGCGGCCGGTGCTGGTGGACAAGTTCCTCGAGGACGCCACCGAGGTGGACGTGGATTGCATCGCGGACGTGGGACACTTTGCCGACCCGCGGCAGGGCACCAGCGTGGTGGGGGGCATTCTCGAGCACATTGAGTTTGCGGGGGTGCATTCCGGCGATGCCGCCATGGTGTTGCCGCCCCACACCCTGGCCTACGAGGTCATCCAGACCATCCGCGACTACACCCATGCCCTGGCGCGGGCGCTGCAGGTGGTGGGCTTGATGAACGTGCAATATGCGGTCAAGGACCAGACCGTGTACGTGCTCGAGGTCAACCCCCGTGCCTCGCGCACGGTGCCCTTTGTGGCCAAGGCCATCGGCGTGCCGCTGGCCAAGCTCGCCGCCAAGGTCATGGCCGGCAAAACGCTGGCCGAACTGGGCTTCACCCGCGAAATCTGGCCGGTGCACTGGGCGGTGAAGGAATCGGTCTTCCCCTTCAGCCGCTTCCCCGGCCAGGACATCCTCCTCTCCCCGGAAATGCGCTCGACCGGGGAGGTCATGGGCCTGGACGCGGACCTGGGTCTGGCCTACGCCAAGTCCCAGATGGCAGCGGGCAGTCCGCCCCCGCGCGGGGGGCGGGTGTTCCTGAGCGTGAGTGACGCGGACAAGCCCAAGGTGGCCGAGGTGGCGCGGCTGTACGTCGAGCTGGGCTTCGCGCTGGTGGCCACCGGCGGGACGGCGCGGGTACTCGAGGCGGCCGGCCTGCGGGTGGCGCGCGTGTTCAAGCTCCAGGAAGGCCGCCCCAACGCCCTGGACCTGCTCATCAACCGCGAGCTGCACGTGGTCATCAACACCCCCTCCGGCCAGGTCCCCCGCGCGGACGAGGTCAAAATCCGCACCACCGCCGTGTACACCGGCACGCCCATCATGACCACTCTCAGCGGCGCCCGCGCCCTGGCCCTGGGCATTGCTGCCCTGCAACGCGAGCAGTTCGGCGTTCGCACCCTGCAGGAGTACCATTGAACCGGCGGGCCGGACCCGGCCGCTCTGCCGCCGTCGGCGGCGACGACCGGACAGGGACCGCGCGTTGCCACGGCAGTGCGGGGAGAAGGAAACCGCTTAGCCAGTCCGGAGCCGCCCTCGCCTGCCTCCTCGATCCGCCCGGTTGCCTCGCCAGCCTCACGTGGGCTATTGACACCCGCGGGCGGGTGTCGAATATTGGCCGCGGATTTGATTCGGGTGGCGGTACGTTTCTTCAGCGGGGTTCCCCACCCCCACCTCCTTGGCGTCTGCTGCCCGAATCACCCCCCGCGGCCTCCGGTTTGCTGGACGACCGGAGGCCGCACTTTTTGTCTCCGCCCCGCTTGAGGGCACATCTCAGTTTCTTGCGGTGGCCGGGGCGGCGATTGCGCAAACTTCCCCGTCTGCCATCGCGCGGGTTACTCCACCCGCGGTCCCTCCGCGTTTCCCCGCCCCGCCGGTCAGGAAATCGGCGAAACAACAGGTTGGGAAACCTGCACTGCGACCCGGCAATAAACGGGGAGGCGCCCCCCGCTCGTCCGCGGGGGAAACTTTCCTCGCAAACCGCGCGGCGCTTGCCTAGCCTTCGCAGCACCTGGCGGGCGGCAAACCGGCCCCCACTCCAATGACATGGTACGTTCCGCGGCCTTCACCACCCAGGGGCGCCTTCACACGAAGGACATCGAGGCGTTTTTGATCCCGACGCTGCTGTCGGACACCAACCTGTTTCTGTGGGTGGACCTGGAGAACCCCACGCCGGAGGAGACCAGGTTTTACCTCGAGGACGTGTTCCACTTCCACCCGCTTTCGATCGAGGACTGCGTGACCGAAAGCCCCTCGCCCAAGGTCGAGGAGTACACGCCCAAGGAGGAAGACCTGTTCACCCCGTACCTGTTCATGGTCATCCATGCCGTGGACTACAGCCGGGCCGACGGGGTCTTTGCCACCAACGAACTGAACATCTTCCTGGGCAAAAATTTCCTGGTCACCTACCACGTCCGCCCCATCAAGGCCCTCTCCCAGGTCACCGAGCGCTGCCTGCGCAGCAACGTGCACATCGCCCGCGCCCCGGACCGGCTGGCCTATGCCCTGCTGGACGTGATCGTGGACCACTACAAGCCGGCCCTGGACGAGCTGGCGCTGGAAATTGCCGCGCTGGAGGAGCGGGTGTTGCGGGAGCCGGGCAGAGCCGTGCTCAACGAGATTCTCAAGATCAAGAAAGAGGTCGTGCACCTGCGCCAGATCATCGGGCCCCAGCGCGAGGTGCTGGCCCGCTTTGCCGCCGGCGAGTTCAAGCTCATCCGCGCCCACCTGGTGCCGTATTTCCGCGACGTGTACGACGCGCTCTACCACATCAACACCCTGGCCCAGGGCTATGCCGATTCGCTCACCGGCATCCTCCAGATGTACCTGAACATGTCCTCGAACCAGACCGGCGAGATCATCAAGGTGCTGACCCTCATCACCGTGATCACCACCCCGGTCATGGTCATCGGCACCTGGTACGGCATGAACTTCCAGAACATGCCCGAGCTGGAGCGCGGCTACGAGGAGGTCATCCTGTCCACCCTGGCCACCACCGTGGCCACCATCTGGTACTTCAAACGCAAAAAGTGGCTCTGAGCCCATGTCTGCCGCCAAATCCAGTTTCCTGGACAAGGTCCTCGGCCGCCTCGAACGCCTGGACCCCGGCGGCGTACAGACCGTCCTCCAGCGCCTGGCCCGCGAGCGGCACTTCCTGGAAACGCTCTTCAACACCATCGAAGACGGCGTGCTGGTGCTGGAGCCCACCGGCCGGATTCTCTACCTGAACCGCTCGGTCACCCGCCTGCTTGGCGTCCCGGCCGAGACGGCCGAAGGCACCCCGGTGGATCAGCACGTCCCGGAAGTGGACTGGGCCCGCGTCCTGGCCCCGGCCAGCGCGGACGCCCACGGCAGCCTGCGGCTGGAATTCGAGGTCGCCTTCCCCCGGCCGCGCTTTCTGCGCCTGGTGGCCACGCCGCTGGAGACCGCCCCCGCCGGCCGGCCCGGCGTGGTGGTCATCCTGCACGACGCCACCGAGGCCCGCCAAAAAACCTTCGAGGCCATCGAGAGCGAACGCACCCAGGCCCTCACCCTCCTGGCCGCCAGCCTCGCCCACGAAATCGGCAACCCCCTCAACGCCCTCCACATCCACCTCCAGCTCATGGAGCGGACCCTGCGCAAACTGCGTGCCCCCGAGCCCGCCAGCCGCCGCCCCCGCCGCAGCCCCCCCCCCACCCCCACCGCGGCGGAACTGGCGGAGTTCGCCGACAAGCTCGAACGCTACCTCGCCGTCGCCAAGGGCGAAATCACCCGTCTGGACTACATCGTCACCCAGTTCCTCCAGGCCAT
>JBBIVJ010000044.1:0-34455 GCA_037439785.1 Verrucomicrobiales bacterium | reverse complement strand
TGGCGGGGAGCAGCGGCGGGGCGGATGCGGCCTACCGGTACGATCCGTTTGGCCGCCTGCTGGCGTGGAGCGGCTCCTACGCCACGGCCAACGTGATGCGGTTTTCGAGCAAGCCGTGGGTGGCCCACAACGGCTCGACCACCGACGGCCTCTACTACTACGGCTACCGGTTCTACGATCCCCAGACCCAAAGGTGGCTGAGCAGAGAACCAATCGGCGTGAAAGCCGATCTTAACCTGTATCGGTTCAACTGCAACGAACCGATCAACTACGTTGATCCAGAAGGACTTTGGGGGATTCAGTTTGGCGACTTTGATTGGTTCGTTTGGGGCGACCCGACCTTAGTGTTCGACTGGGATTCGTGGGGTGATCTAGGACAGGGGGCCGCGGCAACCGTCAATGGACTGCTTGATGCAGCGACTTTTCATGGTGCGTTTGGACTATTCGACCCCGGTGTGTTTGGCAGGCTTGGTGCGTACGATCGATGCGATCCGTAGTTGCGCAAAAGCCGAGGCTTCGGAACGGTTGGTGGCGCGTTTCTTCTTGCTGGGTCAGGACCTCGTGGACCTCTCTTCGGACGAGGCGGCTCGTGGGGCAGAGGTACAGGCAGGCTCCCAGGCATCTTTAATCGTGGGGATCGGCTCAGAGTAGGGTGGTCGTGGGACGACACCTCAGGGCGTAATTGGTTTAGCATCCACGGCGGTGGCCGAGGTGCTGGACAGCATTGGCACAGGGACCTCATTCCTCTGCCAAGCAATCCAACGATTTGGTGGTGAGATGAGAACAACAGAGGCATTTGCCGCTATGGCTCGTGAGCAATTCAAAAACCTGGCTGGTAAGCTGCCAGCCGACGTGGCATCCATTACCGAACAGAGTGAAAGAGGAGTCTACTGTCTGCGACTCGACCCGAAATCGGCTACCTCTAGCTCCCTCGTAATCCTTATTGAGGATACAGGGGACGGTAGAGGATGCACGGTTTTTATCGGTGCTCACGGGCGATTTGAGCGTCTCCCTGAAGATGCTGACCTCATCGCTGATTTCGTGCGCGCCGCGATCTTTGGCAAGGTGCGAGAAACAGTATGGGAATGGCGCGCCAAACCCCTTCGTGTGCTTACGAAGGTTCAGATTGGCGAAGTTCTACTTTCACACGATTGGGGTTTACTGGTTGGGATGCCCGCGATACTGATACTTGGGCCTTGGATCAGAAAACGGGAAATCCAATACCAACCTTATTCCGCGTGAACAATCCAGATGTTCCCCCAAAAGTGTGGAGGAATTAAGCGCCGCTTTGGACCCGGGGAAGGGGGGCAGGCTTCACTTTACTGTTGTTCCGTTCCGCCGGGCCACCCGGCGCGTGCCATGGCTCTGCGGCTCGCTCCTTGGGGTCACTCGCGCCGCTCCGCTTCTGTC
Source organism: Verrucomicrobiales bacterium (assembly GCA_037439785.1). Lineage (GTDB taxonomy): Bacteria > Verrucomicrobiota > Verrucomicrobiia > Limisphaerales > J093 > DSVZ01. The sequence goes on along the minus strand of JBBIVJ010000044.1, from coordinate 33,045 downwards.
CGTCGTGGGGCCAGGGCTGCCAGGCACTGGCCGCCCTGGCTTCCCTCGGCCAGCGCTCCCGGTCACGGCGGCTACATCCGACGGCCGGCTGCCGCGCCTGTTCGCGGAGGTGGCTGTATTTACGGCAAGCCAATCGGAAATGCGGCGCTCGCCGGCGGACGCCGAACCTCACCCCAAGCCTGTTCCGAGATGGCTGGGCCTTAGGCCCCTCGCTGGTCAAGACCGGATCGGAAATGGGCTAGGGCCTGGAGTGACTGGTCGTGGACAGCGCAGACCACGCCTTCTTAGGGAGAATCCCCTCGATCCGTGGCGATCGTACGCCGCTACAACCGCCTGTTGGCTGGTGCCGGGCATCGCCCTGGGGAGCCGGCGTGTTCCCGGCTTGCTGTAGATACCAAGCTCCGGATGCTGGATGAGGTGCGGACGGTATGGATCGGTCCCTGCCGGTTAGCTTTCCCTGGTTACCTAGGCTTTTCCCCCGCTGATTCTCGACCTTTTCGCCTCATTGTCCGTTTCACCGGTTTCTGAGTTTCGGCTGGTCCCCTTGTCGCCGGGCCTTAGGCCTTTTTCGCGTCTCGCGTTAGAGCAGGTCGGAATTGAAGACCACGTTCAAGGCCGGTGAGGAACTGACCACGGTCTGCCATTCCAACCATGCGTCGCAGGGCAGGGCAGGGGACCGAGGCTCAATTTCGCCTTTCCCGGGCCGGTGGGGGCGGTACTTTGGGGCGACGCAGGCCGGGAGGGGGCGTCCACGGGCGTCCGGCCCCGGCCCCGGCACGTGATGGACAGCAGATTCATACGCAATTTCAGCATCATTGCCCACATTGACCACGGCAAGACGACGCTCAGTGATCGGCTGCTGCATCGGACGGGGACCATTTCCGACCGCGAGATGCAGGAGCAGTTGCTGGATTCGATGGACCTGGAGCGGGAGCGGGGCATCACCATCAAGGCGCATCCGGTCACCATGCATTACCGGGCGCGGGACGGGGCAACCTACGAGCTGAACCTGATTGACACGCCGGGACACGTGGATTTTTCGTACGAGGTCTCGCGCAGTCTCAGCGCCTGCGAGGGGGCCTTGTTGATCGTGGATGCCGCCCAGGGGGTCGAGGCCCAGACCGTGGCCAACTTGCACCTGGCAATGAAGCAAAACCTCGTCATCATCCCGGTGATCAACAAGATTGACCTGCCCCACGCCAACGTGGACCTGGTCAAGACCCAGCTCGAGGACATCCTGGCCATCCCGGCGGACACGGCGATTTGCGCCAGCGCCAAGGAGGGCATCGGCATTGACGACATCCTCGAGGCCATCGTGCAGCGCATTCCGCCGCCGAAGCCCACCAGTGCGCCGTCCCTGCAGGCGTTGTGCTTCGACTCGTACTTCGACACCTACAAGGGCGTGGTGACCCACGTGCGCATCTTCAACGGCGAGGTGCGGCCGGGAATGCAGGTCAAGCTGCTGCACACCGGCAAGACCTACGAAGTCAAGGAGGTGGGCAGCTTCAACCCCAAGCCCTACGTCCGCGAGCGGCTCGTGGCGGGGGAGACCGGCTACCTCACCGCCAACATCAAGACGCCCAAGGAGGTCAAGATGGGCGACACCTTTACCGACGCGAAGCATCCGTCGCCCGCGCTGTCCGGTTTTCAGGAGGTGCACCCGATGGTCTTCAGCGGGATTTACCCGATCAACACCGCCGACTACGAGCACCTCAAGGCCAACCTGGCCAAGCTGCAGTTGAACGACCCGGCCTTCGTGTACCAGGCGGAAAGCTCGGTGGCGCTGGGCTTCGGCTTTCGCTGCGGGTTCCTCGGCCTGCTGCATCTGGAGATTGTCCAGGAGCGGCTCCGGCGGCACTACGGCATGGACATCATCGCCACCTACCCCAGCGTGGTGTACCGGGTCACGTTGACCGGCGGCACGGTCAAGGAGGTGGACAACCCGGCCTACCTGCCCGAGCCGACGTCCATTGACCACATCGAGGAGCCGATCGTGAAGGCGTTCATCATCTGCCCCAACGAGTACATCGGGGACATGATGGCCTTGATCTCGGAAAAGCGCGGCATCCTCGACCACACCGAGACCCTCGACACCCGCCGGGTCATGCTCACCGCCATCCTGCCGCTCAACGAGATTCTGATTGATTTCCATGACCGCATCAAAAGCCTCACCCGCGGCTACGGCTCGATGGACTACGAACACGCCGGCTACCAGGTCTCCGACATGGTGAAGCTCGAGTTGCTAGTCAACGGCGAGCCGGTGGACGCCTTTTCCTGCATCGTGCACCGGGACAAGGCCGAGGCGCGCGGGCGTGCCCTGGCCGCCAAGCTCAAGGAGGTCATCCCCCGGCAGCAATTTGCCGTGGCCATCCAGGCCGCCATCGGCGGCAAGATCATCGCCCGCGAAACGGTCAGCGCCTTCCGCAAGGACGTCACGGCCAAGTGCTACGGCGGCGACATCACCCGCAAGCGCAAGCTGCTGGAGAAGCAGAAGGAAGGGAAAAAACGCATGAAATCCATTGGCTCGGTGGACATCCCCCAGGAGGCCTTCATCGAGGTCCTCAAGGCCTGAGCCGGGGCAGGGCAGGGCAGGGGACGGCTTGTCAGCATCCAAATCATGAACTGGCGCTGGTTTCTTTCGCGCACCTACCGGCAGGCCGCCGAGCTGCGCAAACACGTCTGGTACATCCTCAACTCGCAGCGGGACGAGTTGTCCGAGAAGGCCGTCCAGGAGGTTAGCGCCGCACTGACCGCCTTCGACACCCGGTGCCGGCGCACCCTGAACCGGGCCACACTCCGAGACGGCATGGCGGAGCTGGAAAAGACCGCCACCCAGTGGCTCAAGCCCTACCCCTATCCGGGCGTCCGCGAGAACCTCAAGGAGTTCCTGGTCAGCGGCGTGCTCATCCTGGGCATCTTCAGCTTCTTCCTCCAGCCGATGAAAATCCCCTCCGGCTCGGCTCAACCCACGCTCTTCGGCAACGTCATCACCGACCTGACCGATCCCGAGCACCGCGGCGAAATCCCGCCGCGCTGGCGCCGGTTCGTGGACTGGTTCCGGGGTATTGATTACCACCACTGGGTGGCCCGCGAAGAAGGCGTGCTGCGCATCGAGCCGGTGGTGACCACCTTCGGCTTTGTGAAGACCCAACGCCTGACCGTGGGGCAGGACCGCTACACCTTCTTCTGGCCGCCGGAACGGCTGACTGACCATCTGCGACTGCACACCGGCCAGCCCTTCAAGCGCGGCGATACCGTGCTCAAGCTCAAGATTTCCAGCGGCGACCGTCTGTTTGTGGATCGGATGACCTACAACTTCCGCCGGCCGCGGCGCGGCGAGATCATCGTCTTCCACACCGTGGACCTGGAGCGCAAGCTGGCGACCTGGCGCGGGCAGGACATTTTGGTGGACAACACCCATTACATCAAACGCCTCGTGGCCCTGGGCGGGGAGCGGGTGCGCCTCGGCGATGACCGCCACGTGTACATCAACGGCGTGCGCCTGGACAAGGACACCCCCGGCTTCCGCAAGGTGTACGACTTCCACGGTCCGCCGCGGGACAGCGTGTACTCGGGCCACGTGAACAACAAGCTGGCCCTCCAGTACGCCGGGCGCGGCTTCGCCCCGTTGTTTCCGGATGGCAACGCCGAATATCAGGTGCGCCCCAACCACTACCTGGCCTTCGGCGACAACACCATGAACAGTTGGGACGGCCGGGGGTGGGGCGACTTCCCGCGCGAGCACGTGGTTGGCCGGGCCTGTTTCGTGTTCTGGCCCTGGACGCACCGCTTCGGGCTGATCCGGGAGTGAACTGGCTGCGGTTCATCGCCTACTGGCTCGGCACCCGCAGCTACCGGAGCGCCACCGACGAATACCGCCGCACCCGCACCCAGCTCCGCCGTCAACGCGACCGCATCAGCCCCGAAGCCGCCGCTACCATCGCCGCCAGTCTGGAGCAACTGCGCCGGGTCCTCCTGGCGGCCGCTCCGCCCGCCCGGGTCCGGGACGCAGGCCAACAACTCCACACCACCGCCTACGCGTGCCTCGAAGACCCGCGCCGACATCGGTTTCGCGATGCCGCGGAAATGACCTTTTCCGCCGTCGTTGTCGTGCTCGCCCTCAGGATTTTTTTTCTCACCCCCATGGTGGTGCCCACCGGCTCGATGCAGCCGACGCTCTACGGCGTGACCATCGAGAACCTGCTGGACCAGCCGGAGGCCCGCATTCCCACCGGCTGGCAACGCCACGTGGACCGCTGGGTTTGGGGACGCAGCTACTACCATCTCCGGGCCGTTGCGCCGGGCCGCCTGCGTGCGGTGGAACCGCCCCGGCCGGCCCGTAATGGCTGGGGAGCGCTGTTGCGCCTGCGGGAACAACGTTTCCAGGTCGGCGAGGCCTGGTACACCGTGCCCGTGCCCCGCCTGGAATTGCCCGCCATCGAGGGGCTGCCACCCGAGCTGCTCCTCCTGTACCACGCCGGCGTCAACCCCGACCGCGAATACCGGACCGGCAACGACCTGATCAAGCTGGCCCTGACCGCCGGCGACCATGTCCTGATTGACCGGTTTACCCTCAACTTCCGCCGGCCGCGGCGCGGCGAGGTCATTGTTTTCAGGGCCCTGGACATCCCGCGACTGCGGGAAAACGCCTTTTACCTCAAACGTCTCGTGGCCTTCGCCGGCGAGACCGTCCAGATCGGGGATGACCGCCACGTCCGCATCAACGGCCGCCGCCTGGATGAACAAACGCCGCACTTCGAGGCGATCTACAGCTTCCGCGGGCCGCCGCGGGATGGCGTGTACTCCGGCCACATTCATGACGGCCACGGCCGGCAACTGCGCCTCAAACCCGGTTCGCTGGCGCCGGAGTTTCCCAGTGCGAGCGCCGTGCACACCGTGGCCGATGGCTGCGTGTTCGTGCTCGGCGACAACACGGTCAGCAGCTACGACAGCCGGCGGTTCGGCGGCCTGCCCGAGCGTGCCATTGTGGGGCGGGTGCTGACCGCGTACTGGCCAATGAGCGAACGGGTGGGGCGTTGGCTGAACTGAGACCGACGGCGTCATCACCACGCCGGTGGCCCAGCCAGCGAGCCCCGCAAAACAAACGCAGCGCGTGAATCCAACGCGGAAAGATATTTCGCACAATGTATGTTATATTCAAGAAACCTCCGGCCAACAGCCCTGCCAGCGGGCAGTGTTGATTGAACTCATGGCCGTCTTCCCGGGGTTCTCCACCCTGCCCCAAGTTTGAGTGAGCGACTGCGGTCACCGGCCCATTTGCGGCCGCCCCTCCTTGCGCATAGCTTGGCCGCAATGGCTACCCGCAAACCCCCTCCCGAGGTTTCGAGCTTTGCCGTCCAAAAACCAACCCCAAACCCAAATCCCGCTCATGGGCTACCTCACCGTTACCGCGCAACTCGATCTCCGTCAGTTCTGGCCTTTTGGCGGCTCGGATGCGGATACCTTGACGCTTCACGTTCAGGGCGGTCAGGCATTCCGCTTCGCGGACGCGCCCGGCTCGCCGGGTCGGATCACGCGTGCCTTCGAGGGGGCGTACATTCGGGTGCGGGGCCGAAAGCAGGCGGTGCTCGGCAACGGAGGAACCTTGAAGGTGCGTTTGCAGGGTGTGGACGCCCCCGAGCTGCATTACCGGCCGGTCAACCGTCTGCCCGAGTTGCGCCAGCATGGGGCCGAGGCCGCGGTCCTGGCGCTTGGCGATTGGCTGCGGCGAGCGGGATCGGGTCCCACTTTGGCGTGCGAGGCGGTGACCCAGGTGGCCGAGCCCAATGACGTCTTCGACATGTACGCCCGGTTCATCGGGGACGTGGAGGTGACGGCCCCACGCCGCCTGAACCTCAACCAGTGGCTGGTCCAACAGGGATGGGCGTTGCCCAGCTTCTACAACTCCATGACCGCCGCGGAGATCGGCGTGCTGACCTCTCTGACGGAACAGGCGCGGGCAGCGCGGGCGGGGGTGTGGAGGCGCGGGGGCTACACCTCCGCCTTGATGCCGCTGGACTCTTCCCTGACCTACCGCCGACCGGGCAGTCAACCGGCGTCGGACCGGGGGCCGATGATTCTGCCCAAGCTGTTTCGCCGGCAGTACATGTGGGCCGAGGAACTCGCCCGGGGAACCACCACGGCCCGGACGCTGCGCGACTACTTGTTGGACCCCATGCCTTCGCGGCGTGACAAGTTTCAGGACGCTGCGGAGCATCTGGCTCAGCCGACCGGTGGCCGGGTGCGAGACCTGGCGGAAGCCATCCGGAAGGACAACCGTCTGGGGCTGCGGCCCGAACGCATTGTTTTTCAGGAGGCCGACGCGACCCTGTACGGCCCGGACCACCGGCCCATCCGGTCGTGGTGATCCCCTGCCCCTCCCGGCTCTCCCCTGCCCTGCCCTGCCCGGTCCCTCAGCCGCGCCTCGCCGTGGCCGCCTCGCCTAAAGCACCTTGGCCACCATCATGGTCCAGTCATCCCGCTGAGGCAGGCCGGCGCTGAACCCGCGGGCGGCCTGGCGCACGGCATTGAGGATTTCCGCGGCGGCGCGGTCGCGGTGAGCGCGCACGATTTCCAGCACCGGCTCAATGCCCCAGACCCTCCCCTGAGGGTCTTCGGTTTCCTCGATGCCATCGGTGAGCAGGAGCACCAGGTCGCCGGGGTCAGGGGTCAGGGGGGGGCTTTCACGGTATTCGGTGTCGGGCAGGATGCCCAGAGGGGGACCCCGCTGGTCGAGCCGGGTGCGCAGGCGGCCTTCGCGGTCCAGCACATAGCCGGCGGTGTGGCCGGCGTTGGCGTAGTACAGGGTTCGCCGGGCGGGATTGAGCCGGACCAGCAGCGCGGTCACGAACTGGGCGCCGTCTTCGAGGTCCTCGGCCAGCACGCTGTTGGCCCGGGTGAGCACCATGCCGGCATCGCGGCGGTTGTGGGCGGCGATGCGGAGGTAGGCGCGGGTTTCCGCCATGATCAGGGCCGGGCCCATGCCGTGGCCGCTGACATCGCTGACCACCAGGCCGACGTCTCCCTCGGGCATGGTCAGGTAGTCGTAGTAATCGCCGCCGGTCTGTACCGCAGGGTAACTGCGGCCGGCCAGGTCCCAGCCGTCCAGGCGCGGGGCGCGACGGGGAAACAGCCGCTGTTGGATGTCGCGGGCCAGGCCGAATTCTTTTTCGGCGGCGCGCAAGGCCCGTTCGGCGTTCCGGCGGGCGGTGATGTCGCGCAGAAAGGCGATGTGAAACTGCTGCCCGGGCATGGCCAGGTCGCTGAAGGCGACTTCCAGGAACAGCTCCTTGCCACCGGCACCCCGGCCGGTCATCTCCATGAGGCGGGGCCCCTCCCCCGTTTCCGGGGCCGGAGGAGCGTCCGGTGCCGGGTCCACCGGCCGCGCCAGGCGGTCGAACGGCTGGCCGATCAATTCCTGCTCGGGCAGGTCGAACATCTCGCGGGCCGAGGGATTGGCGAAGGCGATCCGGCCGTGGGCATCCATCATCAAGATTGCGTCCGGCGAGCTGTCCCAGAGCCGGCTCAGGCGCAGGTCCCCCGCACGGCGTTCCGCCCGGTTGCGGGCCTGGTGCACCTCGCGCTGGACCACCGCGACCAGCTTCTTCAGATGTCCCTTGAGCAGGAAGTCGTGTGCGCCGGCATTCATCAACGCCACCGCTTCCTCGTCCGAGATGCCGCCGGACACGATGATGAAAGGCACGTCCTGCCCGGACTCCTGCACCAGCCGCAGGGCCTGGGCGACGTCGAGGGAAGGCATCCGGTGGTCGGCAATGACCACGTCCCAGCTTTCCTTCAACGCCTCGCGCAGGACCGCCGGGGTGTCCACCCGCTGCGCGGCGACCTCGTATCCGCCCGCCCGCAACAGCCCGGCGACCAGCCGCGCATCGAACTCGGTGTCTTCGACCAGCAACACCCGCAAAGGCCGCCGGGCATTGGAGCCGTTGGCAGTCATGGCGGGAGCTTAGGTGCGGCCGTCAGTCCCTGACCAGTGCAAAGCGTTCCCGCCCGTGCCGCCGGGTCGCCGGGAGCGGGGCCTTTTTGCCTCGGACCCGGCACGGGGGGTGTGGTTGACTGCCGGCATGATTGTTGACGTTTCCCCGCCCGACACTCGCCGTCCGCGTTGGGGGCGACGCGCCCGGTGGAGCGGTCTCTTGAGTGCGGGTCTGCTGGCGCTGGCGACCGGGGCTTGCCGCGCGCCCGCCCCGCCCCCCGAACCGACGCCCTTTCGGGTGATGACCTGGAACATCCATCACGGCGAGGGCACGGACGGGCGGCTGGATTTGGCCCGCATTGCCGACGTCATCCGCCGGGCGGGGGCCGAGGTGGTGGCTTTGCAGGAAGTGGACAAGGGGGTTCAGCGGACCGGGCGCCGGGATTTGCCCGCCGAACTGGCGGCGCTGACTGGCATGACCTGTCTGTTCAGCAACAATTTCCACTTCCAGGGCGGCGAATATGGCAATGCCCTGTTGACGCGCTTCCCCGTCCGCCACTGGACCAACACCCATTTGCGCATGATCCGGGCCGGCGAGCAGCGCGGTGTGCTGCAGGCAATCCTGGAGGTACAGGGGCGCGACCTGCTAGTGCTGAACACCCACATTGATTACCGCCGCGACGACACCGAGCGCCTGGCCAATGTGGCCCAGTTCCGCGAGCTGCTGAGCCGCTACCCCGGTCTGCCGACCCTCTTCGCCGGCGATTTCAACGACCTGCCCGGGAGCCGGACCTGGCAGGCGATGGCCGAGTGGGGCGAGGACTTGTGGCTGCTGGCCGGCACGGACCCCGGCCACACCTATCCCAGCACGGGCGCGGTGCGGCGGATTGACTACCTGTGGCGCGGTCGCGGCACCCCCCTCAAACCGCTCGGTGCCCGGGTGCTGCCCAGCGAGGCCTCCGATCACCTGCCCCTGGTGGTGGAGCTGGTCTGGGAGGACCGTTGAGCCGGTTCAGCCATGGTCCGCTGGAGGACCGGGAGTTTGACTCCGCGGCCGCCTTGCCGTAGCATCGCCCCATGCAATCCCGGTGGACACGACGAGAATTCCTGCGCCGTTCGGCCATCTCGGCAGCGGCGGGACTCAGCTTTTCGTTGCACGCCCTGGGCGCGGCCCGGCGCATTCAGGTGGCGGTCATGGGCGTCAACGGCCGGGGAAGCGTCCTGGCCCGCAAGTTCGCCCAACTGGAGGACGCGCGCGTCACCCACGTCTGCGATGTGGACGCGCGCGCGCTGGCGCGTGCCGTTCAGGCTGCCACCCCCGACGGCTCCGGCACCGCGCCCCGGGCGGTCAAGGACTTCCGCGACATCCTGGATGACCCGGCGGTGGATGCGCTGGTGATCGCGGCGCCGGTCCACTGGCACGCCCCGGCCACCCTTCTGGCCTGCGCCGCCGGCAAGCATGTCTATGTGGAAAAGCCGGTCAGCCACAATCCCCGCGAGGGGGAATGGATGGTGGAGGCGGCGCGGAAGCACCGTCGCGTCGTCCAGGTGGGCACGCAGCGCCGGTCCCTGCCGCGCATCGTCGAGGCCATCGAGTTGGTGCGGCGGGGTGCCCTGGGGCGCGTGCGCTTCGTGCGGGGCTGGTACAACAACACCCGCGGCTCGATCGGCCGCGGCCGGGCCGTGCCGGTGCCGGAGGGGTTGGACTGGGGGCTGTGGCAGGGGCCGGCTCCCGAGCGGCCGTACCGTGACAACGTGGTGCATTACCACTGGCACTGGTTCTGGCACTGGGGCACCGGCGAGCTGGGCAACAACGGCATTCACGCCCTGGACCTCTGCCGCTGGGGGCTGGGGGTGAATTACCCCCGGCGGGTCACCGCTGCCGGCGGGCGGTACCACTTTGAAGATGACCAGGAAACGCCGGACACGCACGTGGTCACCTTCGACTTCGGCGACTGTGCCATCACGTGGGAAGGCCGGAGCTGCCAGCGCCGCGGTCCGGAGGGCTCGATGTTTGGCGCCGCCTTTTACGGCGAGCAGGGCACGCTGGTGACCGACGGCGCGGGCTACGTGCTCTTCGACGCCCAGGACCAGCCCCGCTCCAGGGTGACGGGGCGCTTCGAGGACGAACCGCATCTGCGAAACTTCCTGGCCAGCATCCGCAGCGAGGCGCGGCCCCATGCCGACATCGAAGAAGGCCACAAGGCCACCCTGCTCTGCCACCTGGGCAACATCGCCTGGCGGGTCGGCCGCACGTTGACGTGCGACCCCGCCAGCGGCCGCATTGTCGGGGACCGCGCCGCCGCCCGACTCTGGGAGCGCGAATATCGCAAGGGCTGGGAACCTCGCGTGTGACCTTGGACAGCGGGCCGGCCGCCATGCGGCGTGACAGGACCGGCGCCGAGGCAGAGGAGCCGGTGTCTCCCGGCGCGCCTGTGGGGCGGCGGCGCCATGCGGGGCCTACTCCGGCAGGTTGGCGAGCGCCTGCAGCACCTGGGCTTCGCGGGCCTGCCATTCCGCCAGCCGCCGCTGGTGTTCCTCCAGCACCGCCGGCGGGACTCGCTGGACAAAAGTGGGGTTGTCCAGCTTGTCCCGCACCCTGGCGATTTCCGCGGCGACTTTCTCCCGCTCCCGGTTCAGGCGCGCCCGTTCGGCGCCGGCGTCCACGAGGCCTTCCAGCGGGAGGAACAACTCGCCAAGGCTGTTGGCCGCCGAGGGCATGGGGCGGGTGGGTTGCCAGGCCGGTTCGACCGGCTGAAGGGCTTCAGCATTGAGGAGCAGGCGGAGCACCTCCAGCTCGGCAGATGGCAGGGGGTCGGCCGGCCGGAACAGAAAGGTCACCCGCCGGTTGGCTGGCAGGTTGAACTGGGTGCGGAGGTTGCGTCCCAGCGAGACCAGCTCGTACTTGGCGGCCGCCCGCGTTTCCACCGCCCCGTCCAGGCCAAACCAGGCCTTTTCCTCCTCCGACAGCGGCTTGGGCCAGGGGGCGAACTGAATGGTGCGGCCGCCCTGGTCCGGCGGCAGGTCGCGGGCATAGCCCAGCCCGTGCCAGAGTTCCTCGGTGATGAAGGGCAGCAGCGGATGGAACAGCCGCAGGGTGTGGTTGAGGACAAAGTCCATCACGGCCAGCGTGTTGGTCCGGCGGGCGGGGTCCGGGGCCTGGAGCGCGGCCTTGGCGGCCTCGAGGTACCAGTCGCAGTACTCGCTCCAGAAAAAGCGGTGAAGGGTGGCGGCCACTTCGTTGAATTTGTACTCGGCAAAGGCGCGGGAGATTTCGCGGATGGCCTGGTCCAGGCGCAGCAGAATCCAGCGGTCGTCACTGGTCAGCCGTTCGGGGACGATTTCCCCCTCGACCGCCCCGCCCTGGAGCTGGCGGAAGCGGCAGGCGTTCCAGAGCTTGTTGCAGAAGTTGCGGCCCAGCTCGACGTTTTGCTCGTCGAAAAGCACATCCTGGCCCAGGGGGGCGCTGCGCAGGGTGCCGAAGCGGAGGGCATCAGCGCCGTATTGGGCGATCAGCTCGAGGGGGTCGGGCGAGTTGCCCAGGCTCTTGGACATTTTGCGGCCGAGCCTGTCGCGGATGATGCCGGTGAAATAGACGTGGCGGAACGGCATCTGGCCCGTGAACTCGTAGCCGGCCATGATCATCCGGGCCACCCAGAAGAAGATGATGTCCGGGCCGGTGACCAGGTCGGTGGTGGGGTAAAAGGTCTGGAGCGTGCGGTTGGCGGCGTCGCGGGCGGGGTCGCCGGTCCAGCCCATCGTGGCAAAGGGCCAGAGCCAGGAGCTGAACCAGGTGTCGAGCACGTCGGGGTCCTGGGTCCACTCTGGGCCCGGTGCGGTCTCCTGGCAGCGGGTGAAGGCGGGGTCGTGGTTGACATCCGTTACCAGATCGGCCAATAGTACTCCCGAGCCTGATGCAGGCCGTGAGGGGTGGTCCCCCGGGGCCGCCACCTCCGGAGACTTGAGACCATCAGGCTCGATTGCTTTTTCCCGCCAGAGCAACACGGCCTGGTGGTCATACAGGCGAATGTTGGAAGGGAACACCTTCACGCGGAACTTCACGCGGAACATCTGGTCGCCCAGTTGCAGGGCGGCCAGGTACGTTTCCACCGCCTTCACCTGAGTGGAGGGAGGTTGGTGCGGCTCGGTGGCCACCCGGACGGCATGGCGCAACAGGCCGGGCAAAGCCGGCACCAGCTTCACATGGGCCACCCCGAAGCGGGAAAAGGCATGCTGCAAGCTGGATTTTGGGACGCGGATGGTCTGGCCGGTGTCGAGGTTGAGGAAGTCCTGTCCAAGGATGCCCGCACGAACGGCGTAATCTAAAGCGGAGCGACGCAATTCCCGAATGTTGCTCCCGGGCAACTCCCGGCCGGTCAGGCGGGTGATCACCAGCCGGCGGCGCAGCTTGGTGTGGCCCTCGCTGTACCACACCGGAATCCGGTGCCCCCACCAGAGCTGGCGGCTGATGCACCAGTCCTTGAGGTTGGCCATCCAGTGGTCATAGACCCTGGCCCAGCGGTCGGGGTGGAACCGGAGCTTGTTCGGACTGCTGTCGCCGGGCGCGGCCACGCAGACCCGCGCCGGTTCGACGCTCGGGTATTTGAGAAACCACTGCTCGCTCAAGCGCGGCTCGATCGGCACGTCCGCCCGTTCACTAAACCCGACGTTGTGCACATACGGCTCGGCCTTCACCAACGTCCCGGCGGCCTCGAGCAATTCCGCGGCTTTTTTGCGACCGGCCATCCGGTCCAGCCCCGCCAGGTCGCGCCCGGCGCGCGCATTCAGCGTCCCGTCCGCCTCCAGGACCTCGATCACCGGCAGGCGGTGCCGCAGGCCGATTTCGTAGTCCGCCGCATCGTGGGCCGGGGTGACCTTGAGCACGCCGGTGCCGAATTGCCGGTCGATCTGTTCGTCACCGATGACGGGGATCAGGGCCGGGCCTTCGAGCGGCAGGGCGCGCTTCACGAACTTCCCGATGAACCGCGCGTAGCGGGGGTCGGCCGGATGCACCGCCACGGCGGTATCGGCCGGGATGGTCTCCGGCCGGGTGGTGGCGATGATCAGCCAGGTGCGGCCCTCGGTGTCGGACTCCGGTCCCCAGGCCGGCGGGGGTGCCGCGTCGCCCGAACCGACCGCACTGGCGGCGAGGCCGGGCACGGGGGCGGGAGGCGCGCCGGCAGTGGGGGGGACGGCTTCCACCCTCACCGGCGAGCCGTCGGCCTCGACCACTTGCACGCGGAAGTAGTACAGGTGGCCCCGCTGCTCTTTCATGATCACCTCCTCGTCCGAGAGGGCGGTGCGGGAGACCGGGCACCAGTTGACCATGCGGCGGCCGCGGTAGATGAGGCCCTTGCGGAACAGGTCCACAAACACTTTCTGCACGCAGCGCGAGTACTCCGGGTCCATGGTGAAGCGCTCGCGGGTCCAATCGCAGGAGCAGCCCAGTTTTTTGAGTTGCTGGATGATGATGCCGCCGTGCTTGTCCTTCCAGGCCCAGACGTGTTCGAGGAATTTTTCCCGATCCAGGTCGTCCCGGTGCCGGATGAGGCCCTGCTTGCGGAGTGTCTTTTCCACCACTGTCTGGGTGGCGATGCCGGCGTGGTCGGTGCCGGGCAGCCAGAGCACCTCCGTGCCGTCCATCCGCGCCTTCCGGGCCAGGACATCCTGGACGGTGTTGTTGAGCACGTGGCCCATCGTGAGCACGCCGGTGACGTTGGGGGGCGGGATGACCATCGAGTAGGCGGACCGGCGCGGGCTGACCCGGGAGGGGTCGGCCGTGAACCACCCCTGCTCCAGCCAGCTTTGGTACCATTTGTCCTCGACGGCACTCGGCTCGTAGGCCTTGGGAATCTCGCTCATGTCCAGGTCCGCGCAGGCTAGCCAAGCGGCCGGCGCCCTGGCAATCACCCCGCGGCTGCGGGCGGGGAAAGGCATTGCCCGGGGGCGCCGGCTTGTTACCCTGCCCGGCACGCGGGCGGACGCCGAGGACTCCCGGGACGGCAGGTCGGACGGCGCCGGGCCGCGACAACACACATGGCATCGCAACCTCTGAGCAGTGCCGCTGTCACCGAACTGGCTACCGGCCTGAACCGCCTGGCCCGCAACCTGTGGTGGACCTGGGATCAGGAGGCGCAGGACCTGATCCAGACCCTCTCGCCCCGCGGCTGGCAGAACCTTTATCACAACGCGGTCGCCGTTTTGCACGAGGTCTCGGATTACGAGCTGCGGGTGCGGTTGCAGCAGCCCGAGTTTGCCGAGCGTGTGCGACACGTGCTCGAGCGGTTCCACGCCTATCTTCAGCGCACGGACACCTGGGCGGCCACCCACGCCCCGCACCTGATTGCCCGGCCGGTGGCGTATTTCAGCGCCGAATTCGGCTTTCACGAGACCCTGCCCATTGCCGCCGGAGGGCTGGGGGTGCTGGCGGGCGACCACGCCAAGTCGGCCAGCGACCTGGGACTGGGCTTTGTGGGGGTGAGCCTGTTCTACCGCGAGGGCTACTTCATGCAGGCCTTCAATCCCGAAAACTGGCAGACCGAGTACTACTCCCTGCTGGACCCGCGGAACCTGCCGATGGAACCGGTCCTGGACCCCCGGGGCGAGCCGTTGGTGGGTTCGGTGCGGATCGCCACCGCCGCGGTCGCCTTCCGCGCCTGGCGGGTGAACGTGGGCCGCTGCGCCGTGTACCTGCTGGACACCAACCTGCCGGAAAACGAACCCCACTACCGCGACCTCACCAGCCGCGTCTATGGCGGGGACAGCACCACGCGCATCCAGCAGGAAATCCTGCTGGGCGTCGGCGGCGTGCGGCTGCTGCGGCTGCTCGGCCTCCAGCCCTCGCTCTTTCACATGAACGAGGGCCATGCCGCCTTCCTCACCCTCGAGTTGATCCGCGAAAAAATGGCCGCCGGCCTGCCCTTTGCCGAAGCCCGGGACGCCACGCGGGCCGAATGCCTCTTCACCACCCACACCCCCGTCGAGGCCGGCCATGACCGCTTCAGCGGCGACCTCATCCGCTACGCCGCCCACAAGTTCTGCGACCACCTCAAACTCGCCCACGATGAACTGATGGCGCTGGGTCGTGTCCGGCCGGACGACCCCACCGAGCCCTTCTGCATGACCGTGCTGGCCCTGCGGCACTCCCGCGCCGCCAACGCCGTCAGCGAACTGCACGGCCGGGTCAGCCGCAAGATGTGGCAGGGCCTGTACCCCGACCGCCCCGTCGAGCAGGTCCCCATCGGCCACATCACCAACGGCGTCCATCTCCTGGGCTGGATGAAGGGGCGGGCGCGGCGGTTCTGGCGAGAGAAGGTGCACCAAGCCGTGGCCAACCACGGCAACATCCTGGCCCGCACCGCCCACCTCTATGCGGACGGGGCCAACTCTGCCGAATTCTGGGCCGCGCTGGCCGACCCCGCGACCGTCAGCGACGAGGAGCTCTGGGCGCTGCGCTACGAACTGCGGCGCGAGCTCATCGAATTCACCCGCCGCCGGCTCCTGCTCCAGTGCGAGCACCTGACCCGCACCGCCTTCATTGAGTATGATCACCTGCTCAACCCCGACGCCCTGACCATCGGCTTCGCCCGTCGCTTTGCCACCTACAAACGCGCCGCCCTGGTCTTCCGCCACTTCGACCAGATCGTGGCCCTGGCCCGGGACCGCCGCCGGCCGGTGCAATTCATCTTCGCCGGCAAGGCCCACCCGCGGGACGACGAGGGCAAGCGCCTGCTCCAGCACATCCGCCATCTGAGCCAGCACTCCGAGCTGCGCGGCCACCTGGTCTTCATTGACAACTACGACATGCACGTCGCCCGCCAGATGGTCTCCGGCTGCGACGTCTGGCTGAACACCCCCCGGCGCCCCCTCGAGGCCTCCGGCACCAGCGGCATGAAGGCCGTCGTCCACGGCTGCCTCAACCTGAGCATCCTCGACGGCTGGTGGCGCGAGGGCTACGACGGCACCAACGGCTTCGCCATCGGCGACGACTCCCACCCCGACTCGGTCGAGGAACAGGACCGCCGCGACGCCGACCACCTGCTGCGCGTCCTGAGCGAGGAAGTGATCCCCTGCTTCTACAACCGCGACGCCGCCGGCATTCCCCGCCAGTGGATCAAGCGCATCCGCCGCGCGCTGGTCACCCTCACTGCCCGGTTCAACACCTGGCGCATGGTGCAGGAGTACACCACACGCTACTACCTCGCCCCCGGCGACGGCTCCTGACCGCCCCCCTCCGGCCGTGAAGCCCCCCCTGCTGGCCCTGTCGCGCGACGAACTCCGCGCCTGGCTCGCGGCCCGGGGCGAACCGGTCTACCGCGCCGACCAGCTCCTGGCCTGGCTGTACGGCCGGCGCGCCTCCGACTGGGAGGCCATGACCAACCTGCCCCGCGCCCTGCGCGCCCGCCTGGCGGAGGCATTTGACCTGCGCCCGCTGGAGCTGGTCACCACCCGCGGTGCCGCCGATGCCACCCTCAAATTCCTCTGGCGTTTGCCGGCCGACGGCGCGCTCATCGAAAGCGTGCTCATCCCCGCCAACCCGGCCCTGTACGGCGAACCCAGCGATCGCCACACCTTGTGCGTCTCCACCCAGGTCGGCTGTGCCTACGGCTGCCGTTTCTGTGCCAGCGGGCTGGACGGTTGGAAGCGCAACCTCACCCCGGACGAAATCGTCGGCCAGGTCCTGGCGGTCGAGCACTGGCACGCCGCACGTGCGAAGCCGGAGACAGCCCCCGCCGCCGGGCCGGCCGTCGCCGCCCCACCCGCCCGGCCCGCGGACCGGCTGGTGACCAACCTGGTCATCATGGGCATGGGCGAACCGCTGGCCAACTACGAGCACCTCCTCAAGGCCCTGCGCCTGCTCAACGCCTCCTGGGGCGGCGGCATCGGCGCTCGTAAGATCACCATCTCCACCAGCGGCCTCGTGCCCCAAATCCGTCGCCTGGCCGACGAACCCGAACAGTTCCATCTGGCCATTTCGCTGCACGGCGCCACCGACGCGGTCCGCAGCCGCCTCATGCCCGTCAACCGCCGTTATCCCCTGCGCGAGCTGCTGGCCGCCTGCGCCGACTACCAGCAGCGCAAGGGTCGAATGCTCACCTTTGAGTACATCCTGCTGGCCGGGGTGAACGACTCCACGGCCGACGCCCGCGCCCTGGTCCGTCTGACCCGCCCGCTCGATGCCAAGGTCAACCTCATCCCCTACAACCGTGTCGAGGCGCTGCCGTGGGAACGGCCGGACGACGCGGTTTGCGCGACCTTCCTGGCCGTGCTGCAAAACGGAGGGGTCCGGGCCACGTTGCGGCGGGAGAAAGGCGGCGACGTCGAAGCGGCGTGCGGCCAGTTGCGCCTGCAGCAGGAACGGACGGCCTCGCGTTCCTGACCGCCGTCGGCCCGGTGTCCCTTCCTCGGCCCAAGCGGGCCGGCGTTGAGAAGGCCGTGACCTCAGGAGGCCAGCGGGCGCAGGAGGTTGACCGAAGCCTTCGGCAACGCGGCGTTGAGGCTGCCGCGGCGGTAGCCCTCGAGGTCGAGGGTGACGTGGGCGTAGCCGATTTGCCGCAGCGCGGTCGCCACACCGGAGGCCAGGCCGTCGGCCAGGAATCGCCCCAGCTCGGCCGTCCCCACCTCGATGCGAGCCAGGTGGCCGGTCCTGAGTTCATGATGGCGTACCCGCACGTCGTGGAAACCCAGGTCGCGGAGCACGTTTTCGGCGGCCTCGATCATGCGGAGTTTCTCCGGGCTGACCGCTTCGCCGTAGGGGATGCGCGAGCTCAGGCAGGCCATCTGGGGCTTGTCCGCGGTAGGCAGGCCGAGCCGGGCCGAGAGGGCACGCACATCCGCCTTGGTCAGGCCGGCTTCCTTGAGTGGCGCGCGCACCTGGAACTCGGCGGCGGCCAGGGCACCGGGGCGGTGGTCGCCGGTGTCGCTGGCATTTTCGCCGTAGGCGATGACGGCAAAGCCGCCCGCGCGGGCCAGGGGGTCGAGCACGCTGAACAGTTCGTGCTTGCAGAAGTAACAACGGTTTTCCGGGTTGGCCAGGTAGGCGGGGTTGCTGAACTCCTGCGTCTGAATCACGCGCACCGGGAAGCCGAAGCGCTGTCCCAGTTCGAGCGCCTCGGTCAGTTCGCGGCGCGGGAGGCTGGGGGAATCAGCAATCACCGCCAGCGCGCGGTCACCCAGAGTTTGATGCGCCACGTGGGCCAGCAGGACCGAGTCCACGCCGCCGGAGTAGGCCACCACGCAGGAGCCGTAGCCCCGCAACACGTCCCGCAAACGTTCCAACTGTGCTTCAACCACGGCGCGAAGTTGGCACGGCGGGCGGGAGTTGTCGAGCCGCGCAGCTCCCCGGCTCGCCGGCCGCCGAGGGCTTCACCGTGCCGGCACCCGGCCGTGGGCCACCCGTTCGCTGACCAGGTCAAACACTCCGTAGGCCAGCACGACCAGGAAGCAGCCCAGCGGCACCACGTAGGACAGGGCGGGGGTGCTGTGGTCCAAGATCCACGCCTGCGCCAGCGGCAGCAGCGCGCCGCCCAGGATCGCCATCACCAGACCCGCCCCGCCGAATTTGGTGTCCTCCCCCAGCCCGTGCAGGGCGATGCCGTAAATGGTGGGGAACATCAGCGACATGCAGGCGGAAATGGCGATCAGGCACAACGTGCCCAGCAGGTTGACCGAGACCATCACCACGACGGTCAGCCCCGCGGCCAGCGCGGCGAACAGGGCCAGCAGCAGGCTGGGCCGGTACACCCGCATCAACGCTGTACAGACAAACCGAAAGCCCAGAAACAGCAGCATGGCGCAGATGTGGTAAATCCCCGCCACCGTCAGGCCGGTCAGTTCCCTGCCCGGTTCCACCAGCCGGATGGTCCGCACGAAGCTGTTGATGCCGCTGGCCTCGATCAGCGCGATCAGCGGACGGCCGCCCCCATCGTCCACGATCCTGGCGATGTAGTGGATGGTGAAGGTCCACACGCATATCTGCGCCGCCACGTAGAAAAACTGGGCCACCACCCCGAAGGCGTAATGCCGGTTGCGCAGCAGCCGGCCCAGCGTGGGCAGGAAGTCAATCTTCGGCCCGGCGTCCGAGGCGCGGGGCATCCGCACCAGGGCGAGGGCCAGCCACAACACCACCAGGGCAAACGCCGTGCCCACATACGGCGCCATCACCGCGGACAGTTCCTCGGTCTGGATTTGCCGGAGCAGCTCCGGCGCCATGGCCTTGCGTTCGTCCTCGGTGGCCGGGTTCATTCGCGGCAGGATCAGGAACCCCGCCAGCATCATGCCGATGACCGACCCCACCGGGTTGAACGACTGCGCCAGGTTCAGTCGCCGCGTGCCGGTCTCTTCCGGGCCCAGGGCGATGATGTAGGGATTGCAACTGGTTTCGAGAATGGACAGTCCTCCGGCCAGGACAAAGATCGCCGCCAGAAACGGTCCGAACTGAAGGGCCCGGCTGGCCGGGTAAAACAACAGCGCCCCCAGCACGTACAGGCCCAGTCCCACCAGCACGCCCGTCTTGTAGCTGAAGCGTTTGATGATGAAGGCCGCCGGCAGCGCCAGCACGAAATAGGCGCCGTAGAACGAAAACTGCACCAGTGCCGACTCGGTGTTGGTCAGGTTCGTGAAGATGCCCTTGAACGCCCGCACCAGCGGGTCGGTCATGTTGTTCGCCAGCCCCCAGGCCGCAAAACAGGTGGTCAGCAACACAAACGCCACGCGGTACTCCCGGGGCACCAACGGCGAGGGGCGGGTCGGCGGTGGTGACGTCGGGGCAGCAGAGGTCGGGGGGCGGTTCATACGGTCGCCGGGAAAACGCAACCTCCCCTCCGCCGTCGCGCGTGCCGGCTGGAGCCGGATTCTTGAGGCGGGGCCGCAGCGACGGCAGGGGGTTTGGTCACGGGCGCGATTGATACGGAACCCCACCTCGCCGCGTCAAGCCGCCGGCAGCCGCTACTCCGAAAGCCGAATGGCGGAGGGCGAGCAACCGGGAAGTCGGCAGGCCGGCAAAGACGCAACGGCTGGCGGCCGTTGGCCGGATGCCCCGGACCTGTAGCCGCCGCGGTGACGTGGCGGGCAGGGTGAAACGGGCAACGGGTCCGTTTTTGCCCGGACCGCGTGGACGCGGTCCCCCCCAGACACGGTCCTTTCCCGGGGATTGTGGGAGGGTCGGCGTCCGCGCCGCCCCTGCCTGCTCTCTTGGCAAACCTGCGCTGCTGTTTCCCCGTGGCCGCCGCCGCGGTGACGCGGCGTCCCGCCCGACGCCGTAGCGCAGGCTTCCCAGCCTGCTGTATCGCCGGCTTCCAGCCGGCGGACGGGTAGTTGTAGGGGCCGTCTGCTGTTCCGCACGACGGCGTCCCGGGGTGCGGCAGTCCTCTGCCGTTTTCGGGGGCCTGGGCAGGATGACCAAGGGTTCGGCGGGACGCCGGACCCGGCGGGCGAGATGCCCGCGCTCCCCGCCGGCTCAGAACGCCGGTTCAGGTGGGGACGGCGTGAACGCTGACCCCGCCGGCCATTGCCAAAGGAAAAAGCCAGGGTGACCGCGGCCGACGCCGAGCGAACTACCGTTGCTGCCTTCCGGCCCTGGCGGGGTTTGTCCGTCAGCGCTCCACGGGCCCTGGCAAAAGGCCGGAGGCATTTAGCGCCCGGCCTCCCCTTCCCCGCAAGCAAAAGCCGGCGCCCTGGCAGACTGCCCGCAGCGTCACGGCGATGGCGGCTTCCGGGCAGGTCACCGCCGGCGTGAACCGGCGGAGGCAGAGGTCCGCCGCGTCACCGCGGCGGGTACGGCTGCCCATGCTGCCACTTCAGGCCCGGCGAGGGGGGACCAGGGCCTGGCGTCGGTAGGCCTCGGCCAGCAGGGTCACCGGCTGGACGACCCGCACCTTCAAGCCGACGCGGCGGGCGCCCTGGACCAGTTGCAGGTGGCAACCGGGGTTGGCGGTGGCCACGATGGAGGCGCCGGTGGCGCGGAGGTGCCGGATTTTGCGTTCCAGGAGCTGCCGGGCCATGGCGGGCTGGGTGAGGTTGTAGATGCCGGCGCTGCCGCAGCACCAGGTGCTTTCGGGCAGTTCCACCAGCCGCACACCGGGGATGCTGGCAAGAATCTGACGGGGCTGGCGGCTGATGTGCTGGCCGTGGACGAGGTGGCAGGAGTCGTGGTAAGTGACCACCCGTTCCAGCGCTCCGGTGTCGGCGGGCGGGGTCCAGCCAATCTCGACCAGCCACTCGTGGATGTCCTTGCACTTGCGATCCCAGAGCCGGGCGCGCTCGGCCCAGACCGGGTCCCCGGCCAGCAGCCGACCGTAATGTTTGAGGTGGGAGCCGCAGCCCCCGGCGTTGGTGATGATGGCGTCGAACCACTCGGGCGGGAACTGTTCGAGCTGGCGCCGGGCCAGGGCGCGCGCCAGCTCCGGTTCGCCGTTGTGGGCGTGGAGCGAGCCGCAGCAGGTCTGCCGGCGGGGGGTGTACACCTCACAGCCGTTCCAGGCGAGCACCTCCGCGGTGTCGCGGTTGATGTCGCTGAAGAGCAGGTCCTGGGCGCAGCCGGTGAGCAGGGCCACCACGTAGCGGCGCCGCCCGCGCGCCGGCCAGACCTCCGGAATGAGCTGGTGCGAGAAGCGGCGGGGGATTTCAGGCATCTGGGCCTCGAGTTCGCGCAGGCGCCGGGGCAGCAGGTGCAACAGCCCCCAGCGCCGCACCGCCGCCTGCAGCCCCAGCCAGCGCCATTGGTACACGCGCAGCAACCGCCCCAGCAGGCGCAGGCGCCGAAGGTCCTCAAACAACCCCCGCAACGCCACCGCCCGGATCAGGGTGCGCAGGGGACGCCGCAGCATCCCCTGCTGCTCGACCTCGGCCCGCGCGGCCTCGAACAGCTCGGCATAATTCACCCCCGCCGGACAGGCGCTCATGCAGGCCAGGCAGCCGAGGCAGAAATACATTTCCTCGCCGAAGGTGCGGGTCAGGGGCAGTTCGCGGTCCGCCAGGGCGCGCATCAGGGCGATGCGGCCGCGGGGGCTGTGGCGTTCCCGGCCGGTCGCGTCGTAGGTCGGGCAGGTGGGCAGGCACAGGCCGCAGTGCATGCATTGCTGCACCACGCGGTAGTCGAGGCCGGCCAGCGGGGAAGGTGGAGGGGCCTTCATGAGGTCGCCGTCCCGGCCGCGGCGGGGGCCGTGGGCGCCAGGCCCAGGCCGGTCAGGATGCGGGTGACCGGGCCGGCCCGGTTCAGGGTGTAGAAGTGCAGGCCGGGCACGCCGTGGCGGAGGAGGTCGGCACACTGGGCGGTGGCGAATTCAATGCCGAACTCGGCGGTGGCGGCGTCATCGTGGCCCAGGGCCTCGAGCCGGGCGGCCAGGGCGGGCGGGATGGTGGCGCCGCACAGGGAGACAAAGCGGCGAATCTGGGCCACGCTCTGGATGGGGATGATGCCCGGCACGATGGGCACCCGCACCCCCAGCCGGCCTTCGAGGGTGTCGCGCATCTCGTAGAAAAAGGCGTTGTCGAAGAAAAGCTGGGTCAGGACGAAGTCCGCCCCGCAATCAATTTTGGCCTTCAACCGCTCCCAGTCCACCTGCCGGCCTTCGCGGCACTCAAGGTGGCCTTCCGGAAAGCCCGCCACGCCGATGGAAAAGCTGCCCAGCGCGCGCGCCAGGCTGACCAGTTCATGGGCGAAGCGGAAGCCGCCGTCCACCGGCTCGAACCCGCCCTGCCCGGCGGGGGGGTCGCCGCGCAAGGCGAGAATGTTGCGGATGCCGCGGGCGCGGGCCTCCTCCAGCAGCGCCGTGATCTGGGGGCGGGTCGAGCCCACGCAGGTCAGGTGGGCCATGGCCGGGAGCCCGTGTTCGCGCTGGATGCGCTCGACCATGTCCAGCGTGCGCTGCCGGGTGCTGCCACCGGCGCCGTAGGTGACCGAGCAGTAGCCGGGCCGCAGACGCGCGAGCGCCGGCAGGGTGGTGGCGAAAAAGGCCTGCTCGCCGTCATCGGTCTTGGGCGTGAAGAACTCGAACGAGACCAGCGGACGCCCGGCCGCGCGCGCGGCGGCGTACAAGTCACGAATGAACTGCATGTGCCGCCAGAAGGTGACCAACCCGCCCGGCTTTGCAAGCCGCGCTCCCGCGGCCCGCCCCGCGCGGGCGAGCGTTGGCTTGCCGCCCCTCAACATCGCCCGCCATACTCGACGCGTGCTGGACATCAAACTGCTCCGCGACCAACCCGAACAGGTCCGCGTCCGCCTCGCCGCCCGTGGCACTGGGGAAGAGGCCCGCCTGGAGGAGTTGCTGGCCCTGGACGAGGCGCATCGCCGCCTCCTGGCCGAGGCCGAGTCCCTGAAGGCCGCGCGCAACCGGCTGGCGCGGGAGATCGGCGCCCTGATGGCGCAGCAGAAAACCGCCGAGGCCGGGGCGCGCAAGGCTGAGGCGCGCGCCCTGGCCGAACGGCTCCCCGCCCTGGACCAGCAACTGGCCGGACTGGACGCGCAGCGCGAGGCGTTGCTGCTGCGGCTGCCCAACCTGCCCCATCCCAGCGTGCCGGTGGGCCGCAGCGCCGCGGACAACCCGCTGGTGCGGGTCTGGGGCGAGAAACCGGCACTGCCGTTCACGCCGCGGACGCACGTGGAACTGGCGCAGACCCTGGGCCTGGTGGACTTCGTGCGCGGGGCGCGCCTGGCCGGCAGCGGCTTTGTGCTGTTCACCGGCTGGGGCGCGCGGCTGGAACGGGCCCTGATCCAGTGGATGCTCGACCTCCACGGCCAGGAACACGGCTACACCGAGGTCTCCCCGCCCTTTCTGGTCAGCCGCGACGTCATGCTCGGCGTGGGGCAGTTTCCCAAATTCGAGGACCAGGCCTACGCGGTGCAGGAAGGGCTGGACCCCGCCACGCTCGGTCGCCTGTACCTGGTGCCCACCGCGGAGGCGCCGGTGGCCAACATTCACCGCGGCGAACTGCTGCCGGAACCCCGCCTGCCGCTCCGCTTCGTGGCCTACTCGCCCTGTTTCCGCGCCGAGGCCGGCGCGGCCGGCGTGGGCACGCGCGGGCTGATCCGCGTGCACCAGTTCGACAAGGTGGAACTGATCCAGGTGGTGCCGCCCGAGGCGGGCTACGCGGCGCACGAGGAGATGGTGCGGCACGCCGAGCGGGTGCTCCAGTTGCTCGGCCTGCATTACCGGGTGGTGCTGCTGAGCACCGGCGACCTCGGCTTCGCCAGCGCCAAGACCTACGACCTCGAGGTGTGGGCGCCGGGCCAGGGCGCCTACCTCGAGGTCTCGAGCGTCTCGAACTGCGAGGACTTCCAGGCCCGCCGCATGAACCTGCGGTTCAAACGCGCCTCCGATGGCCAGAACGTCTTCCCGCACGTGCTCAACGGCAGCGGCACCGCCCTGGCCCGCCTGTGGGTCGCCCTGGTGGAAACCTACCAGCAGGCCGACGGCACCGTGCTAGTGCCGGAACCGCTGCGCCCGTACCTGCGCACCGACTGTCTGCGCCCCGCCTGACCGCATGGCCGCCTCCCCGCCCCGCCGCCCGGTCCCGCGCCCCCGCCGCCGGCCGGAGACATCCGCTGCATCCGACGCACCGGCGGAGGCCTCCCCCGCTCGGCCCCTGCGGCTGTTGCTGGCCAGCAGCGAGGTCGAACCGTTTGCCAAGACCGGCGGTCTGGCGGACATGACCGCGGCCCTGGGCAAGTACCTGGCCCGCGCCGGCCATCAGGTGGGCCTGGTCACGCCGTGGCATCGGGGCCTGGCCGCCCCGTGGGCCGAGCGCTTGCGGCCGCTGGACTGGGTGCTGGACCTGCCCCTGGGGGCGCGCCGCGAACGCGGTACCGTCCACATCCTCGAACCGGAGGCGAACCTGACGGTGTACTTCGTGGACGCACCGCAGTTCTTCGACCGGCCGGGATTGTACCTGGACCCGCTCACCCGGCGGGATTATCCCGACAACGCCGCGCGGTACGTGTTTTTCAGCAAGGCGGTGGTGAACCTCGCCCGGTACCTCCCCTGGCGACCGGAATTGATCCACGTCCACGACTGGCACACCGCGGTGGTCCCGCTGCTGGTGCGGCATCAGGCCTGGCACGAAGGCTGGACCCCCGCCCTGAAGACGGTCCTGACCGTGCACAACCTCGCCCCCCAGGGCCGTTGCTCCGCCAGCCAGTTCGCCCTGACCAACCTGCCGGGCTATTACTTCCACCCCGACGCCGCGGAGTTTTGGGGCGACTTCAATCCGCTCAAGACCGGCCTGGTCTTTGCCGACGCCCTTACCACCGTCAGCCCCACCTACGCCCGCGAAGTCCTCACCCCCGAGTACGGGGAGGGCCTGGACGGCGTGTTGCGCCAGCGGCAGGCGGTCCTCCACGGCACCCTCAACGGCGTGGATTACGAGCAATGGCGCACGGTGGGCAACCCCCACCTGCGGGCCGACTACACCGCGGAGGACCTGTCGGGCAAGGCCATCAACAAGGCCGCCGTGCAGGCGGAAATGGGCCTGCCGGTGCGGGCCGACGTGCCGTTGTTCGGCACCATCAGCCGGCTGGAAAGCCAGAAAGGGGTGGACCTCATCCTCGCCGCCCTCGAGGAGATGCTGGTCTGCGGCTTCCAGTACGTCCTGCTGGGCTCGGGCCGCGCGGACTTCGAGGAAGGGTTCCGGCTTCTGGCCCGGCGGTTCCCCAATCAGGTGGCGGTGCGCCTCGGCTACGACGCCGCCCTGGCACACCGCATCGAGGCCGGGTGCGATTTTTACCTCATGCCCTCGCGCTTCGAGCCGTGCGGCCTGAACCAGATGTACAGCCTGCGCTACGGTGCGGTGCCGGTGGTGCGGGCCTCGGGCGGCCTCCAGGACTCGGTCACCGACCTCCGCGAGGACGCCCTGCACGCCGACGGGATCAAGTTCGAGGCCCCCACCGCGGCCGCGCTGGCCAAGGCGATCCGCAAGGCCCTGGCCCTGTGGCGGGAACCGGCCCTGCTCGACCGCTATCGCCGCAACGGCATGAGCAAGGACTTCTCCTGGGCGCGCAGCGTGGCGCAGTACGCGGCCCTGTACCAGCGGCTGCTGGGGCATTGACCGCCCCCTCCCCTCCCCTGCCCGCTCAACCGCCCGCATTCTGCCCCGGCCCCGCCCGCAGGCGCTGGCACTCGGCCAGCCGCGCGAACGGGTAGTACACCGCCATCGCCAGGCCGATGGAAACCACCCCCCAGACCGCCGCCCGCCAGTCGCCGCCGGTGACCAGGTAATGGCCAATGACCGGCGGCGTGGTCCAGGGGACGTTCACCAGCGGCTTGCCGATCAGCCCCCGGTCCATGAGCAGGTAGGTACCGGCGGTCAGGCACAGGGCGTTGAGCACGTAGGGCACCATGAAGACCGGGTTCAGTACGATGGGCAGCCCGAAGAAGATCGGCTCGTTGATTTGGAAAATCTGCGTGGGCAGCGACAACCGGCTGACCTGGCGGTAGCCGGGCTCGCGCGAGCGCCACAACACCAGCGTCAGCCCCAGCGTGGCCCCGGTGCCGCCCACGTTGACGAAGGTCGAGAAGAAGCCGTTGGCGGTGATGTACGGCAAAGGCTGGCCGGCCGTCATGGCCTCGACATTGGCGGCCAGGTACTGCAGGAAGACCGGCGCCACCAGCGCGTCCAGGGCATTGTCCCCGTTGATGCCCACCGACCAGAGCAGCGTCACGCCGCAGGCGTACACCAGAATGCCCGGGAGGGTGTTGAGGGCAAAGACCAGCGGCCGCAACGCCAGTTGCACCCCCCGGTCCAGGTCCACACCCCCCACGAACCGGACCGCCCAGAAGACCGTTACCAGCACCACCAGCGGGACCAGCGACAGGAACGACTCCTGCACCACCCGCGGCACGCCGGCGGGCAGACGGATCACCCAGTTGCGGTCGGCAAACCAGCGGAGGGTCCGCACCGCCACCAGCGCCACCAGGATGGCCGTGAACAAACCCCGCGACCCCAACCCCTCGCTCCGCAGCGTCAGTTCCTCCGGGTGGATTTGCAACAGCAGGAACACCAGGGTGGCCACCGCCGCGCTCACCGCCGGCTCCTGCCCCAGCCGCCGCCCCAGGTCGTGGCCGATGGCGAAACAGACAAACACCGCCAGCAGGCCAAAGGTGGCGCGCACCGGCACCTCGAGCAGGTTCAGCCACGGCGCCACCACCCGGTCCCAGCCTCCCACCGGCAGATACGCCACTACCATGAACAGCCCGCCAATAATGGTCAGCGGCACCACCGCCACCATCCCGGACCGGATGGCGGCGAGGTAGGTGTTTTCACTCAGCGCGCTCAGCACCGGCAGCGCGTGGCGTTGCAACCACTCGGTCAGGGTGTTCATGGATCACTCCCCCGGCTCGGGTCCGGGCAGTTTCCGGTCAGTCCCGCAACGATCGGCCCAGGTACACACAGGCATCCGGGCCACTGCCCACGCGGGCCAGCTCGCGGAACCTCAGATGCGCGTAAAACCCCAGGGCGCGCGTGTTGTACACGCTCACCCCCAGGTGCACCCCCGGCGCCCCCCGCTCCCGCAACAGGTCCAGCAACAGGCTCATCAGCCGGCGGCCATTCCCCTGCCCCTGGGCCCGCGGCAGCAGATCAATATGCGCGTGCGCCGGCCATGCCTCATACGGCTCCGGACAGTAATAGTCCGGGTGGTGGTAGGCATGGTACATGTGCTGGACACGCGTCCAGCCGGCCGGGTCACCCGTCGGTTCGGGATACCGGGCGCACAGGGCCGGCCGCCATTCCCGCTCGTAACGCTCGTAAAACCGGCGCGAATCCGCGGTCCCCAACGCGTAACCACAGATACCCCCGTCATCTTCCAGGATCAGGCTCAGCTCCGGCTCGAAGACCAGGTACGGCCCCACAAAGATGCGGCCCAACGCCTCCGGGTCCTCCCGATAATACGGCTCGCCGTCCCCGCCGTAATCGCCGGTCTTCAGGCACACGTGGTAGGCACCGGGCGCGTCGCCTGGCCGGGCGGGGCGAATCAAAAACGAACGGCTGCCGGTCATCTTGGGGGCGGCCACGGTGACGGAGGCCGGGCGGCGAGGCAAGCCCCGGCTGGGGGCGGAGCGGGGACCGGCAGGAGGCCCCTTGACAACACCCGGAAGCGGGACTAAAGAGGAGGCCGTGTTAGACGTGGTTAACAATCCCCGGCCCGCTGCCCTCCGGCACCTGGCCGCCGCCACCCTCCTGGCCGGCCCCGCCCTTGCCCTGGACCCCCTCCCCGTCCGGGCCGAGGCCGCCTCGCTGTTTCACCACGCGCCCCGCGCCCGCCTGCGCCCGTTGGCCACCGACCGCGCCTCCAAGACCGAGTCGCCCTACACCGTGGCGCCCGGCCAGGTGCAGGTCGAGGTTGAGTTGTTCCGCTTCGCCCGCGAGGACCAGTCCTCTGACGCCGGCCATTACACGCGCGAGGGATGGGCGACGGGCACAACGCTGCTCGAGCTGGGCCTCCTGCCGACCCTGGATGCCGGCCTGGGCCTCGAGCCCTACCGGCAGGAGCGGGAAAGCGCGCCGGTGGAGGGAGCCGCTCAGGCCGGCCGCCGGGTCACCCGCCGCGAGGGTTTCGGGCCGCTGAGCCTGCGCCTGAAGTGGAACCTCTGGGGCAACGACGACGGCGGCAGCGCGCTGGCCCTGTTGTCCGAGGTGGTGCTGCCCACCGGCCAGGACGACCTGGACTCCGGTGCCGTCGAGCCGGCGTTGTTCGTCCCTTTTGCCCTCAACCTGGGCCGCGGCTTCGCGCTGGGTGCCCAGACCGGCTTTGTCTGGGCCGGCGACGCCGACGGGCGCGGGCACCATTTCGAGGCGGTGAACTCGGTCACGCTGGGCGTCGAGCTGGGACCGCGCTGGGACGGGTACGTCGAGTTCTGGTCGCTGGTGGACGCCACCGCCCCGGCCGCCTGGCAGGGGTCCTGCGATTTTGGCCTGAACTTTTGGGTCAACCAAAACCTCAAACTGGACGCCGGCCTGAACGTCGGCGTGACCGACGCCGCGCCGGACTGGGAGCCCTTTCTGAGGTTGTCTTGGAGCATGTGAGCGCTGCGCAAATCTCCATGCAGACCAGGCCACAACCCCTCCCAAACCCGGTCGGCCCCCTTGGCGGGGCGTTGCGCCCGGCTGCCCGCACGCCGTCACCGCCCAAAGGCCAGTGGCAGGTGCGCCCCCGCGGCCGCCTTCAGGGGCAGCTTGCCGACGCGCCTTCCCTGCCGGGCCTTGTCCCGCAAGTGCGCCGCCTCCCGACTTCCGACTCCTGACTCCCCCCTATGACCTCCTGGCTCTGGATGCTCCTGGTTGCCGCCCTGCTCGCGGCGGCGTGCTGGCCACGACGCGGCCTGTGGGCGCGCGCACGAAGCTCCCGCGAACGCGCGGCCCGGGTGTTGCGCGAGGACGCCCTCAAGCACCTGCTCAAGGCCGAGGCCAACGGCGAGGCGTCGAACCTGGCCAGTGTGGCCGGAGCCCTGCACCTGGGGCAACGGCGCACGGCCGGCGTGCTGGCGGACCTCGAGCGCCGGCGGCTGCTGGAATTCCGCGGCGGCCGGTTCCGGCTCACCCGCGCCGCCCGCGAGCTGGCCCTCCACATCATCCGCGCCCACCGGCTTTGGGAAAGCTACCTGGCCGAGAAGACCGGCTGGGGCGAGGCCGAGTGGCACCGCCAGGCCGAGCGGCAGGAGCACCAACTTACCCCCCAACAGACCCGCGAGCTGGAGGCGGCCCTCGGTCATCCCACTCGCGACCCGCACGGCGACGCCATCCCGCCGGCCGGGGAGGAATTGCCGGCCGAACCGGTGCAGCGGTTGAGCGAGGTGGCCGCGGGACAGACGGTGACCATCACCCATGTCGAGGACGAGCCGCCCGAGCTGTACCGGCAACTGTCCGCCGCGGGCCTGCGGCCGGGGGTGCGCGCCTGCGTGCTGGACAAATCGCCCGCCGGCCTGCGCCTCTGGGCCGAGGGCGCCGAGCATTTCCTGGAGCCGCTCCCGGCCCAAAACATCGCCGTCAGCCCGCTGGACGAGGTCCGCCCGCCGGAACTGCTGGCCGAGGAATACCTGGTCCAGCTCCGGCCCGGCCAGCGCGCGTTGGTGTTGGGACTTTCCCCGGCCTGTCGCGGTCCGGAACGGCGCCGGCTGCTGGACCTGGGCTTTGTGCCGGGCAGCGAAGTGATGGCGGAACTGGCCAGCCCCCTGGGCGACCCCGTGGCCTATCGCGTGCGCGGCGCCCTGGTGGCCCTGCGCCGCAACCAGGCCGCCCACATCCGCGTGCGCAGCGAAAAAGCCGCCGAACACCCCCTCGCCGCATGAATCCCTCCTCCCTCGCCCGCACCGCCCCCGAGCCGGCCGCCGCCGAGGCCTGCGCGCAGTGCGACGTGTACCGCGCCGCCCGCCTGCGCAAGCTCGGCCTCAAGCTGGACCGCTGGGACCACGTGGTCGCCCTGGCCGGCAACCCCAACACCGGCAAGAGCACCGTCTTCAACGCCCTGACCGGCCTGCGCCAGCACACCGGCAACTGGCCCGGCAAAACCGTCGCCCGCGCCGAGGGCGGCTTCGAGTACGAGGGCCGACGCTTCAAACTGGTGGACCTGCCCGGCACCTACTCGCTGCTCTCGACCAGCACCGACGAGCAGATCGCCCGCGACTTCATCCTCTTCGGCCAGCCGGATGTGACGGTGATTGTGGCCGACGCCACCCGGCTGGAACGCAACTTGAACCTCGTGCTCCAGGTGCTCGAAATCACCCCGCGCGCCGTGGTCTGCGTGAACCTCCTGGACGAGGCCCGCCGCCTGGGCCTGCACGTGGACGAGCGCCAACTGGCCCGCGACCTGGGTGTACCGGTGGTCCTGACCGCCGCCCGCCATGGCGAAGGCCTGCCCGAACTGCTCCGCGCCATCGCCGACGTCGCCACCGGCCGGGTCGCCTGCCGCCCGCACCGCCTCATGGCCGATCCGCCCGCACTCCAGCCCGCCCTCCAGGACCTGGTCGCCCGCGTGCAGGCGGCCTTCCCCGGTCAGCCCAACGCCCGCTGGGTCGCCCTGCGGCTGCTGGCCGGCGATGAATCCATCACCCGCGCCGTGCGCCGCGGCGAGCTGGGACAATTGACCGAGCCGCCCGCGGTGGCGCCGCCGCCCCCGGCCGCCCCGCCCGCCCCTGCCCCCTCCCCCCTGCCATGAACGCCGCCGCCTCCCCTCCCTCCCCCGAAAACCTGCTGGCCGTCGCCCGCCAGTGGCGGGAACGCATCCCCGGCGACCTGCATGAACACGTCGTCGAGGCCATCTACGCCGAGGCCGCGCGGATTGCCGGCCGGTCCGTGAGCCGGCCCGGCCGGGCCGCGACGCGACCGACCTGGGAACAGCGGCTGGACCGCATCGTCACCAGTCGGGTGTGGGGCTTTCCCCTGATGGCCGCGCTGTTCACGTTGATGTTCTGGATCACCATCAGCGGCGCCAACGTGCCCTCGCAACTGCTGGCCGGATTGTTGGTGGACCAGGCGCACCCGTGGCTGCGCGAGGTCACCACCGTGCTGGGCTGGCCGGCGTGGCTGCGCGGGGTGCTGGTGGACGGCGCCTACCTGGGCACGGCCTGGGTGGTGAGCGTGATGCTGCCGCCGATGGCGATTTTCTTCCCCCTGCTGACGTTGCTCGAGGACTTCGGCTACCTGCCCCGGGTGGCGTTCAACCTCGATGCCCTGTTCCAGAAGGCCGGCGCCCACGGCAAACAGGCCATGAGCCTGATGATGGGCTTTGGCTGCAACGCGGCCGGGGTGGTGGCCACCCGCATCATTGACAGCCCGCGCGAGCGGCTGCTGGCCATCCTCACCAACAACTTCTCCCTCTGCAACGGCCGCTGGCCCACCCAAATCCTCCTGGCCACGCTCTTCCTGGGCGCACTGGCCCCGGCGCACCTGCAAGGGGTGGTGGCCGCCGCCGCTGTCGCAGGCGTGGCCGGCCTGGGGGTGGCCCTGGCCCTGGGCGTCTCCTGGCTGCTGTCCCGCACGCTCCTGCGCGGGGAGGTGTCCACTTTCAGCCTCGAGTTGCCCCCCTACCGGCCGCCGCGGCTGTGGCAGACGCTGTACACCTCGTTGCTGGACCGCACCCTCATCGTGCTGGGACGGGCGGTGGTCTTTGCCCTGCCGGCCGGGGCGGTGATCTGGCTCACGGCCAACGTGCGCTGGGGCGGGGCCACCCTGGCCGAACACTTGGTCGGCTTCCTCGACCCCCTGGGCTTCTGGCTGGGCCTCAACGGCGTCATCCTCCTGGCCTACCTCATCGCCATCCCCGCCAACGAGATCGTCATCCCGACCATCCTCATGCTGACGGTGACGGTGAACGGCCTGACCGGCGTGGGCGCGGGCGCGGGGGTGATGTTCGAGCTGGAAGATGCCCGCTCGCTGAAGGAGCTGCTGACCCAGGGCGGCTGGAGCACGCTCACGGCGGTGAACCTGATGCTCTTCAGCCTGCTGCACAACCCCTGCAGCACCACCATCTACACCATCTACAAGGAAACCGGCAGCGCGCGCTGGACGGCCCTGGCCACGTTGCTGCCGGTGGCCCTGGGCATGACGGTCTGCGCCCTGGTGGCCGCGGTCTGGCGGGCGCTTCAGTAAGTCAGCGGGCGAATTGACGATTGACGATTGACGATGGCGGATTGGCTCCGCTCGCCCTGTCTTCAGCCTATGACCTTCGACCTGCGGATTTCGGTTTTATTTGTGGTGTCGGCCTCCGGCGTGCCTCAGCGCACCCCTGAAGCGAGGCAGGATGCCCGGCCAACGGCAAACAAGAAGTCTGCGCTACCGTGGCCCGGGTGGTACAGGCAACTTGCCCGTTCCACCTGGCTAGAAGCTGTCCGAAAAGTCATTGGTGTTAGTTAAGAGGGCAGATGACGCAGCGCGATCATCAGACAACCCAACCCTGCGAAGCTGGCATAGGGTGCAGCGTGTTTCTCCCGGCGCGTCAGGAGGCGGCGGTGTTGCCCCACCCACGCCAACGTGCGCTCCACGATCCAGCGCCGCTGGGAGCGACGCAGCGGGCGACCATCCTGCGTGGCGGTCTCCGGGCGACGGTTGCGCCGGCGGGGCGCAATCATCGCAATGCCCCACGCGTTCAGCGCCTCATCGAGCGCATCGCCGTCGCAGCCCTT
>JBBIVJ010000043.1:0-35769 GCA_037439785.1 Verrucomicrobiales bacterium | reverse complement strand
GGGGTGATCTCCCCGATCGGCACGGTGAAATGCTGCCAGGTCCCCAACGGGTCCACAAACTTCAGGTCCGCCATCTTCGCGCCCGCCTTCTGCGCCAGCGCCAACGCCTTCTCCGGTGTGCTCATAGTGGGGTCAATTGAGGGTTTTTGGGGGGTAGGGTTGCAGGGGGTGCAGGTGGTGGAGAATGGCTGTGCCGATTGCCTCCGCCTTCTCGGGGCGGTGACTCAGACGGCGGCTTCGCCCCGCTCACCGGTCCGGATGCGGATGGCTTCCTCGATGGGCGAGACAAAGACCTTGCCATCTCCAATCTTGCCCGTCTGGGCCGCTCGGATGATGGCCGAGACCGCGCCGCTGACCTGATCGTCCGGCAACACCACCTCGATCTTGATCTTGGGCAGAAAGTCCACGGTGTACTCGCTGCCGCGGTAGATCTCGGTGTGGCCTTTTTGGCGGCCGAACCCCCGCACCTCGCTGACGGTCATGCCCTCGACCCCCAGCTCGCTGAGGGCACTTTTCACGTCGTCGAGTTTGAAAGGTTTGATGACAGCCTCGATTTTCTTCATGGCGCGGTTGGGCAAAACGCGGGCGCATCGTAGCAACGGCGACCTGCCTGTAAACAGGTTTTCACCCCTGCGTCACACGTGCCTGCGGCCGGCGCGGTTGCGCGGCGCAGCTGCGGGGCCCCTGTCGGCCGGCCCATCCTCCGACAGTCACGCCGGGCTTGCCAGCGGCTCGGTCGCCCCCTAGCGTGCGGCCGCAGAATCAATCGAAAACGCAACGTTCAACGCAACCGTCATGAAACCTCTGAGCCTGTTCTCCCTTGCTCTGGGCCTGGCAGTCGCGGCCAGTGTGTGGACCGCGCGCACCGCGGACGGGCCCCCCGCGCGGCCGGCCCGCTCCCCCCAGCGCGGACCGCTGGTGCACATGGTGGCCTTCAAGTTCAAGAGCGAGGCGGGCACTGAAAAGGTTCGCGAGGTCGAGCGGGCCTTTGCCGCGTTGCCTGCCAGGATTCCCCAGATTCGCAGCTTCGAGTGGGGCACCAACATCAGCCCGGAGAAGCTCGACAAGGGTTTCACCCACGGCTTCATCCTGACCTTCCAGAACGCCGCGGACCGGGACGCCTACCTCGTGCATCCGGATCACCAGGCGTTTGGCAAGCTGGTTGGCCCGGTGCTGGAGGATGTGTTCGTACTGGACTTTCTGGCCCGGCCCTGAGGTCGCCCCGGAGTCCACCCGGCCCGCCACCGCCCCTCTGCCCCGACGCCTCCCCCATGACCCTGCTGGGAACCGGCTTGCTCAAAGGTCTGGCAGAAACGGCCCGCAATTTTGTCGGCAGTTTCCACGATCCGGCGCGGCTGCCCACCGTGGAATACCCCGAGCAACGGTTGCCCCTGCCGGAAAATGCCCGCCAGTTCCCGTTCCTGGTCCATGACGGCGAGCAGCCTGAAGAGGGCCTGCGCTGCGTCGCCTGCAAAATCTGCGAGAAGGAATGCCCGCCGCAGTGCATCTACATCGAGGTCGAGCGGGATGCCACCGGCAAGGCCCTCAAGCGTCCGCGCGTGTTCGACATTGACATCTCGGTCTGCATGAGCTGCCAGATTTGCGTGGAAGTCTGCCCGTTCGACGCCATTCGCATGGACGTGGCCTATGAATGGGCCGGAGGAGACCGCTTCGCCTCGCTGCTGCTCCTCAAGCACGACCTGGCCCGCCCCAACTCCTACTACCACCAGATCCACCCCTCCGAGGCCGCCGCCACCGATGCGCGCCGCGCCGCCGAATCCGCCCGCGCCCGCGCCCGTGCCAAGCCCAAGCCCCCCGCAGCGGCCCCTCCGCCGCTCCAGCCGGCCAATCCGCTGACGGCGCCCCCGGCCGCGGCGTCGCCTCCCACAGCCCCCGCCGTTGCGGCCGGTCCCTGATCCGGCTGCGGGGGCCCTCAATCCCAGCCGTTGAGCCCGCGCCGACGCCTGCCTGGCCGGCGCAGGGAAGCACCCCCGGGTGGACCGGCATTGCCGCCTGGGGGAGGCGGTGCCGGCACTTGGGCAGGGGGCCTTAAGTCGTTTGGTCACTTGACCACAGAAAGCCAAGCGGTTATATCCGCTACGCCGTTGTAGCAACCAGCACCCCAACCTTCAACATGACCGACCTATGACCAAGCGAGATTTGGTGGTCCGGATCAGCCAGGAGACTGGCATCGTCCAGCAACGCGTCCTGGAAGTGGTCCAAAAAACCCTCGACTACATCGCCGAAGCCCTGGCCAAGGGCGAAACGGTGGAACTGCGCAACTTTGGCGTCTTCGAGGTCAAAGTCCGCAAGCCCCGCGTCGGCCGCAACCCCAACCAACCTGAAAAGGACGTCCGCATCCCGCCGCGCGCGGTAGTCAAATTCAAACCCGGCAAGGAGATGCGCGAGGAGGTCCTCAAGCTCACCCCGCCCGAGAAACCTTCCGCCTGAGCCCCCCTGCCCCGGCGTCCGGACCGAAGGCTTGCCGTCCGGACGCCTTTTTTGTTTTTTCTGCCCCCCATGATCGAACGGCTGCCCGGCTTTCGCGACTTCTACCCCGAACCGCTGCCCGACCCGGACGGCTGGAGCGCCGACCTGCGCCGGCACATCTTCGAGGCCTGGCGCCAGACCGCCCACCGCTACGGCTTTCGCGAGTATGACGGACCGCCGCTGGAACCGCTCGAGCTCTACACCGCCAAAAGCGGCGCCGAAATCGTGGCCCAGCTCTACAACTTCCGCGACAAGGGCGAGCGCGAGGTGGCGTTGCGGCCCGAGATGACCCCCACCCTGGCGCGCATGGCCGCGGCCCGCGAGCGCCACTACCGCAAACCGCTCAAGTGGTTCGCCATCCCCCAGCTCTTCCGCTACGAGCGCCAGCAAAAGGGCCGCCTGCGCGAGCACTTCCAGTTCAACGCGGACATCCTGGGCGAACCCGGCCCGGGCGCCGACGCCGAGTTGATCGCCCTGTTGATTGACGCCCTGCGCGCGCTGGGTCTGACGGCCGCGGACTTCGTGGTCCGGCTCAGCAGCCGCAATGCCTGGCAGGCGTTCTACGCCCGGCGTCAGCGCGAGCCCGGGCGGGCCTACGACTTCTTCCAGGTCATAGACAAACTCGAGCGCGAGCCGGCCGAGGTCAGCGCCAAACGACTGGCCGAACTGGGCTTTGCCCTCGAAGAAGTGCGGGCCTTCATCGCCTCCGCCGAACCCACCGCCGAACTGCGGCACATTCTGGACGACCTGGCGGCACGCGGCCTGGCCGACTTCGTGCGCGTGGACTACGGCGTCATCCGCGGCCTGGCCTACTACACCGGGCCGGTCTTCGAGGCGTTCGATCGCCGCGGCGAATTCCGGGCCATCGCCGGCGGCGGCCGCTACGACAACCTGGTCAAACTCATCTCCGGCGGCAAAGTGGACCTGCCCGCCCTGGGCTTCGGTATGGGCGACGTGGTCCTGACCGAGCTGCTCAAGGCGCGGGGCCTGGCCGCACACGCCCCCGCTGCAGGCCTGGACGCCTTTGTGCTCATCGAGGACGAATCCCTGCGGACGGAAACCCTCCGGCTGGCGCAAAGCCTGCGCGCAGCCGGCCTGGCCGTGGACTACCCGCTGGCGCCCGCCAAGTCCGACAAACAGTTCAAGCGCGCCCTCGAAGCCGGCGCCCGCCACACCGTGCGCCTGGAGCGAACCGCCGAGGGCCGCCTTCTGGCCCGGCTCAAGACCCGGGCCACCCGCGCCGAAATCCTCGTGCCCCCAGGCGAAGTGGCGGCCGCCTTGCACACCCACGCGCCCCGCGAAACCCCGCCTGCCGGTGGGGCCTGAAGCCCGCTTCCCCAACGCCCCCCAGTGCCGGCCCGCTCGGTCGTGGCACGGCTGTCCGCGGATTTTTCTGCATGCGCGATTTGCCCTGCGTCGGTTCGAGCACATCTTCCCGGCCTGAGCACGACCGGAAAAACACGATGCCTATGAACCTCACCTCTGCACCTCGCTCCCTGCTGCCTTCTCTGAGCGCGTGGACCGCCCTGGGCCTGGTCTCCGCCGCCCTGGCCGCCCCGATGACCTTTGACTTCAAGGACCCCAAGGGCGTCAACCACGCCGTCTTCCTGCTCGACGCCCCCCTCGAGTCCATCAGCGGCACCGCCCACGGCATCAGTGGCAAGGTCGAGTTTGACCCGGCCCACCCCGGCGCTCTGCACGGCAAGATCGTGGTCGAGGCCGCCTCCCTGCACGTGCCCAATCCCATGATGAAGGAGCACATGCACGGCAAGGACTGGTTGGACGTGGCCCATCACAAGGAAATCAGCTTCGAGGTCACCCGCGTCGCCAACGTCAAGACCACCGGCGCGGAGACCACGGCCGACGTCACCGGCAAGTTCACCCTCAAGGGCGTCAGCCGCGAAATCACCGTGCCGGTGCGCCTGACCTACCTGCCGGGCAAGCTCGCCGACCGCACCAACGGCCGGATGCAGGGCGACCTGCTGGTCGTGCGCAGCCAGTTCAAGATCAAACGCAGCGACTTCGGCGTGAACCCCGGCGCCCCCACCGACAAGGTCGCTGACGAAATCGAACTGACCCTCAGCCTGGCCGGCGCGGCGCCCCGGTCGTGAGCCCCTCCAGGCCGACGCGCGCCGGCCGGCTCCTGCGCCGGACCGCTGCCGCCCTGGCCGGACTCACTGTGTTGGTCTGGCTGCTCACCGGCGCCCACTGGGGCTGGACCCGCACCTCCGAACCGGTCGAGCGGGTGGACGAGATCACCGGCCTGACCTACCGCGAGTACCAGCGGCGCTTCCGCGCCGGCGTGGAAGTGCTCGCGGGCGGGCTGGCGGGCGCCGCGCTGCTGGCCGGTGCCGGCTGGGTGCTTGACCGCCGAGCCCGCTCCCGCTAAACGACCGCCCCGACTTTTTTCGGTCGGTTCAGCAAGACCATGACACCCGTTCCTCCCGCCCAACTCCTCGACGCCCTGCGCTGGCGCTATGCCACCAAGATGTTCGACCCCACCCGCCGCATCCCCGAGGCCATCTGGCAGACCCTCGAGGAAACGCTGGTGCTCAGCCCCTCCTCGTTCGGGCTGCAACCCTACCGCTTCGTCGTCGTGCAGGACCCCGCCAAACGGCAGCAACTGCTGCCCCACGCCTGGAACCAGCGTCAGGTGGTGGACGCCTCCCACTTCGTGGTCTTCGCCGCCCGCACCAGCGTAACCGAGGCCGAGATAGACGCCTTCATCCGCCGCATTGCCGAGGTGCGCGGCATTTCACCCGAGCAGTTGGCCGGCTACCGGCAGATGATGGTCGGCTCGCTGCTGACGCCGGCCTTCGCGCCGCTGGCCCCACACTGGGCCGCCCACCAGGCCTACCTGGCCCTGGGCAACCTGCTCACCGCCGCCGCGCTCCTGGGCGTGGACGCCTGCCCCATTGAAGGCTTCGAACCGCCCGCCTTCGACCGGCTGCTCGGCCTCACCGAACAAGGCCTGCACGCCGTGGCCTGCTGTGCCCTGGGCTACCGGGCCACCCAGGACAAGTACGCCACCCTGCCCAAGGTCCGCATGCCGACCGACCACCTCATTCTCCGCTACTGAGTCAGACTGGAAGCCCCCACCACGGCGCGCGCTGCCCGGCGCGCGCTGCCACCAACCTTGGCGATTCAGCGAATTGCCGGCCTGCGGCGGGATAGCCGGCCGTAACCCACCGCAGCGGCAATCACCCCGGGACAGCCGCATCCCGGGGGGTGATCCGAATGCCAGGTGTCGGATGCCAGATGCCGGAGCAGCCAAGCATTGGGCAACTGGGGAGCGCGGGCCTCTCGCCTGCCGGGTTCGGCGTGCTCCCGAACCCTCCCGGTCCGGGGCATCCTCCCTGCCATCGCCGTGAGCAGAGCCGCGTCCTCGCGGTCCAGGAAGAACAAGCAGGCGGCGGCCTGCACCACTGCGGCTGGCTGGTCCTTCTGCGGGAGTGAAACTGTCTGTAACCAGACCCGACAGGCACCCGTCAATAGCCCGGATTACCCGACCCATGAAACATCCAGCCTTCACTCCCCGAAGGACGGCCGGCCGGTGGACCCGTCTCCTGCTCGGCGCGGCGTTGCTCCCCCTCACCACCCTGGCCCGTGACTGGCCCCAGTGGCGCGGTCCCAACCGCGACGGCCACGTGACCGGTTTCCAACCTCCGGCCACCTGGCCGGGCGAGTTGAAGTCCCAGTGGAAGGTCACCGTGGGCGAAGGCGTGGCCACGCCGGCGGTGGTGGGGGACCGGCTGTGGGTCTTTTCGCGCGAGGAAGGCCAGGAAGTGTTGCGCTGTCTGGATGCCGCGACCGGCCGCGAACTTTGGCAGGACCGGTACGAGTCGCTGGGGGCCACCGGCCCTTCCCAAAGCTTTTCCGGCCCCCGGAGCTCGCCGGCGGTCGCCGCGGGCAAGGTGGTCACGGTGGGGGTGCGTGGGGTGATTTCCTGTCTGGACGCGGCCACGGGCAAAGTGCTCTGGCGCAAAGATGACTTCAAGGCCTGGCCCAATTTCTTCGTGTCCAGCTCGCCGTTGATTGCCGGCGGGCTCTGCCTGGCGCAACTCGGCGGCCGCGACAACGGCGCGCTGGTGGCCTACGACCTGGTCACCGGCCAGGAGAAATGGCGCTGTGCGGGGGCACCGGCCTACGCCTCCCCGGTGCTGGCGCAGGTGGACGGCACCCCCGTGGTGGTGGTGCAAACCGAAGCCGGTCTTCAGGCGGTCGCCCTGGACAACGGCCGCAAGCTCTGGGAGGCCGCCCCACCCGCGGCCGCGGCCGCCGGAGCCGGCGAGGGCAGCGGCCCTGGCGGTAGGGGCCGCGGGGGCGGAGGGCGGGACTACCGGGCCACCACCCCGGCCGTGGCGGGTGACCTGCTGGTGGTGTTGGGACAGACCGCGCAGGCGTGGCGGTTGACCCGGGCGGCCGATGGACTCCAGGCCACCAGCGTGTGGACCAATCCCCAGAAGCCGTGCGTGTTTGCCTCGCCGCTCGTGCACGACGGCCTGGTGTTCGGCCTCAGCGCCGTCAACGAGCTGTTTTGCCTGGACCGCGCCGGCGGCCGATTGCTGTGGAGTGCGCCGGCCGCCCCGGCAGGTGCGGAGGCCGCTGGGGCACCCGGCGGTCCGGGTGGGGGGCCGGGTGGCGGACGCATGCGCGGTGGAGGGGGAGGTTACGGAAGCCTCATCGTCGCCGGCCCGGTGCTGATGGCCCTGACGCCGGCCGGGCAGTTGATCGTTTTCGAGCCGGACCGCGCCGCGTTCAAGGAGCTGGCCCGGATCAAAGTGGCCGACACGCCGGTGCACGCCCATCCCGTGGTTTCGGACCAGCGGCTGTTCATCAAGGACCGCGACGCGCTGATTTGCTGGGCGCTGCCCTGAACGGCCGACCCTGCTTCGCGTGGCGGCGCCGCGGGGGGACGGCGGGAGAAGAAACTGGTCGGAGCGACAGGATTCGAACCTGCGACACCCAGCTCCCAAAGCTGGCGCTCTACCAGGCTGAGCTACGCTCCGACGGCGCCGTCACTAAACCACGTCCGCCGCCGCCGGCGCAACGCGAAAGCACGGCCCTGAAGGGGCTTTCGCCCCGCCCCCGGCCCGGCTAGGCTGCCGCCATGCCGTTTGCCAAGCTCGGATTGTCCCGACCGGTTCTGGAAGGTGTGCGCGCCGCCGGTTACACCGAACCCACCCCCATCCAGGTCCGCGCCATCCCCCTGATCCTGGCCGGACGGGATGTCATCGGCAGCGCCCAAACCGGCACCGGCAAGACCGCCGCGTTTGCCCTGCCCATTCTGACCCAGTTGGGCGATCCCGCCCCCGGCCCGCGGGCGCTGGTGCTGGAGCCCACCCGCGAACTGGCCGCCCAGGTGGAAACCGCCTTCCGCGATTACGCCCGCTTCACCGCCCTGCGCGTGGCCGTGGTGTACGGCGGCGTGGGATACGGCGCCCAGACCGACGCCCTCCGCCAAGGGGTGGACGTGCTCGTGGCCACGCCGGGTCGCCTGCTGGACCATCTCCAACGCGGCACCGTGCGCCTGGACAAGGTACGGTTCCTGGTGCTCGACGAGGCGGACCGCATGTTGGACATGGGCTTCCTGCCGGACGTCAAGCGGATCATCCAGAAATGCCCGGCCCGACGGCAAACGGCCCTGTTCTCCGCCACCATCCCCCCCGAGATCGAAACGCTCATCCAGTGGGCCCTGCGGGAGCCGGAAACGGTCGAGATCGGCGTCCGCCGGATGCCGGCGGAAACCGTCAACCACGTGCTCTACCCGGTGCACTCGGCGCAAAAGGCGGACCTGTTGCTGGCGCTGCTCGAACGCCTGAACTACGAGTCGGTAATCGTGTTCTGCCGGACCAAGCAGGGGGCCGACCGCGTGGCGGCGCTGCTCAAACGGCACCAGCACCCCGTGGCCGTGCTGCATTCCAACCGCACCCAGCAGGAACGCGAACACGCCCTGGCCGGCTTCCGCGAGGGACGCTTCGAGGTGCTCGTGGCCACGGACATCGCTTCCCGCGGCCTGGACATCGAGGACGTCAGCCACGTGATCAACTACGACGTCCCCCAGCACCCCGAGGACTACGTCCACCGCATCGGGCGCACCGGACGCGCCCAGGCCAGCGGTGACGCGCTGACCCTGATGACCGCCGAGGATGCCACCCACGTGGCCGCCATCGAGCGGTTCATCGGCCGGAAAATCGAGCGCACCAGGCTCGAGGGCTTCCCCTACCTCTACACCGCCCTGTTCGAGGAGTTGAAACCGGGCGGCAAACCCCTGCATCTGCGCCGCGCCCGCGGGGCGCGGGTCGGCCGGGGCTATTACTACGGTCCCGCGCGCCGCTGAGCTCCGCACGGCCTGTTCCCCGCCAGCACCCTCCCTCCCCTGGGCATGATCTACCCTGAGGCCATCCGCTTCCTCTACGACCTCCAGCTTCACGGCACCAAGCTGGGTTTGGAAAACACCCGGCGCCTGGCGGCGCTGTCCGGCGATCCCCAGCACCGGCTGCGCTTCATCCACGTGGCCGGTACCAACGGCAAGGGCTCGACCTGTGCCCTGCTCGAAAGCATCTACCGCGCGGCGGGATGGCGCGTGGGGCTGTACACCTCGCCACACCTGGTCAGCTTCCGCGAGCGCCTCCAGATCAACCGCCAGCTCATCCCCGAGGAGGAGGTCGTCCGGTTGGTGCAGGCCATCCGCCGCGACCTGGAGCAGTTCCCCCCCGAGCATGCCCCGACGTTCTTCGAGGTGGTGACCGTGATGGCACTGCGGTACTTCGCGGCGCAGGGCTGCAACGTGGTGGTGTGGGAAACCGGCATGGGCGGACGTCTGGACGCCACCAACATCGTCACCCCCCTGGCCAGCGTGATCACCTCGATCGCCTTCGATCACCAGCAATGGCTGGGAGACACCCTGGCCAAAATCGCCGCCGAAAAGGCCGGCATCATCAAACCGGGCGTCCCGGTGTTCACCGCCGTGGACGCACCGGAGGCCCTGGCGGTCATCCGCGCCGCCGCCGAACTGTTGGAGGCACCGCTGGTGGAAGTCTCCGCTGCGGACACCCACCGCCCGCCGCTGGACACCATCGCGCTTCCCCTCGTCGGCGAACACCAGCGCCTCAACGCCGCCCTCGCCCTGGCCGTGGTCCGCGGGCTGCAGCCGGCGCTGCCGGTGCCGGAAGCCGCCCTGCTCAGCGGCTTGACCGCTGTCTCGTGGCCCGGCCGTTTCCAGGTGCTGCGCCGCCCCGACGGCGGCGTGGATGTCCTGGACGGCGCCCACAATGCGGCCGGCGCCCGCGCCCTGGCGGCGGCGTGGACGCACCATTTTCCGCGGCAGATGCCGGCGTTGAT
This sequence comes from Verrucomicrobiales bacterium, assembly GCA_037439785.1. Lineage (GTDB taxonomy): Bacteria > Verrucomicrobiota > Verrucomicrobiia > Limisphaerales > J093 > DSVZ01. The sequence continues at coordinate 25,935 of JBBIVJ010000043.1, read as the reverse complement.
TCTGGGGGTGATGCGGGACAAGGACCGCGGCGCCATTTGTGCCGCGCTGGCGCCGCTCGCCGCCAACCTCTTCCTCGTGCCCGTGGCCAGTCCGCGCAGCGCGGCGCCGGAAGAACTGGTGGCCGCCTGCGCCGCGGCGCATCCGGGCGCGCGCCTGACCGTCTGCCACTCGCTGGCGGAGGCGTTGGAACTGACCGCCGCCGAGCCGGCACGGCTGATCACCGGCTCGCTCTACCTCGTCGGCGAGGCGCTCAGCCTGCTCCAAGGACCGGCCAGCGGCCTGGACGAACGCGCTCTGAACGAATGGCAGGCCATGCCCCGCTGACCTGGCCCCCCGCCTTCGCATTTGCGCACCGGGCAGCAGCGGCTAATTTGCGTCCATGAAGCGACTGTCTTTCCTGCCCCTGTTCGGCCTTCTGGCACTGACCCTGGCCATGCCCTTCCGCGCCGCCGCGGCGGACAAGGCCCCGAAATATCCCAAGCCCTACCCGATGGACGAGTGCGTCGTCTCGGACGAGAAGCTGGGCAGCATGGGCGAGCCGGTGGTGTTCGTCCATGCAGGCCAGCAGATCAAGCTCTGCTGCAAGGGCTGCCGAAAAGACTTCAACAAGGAGCCGGCCAAATTCCTGTCCAAGATCGAGGCGGCCGCCAAGAAGGTGAAGAAGTACCCCGCCAAAATCTGCGTCATGTCCGGGGAACCCCTCCCCGCCGAGGCCCCCGCCACCATCTTCAAGGGCCAGGAATTCAAGTTCTGCTGCGAGGACTGCCAGAAAAAGTTTGACAAGGACCCCGCCCGCCACGCCGCCAAGCTCCCCAAGAATTAAACTCCGTGGCCGCCGGCTCCCGGCCGGCGCCGGGCAACGGTGAAAATCTTCGGCGCCATTCTAACCAGCCTGCTGCTGCTCCTGGGGCCGGTTCCGGGGTTGTTTGGCGTCGGCCCTTCCGCCGCGGCCGCTGCCTGCACCTGCTGCAACTGTGGCGGCACCGGCTGCTGTGTGGCGCCCGCCCCCGCCACCCCGCCGCCTTCACCGCCCGCCTCCCTCCCCCCTTCTGCGACCTCGCCGCACGATTTGCAGTGGGTCCCGGTTATCGTTTTCCTTCTCCCTCCCCTCCAGGAAGCGCAAGTGCCACCCGCCGCGCCTCCTCCGGCAGCCCTCGGGCTGGCCAGCATGCCGCTGTTCACGCGGCACTGCGCCTTCCTGATCTGATTCCCTGCCCCTTCAATGGTGAGGTGTGCCCCGACCCGGCGCACCCGTGTACCCTTTTGGTGGGGTCGGAATCTGTTTTCCCTGGTTTGTGCCCATGAAACTCAACCTCTTTTCGTGGCTGGTCCTGCTCGGCGGCGGAATCACCTTGGCCGGCACCGGGCCGGAGCCCGGCCCGGACCCCGCCGCCGGCGAGAGTCAGGAATTGTCGCCAGCCTACCTCAACCAACTGGCCGACAGCCTGCGGACCAATCTCCCGGCCCTGCGCGCAGCGGAGGCCCGCCTCGAGGCGGCCCGGGCCGGCACCGCCGCCGTCCGCGTCTGGGAAGAACCCCGGCTGCGGCTGGGCGTGATGGCCAGCGAGACGTCCATGCGCGCCGAGGATGGCGACGTGCTGTTGGGCATCGAGCAGCCGATTCCCCTCCCCGGCCGCCCCGCCGCGGTCCGTCGCCTGGCTGCCCGCGAAAGTGATGTCGCGGCGGCCGCGTTCGAGGCCCTGTTCCAGGTACGCCGGCGCGATCTGGTGCAGGCCCTGTTCGAGCTGGCCCTGCGGCAGCGCGAGGTCGAGGTCGGCGAGGAAGACCTGGCCTGGCTCGCCGGCATGGTCCAAAGCGTCACCGCCCGCTACCGGGTGGGCGACGCCCCGCACGCCTACTTGCTGCGCCTGGAAAATGAACACGACCGCCGCGCCGCCGCGTTGACCAGCGCGCAGGCACGCGTCACGGAGGCCGAGGCGGCGGTCAACCGCCTGCTGGGGCGGCCCGTGGAGCAACGCTGGCCCCGCCTGGTCCTGCCCCCGCTGGCCCCGGAGGTGGCCTATCGCGAACGCCTGATCACGCGGGTCCTGGCCTACGAACCGAACCTCCGCCGCCTCCAGGCCGAGGTCCGCGCCGCCGCCGCCGCCGAGGACGTGGCGCGTCGCCGCCGCTGGCCGGAGCTGGCGGTCGGCGCCGAGACCCGCCACTACAGCGGCGACGGGGAGTTTCGGCAGGCCATGTTCACCGTGAGCCTGAACCTGCCCTGGCTGAATGCCGGCCGTTACCGCCAGGACGTACGCCGCGAGACGGCGCGTCGCACGGCCGCGGAAGCGGAGCAAGCCGACTACGATCTGGCGGTCCGCGAGGAGGTCCGCCGGCTCACCGCCGGCCTGGAGGCGCAACGCCGCACCGCCCTGGCGCTGCGCGACCACATCCTGCCGCGGGCGGAACTGGCCCTGGACAGCACCCGGGCCGCCTGGGAGACCGGCCGGGTCCAGTTCCAGGATGTGATCGAGGCCCGCCGCGCCGTGCTCGAAGCCCGCCTCGATCTGACCCGCGCCGTCGCCGCCCAGTACCAGCTCCTGGCCGACCTGGCCCTTTGCTGCGGCCTGGGCAACTTCGAGGCCCTGTGGCTGCTTGATTGGGAAACCTCGCCCCCCGCCCCGCCCACCCCTTGATTTCAACTCCCGCCTGCCATGAAACCACGACGCCTCCTTGCTTCCGCTCTGGGACTGACCCTGCTCCTGCTGGCCGCCGCCCTGTCCGGCAGCGGCTGCCATCGCCATGACGCCGCCGCCGGGGACGCGGAGGCGCCGAAGTACTGGTGCCCGATGCACCCCAGCTACACCAGTCCCCGCCCCGGCGACTGCCCAATTTGCCACATGAAGCTGGTACCCATCCCCGCCGACGGCGCGGCCCCGACCGCCACGAACGTGGCCGGACGGACGACGATTGCCGTGTCGGCCGAGCGGGCACAGTTGATCGGGCTGCGGACCGCCACGGTGTTTCCGCGACCGTTCACGCGCACGCTGCGCGCGTTTGGGGTGGTCGAGCATGACGAGACGCGGTTGACGCGCGTGGCGCCGCGGTTCGGGGGCTGGATTGAACGTCTCGAGGCCGCCTACACCGGTCAGGAGGTCAGCGCCGGCCAGCCGTTGTTGAGCGTGTACAGCCCCGAGGTCCAGGCCGCGGAAAACGAGTACCTGCTGGCCTGGCGTCAGGCGCGCCAGGAAACCGGGGCGGGCCAGGCCCTGCTCGAAACGGCTCGGCGGCGCCTGGAGTTGCTGGGGTTGACGGGGCCGGACCTGCGCGCGCTGGAGGAGCGCGGCACCGCCTCGGCGGAGGTGTGGGTGCGTGCGCCGGTCAGCGGCCACCTGGTGCGCAAGGCGGCAGTGGCCGGCCGGGCCTTCGCCGCGGGGGAAACCCTGTTCGAAATCGCGCCGCTGGACCCGATCTGGCTGCGGCTGACCCTGGCCGAGGATGAATGGAGTCTGGTGCGCACCGGCATGACCGCGCGGGTCACGATCACCGGCATGCCCGACCGGGTCTTCGAGTCCGCCGTGGACTTCCTTTACCCGCACTTCGATCCGGCCACCCGCCGCGGGGCGGTACGGGTGCGGCTGGCCAACTCCGACCATGTGTTGCGGCCGGACATGTGGGCCACGGTCGAGCTGGAGGCGCCGCTGGGGGAACGGCTCAGCGTCCCGGCCAGTGCGGTGCTGGACACCGGTACCCGCCACCTGGCCTTTGTGCGGCACGCAGACGGCCATCTGGAACCGCGGCAGGTGCGGATCGGCGCCCGCACCGACGAGTGGTGGGAAGTCACCGAGGGACTCAGCGCGGGCGAAAAGGTGGTGAGCCGCGCGCTGTTCCTGGTGGACGCCGAAAGCCAGCTCCGCGCCGTGGTGTCCGGCATGGATTCCCGCTCCGGACATGAACACTGAACCGCTTCCTCCCACGGCCCGGCTCCCGCTCATCGAACGGGTGATTGACTGGAGCGCGCGCAACCGCTTCCTGGTTTTCCTGCTGGTGGCCGCAGCGTTTCTCGCCGGCGTGTGGTGCCTGCGCCACACGCCGCTGGACGCCATCCCGGACCTCTCGGACACCCAGGTCATCGTGTACACCGTCTGGGAGGGGCGCAGCCCCAACCTGGTCGAGGACCAGATCACCTACCCGCTGGTCACCCGCCTGGTGGCCGCCCCCAAGGTGCGGGTGGTGCGCGGCTTCAGCTTCTTCGGCTACTCGTTCGTGTACGCCGTCTTTGAGGACGGCACCGACGTGTACTGGGCCCGCTCGCGGGTGCTCGAGTACCTGCAGGGCTTGAGCGGGGCCCTGCCCCCGGGCGTCACCCCCACCCTGGGGCCGGACGCCTCGGGAGTGGGCTGGGGCTTCCAGTATGCCCTGGTGGACCGGAGCGGGAAACACGACCTGGCCGAGTTGCGCAGCTTTCAGGATTGGCATCTCCGCTACTGGTTGCAGGGCGTGGCGGGCGTGGCCGAGGTGGCCACTTTCGGCGGCTTTGAAAAACAGTACCAGGTCGAGTTGGACCCGGCCCGGCTGCTCGCCTACAACCTCCCGCTGGACCGCATCGTCCGCGCCATCCGCCGGGCCAACAACGACGTCGGTGGCCGCGAACTCGAACGCCACGGCACCACCTATCTGGTCCGCGGCCACGGTTATCTCCGCTCCCTGGACGACCTTCGCCTGGTGGTGGTGGGCGCCGACGCCGCCGGCAACCCGGTGCTGCTGCGCGACGTGGCCCGCAACCTCACCCTCGGGCCGGACATGCGCCGGGGGGCGGGGGACTTCAACGGCGAGGGCGAAACCGTGGGAGGCATCGTGGTCGTGCGCCACGGCCAGAACGTCCTCCAGGTCATAGACCGCCTCAAAACCCGCCTGGCCGAACTGCGCCCCTCCCTCCCCCCCGGCGTCGAGGTCGTCATCACCTACGACCGGTCCGACCTCATCCGCCAGAGCATCCAGACCCTGCAGCGGACCCTGGTGTGGGAAAGCCTCATCGTGGCCGCCGTGCTGCTGCTCTTCCTGCTCGACCCCGGCGGGGCGCTGCGGGCGCTGCTGGCCCTGCCCATCGCCGTCGCCCTGGCCTTCATCCCCATGTATGCCCTGGGCCTGACCGCCAACATCATGTCGCTGGCCGGCATCGCCATCAGCATCGGCGTGCTCTGCGACGAGGCGCTGGTGATGGTGGAAAACGTCCACAAAAAGCTCGAACACGCCCCGCCGGACCTGACCCCCGCCGCCCGCCGCGAAATCATCATCGCCGCCTGCCGGCAACTGGGGCAGCCCCTGTTCTTCGCGCTGCTGGTGATCACGGCCAGCTTCCTGCCGGTGTTCACGCTCGAGGCCCAGGAGGGGCGGCTGTTCAAACCCCTGGCCTTCACCAAGACCTTCATCATGGCCGCCGCCGCCCTGCTGAGCGTCACCCTCGGACCGGCCCTGATTGTCCTCATGACCGGCCGCCGGGTCATTCCCGAACACCGTCACCCCGTCAGCCGCCTCCTCCACCGGCTGTATTACCCCTGGGTGACCGCCCTGATGCGGCGCCGGCGGCTGAGCATGGTCCTGGCCGTGCTGGCCGTGGGCTCGGCTGTGCCGGTGTACCAGAAACTCGGCTCCGAGTTCATGCCCCCCCTCAACGAGGGCACCATCCTCTACATGCCCACCACCCTGCCGAGCATCTCCATCACCGAGGCCACGCGCCTCATGCAAATCCAGGACCGCGTCCTCAAGTCCTTCCCCGAGGTCCTCACCGTCCACGGCAAGGCCGGCCGCGCCGACACTGCCACCGACCCCGCTCCCCTGGAGATGTTCGAAACGGTGGTCCAGCTCAAGCCGCGCACCGCCTGGCGCCACGTCCCCCACCCCCGCTGGTGGTCCGCCTGGGCGCCCGACGCCCTGGCCCCCCTGCTGCGCCGGCTCTGGCCCGACACCCGTCCGCTGACCTGGGACGAGCTGGTGGCCGAGATGGACGCCGCCCTCCAGATTCCCGGCCAGGTCAACGCCTGGACCATGCCCATCAAGGCCCGCATTGACATGCTCACCACCGGCGTCCGCACCCCCGTCGGCCTCAAAATCTTCGGGCCGGACCTGGCCGAAATCTCCCGCGTGGGGGAACGCCTTGAACAGGTGCTGCGCCAGGTCCCCGGCACCCGCAGCGCCTTCGCCGAACGCCTCACCGGCGGTTACTACCTGGACATCCTCCCGCGCCGCGAGGTCCTCGCCCGCTACGGCCTCAATGTCGAGGACGTGCTCGAAGTGGTTGAAACCGCCATCGGCGGCCTGCCCGTGGACCGCACCTTCGAAGGCCGGGAACGCTACACCATCAACCTCCGTTACAGCCGCGAGCTCCGCGAAGACCCCGACCAGCTCCGCCAGGTGCTCGTGCCCGTCACCCTGGGTACCGGCGAGGTCATGCGCGGGGGTGACGCCGAGGCCTCCGAACCCCCGTCCCCGGCGGGCAACGGGGCGCGCATTGCCCAAATCCCCCTCGGCCAACTGGCGGAGGTCCGCATCACCCACGGCCCGCCCCTCATCCGCAGCGAGGACGGCATGTTGGTGGGCTACGTGTATGTGGACGTGGCCGGCCGGGACATGGGCGGCTACCTGGCCGACGCCCGCGCCGCGGTCGAGGCCGCCATCGCCGCTGCGAACCTCCTCCCGCCCGGCTACGGCGTCTCCTGGACCGGCCAGTACGAATCCATGCTGCGGGTGCGCGCGCGCTTGATGACCGTGCTGCCGCTGACGCTGATCCTGATCTTCGTGCTGCTGTACCTGAACTTCAAAAGCCTGCCCCCCGCACTGATCATCCTGCTCTCCGTGCCCTTTGCCCTGACCGGCAGTTTCTGGATGCTCTGGCTGCTGGACTATCACCTGAGCGTGGCCGTCTGGGTGGGCATCATCGCCCTGGCCGGCCTGGCCGCCCAAACCGGCACGGTCATGCTCATCTACCTCGAGGAGGCCTTCCACACCTGGCAACGGGCCGGCCACATGCGCACCCAACACGACCTCTTCGAGGCCATCACCTACGGGGCGGTGCAACGGGTGCGGCCCAAGCTCATGACCGTCGCCACCACCCTGCTGGCGCTGCTGCCCGCCCTCTGGGCCAGCGGGGCCGGCGCCGAGGCCATCCAGCGCATCGCCGCCCCAATGGTCGGCGGCCTGCTCACCTCCTCGGTGCTCACGCTGGAAATCGTCCCCGCCATCTACTCGCTCTGGCGCGGCCGCCAGGTCCGCTGGGTCAAGGACCCTCCCCCGCCGCGCCGCTCGCTGGAGGAACTCAGCCGCCAGTACGCCGAATGGGAACGCCAGCAGGGGACCACCGTTTCCTGAACCTCTGAAAGGCGGCGCTCCGGACAGCCACCGGGCGGGGACCGGAAGACCCACGCTGAATCCCGGTGACCGCCGCGGACACGCGGTGCACCGCCTTCCCGCCGCCTCACGCCGACGGCGACCCGCGGCGGGCCGTCGGCCGGTGCGTCGGCTTCCAGCCGGCCGGGCGAAGTCCGAAGGTCGAAGGCCGAAGGGGGAAAAATTGGGAACTCAGAAAGGCAGGAAAGGTCCCGGGTCGGCTGTAAGCCCGCGCTGTCCTTGCGGCTTTCCCATTTCACGATTCAACCTTCCATCCCTTTTAACCTTTTCACCCCTTGCCCCCGCTTCCACAGCCGGGCGGATCACCGGGTTGCCGGCTGGCGGGCGCTCCGTGGGGTGCAGCCGTCCCGCCTGCGGGCCATGCAGGCCGGAGGCCCGCACCACACCGAAACTCCGAAACTGCGGCCCCCGTCACGGCGTCTCCAGCGGGACGTAGCGTTCCAACGTTCGCCGGGCGATCTGCACCCCCACCTCCTCCCAGGTCTGCCCGGCCAGCGGGGGGCCAGCCGACGGCGGATGGTCGCGATACACCGGGTCGTGCCGGCCCTCGATGTTGAGGTCCGAGTCGTAACCGCACGCCAGCAGCAGGCGGATGATTTCCGCCCAGTCCGCCTCCCCCAGGCCGGGCACGCGGTGCTCGGTCACCCCGGGGTGGCAGGGGCCGTAGGCCGCCAGCAACGTCCGGTTCACCCGCGCGTCCCTGGCGTGGACGTGGAAGACCCGCGTGCCGAACTTCCGCAGGTTCGCCACCGGATCAATCTGCTGGCAGATCAGGTGGCTGGGGTCCCACTCCAGGCCCAGATTGGTGCAGCGGGTGGCGTCGAAAAACCGCTCCCAGAACGCCGGCCGCCCGAAACTGTTGTAATTCATGACCGGCAGGTACCAGATGCCCTGGGGGCAATTCTCGAAGGCCAGCCGCACGCCGCGGTCGGCGGCCTCGCGGGCCAGCGGCTCCCAGAACTCGAGCAACGCCGGCAGGTGCGTCTCCAACTCTTCCACCACCGGTTGTCCGCCGCGGGGATGGAGCCGCCAGCGGATCACGCCCCCGGCGAAGGCCGAGACGGTCTTCACCCCCAGCGCCCCGGCCACCTCGATCGCCCGCCGCAACACCGCGCGGGCCCGCTCGGTCTGCGCCGGGTCCAGGGCATTGGCATACCACGCCCCGATGGCCGAGAGCCGCAGGCCCCGCGCCGCCGAGGCGGCGGCAAGTTCCTCGACAAACGGCTTCCACTCGCGGTGATCGGGCCCCGCGGGGCTGTCGGCAAACCGCATCCACTGCCACGCCCGCAGGCCCCAACGCGCCACGCGGTCCAGGTCCGGAATTGAAGCAGCGGTGCACAGACCAATACGCATGACCCCAGCCTAACCCCGCCCGAACCCCGCCGCGAGCGCCGGGGAACGGCCGCCGTCCCCGCCCGCCGCCGGTTCCGCAGCCCGTTGAACAGCCCCCCGCCTTTTGCGCCGGCAACGGATTCTCGGTTTGAAGCCCGCCGCCGCCCCCGCTGTAATCCCGCCGATGACCATCACCGCCCTGGCCGCCTGGACTATCTTTGACTCGCGCGGCCACCCCACCGTCGAGGCCGAAGTCACCCTGGCCAACGGCCTCCGCACCCGCGGCGTGGCTCCCGCCGGGGCCTCGACCGGTCGCACCGAGGCGCGGGAATTGCGGGACGGCGACCCTCGTCGCTTCCGCGGCCGCTCCGTGTTCCGCGCCATCGCCCACATCGAGGGCGAGATCGCCCGGGCGCTACGGGGGCGCAGCGTCGAGGACCCGGCGGCCCTGGACCGGCTGTTGATCGAGCTGGACGGCACGCCGGACAAGCGCCGGCTGGGCGCCAACGCGCTGTTGCCGGTCTCGTTGGCGGTGGCGCGGGCCGCCGCCGCCGCGCGCGACGTGCCGCTGTACGAATCACTGGGCGACGGGGCGGGCACGTTGCTGCCGGTGCCGGAAATTCAAATCATCGGCGGCGGGGCCCATGCCCACTGGCGGACCGACGTGCAGGACTATCTGCTCATCGCCGTGGGCGCGCGCAGCTACACCGAGTGCCTGGAAATCACCCACCAGGTCTATCACACCGCCGGCGAACTGCTGCGGGCGCGCGGCGCCGTCCACGGCGTGGCCGACGAGGGCGGACACTGGCCGGACTTCCCCTCCAACGAGGCGCCCCTGGCCCTGCTGGTCGAGGCCATCGAACGGGCGGGCTACACGCCGGGCCGTGACGCCGCCCTGGCCCTGGACCTGGCGGCCGGCGAACTCCACGACCCGGCCACCGGCCGCTACCGCTTCCGGCTCGACCAGGTGGCGCTCGACCGCGAGGCGTGGATCGGCCGGCTCGCCGAGTGGTGCCGCCGTTACCCGATCGTGTCCCTGGAAGACCCCCTGGCCGACGCCGACCCGGAAGGCTGGCGCCAGCTCCGCGCCGTCCTCGGCCCCCGCCTGCAACTGGTCGGCGACGACCTCTTCACCACCTCGGTGGCCCGCATCCGCGAGGGCCACGACCGCGGGCTGGCCAACGCCGTGCTCATCAAGCCCAACCAGGTCGGCACCGTCACCGAAACGCTCGAGGCCATCCGCCTCACCCGGCACCTGGGCTGGCAACCCATCATCTCGGCCCGCTCCGGCGAAACCGAGGACACGTTCATCGCCCACCTGGCCGTGGCCACCAACGCCGGCCAGCTCAAGGTCGGGGCGCTGGCCCGCGGCGAGCGCACTGCCAAATGGAACGAGGTGCTCCGCATCGCGCACGAACTGGGACCGCGTGCCCGTTTCGCCGGCTTTGTCCCGCCCCCGCCCGCCTGAAGGCCATGCGAAACGGGCCGATTGGTTTTTCCTGGCTGCGGTCCTCCTCCCCGCGCCGGCCACTGTTGTGGATGAAACGCAGGCGGTCAGCCTGCGGTGGCGCTGATTGTCAAGCGGCGCAAGGTAATGCCCCGGGGTTGCTCCCCGGGGCTGCCACCCCGCGCCACAGCCGACTGCCAGTCTGCGCCACCGGCAAACCCTTGCCCGGAAGTTCCCTTCCCGGGTGTTGCATTCCCCCCAGCCAGAGGCGAGACCCGGCGTTTCCTGCGTCTCCGACAGTAATCCCTGCAGGACGCCGCTTCACGGCCGGGCATGTCTGCCCGGCCTTTTTGTTGAAGGACTGCCTTCGGGACCCTCCCGTCCGGTGCGGCGGCCCTTGACCCCGCCGCCAAGGCAGGGCAGGATATCCGTGCTTGCTTGGGGGCGTACTGGTTTCGACCTGGAAAGTGCGCCAGAGGCGGCATGCCGAGGACGATGCGTGGGCCTCGTAAAACAGCGCATCAAAACAAACTGCTAACGAAGAGTTGGCTCTCGCGGCCTGACGTGTCGCGACGTTCACCGGTGGACGCCTGCTACGCCGGATGAACGCCACAGCAGGCTGGGGCAGAGGCGGAGTCGGCGCGCGGAGGCCCGAGATTCTTTCCTGCCGGCTGGGTTGGAGGAAAGCACGCCGGAGGGCGTTCCTTCAGCCGAGACCCGCCTCCGGCTAAGCATGTAGTCGCGGCTGGTGCTCGTTTCAGGGACAGGGGTTCGACTCCCCTCGCCTCCACCATTTTCATCCCCCCGTCGGCCGAGGCGCCGGCGGGGGTTTGCCTTGTTCCCGCCGGACGCGGCACCGGAGGGCAAGCCGGCCGGCCGCCATTCCCCTGAGCGGTGCCGGGTCGGCGTCAGGCCAGTTTGTAGTCTCCCGGCATCGGCACCTTCGGGAAGGGCAAGGGGCCGAACTCGTACCGGTCCGGGCCCCAGCGCCGCTTCGAGTTGAGCGCCTGTTCCCATTCCACGGTCTGGCCGGTGTAGGCGGACTCGCGTCCCATGAAGGCGGTGAGGGTGCTTTCGGCCAGGTTTTTGGCCTCGTTGATGGGCTGACCGGCGCGGATGCTGGCGATGAGGTTCTGGTGTTCCTGCTGGTAGGCGTTGACCTCGGGCTCGCGGAAGCGCCAGAAGGGGCCCGAGCGGGGGCGAATCCAGTTGGCGCAGTTGCTGGTGCCGAGGGTGCCCACCACCGCCTCCTCGACGCGGTTTTCGCAGTGGTTCATCTGGCGCGCCTGGCTGAACATGCGCACGCCGTTGGGGTATTCGTACTCGACGGCAAAGTGGTCGTAAATGTGGCCGTGAATGGGATGCTGGCGGGCCTGGCGGCCGCCCATGCCGTAGGCCTTGACGGGCGGCCCACCCATGACCCAGTTCATGATGTCGAGGTTGTGGACGTGCTGCTCGACGTAGTGGTCGCCACTGATCCAGGTGAAGTAGTTCCAGTTGCGGAGCTGCCATTCCATGTCGGACATCTCCGGCGTGCGTTCGATGACCCAGATGACCCCGCCGTTCCAGTAGCAGCGCAGGGCCAGGATGTCGCCGATGGCGCCGTCGCGGAGGCGCTTGATGGTCTCGGTGTAGCCGCGCATGTGCCGGCGCTGGGTGCCGGCGGCGATGCCCAGGTTTTTCTTGCGGGCGATTTCATACGCCTCCAGCAGCACCCGCACTCCGGGGCCGTCCACCGCGCCGGGCTTCTCCATGAACACGTGTTTGCCGGCCTCGACCGCGGCCTTGACCTGGGCCGGGCGGAAGTGCGGCGGGGTGGCGTGGATGATGTAGTTGATCCGGTCCACCTCCAGCAGCTTCTGGTAGCCGTCGAAACCGGTGAAGCACATCGCGTCGGGGATCCGGATGCCGAGCCGGGCCAGGTTTTCCCGCGCCCGCGCGATGCGGTCAGGGAACACATCACACAGGGCGATGACCTCGACGTCCTGGTTCTTCACCGCAGCGCCCTCCTTGACGTCCTCGGTGTGATAGCCGGCTGCGGGATAAATTACCTCCGTCGCCGCTCCCAGGGCATCGAGCACCGCGCCGGTGCCGCGGCCGCCGCAGCCGATGACGCCGATTCGCACCTTTTCCAGGTCCGCCGCGGCGTGGGTGGTCAACACGAAGGGGGCGCGACCGAGCGCCGCCACACCGGCAGCAGCCCAGGAGGCGCGACGCAGAAAGGCCCGCCGGGACTGGCGGGAACGTTCAGCAAAGTCCGGGTGGGGTACATTCATGGGCGGCAGCCTAGTCCCCCGCCCTTGCGGGGCCAGAAAAAACCGCCGCCGGCGCCGGCCGGTCCTCCCGCGTTCCAGCGCCGGGCCGCCCTGTGCCTGTCCCCCGCGCCTCCGGCCCGCGGCTCCCCAGACTGCTCATCCCGCGGGCAGGGGGCCGGACGGCGCACCGCTCTTCAAACGGTGTAGGTGCCGCTGGCCACGCGGCCGCCGCTGCCGGTCCAGTCGGTGTGGAAGAATTCGCCCCGCGGCCGGTCCACCCGTTCGTAGGTGTGCGCGCCGAAGTAATCGCGCTGGGCCTGGAGGAGGTTGGCCGGCAGGCGCTCGCTGCGGAGGGCATCGAAGAAGGCCAGGGCGGTGCTGAAGGCCGGCACGGGTATGCCCTGCGCCACCGCCCCACCCACCACCCGCCGCCAGGCCGGCTGGGCGGTCCGTACCGCCTCGGCGAAGAACGGGTCCAGCAGCAGGTTCTCCAGCTCCGGGTTGCGGTCAAAGGCCTTCTTGATCTCGCCCAGGAAGACGCTGCGGATGATGCAGCCGCCGCGCCACATCAGGGCGATGCCGCCGTAGTTGAGATTCCAGCCCAGCTCGCGGGCGGCGGCGCGGAGCAACAGGTAGCCCTGGGCGTAGCTGACGATCTTCGCGGCGTAGAGCGCCCGCCGCAGGTCCTCGATCCAGGTCCGGCGGTCTCCTGGCAGGCGGGGATCGCCGGGCGGGAAGACCCTGGCGGCGGCCAGCCGCTGCTCCTTGAAGGCCGAGACACACCGGGCGTACACGGCCTCGGCGATGAGGGTGATGGGCACGCCCAGGTGGGCGGAGGAGATCACGGTCCACTTGCCGGTGCCTTTCTGGCCGGCGGTGTCGAGGATCTTGTCCACCAGCGGCGCGCCGTCGCTGTCCTTGTGGGCCAGGATGTGGCTGGTGATTTCGATGAGGTAGGACTGGAGCTCGCCGCGGTTCCATTCGGCGAAGACCTCGCTCATCTCCGCCGCCGTCAGCCCCAGGCCGGCCTGGAGCAGGTGGTAGGCCTCGCCGATGAGCTGCATGTCGCCGTACTCGATGCCGTTGTGGACCATCTTGACGTAATGGCCGGCGCCGTTTTCGCCCACCCAGTCGCAGCACGGTTCCACCGCCCCCGTGTCCGGGTCAGTGACCTTGGCGGCGATGGCCTGGAAGATGGGTTTGACGTGCGGCCAGGCCGCGGGGCTGCCGCCGGGCATGATGCTCGGCCCGTGGCGGGCGCCTTCCTCGCCGCCGGAAACTCCCGTCCCGATGTAAAGCAGGCCGCGGGACTCGACGTAGCGGGTGCGGCGGATGGTGTCCTCATAGTTGGAGTTGCCCCCGTCAATGATGATGTCCCCCGGTTCGAGCACGCCGAGCAACTGCTCGATGAACTCGTCCACCGCCACCCCGGCCTTGACCATGAGCATCACGCGGCGGGGCTTTTTGAGCAGCGCGGCCATTTCCACCAGCGAATGCGCGCCGAGGACCCGCGTGCCCCGCGCCTCGCGGGCCAGAAACTCGTCCACCCTGGCCAGGGTCCGATTGAAGGCCACGACGGTGAAGCCGTGGTCGTTCATGTTCAAAATGAGGTTCTGGCCCATGACGGCCAGCCCGATGACGGCAATGTCAGCTTTCGGTTCCATGGTGTGCAGGGGCCGCCGGGCGCCGGACCGGTTCACCCGCCCCGGCCCCACACGGCCGGGGAGGAAACTTCCACAGCCGGCGCGGCCCGAAAAGGGGATTTGGGGGCCGGCCCCGGCTGCTTACCCCGGTTGCCAGCTGCCCAGCGCACCCTTCAGCCGCGAAGGGAGCTTCCGGCCAGGGCCGACGGCAAAAAAAGCGGCGGAGTCGCCTCCGCCGCGTGAGCCGTCCACCCCCTCTGCGGCGCCTACTGGGTGAACTGGGCCGTAGCCTGGAGGGTGCCCACGCCCGCCGGCACGGTCACCGGAATGGTCACGGTGCCCCCGGCCAGGTTGACCGGTCCGGCATTAATGATCCCCGTGGCCGTCGTCACCCGCAGGGAGACGGGGGTGCCGTCGGGGATGCCGGTGCCGTTGATGACCACGTTGACCTGGCCGGCGTCGCTGAAGACCACGTCCGGGGTGTTGAGGTTGCCGGTGGGAGGCTGGACGACGTTGACGCCGTCCACGCTGACGATGGTGAGCGTGCCCACCTGGTTGAGTTCGCCGCTGGCCGCCGGCAGGCCGACGACCGCGGTGGGGGTTTGGGCGCCGGTGAGGGTGCGCACGTAGGCCTCGACCCGGATGCGGCCGTTGGGGTTGCCGGTGTGGCCGCCGTAGGCCTGGAGTGTGCCGGGGCCGGTGACCCGGTCGGCGCGCAGGAGAATGGCGCCGCCGGAGCCGCGGCCGCCCTGGCTGGCGCCACTCCACTGGAGCTCGCCGCCGTTGGCGCGGATGACGCCGTTGAGGGTGATGTCGCGGGAAGAGGCAATGAGGATCGCCCCGCCGCCGCCGCCGCCGTTGCCGCCGTCGGTGTCGTTATCCGAGGCGCCGCCGCCGCCGCCGGAACCGCCCAGCAGGGGCTGGAGGAAGGCGTTGCCGTAAACGCCGTTGTACTCACCGTTCTTGCCGTCGCGCAGGTTCTGGGGGTTGGTTTGCTGGGCCGTCCCGGGAGCCCCGCCGCCGGGTCCCAGACCGGGGACGCCCACGAAGCTGCCGGAGGCAGAAACGCGGATGCCGCCGCGGCCGCCGTCGAAGCCACCGGGGCCGCCGCGTGCGGGCACGCCCGGCGGCAGGCTGTTGACGCCAGACTCGCCGCTGACGTCCACCGCACCGTTGATGACCACGTCCTCGGTGGCCAGCCAGCGGACGGGGGTGTTCTGGGTGTTCTTGCGGAAGGCCACGGTGACACCGCTGGGGACGTTGATGCTGGTGAAGTTCCAGATGCCGTTGGCGCGGCCGGTCATGTCAAAGGTCTGGGTCTTGCCGCTGTGGAAGGCCCAGTCCGTGCCGTTCCAGAAATCCGTGTCGGCCGACCAGTTGTCCACGCCGGGAATGTCACCGCCAAAGACGACCATGCGCTGGATGCCGTTGTGCCAGGCCATCATGTGTCCCTGGCGGCCGGCGATCTGGCGAGTGGGCGTCTTGCGCGTCCAGGTGGTGCCGTTCCAGGTCCAGGTGTCGGACTGGTTGCTGCCGCTGACCAGGACGACCTCCTGGCGGACGGGGTCGTAGTCCATGGTGAGGTGGTTGCGCGCGCTGGGCGGGTCGAAGGGCGAGCGCTGGGCCCAGGTGGTGCCGTTCCAGATCCAGGTTTGGCCATGATTGCCGAAAAGTATCACCTCCTGGCGCGCCGCGTCGTAGGCCAGGGCGGAGTTGTTGTGGACGGGCGGGGCGGTGGCAGGCGCTTCCAGGGTCCAGGTGGTGCCGTTCCAGGTCCACGTTTCGGCATTGCCGCTGCCGGCGGAATTGCCGCCGTGCAGGACGACCTCCTGCCGGGCGGCGTCGTAGGCCATCGCGTGGTACTCGCGCGGGGAGGGCGAGGTGGCCGGGGTTTTCTGGGTCCAGTCGGTGCCGTTCCAGACCCAGGTGTCGTTGAGCCGGGTGTCGCCGCGGTGGCCGCCGAAGAGGACGACCTCCTGCCGGGCGGCGTCATAAACCATGCGGTGGCCGTAGCGTGGCTGCGGGCTGTTGGCGGGAAAGACCCGCGTCCAGTGGACGCCATCAAACAGCCAGGTGTCGTTCTGGTTGACCCCGTTGATGTGACCGCCGAAGAGGACAATGCGGTTGCGCGCCGCGTCGTAGGCCATGCTGCCCCAGGAACGGCCGCCGGGGATCACCTGGCGGAAGGTCAGCGGTCCATCGGCCCCGGTGGAGCCGCTGGCATAGGGCAGGTCAGGGTCCACCGCGCGGGCCGGGGTGGCCAGGAGGGACAGGCCGGCCGCCAGGAGGAGGCCGGCACGGAGGTTTGAGTTGCATTGGGTTTTCATGGGCGAATCGAGTTGTTGCTGCGCAGGGAAGAGAGAGGTCATTGGTTCACGTAGCTGACCACCGGCGAAGGCACAAACACGGGGCCGGAGTACGGGGCTGTGACCGTGTTCAGGTAGCTGACCGGAAGGGAAGTGAGGTCGAGCGGTGTGCCCGTCGGCACTGACGCTGGCAGGCTGTTGAGATAGCTGGCCGGCTGCGACAGCACATCCTTCGGCGTCTCGGGCGGCGGCGCGCTGGCCAGGGCGTTGAGGTAGCTGGCGGAGAGGCTGGCCAGGTGGAGCGGCGTGCCGGAAGGCGGGCTCTGGGCCAGGGCGTTGAGAAAACTGGCCGCGATGGAGTTGACCCGCACGGGAGGCGTGGAGCCGGGATCGGCGGGGTTGGTGCCGTCGGCCGCTTCGCCGTTGTCGTCCCAGCCGTCGGCGTCGGAATCGGGATTGCGCGGGCTGCCACCGGCCTGCCATTCGCGGAAGTTGGGCAGGCCGTCGTTGTCGCTGTCCTCGGCGTCGTCATTTGTGCCGTTGCTGTCGGAATCAGCCACGCGCGGGTCCAGGCCAAAGACCAGTTCCCAGGCGGTGGGCAGACGGTCGCGGTCGGGGTCTTCCTGGCCGTCGAGGATGCCGTTGCCGTTGGTGTCCGGGTTGTTCGGGTCCAGGCCGAGCGCGGCCTCGATGTTGTCCGGCACGCCGTCGCCATCGGAGTCGGTCTGGCCGAGGACCCAGAAGTTCCAGGCCACCGGCGCGGCCAGGGGGTTGCCGGCCAGGTCGGCTATGGGCGGGAGCACCTGGACCTGGTACAAGCCCGGCTCCAGTGGCGCGGGGAAGGTCAGGAAGGCCGCCTGGAGGCTGCCGCGGTAGTCCAGCACCCCGCCGGGCAGGACGGTGTCGTCGGCCGTGCCCAGCACAGCGTCGGCCCCGGCGGAGAGCAGGCGGAAGGTGGCCGGGCCGAGGGTGCTTTCGCGGAGGGCCTCGCTAAAGTAGGCGGCGACGGTGTCGGTCGAGCCCACGATGGCGCCGGCGGCGGGGAAGCGCCGGATCACGCGCGGCGGGGTGGCGTCGGGCACCAGTTGGACGTCGTACTCGGTGGACCAGGCGAAGTTGCCGCCGGTGTCGAAGGCGCGGGCACGCAGCCGGAAGGAGGTGCGCGTGTCGGTGCGGGTCGGCGTCACGAAGGTCTGGCTGAAGGGGAAATTGCCGTCGGTGCCGATCCGGTTGCCGTCCACGTAAAACTCGACGCGGGCCACCTGGACGTCGTCGGACACGGTGGCGAGCACCTCGACCAGCTTGCCTTCCTCGGCCTGGGGCGGGTCGAGCGGGAAATCGGCCCAGAGGCTGATGGTGGGCGGCTGGTTGCCGGCATCGTAGGCCAGGTAGTTGACCACCTGCAGGCCGGCCTCGCCGTCGGCCACGTAGGCCAGGCCGTTGAAGAGCGAGACGGCGTGGGCGATGCCCGGCGTCTGGAAAGTGGCGCGGAAGCGCGTGGTCACATCCGGGTTCGAGACGTC
Organism: Verrucomicrobiales bacterium; assembly: GCA_037439785.1. Lineage (GTDB taxonomy): Bacteria > Verrucomicrobiota > Verrucomicrobiia > Limisphaerales > J093 > DSVZ01. The sequence continues at coordinate 8,078 of JBBIVJ010000043.1, read as the reverse complement.
GTAGAGCGAGACGTGGTGGGTGCCGTCGTTGCGGGGGTTGACGCCCACCACGGCGATGCCCAGGCCGGAGCCGTTGTCCACGATCTGCTTGAAGGAGTTGACCGTGCCGTCGGTGGCGCGGCCGCGCCGGACGAGGTTCGCGGGGTCGCTGAGGTCCACCACGTCGTAGCCCGGGTAACTGGTGATCAGGCCGAAGGGGTTGCCCAGGAACAGCCGGCGACGCTGGGTGATGCCCTCGGGGAAGAAGCTCAGGTTCAGGCTGCCGACCGGGTTTTCCGCCAGGGCCCACACCGAGTAGGCCAGCAGGCGGCTTTGGGTGACCACGAAGAGGTAATCGCCCCGCGTGCCGAGGTCGTTGATGCGCTCGTTGACCCGCACCCGTTCCAGCAGGGTGCCGGTGTAGGTGTCCACCACCGCCAGCCACCCGTTGGCCAGGCCCACGTAGGCCACCCCGCCCCGCAGGGTGACCGCCAGGGCCTCCCCGCCCAGGTTCACCTGCTGGGTGATGCGGCCGTTGGCCGGCAACTCGAGGTCCACCACCGTCAGGCCGGCCGGGCCGTCGGCGACCGCCGCGCGGAGAACATCCCGGCTGGTGGGCGAGCCCAACACGGCCACCGCGCGGGCAAGGCCCGGGGTGTCCACCTGGGCGATCAGGGTGGGGGTGAAGCCGCTGCGGATGTCGAAGAAGGCCACGCCGGCCTGGGAATCGGCCAGCACCACGTAGTTGTTGCGGGCCACCACGTCCACGGCATTGCCGGGGGTCTGGGCGGCGGCCAGGACGCCGGTGGCGGCGGGCAGGCCGTCCAGCGGGCTGGTGCCGTTGCGGACTTCCGCGCCGTCGGCCACACCGTCGCCGTCGGTGTCCGCCTTGTCCGCGTTGGTGCCGAGGACCATTTCGGCGGTGTCGCGCAGGCCGTCGCCGTCGGCGTCGGCCGAGCGGTCGCGGCGGAGGATGACGGCGGGGAGCAGGAAGTTGCGGCCGGTGTCGGCGCTGATCCAGTCGGCGGTGCCGATGCGGCCGGTGGCCGGATGGAACACCCACTGCCGATAGCGGGTGTTGGCGGCCATGATGAGGTTCTCGTGGCCCTCGCCGTTGCGGCCGGTGACCCCGCGCTGCTCGATGAGGCCGGTCTCCAGATTCATCAACACGAAGTAGTGCAGTCCCAGCGAGGCGGGACGGGTACGCGTGTCCGGCGTGAGCGGGTCGGTGCCGTCCAGGGTTTCCTTGAAGTCCGAGCGGCCGTCGCCATCGGTGTCCTGCCGGCGCGGGTCCGTATCGAACTCGAATTCCTTGACGTTGCGCAGGCCGTCGCCGTCGGCGTCCTGCATGGCGTCGCGCGGGTCGTTGGGATTGAGACCGTGCTGGCGTTCCCAGTCATCGTGCAGGCCGTCACCATCCCGGTCGTAATCGGGCGGTACCCGCAGCGAAATGGCGCCGAAGATGGGGTGGCGGTCGGGCCCGGGAGAGTGCCTGACAGTGATCTCGACCTGGCCGGACGCCACGCCGGTCACCTGGCCGGCGACGTTGACCGTGGCCACCGCCGGGGCACTGCTCTCGTAAACGCTCTGCGGCGCGGCGGTCAGGTCCACCTCCGAGCCGTCATCGTAACGGCCGATGACCTGGAGTTGAAGCGACTGGCCGGGGCCGAGGGTGAGGGAGGTGGCGTTGACCTCGAGGGCAACCAGGTGCGGCGCGCCGTGATCGGCCAGGGCCACATTCTGGCGGACCAGGAAGAAAGGCGGACAGGGGGCCCAACCCTGGGCGGTGGCGTGGTTGCGAATCTCGTTGATGCGGACATTCAGCACGGCCTGGCCGGCCTGGTAGGCGCCGTCGTTGCGGGCGCCGTCGTGGCCGACGTTGAAGGCGGAGACGCCCTGAACGAACTGGGTGTGCAGCGTGGCCTGGTGCTGGGCGGCCCGGGCACTGAGGATCAGCTCAGCCTCAGCGGGGTCGCGCTCGCACGGCACCGATTCCGCCTCGATGGCCGCCTCAATGTTCTGCCAGAGCGGATTCAAAATGCCCGGCCAGTCCACGTCGCGGTGGTGGACTTCGTGGGCCAGGCTGGCGGCGCGCAAGTGCCAGGAGCCGCGGCCGCGGCCCAGGTAGCCGGCCATTGCCTCGATAATCCCGCAGTAGTTGTTGGAGGTGACATTGACGCCGATGACCGGCTCGGTGCTGGGGAAGCCGCTGTTGAGGCTGGTGTTGATGGCCCCGCGCCAGACCAATCGGTTTACGCGGTACCGCCAGGTCCTGGTGGCAGCGTCGTAGCAAATGCCGCCCTGGACTTCGAAGCCGCGATGCCGGGTGTAGTTGCCGCTCGGGTCGGTATCGTCGTTGGTAATCGGCCAGTCGCTTTGGTCCACCGGACCAGGAGCGTTCGGGCCGCAAGCGGGACCGGCGTCCTTGCACGGGTCTTCGTCCCCGTCCCCATCACCGTCCCCATCACCGTCCCCATCACCGTCCCCATCACCGTCCCCATCGCCGTCTCCATCGCCGTCGCCGTCTCCATCCCCGTCTCCATCGCCGTCGCCGTCGCCATCGCCATCGCCATCGCCATCGCCATCGCCATCGCCGCCGATGAGGTTGTCGCAACCGCCACCCGAGCCGGGAAAGGTGCCGTGCCAGCCGGGCTGGCGCACGCCCACGCCGGGGTCGGTTTCCACAAAGTTGCCGTCGGCGGTCACGGTCATCGGGCCGCCCAGTTCCCAACGGCCGGTGTCGTGGTTGAAGCTCCAAAGGGCGCTCTTGGCGCCGGGGGGGAGTTTCTTGCCGGTGCGCGGGTCGGGCAGGTTGGGGAAGCGGATCGGTGCCGGCCGGTCAAAGTTCATGGGCCCGTCGGTCTGGATGGTGATGACCAGCGGCAGCGCCAGACCCGGCGGCAGCGGCTCGGGCAGCCGGTCCGGCGGCACGGGGGCAATACCCACCCGCCCGCCGCGGTTGCCGGCGTCGTCAAAGAGAGCATTGGCCGGGACGGTCAGGGCGACGCCGCTCAGGACCGGGTTTTGCTGGACGACCTCGGGCGGGAAGCTGACCGGGGTGTCCTGGGTGGTGCTGACCGGTTGGAGGCTGCCGCCGCGGATGAGCGGCAGATAGATTTCGCCGGGGCCGGCGGCCAGGTTGTCCTCGCGGCCGGCCACCGCCTCCCAGGCCTTGCCCACAAAGGGGTAGTAATCGCCGTTCGGCCATTGGCTGCCGGTGGCAGTGCGACCGTCCACGTGCACAAAAAACCGCCCCACCGGCGCGGGCTGGAGCTTGAAGAAGCCGTTGGCGTCGGTGGTGGCCCGCAGGGTCTCCTCGGCTCCGTCCACGGTGATGGTCACGCCCTGGAGGGGGCGGTTGAAAAACTCGCCCGGCCGGCCGCCCGGCTCGGGGTCCGAGGCGAACACCCGGCCGATCACCGCGGTGTTGGGCAGCGGCGTGGCGCTGAAGGTGTCGAAGAAAAAGTTGGTCTGGCCGCCGGGCTGGCCGTCGCCATCCACGTCCACGCCGCGACCGAAGGCGTCGTTTAGGTCGCGGCCGTCAAAGGTGACCCGGACGCGCGCGCCGGCCGGCAGATTTTCCAGGTAGAAGAGGGAGGCGCGCCGGCGGTCGGAGGACAGCTCCAGGCGGGAGAGCAGACGCCGGCCGCCGAACTCGGCAAAGAAGCGGTTCGAGGAGAGCAGGGTGTTCGCGGCCAGGGGCGCGGTGAACTCGATGACGGTGTCGCGGTTGACGGAGACGCCGTGTGCGCCGTTGGGAGGGGAGGTGTTGGAAACGACCGTCAACGGCGCCACCCCCACGAAGCGCAGGCGGTAGAAACGCGTGCCGCTGGCCGCCTCGACCCGCACCGCCAGCTCGTCCCCTTCCGGCACCGGGCTGAGGCCCGTCGGCTCCCACAGCGCCCCCGGTCCCACCGCGCGGCTTTCCTCCAGCACAAACTCCCCCGCCGCCTGCGGCCAGGCCAGGCGCACCCGGTTTTCCGGCGCGGGCCGCACCGAGAGCGTGGGAGAAGGGACGGCCTGGGAAAAACTCCAGAGTGCAAGACCTCCCAGGGCAGCCAGGAGAACGCCGAGTTTGTGCGAGCCGGTCATTTGAGCGTGGCCCACGCTGAGCGTTTGACCGCTCAAATCCGGCGGCACCCGGTCAAGCTATCAGAGCAGGCGACGGTACAATCCAGCAAACCTGTCCATTGGTCAATGCCATATTTTGGAAAAAAAACCTTGATGCCACGGCGCGCCGACGCGCCCCAGGAAGGCCCCCGCGGCACGCGGCCCTTGCGGGCGAATCCCCGCACGCCGCTGTTTCCCGGGCACGGACGTTTCGCCCTACGGCTGCACCAGCCGCAGGAACAGCCGTTGCCCCGTGACCGGGATGCGAACGCGGTAGCGGTCCTGTACCACCTCCGGCTGGTACGCACTGGGGGTCCAGCGCGACTGCGGCCCCAGGTCCGTGGTTTCCACCAGCCGGCAGCCGGCGCATTGGACCGGCCATTCCACAATCAGCACGGCGCCTTCCAGCCGCGCTGAAAGGACACCCAACGACACGCCGCCCACCGCCCGGTAGAACTGGCGTGGACTCCCCACCGGCCGCGGCGACAGCACCGTGCTGAGCGCGGTGGGAGTGACGATTTGGTCCATCCGCCAGCCCCCCGGCGGTTCGAGGGCATCCCGACGCTCGATCACGTAGGGCGCACCGGGCAGGGCATGGAGCGTCAGGACCACGTCCGGGCCGGCCTGTTCGATGTCCAGCAGCGGCTCCCGGCCCACCACAAAGACCCGCCCCACCGGGGCGTTGCCCTCGGCCGGGAAACCATCGGTCCGCAGCCCGGTCACGGGGGTGGTTTCCAGGCGCACCAGGGCCGAGTGGCTGTCGGGCACGACCGCGAAGCCCAGTTGCGCCAGGTCGAGGCTGCCGGCCAGTGGCGTGCCGGGTGCCGCCTCCAGGCGCAGCCGGTAGCGCTGATCGCCCAACGGCACCAGACTGGCCGCGCCCACCTCCCGGACCAGGTTGGTCAGGCGCAGGTTGGTCAGGCGGGCGCTGGAAAGCCGCAGTTCGGTCTCCAGGTTCAGCAAGCCGGCGGCGGACTGCAGGCGGATCGGGAGCGAGCCGGCGCCGTCGGCCGGCACCACGGTCTGTCCCAACTGGAGCCGGAAGTCCGCCCGCGTGTCGAGCACCTCGACCCGGAAGGAGCGGACGGCACTGAGGGCGGGCTGGCCCGAGTCGGTCACGCGGAGGGTGAGGAGATAGTTGGTGCCGCCCTGGTAGTCGGCCGGCCGCCACGTGAACAGGCCGGTGGCCGCATCCACACTGGCACCGGCAGGGGCGCCCGGACCCAGACTGTAGGTCAGGCGCTGGGCCGGCAGATCGTCGTCTGACGCCAGCGTGACGAAGCGCAACGCCTCCCCTTCGCGGAGCTGGCGGTCCTCGATCGGCGCCAGGGCCGGCGGGCTGTTCACCTCGCGCACGCGGAGGGTGAAGGTGCGCTCGGCCGAGAGTGCCGGCGTGCTGCTGTCGAAGACCCGGAGCGTGACCTGATTGGTGCCCGGGCCGTGCGGCTCGGCGGTGATCCAGGTCATCTGGCCGGTCAACGGATTCAGCACCAGCCCCGGCGGGGCACCCGGGGCCAGCTCGAAGCGGAGGGCGTCGCCATCCGGATCGCTGGCCACCGCGGTGTAGGTGAAGGTCTGTCCCTCGTCCAGCTCGGCGTCGGGGATGGCGGCCAGTTCGGGCGGCCGGTTTTCGAAGATCACGGTGGTCCGGGCCTGCGGCGCGGCCGGGGCGGGCTCGCGGTTGCCGGCGGCATCCACGGCCTGGCTGTAGAAGGCATAGCTCCTGCCCAGGGTGCCCTGGAAGACGGCGCTGCTGGCGGGCGTGGCGCTGAGCCAGCGCTGGAACGGCCGGCCGTCCTCGCTGAAGTAGATGTCAAAGCCGGTCACGCCGCTGCCGCCGGGGTTGTCCTGGCCGCTCCAGCGGACCAGGAAAGCCGGCCGGCTTTGCTCGGGCAACGCCTCGACGAGGCTGGTGGGCGGCTCCTGGTCGCGCACCGGCAGGGTCTCGTAGAACAGCGTGTAGCGGCCAGGGCTGTCGTGATCGAGCAGGTGGAGGATGTTCTCCGAGCGCGGCCGTTTGCCCTGGCCGATGAAGGTGCGGTCGGTCACCCAGGCGTTGGTCTCGACCAGGAGGTCCACGCCGTCGGACCGGCGCAGGCCCACCAGGCGGAACTGGCCGTCCGCCGGGTCCGGCACCCGCAGGTAGGCCCAGCCCGCGGGCAGGGGCGCGGTCAGCTCGACCTGGAGGTTGGCGGCGGAGACGGGGCCGGAGACGGTGGCGTTGGTGACCACGGCGACGCGGTTGGAGGAGCCGTCGCTGAGCCAGAGGGTGTCGGGCAGGTCACGGCTGTCGGCGATCTCGTTGCACAGGAAGTCCGGCAGGCCGTCCTCGAACGGCCCTGTGGCCCGGACCAGGCGGATCATCTCGTGGATGCGCACCTGGTCAATGAGCGAGAGGCGCGGATTGCCCTGGCCGTCCAGGTGCTCGAAGGTGGCGCTGTAGTTGATGAACAGGCCCTGCAGGGTCGAAGTCAGCAGCCAGCGGGCAATTTTGCGGCCGCCGGTCGGGACGGTGCCGAAGTTGGCGGTAAGGGTGGGCGTCATGTTCTGCCCGGCCACCTCGGTGGCGAGTATCTTGAAGTCAATCAGCAGGCCCTTTTCGTTTTCGACGATCTCGGGCTGGGCGGAGGTAATGCGGAAGTTGCGGGCCTCGCCGGCGCCCCAGTTGTGAACCATGACCGCCAGGTTGAAGGGGATGCTCGGCTCGACGGGGTCGGTGAACGGATCATCCGCATGGACATCGCGCTGGTGGAAGTAATCCAGCGTGAGCCGGGCGGTGGGGTTCACCGTGATGGGCACCGGCGCCAGGGGCACGCTCACCTGGGCGCCGTTGAAGAGGTAGCGGAACTCGCCGCCCACGTAGTACACCACCGGCTCGGTGGGGGCGGCGTCCACGGTCGGCACCAGCACCCAGCGGGCGGTACCCTTGGCGCCGCCGGCCACGCGCCCGCCGCCGTTGACATCGCTCAGGCCGGTCAATTCCGGCGGCCGCACGCCGAAGAACTCCGCGGCATCGTTGCCCTGGGCGTCGGTCAGCCGCAGTTTCACCTCGATGTTCTCGAGGTCCTGGCTGGTGGTGTTGTCAATGTCCAGCGTGGCCCGGAAGGCCTCCCGGCTCAGGACCGCCTCCTGGTCGAGCTTGATCTTCACCCGGGCGCACACCCCGCCCGTCTCTCCCTCGACATCGCGCTGGCGCACGGTCTCGACAAGGGCGTTGATCGGGTCGGTGTAGCCGGCCTGCTCGGCCTCCTGTTGGTACTGGCCCACGGTGAGAATCTTGGCCCGGAGCGCCTCGAGGTTGATGAAGTCCCGGTTGGCGCCGGCCGGGGCATCCGCCGGCGTGAGAATGCCCTGGGCCCAGTAGTCCAGCGTCCGATTCCAGCGGTCCAGGAATCGGTGGATTTCGTCCGCCGGCACGCCGGGCGGCTGCTCGCCGCTCAGCAGCTCGGCGCGTTCGGCGTCGGTGATGGCGCGGTCGCCCTCCGAGCCGGTCCGGGTCGCGGCCTGGAACCGCGCCCACCAATCCCCGGTGCGCCCGTCAGCCTGGGGATTGAGCCAGACGCCGTCCCGCGCCCCGGTCAGTTCGTTGAACACGTCCAGCCCCGCCCGCACCCCGCGCAAGAAGTGCTTGGCCGGGTCCTCCGGCCCGCCGGGGGCATGGAGGGCCTGCCCGCCGGTCAGCGCGGAAATGGCACAGCGGGCCAGGGAGTACAGGCAGGCGGGGATGCTCGCCACGGGCACGACGCAGCCCACAATGCCCACCCCGCAGTCTATGTAGCTCATGATGTCCCCCGGCGAGCCGCCGATCCCGACCGAACAACTGAACCCGGCGAAGAAACAGCCCACTCCGCCCGGGACACACCCCGCCGCGGCCAGAATCCAGCACAAGGCGTCGCACGCCGCGCCGACGTTGATCGAGGGCGCGCTGTAGCTGGTACTCCCCCCACCCCCACCCCCACCCCCACCCCCACCCCCACCCCAACCGCCGC
>JBBIVJ010000042.1:0-35895 GCA_037439785.1 Verrucomicrobiales bacterium | reverse complement strand
CCGGCCCCGGCGGGGCAGGAGAAGCGGCGTCAGGCGTCGGTCACGGTGAGGACCGAGTTGAGGCTGCCGAAGGGGTTGGGGGCCTGCTGGGCCGCGGCGGGGTCGTGCTGCCAGCAGCCGTCCACGATGAAGCGGTACTCGTACACGCCGGGGGGCAGTTCCAGCTCGACGGCCCAGAGGTGTTCTCCGGCCGGTTGGAGGGGGGTGGCGGTGGGATGCCACTGGTTGAAGGTGCCGGCCACAAACACGGCGCGTGCGCCGGGCGCCTGGCAGGTCAACCGCACCCTTGGCAGGGCGGGGGCCGGGGGCGGTGGGGCCGCGGCGGGGGCCGCCGCACGCGGGGCGCGGCGGGTTCGGGGGGTGGGGGTCGTTTTCCTGGGTTTCGTTGTCATGGTCACATGTTGGTTCCGGGCGCGGGGCATGGCATGCTGCGGGAGCAAGGCCAACCAACCGGTCTGTCCCGGCACTGGGTGGCATGCCCTTCCCGACCCCGCCAATGTAGGGTGGCGCCGAGAAGTTGCCAGTGATTATCCCCGTGCCGGGTGGCAAACGGACCCTGGCGGCGGGCTGACGGCCGCGGAGAGCACGCGTGCCTTGCACGGCGGGGGGGCGGGCGGATAATCGCCGACATGCCGCAGGCGGAGTTTGTCCATTTGCACGTGCACACCGAGTACTCGCTCCTGGACGGGGCGTGCCGGATTGACCGGCTGGTGGACCGCGCGCGGGCGCTGGGGTTTCCGGCGCTGGCCATCACCGACCACGGGGTGCTGTACGGGGTGATTGACTTCTACCAGGCCGCCCGCAAGGCCGGGCTGCGGCCGATCCTCGGTTGCGAGATGTACCTGGCGCCCGGCAGCCGCTTCGAAAAACGCACCCTCAACGGCGGGCGGGATGCCTACCACCATCTGCTGCTGCTGGTCTGCAACGAGACGGGGTACCGGAACCTGATGCGCCTGAGCACCGCGGCGCACCTCGAGGGTTATTACTACAAGCCCCGCATTGACAAGGAACTGCTGGCCGCCCACCGCGAAGGGCTTATCGCCCTCTCCGGCTGCCTGGCCAGTGAAATCCCCAGCCTCATCCTCGAAGACCGCCTCCAGGCCGCGCGCGAGGCGCTGGACTGGTACCGCCAGACCCTGGGGCCGGAACACTTCTACCTCGAACTCCAGGACCACGGCCTGGGCGATCAGGCGCGCGTCAACCGCCAGCTCCTGGCCTGGGCGCGGGAGTTCGGCCTGAAGGTGTTGGCCACCAACGACGTGCACTACCTGGAGCGGGGACACTGGGTGGCGCACGACTGCCTGGTGTGCCTGGGGCGGCAGATCACCCGCGACGATCCCAAACCCCGCTACGCCCCCGAGCAGTTCTACCTGCGGCCGGCGGAGGAAATGGCGGCCCTGTTTGCGGAAGTGCCGGAGGCGGTGCGCCAGACCCTCGAGATCGCCGAGCGCTGCCGGGTCGAGCTGCAGTTTGGAGGCCTCCACTATCCGGTGTTCACGCCGCCGGACGGGCTGACGGGCCCCGAGTACCTGCGGCGGCTGCTGGCGGCGGGGCTGCACCGGCGCTACGGCGTGCGCGCCCGGGTCGAGGCGGGCCGGTTTGTGATCGAGGCGGTCGAGGACCCCCGACGCCTGCCGGCACCGCCGGGCACGGACACGGACACGGCGTTGCGGATGGTGCTCGAGCGGCTGGAGCAGGAGCTGGCGGTCATCGAAAAGACCGGGTTTGTCTCGTACTTTCTGATCGTGGACGACTTTGTCCGGCACGGGCGGGAGCGGGGCATTGCCTGCGTGGCGCGCGGCTCGGCCGCCGGCTCCCTGGTGACCTACCTGCTGGAGATTTCCAACGTGGACCCGCTCCGGTACGGCTTGCTGTTCGAGCGGTTTCTCAACCCCGAGCGCGTCAGCCCCCCGGACATTGACATTGACTTCGCCGACGACCGCCGGGGCGAGGTCATCGAGTACGTGCGCCAGAAGTACGGCCGCGACTGCGTGGCCCAGATCATCACCTTCGGCACCCTGGGCGCCAAATCGGTCGTGCGCGACGTGGGCCGGGTGATGGGGCTGAGCTACGGCGAATGCGACCGGCTGGCCCGCGCCATCCCTGCCGACCTCGAGTTGCGCGAGGGCGAAAGCTCCCACCTGGCCCGCGCGCTGGAGCAATCGGCCGAGCTGCGGACGGCCTACGAAACGCAGGAAACGGTGCGCGAGCTGGTGGACAACGCCCTGGTGCTGGAGGACTGCGCCCGCAACGCCTCGGTCCACGCCGCCGGCGTGGTGATCGGCCCCGAGCCGCTGGTCAACCTGCTGCCCCTGCGCCTGGCGGAGGATGGCAGCGTGGTCACCCAGTACGCCATGGGGCCGGTGGGCGAGCTGGGCCTGCTGAAGATGGACTTCCTCGGCCTCAAGACCCTCACCGTCATCCGCAACACCTGCGAACTGGTCCGGCGCACCCGCGGCGAGACGGTGGACATCGAACAGGTGCCGCTGGACGACGAGGCCACCTTCGCCCTGCTGAACCGGGCGCAGACCCTCGGGGTGTTCCAACTGGAATCCGGCGGCATGCGCGACCTCTGCCGCAAATTCCAGATCCGCTCCCTGGCCCACATCATCGCGCTCATCGCCCTGTTCCGGCCGGGGCCGATGAACCTCATCCCCGACTACATCGACCGCCGCACCGGCCAGCGCCCGGTGGACCATTTCCATCCCCTGCTCGAGCCGATCACCCGCGAGACCTACGGCATCCTCGTGTACCAGGAGCAGGTGATGCAGGCGGCCCAGGTGCTGGCCGGCTACACCCTGGGTGGGGCCGACCTGTTGCGCCGGGCGATGGGTAAGAAGAAAAAGGAGGAGATGGCCCGGCAACGGGAGGTGTTCGTGACCGGCTGTACCCGGGGGCACGGCATCCCCGAGGTGGAAGCCCACCGCATCTTCGACCTGCTGGAGGAGTTCGCCGGCTACGGCTTCAACAAGTCCCACGCCGCCGCCTACGCCCTGGTGGCCTACCACACCGCCTATCTCAAGGCCCATTACCCGGTCGAGTTCTTCTGCGCGATGATGACCAACGATCGCGCGGACACCGCCAAGCTGGGCGAGTACATCGCCGAGGCCCGCGCCCTGGGCATCGAAATCCTCGGGCCGGACGTGAACGAAAGCGGCCTGTACTTCGCCCCCGCGGCCGGCCCCGGGGCCGACCGGCCCGGGGCGGGGGCCATCCGCTTCGGCCTGGCCGCCATCAAGGGCGTGGGCGAGGTCGCCGTCGAGGCCATCCTCGCCGCGCGCACGGCCGGCGGCCGCTTCACCTCTCTGATGGACTTCTGCGAGCGGGTGGACACCCGGGCGGTCAACCGCAAGGTCATCGAGGTGCTCATCCGGGCCGGGGCGATGGACGGCTTCGGGGAGACCCGCGCCACGCTGTGGCAGTCGCTGGAGCGGGTGCTGGTGCGGGCGGCGGCCCACGCCGAGGACCGCGCCCGCGGCCAGATCACCCTGCTGGGGCTGCTGGACGAGACGTCCGCCCGGCCCCCGACGGTGCTGACCCGCGTGCCCGAGTGGTCGGCCGCCGAGCGCCTGGCGGCCGAGCGCGAGCTGCTCGGCTGCTACCTCAGCGGCCATCCGCTGGCGCCCTATGCGGCGCTGTTGCCCCGCCTGGCCCCGAACACCACCGCCCGGCTGGCCACCCTGCCCCACCGCAGCCTGACCCGCGTGGCGGGGCTGGTGACCGCCGTGCAAACCGGCGTCTCCAAGAAGACCAACCGGCCGTACGCCCTGGCCACGCTCGAGGACCTCGAGGGGAGCGTCCAGGTCCTGTTCGTCAATGAGAGCTACGAGACCTTCCGCGCCCAGCTCACCGTGGGGGCGATGCTCCTGGTGAGCGGGGAGGTCAATCTCGGCGACGACCGTCCGAAGTTGTTTCCCGGCGACGTGGTGCCGCTGGAGGAGGCGCCGCGGCGGTTCACCACCCAGGTGCACCTGCGGTTTCGCGCCAACCAGGCCACGGCCGGGCGCCTGCAGGCGGCGCGGGACATTTTACTGGCCCACCGGGGGTGCATCCCTGTCTTTGTCTGCCTGCAACAGCCCGACGGCATCCGCGTGTACGTGCAGACCGGCGAGGACTTCCAGGTCACCCCGTCCTGGGAATTGCAGCGGGCAGTGGACGCCGCCTGCGGCCCCGGCACGTACCATCCCATCGTCCAGGTGCCCGCCCCCGCCGCGGCGGAGCCCCGGCGGGGGCGGGGGGCGAAGCGGGCCGCGACGATGGCCTGAGGGAGGGTTCAGACGGCCGCGGGCAGGTGCTCGACGCCGAGGATGTACTTCGAGCACCGGACCAGGCGGAAGGACAGGGCCTGGGTCGCGGCGGCGGCGGCTTCCGCGTGCTCGGGCGGGTACTTCAGTTCGAGGATGCAGCGGGGCGCCTCCACGGCCAGCGGCCGAAGGGCCCCCTCCGGTCGGCGGGCATCAAAAAACTCGAGGTCCGTGTCCACGGTCAGGCGCAGGCGGCCGTCAGCACTGACGAAGTAGCGGCGGCGGTAACGGTTGACCAGCACGGAACGGGTGCCGCGCAGCCGCTCGTGCAGCCCGCCCGGCAGCTCCGCGGCCTCGAGTGCGGCGCGGAGGTGATCGTGCGGCAGCGAACCGTTGAGGACGAAGGCGGCGACCGGGGTGGACCACTTGCCGCTGGCCTGGCCGCGCTTGAACTTGCACTCGAAGACCGGCCGGCTGATCTCGCCCCGCAACGGGCCGTACCAGCGCAGGCGGGTCTTGAGCCGGTGGGCGCAGCCGGCCACGTGCTCGTGGAAGTTCCGCAGGTCCGGGGTGTCCCAGTACAGGTTGTTGATGGCGCGCGGCGGGTACACTTCCCGGAACAGGGCGGGGTGCCGGGCCAGGGTGGCCAGCACCGCCTCCCACGCCGCGGCGGGGGGAAGGAATTTGCGCTCGAAGCGCAGGGGGACAGCCGGTGGGTTCATCGGTGCGGTGCGGCGGGCGGGCTCAAACCCCCAGGCCGCGTTCCTCGAGGCAACTGAGGCGGACGCCGGCGCAGAGTTCGCGCAGGCGCTGGCCGGCCTTTTCGAGGGCCTGCACATGCGGGAAGTGCACCTGGAAGGCCGCCTCGATCTGGTCGGGCCCCTCCTCGAACCGCTTCAGCGTGGCGGAGGCGCCCGCCGTTTTCAGCACCTCGAGCATGGTGCTGGCGCTCAGGCCGGGGGTGCTGGGGGCGGAGACGGTGACGTAGAGATTGGGGGTTTCGGCGCGCGGCCGGGCGTAATGGCGGAGGACGATCAGGACCAGGATGACTGCCAGGGCCGCGGAGGTCAGCAGGGCCTGGCCGGCGCCCAGCCCCAGGCCGATGCCGATGGCCAGAAACAGGTAGGCCAGTTCCTCCGGCTCCTTGATGGCGGCGCGGAACCGCACGATGGACAACGCCCCCACCAGTCCCAGCGAGAGGGTGAGCGAGGACTTGACGATGCTGATGACCAGGGTGGTGGTGAGGGTCAGCAGCAGGAAGTTGCGGGCGAACAGGCGGCGGTTGGACAGCGCCTGGCCGAAATGGATGTAGGCCTGACCGAGCACGGTGGCCAGCACGGCCGCCAGCGCCAGGTGCAGCGCAAAGGCCGGCAGGCCGGCGGTGTCCGGCGTGGTGAGTTGCAGGGAGTTGAGCAGTTGGTCCATGGTCGGATGGCTGGGGGTTCGGTTCAGGTTGCGGGTTTCGGTCAAAAGCGCGGGGACCGGGCACCGTACCGGCGTGGGCCTTCACTGCGGCGACGGGACCGGGGCGGCGGCGGGCGCCGGCGGCCGCGGTTCGGCCGCGCGGCCGGGGTCTGCGGGGCCGGGCGGGCCGCCGGGAAAGGGCATCGCAAAGGCGCGGTTCAGGCCGGCGCGCAGTTCGGCGTCGTTCAGCCGGCCGTTCTGATCGCCGTCCCAGGTGGTGAACCATCGGGCAAATCCTTCCACGGCCTCGGCGCGGGTGAGCTGGCCGTCGCGGTTGGTATCGTGGGCGTTCATCCAGGCCGGCCCCAGGAACTGGCCGGGGCCGAAGTCGCCGCCGTCCGGTGGGCCGCCGGGGCCGCGGGGGCGTCCCGGTCCGCCGCCGGGGCCGAAGCCGGCGGGGAGGGTCTGGCCGGGGCTGCGGCCGGCAAGCTGGTCCTCCACCGATTGCCGGCGGGCGGGGACAAAGCCCTTGATGGGTTTGGGCGGCTGCCCCAGACCGAAGGGCATGCCGCCGGGGCGACGTCCACCGCCGAAGCCGCCGGGGAACCGTTCCACCGCTTCCCCGGCCACCACCCGTTCGAAGCGCTCGAGCTTCTCAGCGGATTCCCCGGCCACGGCCGGGCGGAGGGCGGCGGCCAGTTCGTCCACCTGGCGCTGGAGGCGCTCGGGCCGGGCCAGGGTGCGGTTCAGTTCGGCCAGGCGGGCGCGGTAGCGCTCGCAGAAGGCCGGCACGGCGAAGACGCGTTCCAGGAAACGCGATTCCCCCTGCCAGGGGCGGTCCAGGCTCAGTTGCTCGCGCGTTTCCTGCGTGCCGATGAGCGGAAACTGGCCGAACGAGTGGTCGAGGTCCCAGGGGATGAACGCCAGGCGACGCGTCACCGGATGGAGATGGACCAGGTAGTTCTGGCCCGGTCCCAGGATGCTGTCCAGGGTGCTCAGCCACACGGTCACGGCCATGAAGCGGGCAAATGCCTCCAGGTCCAGATAGTCCCCCACCTCGGCGGCGAAGCGGGTGTCCTCGGCATGGGAGACCAGCTTGCAGAAGGCGATCAGCTGGCGGGTTTCCTCGTCGGAGACCGGCGTCTTGGGGTCGTAGGTCTGCCGGTAGGCGCGCCAGTCATCGCCCAGGTCCTCGAAGACCTGTTTGGTGACCGGCTTGAAGAGGGCGCCCTTGCGGGTGCCGAAGAACGCCTCGGCGAAGTTCCGGTCCGGATTCTCGACCAGCGAGTACAGCCCGAGGTAGGTGCGGTCATGTTCGCCGGGCACGGTGAGGAAGACCCGGGCAAACGCGGTGCGCGGGGCCGGTACGCCGAAGTCCCGGTACAGCCGGTGCGCCAGCACTTCGTTCATCCAGCTCGGGTCGGTGACGCAGTTGTGGAGGTTGAGCTTGGTCACGCCGGCCAGCCGCAGGCGGGGCAGGGTGTCGTTGAGGTCCACCTTGAACGAGCGTTTCAAGGTGCCGCGCGACTCCAGGAAAGTGCCGTTGCCCTTGTAGCGCACCATGACCGGCCCGATCGCCACGCCCTCGAACTCGAGTTCGGCCGGGACGGTGGGGAACTCGATGCCCAGCGCGGCCGCCAGGCCATTGCGTTGCCCTTCGCGGCCCATCAGGTTCAGGCCGCCCCGCGGCCCACCGGGGCCGCCCGGGCCGCGCGGGCCGCCCGGGCCGCCGCCAGGAGGCGGGCCTCCCAGCGTGGCATTCAAACCGGCGCGTACCTGCTCCAGCGACACCGCCCGGCGGCCGGCGGTGTCCCAGCGGTCAAACCACGCCTCGCCCAGGCGGCGGAATTCCTCACGCGCGACCTGGCCGTCACGGTCTGCGTCCGCTGCGTTGAGGAGAGCCGGCCCCAGAAACATGCCCGGACCGAATTCGCCCGGCGGCCCGCCGAAGCCGCGCGGTCCGCCCGCCGGTTCGAGCGCCTTCCATTCCTGCGGGGTGAATTTGAGGTGCACCGTCCAGACGCGGGTCGGCTCGAACAATTCAGCCGGCCGGGTGGGAAGATCCGTGGCGCCCCATCCCTGGCCGGGCAACGCCCCGCCGGCGGCGAGGGCCACGCCCAGCCCGAGCCTGAGCCCGGCCCACCGGGCCGCCCGGCGGCGGGCGGTCCCCCGGAAGGTGGGAGGCGTCGGGGGTTGAAAAGGTGCGGCGCGCACGGCCCGCCAGACTATCGCTGCGGCGCGAAGGTTACAATCCGGTGTCGGCCGCCGCCGGCAGGCGATTCCCCGTCCCACCCTGGTCCGACACCTTCTGCACCGGCAAGGAGTTGGGCATTTGCCGGCCGGGAAGCCCGGGGGGGGTGGTGACCGAGGCGGAGCCCCCGCCAGGGGATGGGTTGCCGCCACCACCCGCCCAAATCTGGCCGCGTGACAACCCCGATCTCCCCGGCTACTTTGCCCCGCCGTGGCTGAACTTCCTCAGCCCCGGCCAGCATCGCATCATGCGCTCCGACACCATCAAAAAAGGCATCGAACGCGCCCCGCACCGCGCCCTGCTGCGCGCCACGGGGGCGATCGAGTCCGAGGAGGATTTCCAGAAACCCTTCATCGGCATCGCCAACAGCTACACCGATTGCATCCCCGGCCACGCCCACCTCAACGAGGTCGGCCTGCTGGTCAAGCGCCTGGTCCGCCAGGCCGGCGGTGTGCCCTTCATCTTCAACACCATCGGCGTGGATGACGGCATCGCCATGGGCCACACGGGCATGCTTTATTCGCTGCCCTCGCGCGAGCTCATCGCCGACAGCGTCGAGACCATGGTCCGGGCGCACTGTTTCGACGGCCTGATCTGCATTCCCAACTGCGACAAGATCGTGCCCGGGATGCTCATGGCCACGATGCGCCTGAACATCCCCACCATCTTTGTCAGCGGCGGGCCGATGGCCGCGGGCGTGGCCGAGCAAAAGGCCGCTCACGAGGACCTGGCCGCGCACCTGCAGCCGGCAGTCGGCAAGGCGGATTTGATCTCCGTCTTCAAGGGCGTGGGCGAGCTGCAGGCCGGCAAGATCACCGAGGACCAGTTGAAACGGCTCGAGCAGGTGGCCTGTCCGACCTGCGGCTCGTGCTCGGGCATGTTCACCGCCAACTCGATGAACTGCCTGTGCGAGGCGCTGGGCATGGCCCTGCCCGGCAACGGCACGATCCTGGCCGTCTCGAAGGAGCGCGAGGCCCTCTACGAACGCGCCGCCCGCATGATCCTCAAGCTGGTCGAGTGGGACTTGAGGCCGCGCGACATCGCCACGCTCGAGGCCTTCGACAACGCCCTGATGCTCGACGTGGCCATGGGCGGCTCGACCAACACCATCCTCCACACCCTGGCCATCGCCCGCGAGGCCGGCATCCCCTACGACATCCGGCGCATTGACGAGATTTCGCGCCGCATCCCCTGCCTGTGCAAGGTCTCGCCCTCCTCGAACTATCACGTCCAGGACGTCCAACGCGCCGGCGGCATCCACACCATCCTGGGCGAGCTCAAGCGCATGGGCGTGCTCAACCTCCACTGCAAGACCGTCACCGGCAGAACGCTCGGCGAAAACATTGACGAGTGGGACGTGCGTTCGCCCACCTGCATGCTCTGGGCCAAAGCCGCTCGCGTCTCGGGCGCGTCGGCGATCGTCGTGGACCCCAACGACAAGCTCGGCCCGGCCGCCCGCACCGCCAGCGGCAACCTCGCCCCCAAGCCGATGCTCTTTTTCCCGGCCGACCTGCTGGCCATCACCCTCTGGCGCGACGCCGCCGCGTGGAACGCCGGCGACCTCGAGGCTCAACTGGCGCTCTACGCGCCCAAGGCCAGCCTCAAACTGCCCGACGGCCGCACGCTCAAGGGCCACGACCAGCTCCGCCCGGTCCTCGAACAGCAGCTTGCCGAAGCCCGCGGCCTCGTCCGCGCCGAGCTGGCCGAGCTGCGCGGCGAGCCGGTGCTGTTGTTCTGGCGCTACGAAAAAGGTGGCCAGCGCGTGCGCCACGCCGTGCTGCGGGTGAAGCGATTCAAGAACTGGGTCATCCACCGCGCCGAACTGCTCACCGACCCCAAACGCCTGGCCAGGGTCAACCCCGGCGGCCTGATGCCGCACGACCCCGTTTTTCTGTTCGACCCGCGCGACTGCATCCGCACCAAGGACACCGCCTACACGCCCGACGGCGGGCTGGCGATCCTCTACGGCCAGCTCGCCCCTGGGGGCAGCGTGGTCAAGACCGCCGGCATCAGCGACGAGTTCAAGCGACGGTGCGGGCCGGACTTTGTCTTTGAAGGCCCGTGCGTGATTTTCGAGAGCCAGGACGAAGCCTGCGCCGGCATCCTGGGCGGCCAGGTCAAGCCCGGCGACGTCGTGATCATCCGCAACGAAGGCCCGCGCGGCGGTCCGGGCATGCAGGAGATGCTCTCGCCCACCAGCTACATCATGGGCATGGGCCTGGGCGATTCGTGCGCGCTGATCACCGATGGCCGGTTCAGCGGCGGCACGTCCGGCGCATGCATCGGGCACGTCAGCCCGGAGGCCTCGGAAGGCGGCCCGATCGGCCTGCTGCGGAACGGTGACCGCATCCGGATTGATTTCTCCAATCGCCGGATGGACATCCTCGTGCCCGAGTCGGAGCTGGCCGAGCGGCGCAAGAGCTGGCAGCCGGTGCGGCGGCAGTTGCACGGCTGGCTGGCGCGCTACCAGAAATTCGTCACCAACGCCAGCCAGGGCGCAGTGCTGCAGGTGTAAGCAATTGGACCGGCATTCACAGACAAGCGCTCTCGATATGCCAAGGCATCTGGCAGCGTTTGAAGAAGCGCTCGCCGTTCGAAGGGAGGAAATCGAGCTTGGGCTGTCTGGGATCGGCCCGGTGCCGTGGGCGGATCATGAACTGAACCCGCGGCGGCTACGGGGCAGCGATTTCCTGATGCGGTGGTCCCAAGGGGTATGGAGCGAACAGCGACTGGTGGAAGCGGTTGATGCCACTGGCCGCTTTTTTGCACTGCCCTAGGGCCCGAGCGGGACCGCACCGGATAACGACATACGCGAGTTCGAACTGTATTGCGAGCGCCTGGACAAAGCTGGCTTGGGCTAGTTGAAGCGGCCGGACCTGCTCATTTTCCGCAACGCTGATCGCGAGGCTGTGAGCCGCCGGGTAGAAGGTCTGGGCGGGATCCGCGAGCTGCCATTGACAGCGGAAGAGGATCCGGCGATACAGCAGTTGCTGGCCCGAGCGGTGTTGGCCGTCGAGTGCGAAAACAGCCTTTGGCGAGCCCGCCAAATGCCGGACTTCAACGCTCCCCTCAAGCCGCAAAGGCGCCATGCTGGCAAACCAGGGCTGCGTAAAGGGGCGGTGTTGCCGACGGTGATCCTGAAAGAGGAAGACCGGCAGCCGCTTCGCCGTTGGCAGTCAACCCACGGCATTCCAATCCACCTCTGGCATGTTTTCTACGACCTCGCCTTCGGGCTGTCGTTTGATGAGGCGGAGCGCTTGATCGGCGAAGGCGTGATCGAACCGACGCGGCAGGTATTCCAA
Source organism: Verrucomicrobiales bacterium (assembly GCA_037439785.1). Classification (GTDB taxonomy): domain Bacteria; phylum Verrucomicrobiota; class Verrucomicrobiia; order Limisphaerales; family J093; genus DSVZ01. The sequence goes on along the minus strand of JBBIVJ010000042.1, from coordinate 24,694 downwards.
GCTCCGGGAGGAGCCACCACCGAGAAGACGATTTACAAGTTCCACCACCACTTTGCCTACCCGTTGGCGGAAGCCGAGGCCGAACCGACCTTGGTAGCGGACTCGATCGTGGACAAGAACGGCCACATCCTGCCGTTTGTCCGGTTTCAGGGCGGTCGTTGCCGCCTCACCGAACACAGCATCCGGTTGCTTGAAACGGCCGCCGCTGCGAAGGCGCAAGCGCCATGAACGGAAGCCTCTCCCAGCCAGTGCCGCGAACCGGTCCGGCCCGTGAGGCGCTGCGGCACAAAGGACAGTTCTGGACGCCGGATTGGGTAGCCGATGCGATGGTGGCGTACGCGCTTTCGGGCGGCGCCCCTGAACTGTTCGACCCCGCGGTCGGGGCCGGCGCGTTTTTCCGCGCGGCGAAGCGCTGGTCGCAGCGCACCGGCCAGCCGGTCCAATTACTGGGCGCTGAAGTTGACGCGGCTGCGCTTGACGAGGCCAAGCGAGCCGGGCTGACCGATGCCGACCTTGGCCGGGTAAGTCTGCGGGACTTTGTGCTGCAACCGCCGCCCCGGACTTTCGCCGCCATTGTGACCAATCCGCCCTACATCCGGCACCACCGGCTCTCCGCGGAAACCAAGGTCCATCTCCGGCATTGGAGCCGGGCGATGCTGGGCCACAGCATTGATGGCAGGGCCGGGCTGCATGTTTATTTCCTGTTGCGGTGCCTCGAACGGCTTGCGGTCGGCGGCAGACTCGCGTTCATCGTCTCCGCCGACGTTTGCGAAGGCGTGTTTGCCCGCGGCTTGTGGGAATGGATTGGCCGCCGTTTCCAGATCGAAGGCGTGGTCACGTTTGAGGCCGGTGCCGCGCCGTTCCCGCAGATTGACACCAACGCGATCCTGTTGCTCATCCGCAACGCACCGCCGCAGCCGGAGCTCCTCTGGGCGCGGTGTACGGCCATCGAACCGGAGGTGCTCCGGACATGGGCTGCCGCGCCGCGGGACGTTTCGCCCGCGCCGGCGGCCCTGAGGGTGTGGCGTCGCCGCTTGGACGAGGCGCTCGCCACCGGTCTGTCGCGTCCCCCGGGCCGGGAGGGGCGCACCCGGTATCGCTTGGGCGATTTTGCTTCCGTGATGCGCGGGATCGTGACGGGCGACAACGAGTTTTTTTTTCTGACCTGCTCGCGCGCCGCCCGGCTGGGGATTCCGGTGTCGTACCTGATTCCGGCGATCGGGCGCACGCGCGACGTACCGGGCGACGAGTTGACCGCCGAGCACTTGGCCGCACTCGATCAACAAGGCCGCCCCACGCGGTTACTCTCTGTTGGAAACCGGGCGCTCGCCGATTTGCCCGAACCCGTGCGCCGGTACTTGAAGCACGGTGAATCGCTCGGACTGCCGGACAAACCGCTGATCGCCTCGCGCCGCCCCTGGTATCGGGTCGAGGCGCGCTGCGTCCCGCCGTTCTTGTTCGCGTACCTGGGCCGGCGCAATGCCCGGTTCATCCGAAACCGAGCCGGCGTGGTGCCGCTGACCTGCCTGTTGTGTGTCTATCCCTTCGACGAGTCTCCGCCTGCCATCGAGCGGCTCTGGCAGGTCCTCCGGCACCCCGCCACCGCTGCCAACCTGCGGCTGGTCGGCAAAACGTATGGCGGCGATGCGATCAAGGTCGAGCCGCGCGCCCTGGAGCAGCTGCCGCTGCCGGACGAGGTCGTCGAGGCGGCAGGACTGTTGTTGGCGACGCGCCCCCGCCCGCGCCCGCTGGAACTCGCCTTCGGTTGAGGGGCAACAGAAGAGGGCATCGGCTCGTCGCGGCCGGAGTGGGAAGGGGGGATCTTCGGTCCGGGGCTTGCCAGCCAAGCACCCCACGCCAGGTGGGTCGGGGCGCCGGAATCCGGTCCCTCGCGGCGTCGCCCCGGTTTTTCGCGTGTTTCCGCGGGGGAGTTCTGGCATAGGTGGGCCATGATCTTGACTGCCGCGGAACTGGACAGCCTGGTCCACGCCCGTCAGCGCGAGCCGCACCGGCTGTTGGGGATGCATCCGTTGGGGGACGGCTCCGGGGTGGTGGTTCGGGCCTACCTGCCCAACGCCGCCGCGGTCGAGGTGGTGCCGGTGCACGAGACGGCCATGCCCCGGTTCCGGCTGGAGCGGCTGCATGAATCGGGGCTGTACGAAGGGCTGACCCGCCGGGTGAACCGGGTGTACGCCTATGAGCTGGTGGTGACCGATTACCACGGGCGTGAACGCCGGCTGCGCGACGGCTACTCGTTCCTGCCCACGCTGGGCGAGCAGGACCTGTATCTGTTCGACCAGGGTAACGAGCGGCGCCTGTACACCAAGCTCGGGGCCCAGGTGCGCGTGCTGGACGGGGTGGCGGGGGTCAGTTTCGCGGTCTGGGCGCCCAACGCCCAGCGGGTGAGCGTGGTGGGGGATTTCAACGGCTGGGACGGCCGCTATCACCCCATGCGCCTGCTGGGCCTGTCCGGGGTGTGGGAGCTGTTCGTGCCCGGTCCGGGCCCCGGCACGCTCTACAAGTTTGAAGTGCGCGACTGCCACGGTGCGATCAGCCTGCGCACCGATCCGTTCGGTTTCCTCTTTGAAGTCCCACCCAAACAGGCGGCGATGGTCTGGGACACGCAGCGGTTTGCCTGGGGCGACGGCGCCTGGCTCGAGCGGCGGGCGGCCTGGAACCCGCTGCGCGCCCCCTTGAGCATCTACGAGGTGCACCTGGGGTCGTGGCGGAAGAAATCGCCCTTCGAGTCGTTCAGCTACCGCGAGCTGGCGGGGCCGCTGGTGGACTACGTGCGGGCCACCGGCTTCACCCACGTCGAGTTCCTGCCCGTGGCCGAGCATGCCTTTTACCCGAGCTGGGGCTACCAGGTCACCGGCTTTTACGCTCCCACCAGTCGGTATGGCACACCGGACGATTTCCAGTACCTGGTCAACGCCCTGCACGAGGCCGGCATCGGCGTGATCGTGGACTGGGTGCCGGCCCATTTCCCGCGGGACGCCTGGGCGCTGGCGCGCTTTGACGGCACCGCGCTCTACGAGCACGAGGACCCGCGCCAGGGCGCCCACCAGGACTGGGGCACGCTCATCTTCAACTACGGCCGGCACGAGGTGCGGAATTTTCTCACCGCCAATGCGCTGTTCTGGTGCGACCGCTACCATGTGGACGGACTGCGCGTGGACGCCGTGGCCTCGATGCTCTACCTGGACTACTCGCGACGCGAGGGGGAATGGGTGCCCAACCCCTACGGCGGGCGGGAAAACCTCGAGGCCATCGCCTTCCTGCGCGAGTTCAACCACCTGGTGCACACCGAACACCCCGGGGTGCTCACCGTGGCCGAGGAAAGCACCGCCTGGCCGCAGGTGACCCGGCCCCCTTACGTGGGCGGTCTGGGCTTCACCTTCAAGTGGAACATGGGCTGGATGCACGACACCCTCGGCTACTTCAAGCGCGACCCCATCCACCGCCAGTACCACCAGAACGACCTGACCTTTGCCATGCTCTACCACCACCACGAGAACTTCATCCTCCCGCTCTCGCACGACGAGGTGGTGCACGGCAAGGGCTCGCTGCGCGGCCGGATGCCCGGCGACGACTGGCAGGGCTTTGCCAACCTCCGCGCCCTGCTCGCCTACCAGTGGCTGTTCCCCGGCAAGCAACTGCTCTTCATGGCTGGGGAGTTCGGCCAGCGCGCCGAGTGGAACGAAAACGCCGAACTGGACTGGTGGCTGCTGGAGGCCGGTCCCTACCACTGCGGTACCCAGCGGCTGGTCAGCGACCTCAACCGCCTCTATCGCGAACACGCCGCCTGCTGGGAAGGGGACTACGAGCCGTCGGGCTTCCAGTGGATTGACTGTACCGATCACCTCCACTCGGTCCTGTCCTTCCTCCGCCGCCCGCTGGGGCCCGGCCCGGAACTGGCCGTGATCCTGAACCTCACCCCCGTCCCCCACAGCGGCTACCGCGTGGGCCTGCCGCGACCCGGCTTCTGGCGCGAAATCCTCAACACCGACTCCGAATGCTACGGCGGCAGCGGCGTGGGCAACCTGGGCGGGGTCCGGACCGAGGAGGTTCCCCAACACGGCCAGCCGCAGTCGGCGGCGCTGACGCTTCCCCCGCTGGGGGTGGTGGTCTTCCGCCCCGAGGGCTGAGGGCGCGGGCCGCGAGTCCTGCCACCTGACGGGGGCGCATCTCGGTTTCTTGCGGTTGCCGGTTTGCGTCGCGCAGCCTTCCCCGTCTGCCGTAGCGCGGGTTTCCCGACCCGCCGAGCCTCCACGTTCCCCTGCGCCGCCGACTGGCCGCAGATTGGGAAACCGGCGCTATGGCCTCCGTGATCAATCGGAATGCACCCACAGGCGGCGGCGACCGGACCGGCGACTTGCCTTGCCCGCGCCGGCTTCATTACGCTGCGTGGCCCATGAAATTCGAAACCCTCTGCCTGCACGGCGGCACGCAACCCGATCCCACCACCCTGGCCCGGGCCGTGCCGGTGTACCGCACCAGCTCCTACGTGTTCAAGAGCACCGAACACGCCGCCAACCTCTTCGCCCTCCGCGAGCTGGGCAACATCTACAGCCGCCTGATGAACCCCACCACCGAGGTGCTCGAAAAGCGCGTCGCCCTGCTCGAAGGCGCGCCCGAGCTCGGCGGCCTGGGCCTCGCCTCGGGCACCAGCGCCGTCTTCTACTCGGTCATCAACCTCGCCCAGGCCGGCGACAACATTGTCTCCGCCCGCAACCTTTACGGCGGCACTTACACGATGTTCGACGCCCTCCTGCCCGCCCTGGGGATCACCGTGAAATTCGTGGACTCGAACGACCCGGAGAACTTCGCCCGCGCCGTGGACGAGCGCACCCGCGCCCTGTTCTGCGAATCGGTCTCCAACCCCGCCCTGGAGATCACCGACCTCGAGGCCGTGGCCCGCCTCGCCCACGCCGCCGGCCTGCCGCTGATCGTGGACTCGACCTTCTCGACGCCGTACCTGACCCGGCCGCTTGAGTTCGGGGCAGACATCGTGGTCCATTCGCTCACCAAGTGGCTGGGCGGCCACGGCACCGGCATTGGCGGCGTGGTGGTGGACGGCGGCCGGTTCAACTGGGCCGCCGGCAAGCACCCGCTTTACACCACCCCCGATGCCTCCTACCACGGCCTGCGCTGGGGGCTGGACCTGTCCGAGCCGCTCCGGCCGCTGGTCTACATCCTGCGTATGCGCACCGTGCCGCTGCGCAACCTCGGCGCCTGCATCTCGCCCGACAACTCGTGGCTTTTCCTCCAGGGCATCGAGACCCTGCCCCTGCGCATGGCACGGCACTGCGAAAACGCCCTGGCCGTGGCCCGCCACCTCCAGAAACATCCCGGCGTGACCTGGGTGCGCTACCCCGGCCTGCCCGAGGACCGCGAGTTCGCCCGCAACCAGCGCTACCTCTGCGGCCTGGGCGGCGCGATGGTCGTCTTCGGCATCCGGGGCGGCCTGGAGGCGGGACGCAAGTTCATTGACCACCTCAAGCTGTTCTCCCACCTGGCCAACGTGGGCGACGCCAAGTCCCTCGCCATCCACAGCGCCTCGACCACCCACTCCCAACTGAACGAGGAACAACAACGCGCCGCCGGCATCACCCCGGACCTGGTACGCCTGAGCATCGGCCTGGAAAACATCGAGGACCTCCTGGCCGACCTCGACCAGGCCCTGCGCGCGGCCACGGCCTGAGCGGCCGCTTGTTAGGCCGGCGTCGGTGCCGGTAAACTGGGCCGCCGCGCTTTTCCTTATGACGCGCTCCATCGGCCGGGTTTGCACCCAGTTTTTCGAGTACGACAACCCCCGCCAGCCGCTGCGGCTGCGGGTGGGGGGGAAACTGGCCCGCTTCACCCTCGCCTACGAGATGTACGGCCGGATGAACGAGGAGCGCTCGAACGTCATCCTCCTCTTCCACGCCATGACCGGCAGCCAGCACGCCGCCGGCCTCAACCCCCGCGTGCCCGGCCTGGACCACCGCTGGACCGAGGAAATGCACCAGGGCTGGTGGGACGGCTTCATCGGCCCGGGCAGGGCCCTGGACACCCGCCGCTACTGCGTGGTGTGTGCCAACTACCTCGGCGGCTGCTACGGTTCCACCGGCCCCGCCTCGATCAACCCCGACACCGGCCGGCGCTGGGGCCCCCAGTTCCCCGTCCTGCGCATGAGCGACATCGTGGACTCGCAGATGACGCTGCTCGATGCCCTCGGCGTGGCGCGCCTCCATGCCGTCATCGGCGCCTCCATCGGCGGCTACCTCGCCCTGCTCACCGCCACGCGCTACCCGGAGCGGGTGCACATCGTGGTGCCCATCGGCACCGGCGTCGAGACCACCATCTACCAGCGCATCCTCAACTTCGAGCAGGTCACCGCCATCGAGGGCGACCCCCACTTCCGCGGCGGCGACTACTACGACGGCCCCGCCCCCGAGCTGGGCCTGGCCCTGGCCCGGCGCATCGCCCACAAGACCTTTGTCTCCCTGGACACCCTGCGCGAGCGCGCCCGCGGCGAGGTCGTCAGCCAGAAACCGCCCTACGGCTGGTACGAGATGAACCACCCGGTCGAGTCCTACATGCACCACCAGGGCCAGAAGTTTGTTCGGCGCTTCGATGCCAACACCTACCTGCGCATCCTCGACGCCTGGCAGTGGTTCGACCTGGTGGCCGAGGCCGGCGGCCGGGACCTGGGCAGCCTGTTCGAGCGCTGCCGCGGGCAGGAGTTCCTGGTCTTCAGCATTGATTCCGACGGCATGTACCCGGTGGCCGAGCAGGCCAAGCTGATCCACCTGCTCAAGCGCGCCCACGTGCCGGCGATGTGGATCACCGTCCACTCCGACAAGGGCCACGACTCCTTCCTGCTCGAACCCCGCCTCTACACCCCGCACCTGACCCAGGTGCTGGACGGCCGCTGAACCGACTTGGATGTGGGGCGCCTCGATGGCGTGCGAGGCGCGGACGCCCAACGCCGGGCTTGCAGCGGGGGGGTGGGGCCGGTTGAATCCCGGCGCGGCCCGGAGGCCGCAAAGGCTGTGCAGGCTGCCCTGTTCTACATTTTCGCGGCGCTGACCCTGGTCTGCGGCTTCCTGGTGGTGGCCAACCCGTTCAGTCGCAATCCGGTCACCAGTGCCATGTTTCTGGTGCTGACCATGGTCGGGTTGGCCGGCCTGTTTGTGTTGTTGGAGGCGTTTTTCCTGGGGGCGGTCCAGATTCTCATCTACGCCGGGGCAGTGATGGTGCTGTTCCTGTTTGTGATCATGCTGCTGGACCTGCGGGCGGAGGAGCGGCGCCGGTACCAGACGCTGGGACTGGTGGGCGGCGGCCTGGTGGCGGCGGCCCTGGCCGTGATCTTGCGGCAGGCCATTCACACGGCGGCCCCGCCCGCGGCGGCGCCGGCGGCGGTTGAGGGGACCACCGAGGCGCTGGGCCGGTTGCTGTTCACGCGCTACCTGTTGCCGTTCGAGGTGGTGTCGGTGCTGTTGCTGGTGGCGATGGTGGGGGTGGTGCTGCTGAGCAAGAAGGAGCTGCGGTGAGCCCGGGGCTGGAACATTACCTGGTGGTCAGTGCCCTGTTGTTCTGCCTGGGGCTGGTGGGGGTGGTGCTGCGGCGCAACCTGCTGGTGATTTACATGTCGCTGGAGCTGATGCTCAACGCCGCCAACCTGGCGCTGGTGGCGGCGGCGCGGTTCACCGGCAGCCTGGATGCCCAGGTGATGGTGTTTTTCGTCATCACCGTGGCGGCGGCGGAGGTGGCGGTGGGGCTGGCGTTGATCGTGGCCCTGTACCGGCGCCGGGCGACCGCCCACGTGGAGGACCTGACCGCGCTCAAGCTCTAGCCGGATGAACCCGCACCTGCCCTGGGTGGTCTTGCTGGCGCCGGCGGTGGCCGCGGTGGCCATCACGCTCACCGCGTTGCGCCGCCCGGCGGCGGCCGCCCGGTGGTCCATCGGGGCCATCCTGGTTTCGTTCCTGGCGAGCTGGGGGTTGTTCCAGGGCGGGGCCAGTGGCCGGACCGGCCTGGTGTGGCTGGAGCTGCCCGGGCTGCGGGTGGAGTTCGGGCTGGCGGTGGACGGCCTGAGCGCGTTGATGCTGCTGGTGGTGACGGGGGTGGGCAGCGCCATCCACATTTATTCCTGGGGTTACCTGCGCGGGGACCCCGGCCTGCCGCGGTACTTTGCCGGGCTGAGCCTGTTTTCGTTCGCCATGCTGGGGATCGTGCTGGCGACGAATCTGCTTCAACTGTTCGTGTTCTGGGAGCTGGTGGGCGTGTCCAGCTACCTGCTCATCGGTTTCTGGCATGAACGGCCCGCCGCGGCGGACGCCGCCAAGCAGGCCTTTCTCACCAACCGGGTGGGGGACTTCGGTTTCCTGCTGGGCATTCTCCTGGTCTGGTCGGTGCTGGGCACGCTGGACCTGGAGGAACTGCGGGCCCGGCTGGCCGCCGCGCCGGCCGCGTGGGGGGAGGTGGCCACCGCGGCGGGGCTGCTGCTGTTCTGCGGGGCGGTGGGCAAGTCCGCGCAGTTCCCCCTGCATGTCTGGTTGCCGGACGCGATGGAGGGCCCCACGCCGGTGAGCGCGTTGATCCACGCCGCCACGATGGTCGCCGCGGGGGTGTACCTGTTGTGCCGGGTGTTCTTCCTGCTCGACGCGACGGCGCTGGAAGTGATCGCCTGGACCGGCGGGGGGACCGCGCTGCTGGCCGCGCTGCTGGCCCTCCAGCAAAACGACATCAAGCGCATCCTGGCCTACTCGACGCTGTCCCAGCTCGGCTACATGGTCATGGCGGTGGGGCTGAGCGGCGGCGGGCATCCGACACCGGCGATGTACCACCTGGTGACCCACGCCGGGTTCAAGGCGCTGCTGTTCCTGGGGGCGGGGGCGGTCATCCACGCGCTGCACCACGAGCAGGACATCTGGAAGATGGGGGGGCTGGCGCGGAAGCTGCCGGTGACCTTCTGGACCTTCCTGGCCGGCACGCTGGCCTTGTGCGGCCTGCCGCCGTTGAGCGGGTTTTTCAGCAAGGACGCCATCCTGGCCCTGGCGTGGGAGCGGGGGCAGTACGCGCTGTTCGCGCTGGGGGTGGGCGTGGCGGCGCTCACGGCGTTTTACATGTTCCGGCTGCTGTTGGTGGCCTTCACCGGCCCGGCCAAGTCCCAGGCGCTCGACCATGCCCACGAGGCGCCGCCGGTGATGACCGGGCCGTTGCTGGTGCTAACGGTGCCGACGGTGCTGGCCGGGTTTTGGGGGGTGGACCGCTGGCTGGCGCGGCATTACGGGGTGGCGCGGGAGGCGGGGCACGGCTGGGGAGCGCATCTGTTCGAGCCGTTTGCCCATGCGCCGGCGGCGGCCTGGGGCGGGCTGGCGGCGGCAGTTTTCGGGTTGGCGGTGGCGTGGCGGTGGTATGGCCGGGCGCTGAGGGATCCGCTGCCGGGTTTGCTCGGCGCGCCGGCGCGGTGGCTGCGCGAGCGGCTGTACTTCGACGAGCTGTACGCGGCGTTGATCGCCGGCACGCAGGAGGCCCTGGCGGGGGTGGTGGCGGCGGTGGACCGGTGGGTGCTGGCCGCGGGGCTGGTCCGCGGCACGGCGGGGGCGATCGAGCTGGCCGGGCGGCTGTTGCGGCAGGTGCAGACCGGCAACGTGCAGACCTACGCCCTGTGGCTGGCGGCCGGGGCGGTGGTGGTGTTGGGGTGGACACTGACCCGCTGACATGGCGAACCTGACCTTCATCATTTTCTGCCCGCTGGTGGCCGCGGGGGTGATCGCGCTGCTGCCGCGCACGTTCAACGTGCTGTTCCGGCTCCTGGCCCTCGGGGCCACGGGCCTGTCGCTGCTGGGCGCGCTGCGGGTGTTTCTGGCCCTCGAGCCGGGCGCGGCCGGGCTGCAATTCGAGCAGCAGGTGCCGTGGATTCCCGCCCTGGGCATCAGTTACCACGTGGGGGTGGACGGCCTGAACGCGGGTCTGCTGCTGATGGGGGCGCTGGTGGCGTTTGCCGCGGTGTGCGTCTCCCGCGAGATCACCGCCCGCCAGCAGGTGTACTACGTGCTGCTGTTGCTGATGACCGGCGGCATCCTCGGCGCCTTTGTGGCCTTTGACCTGTTCCTGTTTTACGTCTTCCACGAGCTGGCGCTGGTGCCCACGTTCCTGCTGATCGGCCTGTGGGGGCGGGGCGAGGAGCGCACCTTCGCCTCCTTCCAGATCACGCTGTACCTGAGCCTGGGGGCGCTGGTGGCGCTGGCAGGATTGATCGCGCTCTACGTGCAGGCCGGCGCCGGTACGTTCAATCTGCCGGAGCTGACGCGGCACCTGGCCGCGCAACCGCTCCCGGTCCGGGTGCAGACGTGGGTCTTCGGGCTGCTGCTGTTCGGCTTCGGCGTGCTGGTGGCGCTCTGGCCCTTCCACACCTGGGCGCCGGCCGGGTATGCCGCCGCGCCGACGGCAGCGGCGATGCTGCACGCGGGGGTGATCAAGAAGTTCGGCCTCTACGGCTTGATCCGCGTGGCCCTGCCGCTGCTGCCGGAAGGGGCGGAGGCCTGGGTCACGCTGCTGGCCTGGCTGGCCCTGGGCAACATCCTGTACTGCGGGCTGGTGGCGATGCGTCAGCGGGACCTGCACCGGCTGATCGGTAACTCGAGCGTGGCCCACATGGGCTTCGCCTTCCTGGGCATCGCCAGCCTGAGTGTGGTGGGGGTGACCGGGGCGGTGGTGGTGATGGTCGCGCACGGCCTGCTGGCGGCGCTGAGCTTTGCGGTGAGCGGTTACCTGCACCAGCACCTGCGCACGGTGAACCTGGACCAGTTGGGCGGCCTGCTGCGGGCGATGCCGTTTCTGGGCGGGGTGATGGTCATGGCGATGTTCGCCGGCTGTGGCCTGCCGGGCTTTGCCAACTTCCCCGGCGAGGCGCTCACCCTCTTCGGCGCCTGGCCGAACCATCGGCTGGTGGTGATCCTGGCCGCCTGGGGCGCGCTGGTGGTGGCCGCGGTGTACATGCTGCGGGCGGTGCGGGCGCTCTGGCACGGGCCGCTGCCCGAACGCTGGGGCGAGGCACAGGACGCCCGCGGCGCCTGGGTGCGGTTGCCCTATGCGTTGCTGCTGGGGGCGCTGGTGGTCTTCGGCTGCGCCCCGCGGCTGTTGACGGACCCCCTCCGGCCGGTCGTGGTGCGGCTGCTGGCGCCGCCGGCCGGGGCTGACGCGACCGCCGCGGGGCTGGCCGGTGGCGCAACCGCGCCGGGCCGGCTCGCGGGGCTGCCGGCGGCGGGCGCAGGGAAGGTGGGCCGGTGAACGATCTGGCGACCATCGGGCTGGAGCTGGCGGTGGTGCTCACCGGGCTGGGGGTGCTGCTGGCGGATTTGTGGCTGGCGCCGGCCCGTCGGCCCCGCCTGGCCCTGGTCACGGCGCTGGCCCTGGGCGCGATCCTGGTCGCCAGTTTCTGGGTGCCGGCCGAGCCGGCCCGCACGGCCTTCGCGGGACTGTACGTGGCGGACGGGCTGGCGTTGTTTTTCAAACGCTTCTTCCTGCTGGCCGCCCTGCTGGTGACGGCCCTGGCGTGGGAGTTCCGGGACGGTTTCGAGGCCGGCCACGCCGAGTATCACGCGCTGAGCTGCTTTGCGCTGGCGGGGATGATGTTTGCGGCGTCGGCCCGGCACTTCGCGCTGTTGTTTGTGGCGGTCGAGCTGGTGACGGTGACGTTTTACGTGCTGGTGAGCTTCCAGCGGCGGCGCGAGACGGCGCTGGAGGCGGGGGTGAAGTACCTGATCCTGGGGGCATTGGCCTCGGCTTTCCTGGTGTTCGGCATGGCCCTGGTCCAGGCGGGGGCGGGCACACTGGCCTTTACGGCGCTGGCGGAGCGGATCGAGACTTTTACCGGCAACCCGCTGGTGGTGGCGGGGCTGCTACTGGTTGGGGTGGGGCTGGGCTTCAAGATCGCCGTGGTACCGTTCCAAATCTGGGTGCCGGACGTGTACCAGGGGTCGCCCCTGCCCACCACGGCCTTCCTGGCGGCGGGCTCGAAGGCCACCGGCGTGGTGCTGCTGCTGCGGGTGTTGCACGAGGCGGCGCCAGCCCTGACCGCGCGGGCCGGCCTGCTGCTGGCGGCGCTGGCGGTGGCGACGATGTTTTACGGGGCGCTGGGGGCGTTGCCGCAACGGAGCCTGCGGCGGCTGATGGGGTATTCGAGCATCGCCAACGCGGGCTTTTTGCTGGTGGGCTTCGCCACGCGCGATGCGGCCGGGGTCGAGGCGGTGCTGGTTTACCTGGCCGGCTATCTCTTCGCCGTGCTGCTGGTGTTCCTGGTGGCCACGCTGGTCTGGCGCGGGGCCGGCGGGGATGATCTCGAGACCCTGGGCGGGCTGGGTCAGCAGGCGCCGGGGCTGGCCGCGGCGTTGACGCTGGGGGCCGCCTCGCTGGCGGGGGTGCCGCCGCTGGCCGGGTTTCTGGGCAAGTTTCTGCTGCTGCGGGCGGCGCTGCGGGCCGGGGGGGGCGACCCTGTCCTGTACCTGCTGGCCGGGTTGACCCTGGTGGCGGCGGTGATCGCCCTGTACTACTACTTCGGCCTGGTGCGGGCGGTGTACTGGGGGGACACCGCGGGCGTGACCGCGCCGGTGCCGGTGGGCGGGCCGGGGCGCCTGGCGTTGCTGGCCTGCAGTGCGGGGGTGGTGGGGTTGGGCCTGGTACCCGGCCCGGTGCTGGCCTGGGCCCGGGCCGCGGCCCACGGCCTGGGGCTCTGAGTCGTCGGCGGTCTCATCGGGCCGATCGGACTGATCCGTCCGATCCCTCGCAAAAATTCATCACATACCCCTTGACAGCGGCAGGGGGGCGATGGCTTTTTACTTCCGTCAGCTAGCAATCATGAATGCGGGACCACCGTTGCAGGCGGGTGTGCCCTTTCCGGCCCTTCCGGCCCGGGTGGGTGGGAGGGGGTACCCAATGCAGCGAGGTCTTTGGTTCATCAACCTCACCTCCGAAACCCTATGAACCCTGTGACCCAAACTCGACAACGCAGAATCCGGCGGATGAGTTGGGCTTTCGCCTCCTCCGGGGCTGCCATGACAGCCCTCGCCGGGGTGGTGGAGCTCAACTTCAACACCGACCCTTCCGCGAGTGGTTTGATCATCACCACCGACCAGGCCGAATGGCGGGCTGACGGCGGCGCGTCCGGCGCCAATGGTGATGGTTACCTCTCGATCACCGATGCCCGCGGCAGCCAGCGTGGCGGCATCCTGTTCGCGGACCTCGAGCCCGGGCTCGTGGTCAAGGCGTTCACCTTCGAGTGCGACCTCCGCATCGGTGGCGGCACGGCCCAGCCGGCAGACGGCTTCAGCCTGAACTACGCCCGCAGCACCGATCCCATCATCTCGAACATCACGGACCTGCAACAGGCCTTACCCTACACCGGCACGGACACCGAACCGGGCACCGGCGCGGACAGCGACGACGACGACGGCACCGGCAACGGCCTGCCCGAGGAAGGCGTCTCCACCGGTCTGGCGATCGGCTTCGACACCTGGCAGAGCGCCACCATCAACGGCGTTCAGGACGTTGTGGGCATCAGCATCCGCGTGGATGCCAGGCTGATCGCCCAGTTCCCCGTCCCGCTGCGGCCGGACAACGTCTTTACGCCGGATGAGCCCAACCCGGGTGCCCAGGGCGGTGCTTACGAGTACAATGAGGTGCCGTACCGCAACCTCCCCAAGGGCGATGCCAACTACAACCTCTCGATGCAGACCGGCGCCCTCTCGGACGAGGACCTCAACGGGGACGGCGTCACGGGCAACGACGCCGGAACGCCCCAGCCGCCCTACAGCGACCCGACCTGGGGGCTCTGGATCGAGAACCTCCACTGGGAGAAGTTCAGGGCCGAACTCACCGAGGACGCCAAGGTGAAAATCTCCTGGAAGGGCGTCGAACTGACCCCGGCGGGCGGCCTTCCGGTGACCTTCTCGCCCAGCGCGGGCCGTATCGTCTTCGCCGGCCGTACCGGCGGCGCCTGGGAAGTCCACCACGTGGACAACATCAAGCTGACCACCGTTCCGGCGGACAACATCATCATCGGCACGGCCAGCGGCAACCCGGTCGGCTTCTCCGTACAGATCATTGACTCCGGCCCGGCGGTGCTGGACCCGAACACGGTCACCCTCAAGCTGGACGGTGTCTCGGTGCCTGTCCTCCAGGTGAGCAAGACCGACATCACCACCACCGTGGGCTGGTACGACATCACCCGGCCGCAGGTACCGGGGAACGTTCACCAGGTGGAAGTCACCGCGCGGGACACCCGCGGCCTCTCCCAGTCCAAGGTGGTCGAGTACACCGTGCCCACCTATGTGACGCTGGCTCCGGAACTGGCGGTGAACGATGTCAACACCAGCCAGCGCGGCTTCAATGTGCGGGTGCACCAGACCGCCTCCCGCGCCCAGCCGAACTCCGTGGCCCGCGCCGAGCAGCAGCTCCAGGGCCTGCGGGGCGCCAACGTGGCCGACCTGAGCGGCTTCACCGGCGGCGTGTACACGGAGACCGACGTCATCAACTACAGCCAGTTGGAAGCGGGGGGCACCCCGGGCCAGAACGGCGTGTTCCAAGCAAACAACAACTGGCCGGACGTGGCCATCCCGGGCATCCCCAGTGCCACCGAGACCAACCCGGACGGCACGTTCTACACCGACAACATCGCCGCGGAGATCACCACCTACCTGCACTTCCCGCAGGCCGGCGTGTACCAGTTGATCTTCAACAGCGATGACGGCTTCCGCACCACCACCAGCTTCGGCGGCGTGAACGAGGTGCTCACCTCGACCATCATCGGCCAGTTCGACGGCGGTCGGGGCGCCTCCGACACCGTCAGCACCCTCTACGTGCCGCAGGCCGGTTACTACCCGGTCCGCACCGTGTGGTTCGAGGGCGGTGGCGGCGCCAACCTCGAGTGGTCCGGCCTGCAGACCGTGCCCACGGCCACCACCCGCCAGTTGCTCAACTCCTCCGCGGCGGATTCGATCAAGGCCTACCGCTCGCGCGCCAGCGCCGGCCCGGCCGTGGTCAGCTTCACCCATCCGTTCCGCAACTCCGGCACCTACCTGCCCACCACCTCCCTGATCGCCAAAATCCAGGACGGCGACACCGCCGTGACCCAGGACTCGATCAAGATGTTCCTCAACGGCGCCGAGGTGCCGGTCACCAAGAGCAAGACCGGCAACACCACCACCGTCACCCATGACCCGGCCGGCTTCCTGCCCGCCGCCGACCATGAGCTGAAGGTGACCTTCACCGCCGGCACCCAGAACTACGAAGGCACGACCTCCTTCACCATCGCCAACATTCCGGTGGTGCCGCCGAGCCTGGCCCTTCCGGCCGGCGCCGTGAACACCGGCCTGCGTGGCTTCCTGGTCAAGACGGTCCAGAACGCCCACTACCAGAACGTGGGGACTCGCGGCAACGACACCTACGCGGCCGAAAGCCAGATCAACGGCCTGCTCGGCCTCCCCAACACGGCCGATCTGACCTCGTTCACCGGGCCCCAGGGCCGCTACGTCGAGACCGACGTCATCAACTATCTCAGCACCGGCGATGTCGGTTACTTCACCGATGGCAACGGATATCCCAACTACCCGGTGCCGGGCATCCCGGGTATTGATCCTGCCGGCGCGGGCTTCCCGCCCTCAACCGGCTTCCCCGACAGCACCGACAGCTACACCCAGGAAATCCTGACCGTGCTGGACCTGCCCGCCGGCCTGGTCGCCATGAACGTCACCAGCGACGACGGCTTCCGCGTCACCATCGGCAATCCAAACGAGTGGTGGACGCTGCCGGTCGTGGTGGGCGAATTCAGCGGTGGCCGTGGCGCCGGCCTCGCCCTCGACTCGGGCACCACCTTCATCTTCTACGTCCAGCAGGCCGGCCTCTACCCGGCACGCCTGGTCTGGTACGAAGGCGGCGGCGGCTCCTCGGTCGAGTGGAGCTCCCGCCTGCCGGTGGATGAAACCACCGGTCAGCCCAACCACAACGCCGCCACGCTGATCAACGACAGCATGGTGACCACCTCGATCAAGGCCTACCAGTATCTGTTCCCCAACCCGAACGTGCCCTGGGTGAAATCCTTCGCCCCGGGCCGCGACTTCACCTCGGCGGCCAGCCAGGCCCGGGCCGGCAGCGATGCGACTGTGTCGGCCGTCATCGTCGAAGGCACCGCCAACATTGACCCGGGCTCCGTCAGCCTGACGGTGGACGGCAACCCGGTGACCCCGACCGTGACCAAGGCCGGCGGCGAGGTGAGAGTCTCCTACACGCCCGCCACCCCGTGGGCGGACGGCCTCCACACCGCGGTGCTGACCTTCGGCGACCGCACGGTGAGCTGGAGCTTCCGGACCACCAGCGCCTTCAGGACGCCGACCTTCTTCATCGAAGCGGAAGACTTCAACAACAACGGCACGGGGCTGGCCGAGGCCAGCGCGATGCCGTACGCGGGCGGGGCCTACGCGGGCCTGCAGGCCACGGTGGGCACCGACTACCAGCGGGACGACTCCGCTCCCTCGCCGCTCTACCGCTTCGGGGTGAACCCGCGCGTCTCGATGGACCGCACGGGTGACCGCACCCGCGGCGTGGGCGACATCAAGGTCAACTTCAAGCTTGGCTGGATCGGTGGCGGGCAGTGGTACAACTACACCCGCGACATCCCGGCCGGGAAGTACAACGTCTATGCGGCCATCTCGCACGGCGAGAGCAACCCGGGCCAGTTGGCGGCCACCCTGCAAACGGTGTCCGACACCACGGT
The DNA here is from genome assembly GCA_037439785.1 of Verrucomicrobiales bacterium. GTDB lineage: Bacteria > Verrucomicrobiota > Verrucomicrobiia > Limisphaerales > J093 > DSVZ01. The sequence goes on along the minus strand of JBBIVJ010000042.1, from coordinate 7,932 downwards.
GACCGACCTGGGCGTGTTCAACGCCCCCGGTACCGGCGGCTGGGGCAACAACGCCCTGGTCCCGCTCAGGACCGCCCCGGATGGGGACCTGGTGGCCGTGGATCTGGGTGGACCCACCACCCTGCGCTACGCCGCCAGCAGCGGGGACTGGGACTTCATGCTCCTGGTGCCGGCGCCCGCCGTAGTGCCGCCGCCGCAGTTCACCGGCATCCGCCTCAACCCCGACCGCACGGTCACGATCGAGTGGAGGGGCGGGGGCACGCTGCAGGCCGCCCCCAGCGTGACCGGTCCGTGGGTGGACGTGACCGGGGCCACCAGCCCCTTCACCTTCGCTCCCACCGAGCAAATGCAGTTCGGCCGCATCCGGCGCTGAGCCGGCACGGCTGAGCCGATCAATCACGGGGCCGGGCGCAAGCCCGGCCCTTTTTGTTTTCCCCTCTTGGGAGCCAGACGGCCGGGGGAGGGACAGAACTTCCGCATCCGGAATGCGGCGAGCGGAAGGCGGAATGGCCAACCCCGTTCGCTCACCCTTGCGGACTCCTGGCTTCCGGCTTCTGCCTTTTCCCTCCCCGCTCCTCGCTCCTCCCCCGGCATCGGGTATTGGATCTTGGGGGAGCGCGGGCACCTCGCCCGCCGGGTTCGGCGTCCCGCCGACCCCCCGACCGCCGCACCGCCTTGCGCCACCGGCCACCAAAGCGGCAGCGGACTGCCGCACTCCAGGACGCTGGCGCGCGGAAAAAACGCGCCGCAGCGGGCGTCAGCTTGTGGAGTGCCTGCCTGTGCGGCGCACGCAGACAGGCGCCAGTCCTCTGGCGCTTTGGGGGTGACCTGGGCTGGAGGAACCAAGGGAGCGGCGAGCCACCGTCACCAACCCCCTTCGGACTTCGGACTTCGGCCCGGCCGGCAGAGGGTTCGCCGCCTCCCGGCGGTGGCCACCGGCTCTGAACCCTTCCTGCCTCTTCACCGCGGCATTGACAGGGTGGGCGGGCTCCCTTTTGCTCCGGGCTGTTTGTCATGAGACTGCCTGCAAGTTCCGCCCCCCACCGGGGATTCCCCGTCTTCCACCTCCTGAGCCTGGGCGGGCTGTTGCTCGCCGGCTGCGCCTCCGGGCCGTCCGCGGCGCGGCTGCCGGGCAACCTCCGCGCCCTCGAGACGCCGCTGGACCGTTACGTGGCCGCGCCCGACCCTGCCTACCGCTGGCGGGCGGTCTTCAGCACCAACCTCGGCGGCTGCACCGTGCACGCCCTGGAAATGGCCTCCCAGACCTGGCTCACCCCGGCCGAGGTCAACCGCACCGAGTGGCGGCACTGGTTGCTGGTGGTCCTCCCGCCCGAGGTGGTCCACGACACCGCCCTGCTCTTCATCTCCGGGGGCAACAACCGGGACACCCGCCCGCCCCGGCCCGGCGGGCAACTGATCGAAATCGCCCGCCAAACCCGGTCCGTCGTGGCCGAGCTCAAGCAGGTGCCCAACCAGCCGCTCGTGTTCCACAACGACGGCCAGGAACGTTCCGAGGACGACCTCATCGCCTACGGCTGGGACCGGTTTCTGCGCACCGGTGACGAACGCTGGCTGGCGCGCCTGCCCATGACCAAGGCCGCCGTGCGCGCCATGGACACCGTCACCGCCTTCTGCGCCGGGCCGGCGGGCGGCGGGCGGCGGGTCGAGCGCTTCCTCGTGGCCGGCGGTTCCAAGCGCGGCTGGACCACCTGGACCGCCGCGGCGGTGGACCGGCGAGTGGTGGGCATCGCCCCCATCGTCATTGACCTGCTCAACGTGGTGCCCTCGTTCGTCCACCACTACCGCGCCTACGGCTTTTACGCGCCGGCGGTGGGGGACTACGTCCACCACGGCATCATGGACTGGATGGACACCCCGCAGTTCGCCCGGCTGCTGGCCATCGTCGAGCCCTTCTCGTACCGGGACCGGCTGACCCTGCCCAAGCTCCTCATCAACGCCTGCGGCGACGAGTTCTTCCTGCCCGACTCCTCCCGGTTCTACTTCGACCGGCTCAAGGGGGTGAAATACCTCCGCTACGTCCCCAACACCGACCACAGCCTCAGGGACAGCGACGCCTGGAGCACCCTCCTGGCCTGGCAGGACGCCCTGCTCAACCGGCGCCCCCTGCCGCGCTTCGAATGGACCTTCGCCCGTGACGGGGCCATCCGCGTCCACACCCGCGACACCCCGCGCGAGGTCCGCCTCTGGCATGCCACCAACCCCAACGCCCGCGACTTCCGCCTCGAAACCCTCGGCGCGGTGTGGACCGCAACCGTGCTGCGCGACGAAGGCGGTGGCCGCTACACCGGCCGCGTCGCCCCGCCGGCCCGCGGCTGGACCGCCTACCTGGTGGAACTGACCTACGAGCTGGGCGGCCCGGCCCCGCTCAAACTCACCACGGCCGTGCGGGTGACGCCGGACACCCTGCCCTCCCCCCCACCCCGGCCTGGCGCGCGGTGAGGAGCGAGGAGCGAGAAACCGGAAGTCAGAAGGGGGGAGCGAACGGGGTGGGTCATTCCGCGCGCCGCATGGCGTGTTCGGCCAGGGCCGTCCGGGTTTTCGCCGGGTGGTTCCGCGCTCCGCGTTGGCGGAGACCGGCAAGACCCCTTCCCGTCATAGCCGCCGCGGTTGTGGGGCGGAGCTGCCCTCCGCCGGGTGACGCCGGCGGCCAGGCACTTGGCAGTAGCCGCCGCCGTGAGGCAACGGGCCATCATCTGGCGCTTTGGCTCCCTGCCGGCCGGGTCAAAATCCGAAGGCCGAAGGCTGAAGGGGCAGAAAAAGGGAACTCTGGAACTTCGGAACGGGGGCCCGCGACGCTTTTCCGGCCTTCGAGCTTCCCAATCCTTTCCAGCGCGTGCCGGGGTCACAGTCCGCTGGGGTGGTCCAGGAACGACCAGGGCAGGTCAAATTTCCGCGCCAGGTGCGCCGCCAGCGCCTTCACCCCGAAGGTCTCGGTCGCGTAGTGCCCGGCGTAGAGCAGGTTCACGCCCAGTTCCTCGGCCCGCGCAAAGGTCCAGTGCGGCCCTTCGCCGGTGATGAAGGTATCCACCCCCTCGGCCACCGCCTGCGCCAGGTCCGCCCCCGCGCCGCCGGTGACCACGCCGATGCGGCGGCAGATTTCCGGGCCGGCGGCAATCACCTTCACGGGGCCGGCCACGGCGCGCGCCAGGCGGGCGACCAGTTCGGCGCGCGCCAGGCGCAGAGTCGCGCAGCGCCCGATGCGGCGGCCTTTGCAGGCAAAGAACGGGCGGTGGGGGTGTAGGTCCAGGGCGGCGCAGAGCCGGGCGTTGTTGCCCAGGCGGGGATGGGCGTCCAGGGGCAGGTGGACGCTGTACACGGCCAGGTTGCCTTCGACCAGCCGAAGGAACAGGCGGTAGGTGGAGCCGGTCCAGGGTACGCGCGGCGACCAGAACAGGCCGTGATGGACCAGGAGCAGATTGGCGCCGGTGGCGAGGGCCAGTTCGACCGTGGCCGGGCTGGCATCCACGGCGGCGGCCAGGCGATGCACGCGACCGCGGTTTTCCACCTGGAGGCCGTTGTGGGCGAGGTCCCAGTCGGAGAAGCGGTGGGGCTGGAGGAGGCGCTGACACTCGCGCACCAGATCGGCCAGGGGCACGGACATGGGCCCAGTGGACGGCAGGGGCGGGCGGGGCGCAAGCCCGCGCGTGCACGGGGAAGTTGAATTGGTGGCGACCGGCCGCCATAGTGCGCGGCACGTTGTCGAACACATGAGCGAACATGCCGACGAGCCGGGCGCGTGGAGCGTGGCGCACGCGCGGGCGCTGTACAACATTGACCGGTGGGGGGCGGGGTACTTCGACATCAACGAGGAGGGGCACGTGGTGGTGCGGCCACTCCAGGAGGCCGGCGTGGCCGTGGACCTGACCGATGTGGCGGAGGAGGCGCGGGGCCGGGGGCTGCGTTTTCCGCTGCTGGTGCGCTTTCAGGACATCCTGCGGCACCGGGTCGAGGCGGTGAACCTGGCCTTCCGCCATTCGATCGCCGAGTGCGGCTACCAGGGCCGGTACCGCGGGGTCTTTCCCATCAAGGTCAACCAACTGCGCGAGGTGGTGGAGGAAATCCTCGACGCCGGCCGGCCGTATCAATTCGGGCTGGAGGTGGGCAGCAAGCCGGAGCTGTTTGCGGCGCTGGCCCTGCAAAGCCAGCCGGGCCACCTGATCATCTGCAACGGGTACAAGGACGCCGCCTTCATCCGCATGGCCCTGATGGGCGCCCGTCTGGGCAAGGAGGTCATCCTGGTGGTCGAGAAGCTCGAGGAGCTGCGCCAGATTCTTGCCCTGTCCCGGCAGGCCGGCGTCGAGCCGTCCATCGGCATCCGCGTGCGCCTGGCCAGCAAGGGCCACGGCAAGTGGGCCGAGAGCGCGGGCGAGAACGCCAAGTTCGGCCTGACCACCGCCGAGCTGCTGGCCGCGGCGGAGCTGCTGCGCGCCGAGAACCTCGCGCACTGCTTCCGCCTGCTCCACTTCCACATCGGCTCCCAGGTGCCGGACATCCTCACCATCAAAAAGGCCGTCCAGGAGGCCGCCCGCTGCTACGCCAAGCTGGTCAAGATGGGCTTCGCCCTCCGCTACCTGGACGTGGGCGGCGGCCTGGGGGTGGACTACGACGGCAGCCGCACCGCCTACGACAGCTCGACCAACTACACCCTCCAGGAATACACCAACGACGTCGTGTACTACGTGGCCGACGTCTGCAACGCCGAGGGCGTGCCGCATCCGGACCTGGTCAGCGAAAGCGGCCGCGCCCTGGTGGCCCACCACAGCGTGCTCCTGGTCGAGGTCTTCGGCGCCATCGCCAAGACCCGTCCGCCCACCGCGCTGACCTACGGCGAACAGGAACACCCGCTGGTGCGCGAACTGCTGGAAATCCGCCGCAGCCTGCCCCGGCTCAACAAACTCGAGGCCTGGCACGACGCCCTCGAACGCAAGGAGGACGCCCAGCACATGTTCACCCTGGGCCTGCTGGACCTGCCGGACAAGGCCAAGATCGAAACCCTGTACTGGGAAATCAGCGAGGCCGTCGTCCACAGCTTCAAGGGCCAGCCCTACGTGCCCGAGGAAATCCGCCACCTCGAAGACGCCCTCGGCGACCAGTACCTGTGCAATTTCTCCGTCTTCCAGTCCCTGCTCGACCACTGGGCCCTGGACCAATTGTTCCCCATCATGCCCATCCACCGCCTGCGCGAACGGCCCAGCCGCGACGGCACCCTGGTGGACATCACCTGCGACTCCGACGGCCAGGTCAACCGCTTCATTGACCTGCGGGACGTCCGCGACACCCTGCCCCTGCACGCCCTGGCCCCCAACGGCCAGGGCAACCCCGAGCCGTACTACCTGGGCTTCTTCCTCATGGGCGCCTACCAGGACATCATGGGTGACCTGCACAACCTCTTCGGCCGGGTCAACGAACTGCACGTGTTCCTCGACCCCGACGAGCCCGCCGGCTACTACGTCGAGGAAATCATCGAAGGCACCACCATCGTCCAGGCCCTGCAGTCGGTGCAGTACGACGAAAACGAACTCAAACGCCAGATGAAGGCCCAGGTGGACGCAGCCATCAAGACCGACCGCCTCAAACCCTCCGAGGGCATGCGCCTGCTCGACGAATACGAAAAGGGCCTGCGCGAGTACACCTACCTGACCCTGCCCTGAGGCTGCGCCCCCCGCGCCCGCGGCCCCCCGCCCGTTCCATGCTGACGCCTTCCGACCCCCGGCCAGACCTGCTGCCGTCGCTGGGCCGGCTGGTGCGCGGCCTGGTGCTCCTGTTCTGGGCGGTGCCCCTGGGCCTGGTGATCTGCGTGCAAACCGCCCGCACCGAACTGCTGGCGGGGCTGGGATTCCTGCCGGCCCTCCTCAGCCAGGTCCTGGTGCTGCACGCCCTGTTTTTGATCGCCGCCTTCCAGCCCCACGAACGCATCTGGAGGCGCGCCCTGGACCGGGCGCGGGCGCTGGCCCTCGTCAACCTGGGCCTGGCCCCCTTCCTGCACTGGTGGCGCGCCATGCCCGAGGTCACCCATTACCAGGTCGCCGTCACCCTCATGGCCGGCAGCGGTCTCGGCTTCCTGGCCGCCCTCAACGCCGCCCTCCGCCGCCTGGCCGCCATGCTGCCCGACGCCACCCTCCGCCTCGAAGTCCGGCTTTTCACCTCCGTGAACCTGGGCCTGCTGCTCGCCCTGGGCGGGCTGGCCCTGGGCCTGCTGTGGGCGGGCCGCTCGGCCTGGACCGCCAACTGGCCCCCGCTGGCCCTGGGGCTGATCCAGCACTTCGGGCCGATGGTGCTGCTGATCCTGGCCCTGCTGCCGGTCGCCCTGACCATGACGCTGATCTGGAAAATCAAGGAAACCATCCTCCACAGCGTCTTCCAGCCGGGAACCCGGCCGCCCCCCTGAACGACGCACCTCGAGAAGTCAGGAGCCCGAGACCCGGGACAGTAGGCAGCCCGGCTGCCCCGGGCGCTTCCCTCCACGCCGCGCACCGGCTAAGGGCGGGCGGGCCTCCGCCCCGTCGCTGCCGCGGTGACGCGGCGGACCGCCCTTCCGCCGGCGGCTCCCCTGCCGCGACGTGGCGCGGGCTGTTTGCCGGTGTTGCAGGGAGTGAAAAAAAAAAGTTGACACCCCCGAGGGAATCGTGGATGTTGGGCCCCGCACACACGGAACTACAACAAAACGAAACCCATGAGAACAAAGACGCTGCTCCTTACCGCTGCCTTGGGCGCGGTTGGCGCCGCCACGGCGATGGCCCAGGTGTACTCGGTCAACGCTGTCGGTTACGTCAACACCTCGCTCAAGGCAGGCTTTAACCTCATCGCCAACCCGCTGGACGCGGGGGCGGACAACACCGTCTCCAAACTGCTGGCGGGGGTGCCTGACGACACGCTGGTGTACACCTTCACCCCGGGTTCGGGATTTTCGATCAACACCCTGGACCTTGGCGAGTGGACCAACCCCAACGCCACTCTGGTGCCCGGCCAGGGCTTTTTCGTCCGGTCTCCTGCCGCGGCCACGGTGACGTTTGTCGGCGAAGTCAAGCAGGGCGACCTCAGCACTCAGCTTTTCCAGGGCTTCAACTTGGTCGCCTCGCAGGTGCCGCAGGCGGGCAGAATCAGCACCGACCTGGGGCTGAGCGTTTCGAACGGGGACATTGTGTACAAGTTCAATGCCGACACCCAGGGCTACCAGATTTTCACGTTTGACCTGGGCGAGTGGGATCCGTCCGAGCCGACCCTGGCCGTGGGCGAGGGCTGCTGGGTGCGCAAGGGCGCGGACGGCAGTTGGAACCGGACTTTCTCTGTGAACCCGTAAGCAAGCTGGCTTTGCAGAGAGAACGCAGAACAAACAAACCAGACAACACACAGCACACAAACCCGTATGAAAAACCTGATCGTTGCAGCCGCCGTGGGGTTCGTCGCTGTCGGGGCGCTGGCACAGGGGCAGTTCAACTTCGGCAACCGGGTGACGGTGGCCGGGATTGACGCCAAGGTGTACAGACCTGATGGGGTCACCCCGCTGGACGGGACCAACTACTGGGCGCAGGCCTACGTGGGAACCTCCCCCGATAGCCTTGTACCGGTGGGGAGCCCGGTGAACTTCCGGACCGGTGCGGCCGCGGGCTACATCAGCTCGACCATCGTTACCGTGCCTGGCAGGCCGGGCGGTACGACCGTCTGGGTGGAAATGCGCGCCTGGGAAGCCGGCGCGGATACTTACGACGCGGCACTTGCCGGTGGCCGGCTGTATGGCAAGAGCGACCCCATCCAGCTCACTCTGGCCGAGGCTCCGACCCCCCCGAATGACATGGTGGGTCTCAAGAGCTTCTCGCTGGTGCCCGAGCCTTCCACGATGGCCCTGGGCCTGCTGGGCGCTGCGGCCCTCCTGCTGCGCCGCCGCAGCTAAAGGGTCCCATCCCAACTCCG
>JBBIVJ010000041.1:0-36066 GCA_037439785.1 Verrucomicrobiales bacterium | reverse complement strand
TAACGCCCAGCCCTGCGCCGTCAGCCCGGCGCGCAGTTCCCGGACCCGCGCCCACAGCGCCGCCCGCCGCGCCTCGCCCTCCGCCCCGGCGGCCAGCTCCACCCCCGCCGTCGCCGCCGCCGCCGCCGCAGGCGGGGGCGCCGTCGAGTAGATGAACGCCCGCGCGCGGTTGACCAGCCAGTCCACCAGCTCCGGCTCGCCCGCGACGAAGCCGCCGGCCGCCCCCAGCGCCTTGCCCAGCGTGCCCATTTGCACCTCGACCCGCCCCGTCAGCCCGGCCGCCGCGATCACTCCCCGCCCCGCTTCGCCGAACACCCCCGTGGCATGGGCTTCGTCCACCATCAGCCAGGCCCCGAACCGGTCCTTGAGTTCGACCAGCTCGCGCAGCGCCGCCAGATCGCCATCCATCGAAAACACGCTCTCGGTCACCACCAGCACCCGGCCCGGCGGCGAGGCGGCTTGCACCCGGGCCTGTGCCCACGCCAGGCGGGCCTCGAGTCCGGCCGGGTCGTTATGCGGGAAAATGCGCAGCCGTGCGCCGCTCAGCCGTGCCGCGTCCACCAGACAGGCATGGGCGAGCTTGTCCAGGACGACGACATCGCCCGGCCCCACCAGGGCCGGCACGGTGCCCAGGGCCGTGGCGTAGCCGGTGGCGAAACTCAGTGCGGCCGCCACGCCCTTGAACCGGGCCAGCGCCGCCTCCAGCTCGCGGTGTGGCGGCAACGTGCCGCAGATCAGACGCGAGGCGGTGGCGCCCGCCCCGAAGGTGTCCACCGCTCGCCGAGCCGCCTCGCGCAACGCCGGATGCCCGGCCAGGCCGAGGTAATCGTTCGAGGAAAAGTTCAGCCGCCGCCGCCCGCCAGTCACCAGCCAGGCGGCGGGGGGCGAGTCCAACAGCGTCACCTGCCGACGGAGGCCCCGGGCCTCCAGGTCGGCCAGACGACGCCGCAGTTCGGCAGCGAACGTGCTCAAGCGGCCGGAGCTTGGCGCGGGCTGCTCCCGGGCGCAACTGCGCCGGCCGGCGGCCGGCGGCCCGAGGTCGGTCGCCGCGCGGTAACGTGGCGGAGCGCTGGTCCGCCGGCTCACGCCGGCGGCTACACGCCCAGGGCGCGTTTCACCGTGGCGAAGGCCTCGAGCGCCTGCTCCAGTTCCGGGCGGGTATGAGCAGCGGACAGTTGCACGCGAATGCGGGCCTTACCCTCGGGTACCACCGGATAGCTGAAGCCGATGACGTACACGCCCTGGTCCAGCAGCGCGTCCGCGAACCGCGTGGCCAGGGCGGCATCGCCCAGCATTACCGGACAGATCGGATGGGTGCCGGGGAGGAGGCGGAAGCCCAGCCGCGTGAGGCCCTCGCGGAAGAAGCGGGTGTTGGCCTCGATCCGGTCGCGCAGTTCGGTGGAGGTGCGCAGCAGCGCCAGGGCCTGGAGCGTGGCCCCGGCGATGACCGGGCAGAGGGTGTTGCTGAACAGGTAGGGCCGGGAGCGCTGGCGCAGCAGCTCGATCAGTTCGCGCCGGCCGCTGGTATAGCCGCCGCTGGCGCCGCCCAACGCCTTGCCCAGCGTGCCGGTGAGCAGGTCCACCCGGCCCATCACCCCGCAGTACTCGGGGGTGCCGCGGCCGGTCCGGCCCATAAAACCGACGGCGTGCGAGTCGTCCACCATCACCAGTGCACCGTACTGGTCGGCCAGGTCACACAGCCCGGCCAGGTCGGCCACGATGCCGTCCATCGAGAACACGCCGTCGGTGGCGATGAGTTTGAACCGCGCCCCGGCGGCGGCGCGCAACCGGGCCTCGAGATCGGCCAGGTCGTTGTTGCGGTAGCGGAAGCGGCGGGCCTTGCACAGGCGGATGCCGTCAATGATCGAGGCGTGGTTCAGTTCATCGCTGAACACCGCGTCCTCCGGGCCGAGCAGCGTTTCGAAGAGCCCGCCGTTGGCATCGAAACACGAGGCGTACAGCAGAGTGTCCTCGGTACCGAGGAATTCGCTCAGGGCGGCCTCGAGCTGCTTGTGCACGCTCTGGGTGCCGCAGATGAAGCGCACGCTGGCCAGGCCGTAGCCCCAGCGGTCCAGCGCCTGGTGGGCGGCCGCGCGCACGGCGGGGTCCTGCGCCAGGCCGAGGTAGTTGTTGGCGCAGAGGTTGAGGACGGGGCGGCCGTCGGCCACGCGGATGAGGGTGCCCTGCGGGGTGGTGATGACCCGCTCGGCCTTGTAGGTGCCGGCGGCGCGGAGGGCGTCCAGTTGCTCGCGGACGTGGCGCTGGAAGGCTTCGGGAAACATGGCGGCCAAGGATCGCGCTGCTCAATCCCGCCAGTCCAGCACCACCTTGCCGGACTGGCCGCTGTGCATGATCTCGAAGCCCTTTTGGAATTCGGTGTAGTGGAAGCGGTGGGTGATCACCGGCTTGAGGTCCAGCCCGGACTGGAGCATCACGGTCATCTTGTACCAGGTCTCGTACATCTCGCGGCCGTAGATGCCGCGGAGGGTCAGCATGTTGAAGACCACCCGGTTCCAATCCAGGGCCATCTCCGCCGGCGGCAGGCCCAGCAGGGCGATTTTCCCCCCGTGGCACATGTTGGCGATCATGTCCCGCAACGCCGCGGCGCTGCCGGACATCTCCAGGCCCACATCGAAGCCCTCCTTCATGCCCAGCCGCTGCTGGACCTCCGCCAGCGAGCCGTGGCGCACGTTCAGGGTCACGGTGGCGCCCATGCGGCGGGCCAGCTCCAGCCGGTAGTCGTTGAGGTCGGTCACCACCACAAAGCGTGCCCCCGCGTGCCGCACCACCGCCGTGGCCATGATGCCGATGGGCCCCGCGCCGGTGATCAACACGTCCTCGCCCAGCACGGGAAAGGCCAGGGCGGTGTGCACCGCGTTGCCGAAGGGGTCAAAAATGGCCGCCACCTCCGGGTCCACGCCGGGTTGGTGATGCCAGACGTTGGTCATGGGCACGGCAATGTACTCGGCAAAGGCCCCCGGCCGGTTGACGCCGATGCCCTGGGTGTCCTTGCACAGGTGCCGACGGCCGGCCAGGCAGTTGCGGCAGCGACCGCACACCACGTGCCCCTCGGCACTGACCACGTCTCCCGGGAAAAAGTCCTTCACGTTGGCCCCCACCGCCACCACCTCCCCCACAAACTCGTGCCCCACCACCATGGGCACCGGGATGGTCTTCTGTGCCCAGGCATCCCAGGTGTAAATGTGCACGTCCGTGCCGCAGATGCCGGTCTTGTGGACGCGGATGAGGACATCGTTGATCCCGAGGGCCGGCTCGGGCACCTCCTCGAGCCAGAGGCCCGGGCGGGCCTCGCGTTTGATCAGGGCTTTCATGGGCGCGGGTGTCGGCGGCAGCGGTCCCGCCGGGACGCGGCGGGCTTGTCAACCGGCGGCCGGCAGTTCATCCTTCCGGCATACCGGAAACACGGCCGGTATGGTGGAGACCGTTTTCCGGTATGCAAGAGAAAAATCCGGTATATCGAACCATGTCCCGCCCGGCTCCCGCCTCCCCGCCGCGTCCGGCGGCCCCCGCTCCGTTGCCCGAGGGCATCCACCGGCACCTGGGCCGCCGGGTGCGGGCCCTGCGCAGCGCCCGCGGCTGGTCGCTCGACGCCCTGGCGCGGGCCAGCGGCGTGAGCCGCTCGATGCTCAGTGACATCGAGCGCGAGCAGGCCAATCCCACCCTGGCCGTCACCCTGCGCATTGCGCGGGCCTTCGGCCTGTCCCTGGGGGAACTGCTGGAAAGCCCGGAGGCCTCCGCCGCCATCACCGTCATCCGCGCCGACGACCGCGCCCACCTGTATCGCTCCGACCGGGACGTCCAGATTCGCACCCTCTCCCCCCTGCACCTGGAAAAGGACGTTGAGCTGTACGAAATCCGCCTCCAGGCGGGCGGGGCCCTGCGCAGCGCCCCCCACTACGAAGGCACCCGCGAATTCCTGGCCGTCCAAAAAGGCCAGGTGCGGGTCGAGTCGGCCGGCGAAGCCGAGAGCCTGGGCGCCGGCGACTCCGCCACCTACCGGGCCGACGTCCCCCACGCCATCCTCAACAGCGGCCGCCGCGAAGCCGTGGTGTTTCTGGTGGTGATCTATCGCTAGCGGGCGCCGCGCTTGCTGCGCCCCCCGCCCCGGGCCGCGGGCGGCGGTGCCGGCAGTACGGCTCAGCGGAGCTTCTCCCGAACGCCCGCCCCCTGCTCGGCAGCGCAGGCGCGGACAAAATCCCGGAACAACGCGCCAAACCGCGGCAGCCGCGGTGCGAGCCGTTCCGGATGGAACTGCACCGGCAGCAGCCACGGCAGTGCCCGGGCGTGCACCGGCGCCAGCTCCATCGCCTCCGCCACCCCGTCGGCGCTGCGGGCCGTCACCACCAACCCTTCCGCCACCCGCTCCACCGCCTGATGGTGGGTGCTGTTGACACCCACTCGCCGCGCCCGCAGCAGCCGCGCCAGCCGACTGCCGGGCTCGATCTGAACCTCATGGACCGGCTCGTCTTTGCGATCCAGCCGCCGATGCCCCACCTCGCCGGGCACCTGCGAGGGAATGTCCACCCACAACGTGCCCCCCAGCGCCACGTTCAAGAGCTGGTGTCCCCGGCAAATGGCCAGCAGCGGTTTGCCCTGACGAAAGACCTCGCGCACGCACAGCAGCTCGAAGGCGTCGCGGGCCGGCTCGACGTGCCTGACCGTGGCACGCAGGGCGGGGGGAAGGTCCGCCGTGTACAACTCGGGTTGAAGGTCCTCCCCGCCGGTCAGGACCACCCCATCGGTGCGTGCCACCAGGGCGGCAACGTAGGCGGCGTCGGGCAAACAACCGGCCACCAGCGGCACGCCCCCCGCAGCCCGCACCGCCCGGAGATAAGCCTGAGAAAGGCTGATCGAACCGTCCTCGAACTCCTCGCCACGCGCGGCGGTGGCGGCCGTAAGCAAAATGGTGGGACGGGAGGACATGGCGCGCCCAAGATGCCCTCCACCCAACCTTCCGGGTAGACCGCGCGTGCCGCGCCGAAAAACCCAAACACGGGCGGGGATCGAGCGCGGAAGAGCGAGGGTAAGCCGTGCCGGCCACCAGCCGGCTGGGCAAAGTTCGAAGGCCGAAGTTCGAAGGCCGAAGTTCGAAGGGGGAGAAATTGGGAACGCCGGAACGCAGGAAGCTTCCGGATGCAGGCAAGGGGGGGAGGACAGCCGCTGCGGTGAAGCGCGGACCTCCCATCCGCCGGCTCACGCCGCCGGCTACCTTGGCCGCAACGGAGCACTGGCTTCCCAGCCTGCCAACGGGCCCAAGGCCGAAGTCCGAAGTCCAAAGACCGCTGGAGGACTGGGGAAGCCAAAATCCGAAGCGGCCGACGCCGCCCCAAAGCACCAGGGGACTGGCGCCTGTCTGCGTGCGCCGCACAGGCAGGCACACCACAGGCTGGCGCGCCCCGGCGGGGGCCCTGCGGCGGGCACAAGTCATGGGGTGCGGCCGTCCCCTGCCGCTTTCGACAGGGTAGCTCAACGCCCGGTCGCCAGGACGCCAAGGCGCAAGGCCAGCAGGGTGGGGCTGTCTTTCCTTGAGCCAGCGGGCCAGGTCATTCCGCTTTTGGAGAGCTGGCCCGGCTTTGCCGCCGGCTCACGCCGCCTTCCGCCTTCCGCCCCGGGAAGGTCCGGCCGGCCAGCCGCCGGGGCATTCCGCATTCCGCATTCCGCGCTCTGGGCACCGGCTGCCAGACGTCCGGGGCAGGCGGAAAGAGTGCTGGATTTTCCCGGCGGCTCCCCCCTCAATAGTGCCCGTCTCCCATGAAAACGGCAGCTTCGAACCCTACTCCGCGCGGCATCTCGCGTCGCGCCTTCCTCCAAACCTCCCTGGCCCTGGCCGCGGGCAGCGTGCTCGCTCCACGATCGTGGAGCCAGGTGGTCGGGGCCAACGACGCCCTGCGCGTGGCCGTCGTGGGTGTCAGAGGCCGCGGCGCCGACCACATCAATGAATTTTCCCGGCTCACCGGCGTGCGGGTGGTGGCCTTGTGCGACGTGGACCAGCGCGTGCTGCGCGCCCGCGCCGGCAAGCTGCCCGGCGTGGCCACCTACCAGGACATCCGGCGTTTGCTCGAGAGCCGGGAGGTGGACGTCATTTCGATCGCCACGACCAACCACTGGCACGCGCTGGCCACCATCTGGGCCTGTCAGATCGGCAAGGACGTGTACGTGGAAAAGCCCTGCAGCCACAACGTGTTTGAAGGCCGCCAGTGCGTGGAGGCCGCCCGCAAGTACGGCCGCATCGTCCAGCACGGTACCCAGCAGCGCGCCGGGCGGGGGGCGCTGTGGCGGGCGCTGGTCCAGAGCGGCCGCTACGGCCGGCTGCTCATTGCCAAGGGCTACTGTTGCAAACCGCGCTGGAGCATCGGCTTCAAACCGGTCAAGGCGCCGCCGTCGGAACTGGACTTTGACCTCTGGCTGGGACCCGCCCCCCGGCAGCCGTTCCACGAAAACCTGGTCCACTACAACTGGCACTGGTTTTGGGACTTCGGCAACGGCGACATTGGCAACCAGGGGGTGCACGAGATGGACCTGGCGCGCTGGGCCATCGGCGGCACCCTGCCGCGGAGCGTGCTCAGCCTGGGCGGCCGCTACGTGAACGAACCGGACTTCAAGGACCAGGGCCAGACGCCCAACCAGTTGGTCACCGTCCTGGACTTCGGGTCGGCGCTGCTGCTGTTCGAGACCCGCGGGCTGGTGGGCCGGGACCGGCGCTGGCCGCAACGCGTGGCCAACGAACTGTACTTCGAGGGCGGCGTGGTGCGGGACGGCAAGTTTTTCCCCAAAGGCCGCACCGAGGGCGAGCCGTTGCCGCCGCTGGACCTGCCCGAGTTCCCCGGCGGCATTTTCCAAAACTTCGTCAACTGCGTGCGCAGCCGGAAGGCCGACCAACTGGCCGCGCCCATCCTGGAAGGCCACTACTCGAGCGCCTGCTGCCACCTGGGCAACATCTCCTACCGCCTGGCCCGCGAGCGGCCATTTGAGAAACCCGCTGACCTCGGTCGGGACGAGGTGGTGGGCGACAGCATCCTGGCGATGCTGGAAAACACCCGCGCCATCGGCGTGGACCCGGCCCGCGCCACGCTATGGGTGGGGCCGAAGCTGCAGTTCGAAGCGGACAAGGAACGCTTCACCGGCCCGCAGGCTGCCGCGGCCAACCGGCTGCTCAGCCGGGAGTACCGCAGGCCCTTCGCGGTGCCGCGTCGGGTGTGAGCAGTCCGGCGCCGGCGGCCGGCGGCGCGGTTGACAAAGCCCCCGCCGCCCCGAAACGATGCGCCATGGCTGTGGGCTTCGGCACCAGCGGGGTGCGCGGTCTGGTCTCCGAACTGACCGACCGCGTCTGCGTCTTGTACGTGCGGGCCTTTTACCGCCACGCCCGGGCGCAGGGCGCACCGCCGGAGGTGTGCCTGGCGGGCGACCTGCGCTCCAGCACCCCCCGCCTGCTGCGGGCCGCGGCCTGGGCCATCCAAAACGAGGGCGGCACCTGCACCTTTGCCGGCTTCATCCCCACTCCCGCCCTGGCCCACCACGCCGGCCAACGCGGTTGCGCCGCCCTCATGGTCACCGGCAGCCACATCCCGGACGACCGCAACGGCCTCAAGTTCTACCTGCCCCGGGGCGAAATCCTGAAGACGGACGAAGCGGCCATCTCCGCGCAGTACGCGGCCCTGGAGGCCGCCGCGGACACCGACCCGCGGCTGGAAGGGGCCTTCGATGCCGGCGGGATGTTCTGGCCCGAAGTGCCCCCCGAGCTGCCGGCGGCCGATCCCGCGGCGCTCGAGGCTTACCAGCGCCGCTACCTCGAGTTTTTCCCCCGCGGCTGCCTGGCCGGCAAACGCCTGGTGCTTTACGAGCACTCGACCGTGGCCCGGGAACCGCTGGGCCACCTGCTGGAAGCCCTCGGCGCCCGGGTGATCCGCGTGGACCGCGCCGCGCAGTTCCTGCCGGTGGACACCGAGGCCGTGGACCACCTCGACGCCCTGGCCGCCCGGGTGCGCGCGGAACGCGCCGACGCCCTGGTGTCCGCGGACGGCGACGGTGACCGGCCGTTGGTGGTGGACGAGCACGGTCGGCAGGTGCCCGGTGACCTGCTGGGGTTGCTGACCGCCCGGCACCTGCGCGCGGACTTCGTGGCGGCGCCGGTCAGTTGCAACACCGCCCTGGAGCGGTGCGGGGCCTTCCCGCGCGTGGTGCGCACCCGCATCGGCTCGCCGTACGTCGTGGCCGCCCTCGAGGAGGCCCGGCGGGCGGGGGCGCGGCGGCCGGTGGGGTTCGAGGCCAACGGGGGGGTGCTCCTGGGCGGGGAGGTCGCCGGGGACGTGCCCGGCACGCACCTGGCGGCGTTGCCAACCCGGGACGCCGTCCTGCCCATCCTGGCCGTGCTGCATGCGGCCGGCCGGCGCGCGTTGCGGCTCTCGCAACTGGTGGCCGAACTGCCGCCCCGCTTCACCGCCAGCGGCCTGCTGCGGCCGTTTCCAACCCGCCCCGGCCGGGAGCGGGTGGAACGGCTGGCCGCCGGCGGGATCACCGCGGTCCGGGCCTTTTGGGGAACCGGCTTCGGCGAAGTGGAGGCGGTGGATTTCACCGATGGCGTGCGGGTGACCCTGGCCGGCGGGGACATCCTGCACATCCGCCCCTCGGGCAACGCACCGGAGTTCCGCGTGTACACGGAGGCCGCCTCGCGGCAGGCCGCCGAGGCGCTCAATGCCCGCGCCCGGGAATGGATTTGCCTGCAGTCCGGCCCGCCCCCCAACCCTCCCCCCGCGACCGGACCATGAGCACTGCCGTCAACGCCTCCTTGTCTCCCTCGCCCGGCACCGCCCCCGGCCGGGTGGTGTCCGTGGATGCCTACCGGGGCCTGGTGATGGTGCTGATGCTGGGGGAGGTGCTGGCGTTGCGGCGGGTGGCGGAGGCGCTGCCAGAAAGCCGGTTCTGGGCGTTTCTGGCCCATCACCAGAGCCACGTCGAGTGGGTGGGTTGTTCGTTGCACGACCTGATCCAGCCGTCGTTTTCGTTTCTGGTGGGGGTGGCGGTGCCGTTTTCGCTGGCCAACCGGCTGGCGCGGGGGGCCTCGGTGGCCGGCTTGTGGGCGCACGCCTTCTGGCGGGCGGTGGTGCTGGTGTTGCTGGGCATTTTCCTGCGCTCGATCGGGCACGCGCGGACCAATTTCACCTTCGAGGACACGCTCACCCAGATCGGGCTGGGGTATCTGTTCCTGTTCGGGCTGGCCTGGACCTCGCCGCGGGTCCAGTGGGCCGCGCTGGGAGTGATCCTGGTGGGGTACTGGCTGGCGTTCGCCCTGTACCCGTTGCCGGGGCCGGGCTTCGACTGGGCGCAGGCCGGCGTGGCGGCGGACTGGCCGCATCACCTGCAGGGTTTTGCGGCCCACTGGAACAAGAACACCAACCTGGCCTGGGCTTTTGACCGCTGGTTTCTGAACCTGTTTCCGCGGGAAGCGCCCTTCACCCACAACGGCGGCGGCTACGCGACGCTGAGCTTCATCCCCACGCTGGGCACGATGATCCTGGGCCTGCTGGCCGGGGGCTGGCTGCGCCGGCTGCCCGCGCCGGGGGACCGGGTGCGGTTGTTTGCACTGGTGGGGTTGGCCGGGCTGGCGTCGGGCTGGCTGCTGGGGGCGCTGGGCATTTGCCCGGTGGTCAAGCGCATCTGGACGCCGTCCTGGGTGTTGTACAGCGGGGGGTGGTGCTTCCTGCTGCTGGCCGGCTTCTGCGCGCTGGTCGAGGGGCTGGGCGGGAAGGCGGCGGTCTTTCCGCTGGTGGTGCCGGGCATGAACTCGATCGCCGCCTACTGCAGCGAGTGGCTGGCCGCCGGCTTCATCCGCGACGCCCTCAACCGCCACCTGGGCCACGAGACCTTCCAGGTGCTGGGCACGGCCTACGAGCCGCTGCTGCGCGGAGCGGCCGTGCTGCTGGTGTTGTGGCTGATCCTGTACTGGATGTACCGGCGGAAAATCTTCCTCAAAATCTGACCCCCCAGCCCGGCGCGCCCCAAAATTTCCTCGCGGCCGGCGGCGGCCAATTTTATACCGGTCGACCGCATGAGTTCCCTGTTTCTAACGGGCGGGCGGCTGGTGGACCCCGCCGCCGGGTTGGACGGCCCGATGGACCTGCTGATCGAGGAGGGCAAGGTGGCGGCGCTGGGCGAGGCCGCCGCGGCACGCGTTTCTCCGGACACCCCCCGCCTGGAGGTCCCCGGCCTGGTGGTCTGCCCCGGCCTGTTGGACCTGCACGTACACCTGCGCGAGCCCGGCAAGAGCGCCAAGGAAACCCTCGCCTCCGGCACCGAGGCCGCGGCCCGCGGCGGCTTCACCACCGTGGTCTGCATGCCCAACACCCACCCGCCCATTGACACGCCCAGCACCGTGAGCTGGGTGCGCCAGCGCGCCGCCACCCAGGGCCGGGTCAACGTGCTGGTGGCCGGCGCGCTGACCCAGGGGCTGGCCGGCGAGGCCATGGCCCCCCTGGGCTCCCTGGTCAGGGCCGGCGTGGTGGCGGTGACCGACGACGGCCATTGCATCCAAAACGCCGAACTCATGCGGCGGGTGCTCGAGTACAGCACCATGTTCGACCTCCCGGTCATGGACCATTGCCAGGACTACGCCCTGAGCGGCGACGGGGTCATGCACGCCGGCCGGATCAGCCTGACGCTCGGCCTGAGCGGCTGGCCGGCCGAGGCCGAGGAACTGATCGTGGCCCGCAACATCCTCCTGGCGGAGCGGACCGGCGCCCGCGTCCACTGCCAGCATCTGAGCGCCGCCGGCAGCGTGCGGCTGATCCGCGAGGCCCGCGCCCGCGGCGTGCCCATTTCCGCCGAGGCCTGCCCCCACCACTTCACCCTCACCGATTCCGCCGTCGCCGGCAGCGACGCCTTCTGGGCCGGGGACGGCGCGGTCTTGTATCCCGAACGCCCGGCGGCCGAGCTGCCCCGCTGGCCGGCCTACGACACCCGGCTGAAGATGAACCCGCCCGTGCGCACCGCCGCGGACCGCCAGGCGCTGCTCGAGGGCTTGGCCGACGGCACCATCGAGGTCATCGCCAGCGACCACGCCCCGCACTGCACCTTTGAGAAGGAGGTCGAGTTTGACCGCGCCCCCTTCGGCATCACCGGCCTGGAGACCGAGCTGGCGTTGAGCCTGATGCAGCTTTACCACACCGGTCGGCTCTCCCTCCCGGCCCTGCTGGCCAAGTTCACCTTCCACCCCGCCCGGCTGCTGCGCCTGGATGCCGTCAAAGGCTCGCTCCGGCCCGGCATGGATGGGGACGTGACGGTGCTGGACCCGGACCGCGAATGGGTCTGGGAACCGGCCCACACCGCCAGCCTTTCCCACAACAGCCCCTTTTACGGCTGGCCGCTGCGCGGGCGGGCCGTCGCCACCATCGTGGCCGGGCGAATCGTCTGGCAGGACGAAAGCCTGCGCGGCCCGCAGCCCGCCCCCGCCACGCCGGCGGCGGGGCCGGCGCGCTCCTCCCGCCGCCGCGGCGCTGGCCGCTGAGTCTTTCCATGCTACTCTTCCCCCATGAAGCGTCATCCTGCATCGCTCCTTGCGCGTCTCACCCTCCTTGGGCTGCTGGCTCTGGCCGGCCCCCTGCACGCTGCCGAGCCCACCTGGATCACCGACCTGGCCAGGGCCAGGGAACGGGCGGCGGCGGAAAAGAAGCACGTCCTCATCAACTTCACCGGCTCGGACTGGTGCGGCTTTTGCATCAAGCTCCACCGCGAGGTCTTTTCCAAGCCCGAGTTCGCCGGGTACGCCCGCCAGCATCTGGTGCTGGTGGAACTGGATTTCCCCCGCCGCAAGGAGCAGCCGGAGGAATTGAAGGCCGCCAACCGCAAATGGCGCGACCATTACAAGGTCACCGCCTTCCCCACCCTGGTCGTGTTGGACCCCCGCGGCCAGGAGGTGGGGAAAATGGTCGGCTACGGCGGCGGGGGGTTGACCGCCGTTCTGGAAAAACTCGGCCTGCCCGCCCCGCGGGAAAGCAAGGCCCAGTGACCCCGGCCGGCCGCCGGTAAGCGGCCCGCCCCCTCACGCGCCCCTCAACGCCGCCGCCGCCTCCACCACCTTGGCCACGGCGTCGGTAATGAGTCGTACCTGCGCCGGCTCGGCCAGCAGCGCCGGGTGCGCGATCCACACCGCGTCCCGGCACACCTGCTCGCAGACCGGGCATTCGACCTCCGTGTAATCCACCCCCTTGTGGGCCAGCGGGGCGGCGATGCCGTGGGCCGGGCCGTGGTGGGCGTTTTGGAACAGGCCGTTGCGGTACAGCGGCCGATACCAGCCCTTGGAGGCCGGTACCCCTTCCGCGCACAGCGCCTCGAGGAAACGGTCCCGCGACAGTCCCAGCGCTGCCTCGTCCACCCGGAAGACATACATGTGGTAGCTCCGGCGGGTCATGCGCGGCTCCGGGGGCAGGAGCCGGATGCCGGGCAGGCCGGCCAGGGCCTGGTCGAGCAGCGCCGCGCTGGCTTCCCGCCGGGCAAGCTGCGCCGGCAGGCGCTCCAGTTGGGCCAGTAGCAACGCGGCTTGAAACTCGGTCATCCGCAGGTTCGAGCCCAGGAAGTCATGATCGTACCAGGCCCCGCCCCGGCGCCGGCCGCAGTGGGAAAAGCTGCGACACAACTCGGCCAGCGTCTCGTCCTCGGTCACCAGCATGCCCCCCTCGCCGGCGGTGAGGTTTTTGGAAATCTGGAAACTGAAGGTGCCCGCCCGACCCAGCGTGCCGGCACCGCGGCCGCGCCACTGGCTGCCCCAGGCGTGGGCGGCATCTTCGAGCACCGTCAGGCCGTGCCGCGCCGCCAACGCGCCCAGCCGGTCCATGTCCGCCATGCGGCCGCCCACGTGCACGGGCACGATCGCCCGCGTGCGCGGGGTGAGTTTCCGTTCAACCTCGGCGGGGTCGAGGTTGAGCGTGTCGGGCTGGATGTCGGCAAAGACCGGCACGGCGCCGATGGTGATGACCGCGCTGGCCGTGGCGACAAAGGTGTAAGGCGGCACGATGACCTCGTCACCCTCGAGCACCCCCAGCGCGCGCAGGCCCATCTCCAGGGCGGTGGTGCCGTTGGTGCAACTCACCGCCCACCGGGCGCCCTGGAACGCCGCATAGGCCGCCTCGAATTCCCGCACCCGCTCGCCGTACCACCACTGCCCCGAATCCAGCACCGCCAGGAGGCGGTGACGCTCGGCCTCATCGAACACCGGCCAGCGCGGCCAGGGTAGGGCGCAAACCGGAGACCCGCCCAGCAGTGCGGGGCGCGTGGCGTTGTTCATGCGCCCATTGTCGGGGCTGCCCTCCTGCCCGACAACGGTGGAGTGGCCGCCGCCGCCACGCCCCGGCCCGAAGGCGAAGTGTGGAACTGCCGGACGGCACATTCGGGCCGCGCCCTCCGAGGGCGTAATGCGGCATGCGGAACGTTCCGGCGGCTGGCCGGACCGGCGCTCCCCATGCGGGACGGCATGACCTGAGCCGCTGGGCGCGGAAAAGCGGTCGGGCGTGAGGGCATGGGACCTTGGCATCCTGGTGGCTTGGGGGTGCGCTTCCCTTACCGAAAGCGGCAGAGGACTGCCGCACTCCAAGACGCTGACGCGCGTCAGGGCCGTCCCGCAGGCGAGCCGGGCCGTCCCGCAGGTGCGCCAGCTTGTGGAGGGCCTGCCTGTACGGCGCACGCAGACAGGCGCCAGTCCTCTGGCGCTTGGGGAAAGCGTCGGCTGCTTCGGATTTCGGATCTTATCTGGTGGGCAAACGGTCCGCGGCAGCCTCCGCGGCGGCGACACCGGCGGGGGGATGGCCTCCCTCGCCCACCAGCAGCAGGCACCTTCCTGCTTTCCTGAGTTCCAAATCTCTCAACCTCTGGTCCACAGCCTTCACCCCGCGGCTGGACGCCGGCCCGGGGAGCTCCGGTGCCGGCATCAACCACCCTGGCCGGTGTAGAAGGCGTCCACGCGGGCAGCGACGTCCTTGAAGCCGATATCCGCCTCGTAGATGAGCTTGAACTGCTCGATGGCCTCGGCCTTTTTGCCCATGGCCTCGAGGGCGCAGCCCAGCGCGTAGATGAGGGTCTTTTTCTCCTCGTCGAGGATCGGCTTTTCCCGGATGGCGTTTTCAAAGGTGCGCGCGGCCAGGTCGTACATGCGGCGGCGGGCGAAGCATTCGCCCAGATGGTACAGGGCCTGGATGCGGATGTGGGGGTTGTTCTGGGCCTTTTGGAATTCCTGGATGGCCTCGGTGATCCGGCCCAGGTCCATGTACAGCCGCCCCAGCTCGTAGCGGAGCTGGAGGTCGTGGGGATATTTTTCGACGCGCGCGCGGGCGGCGGCCAGTTGGAATTCCTGCTTTTCGCGGCGCAGGGCCTCGAGCCGGGCCGCCTGGTCGGGGTCGGCCGGGTCCAGGTGGGCCATCAAATGGTCAAAGCGGCGCTCGCGCACCTGGGCCACGGCCCGTTCGAGGGTGGGGTCGCCGGTTTCGGCGGCCTGCAGGCGCGCGTAGCAGGTGAGGGCCTCGTCGAACTGGTTTTGTTCCGCGTACAACTCGGCCAGGGCGCGGAGCAGACGCAGGTTGTCCGGCTCCTGTTCGAGGCGGGCACGGTATTCGGCCAGGAGCTGGGCGGCGGCGGAGGCGTCTTTGTGGTCGCGCTTTTCCTGCTCCAGGGCCACGGCTTCCTTTTCGTCCTTGAGGATGTCCCGGTACGAGCCCTGACCACCCTCCAGCGCGGCGTAACCGCCCTCGGCCAGGGTGCGGTTGGCGGCCACGTCCTTGACCGCCTGGGTGATCTCGGGGTCATGGGGGTGCGCGGCAGCGAGGGCGGTGATGATGGCTTCGGCCCTGGCCCCCTGCCCCGCCGCGGCCAGGAGGCGGGCCAGGGGGAGCGCCACGTGGCGATCCTGGGGCGCCTGCTTGTAGGCGATTTCCAGCGAGAGCTGGGCGGTGCGGGGCAGGTCGGCGGCCAGCGCGGCTTCGGCGAGGAGCTTGTGGGCTTCGAGATTCTGGGGGTCGCTGTTGAGGACCTCTTCGAGGAGGGGCAGGGCGTCGCGCGGATGCTTGCGCAAGGCCAGCCGCGCCTGGACCAGTTTGGGGGCCGAGCCGAGCACTTTGCGGAACAGGCCGCCGCCCTTGCCCCGCTTGAACTGGGCCGCCCGCAGGACCTCGCGCGCCGGATAGAGCGCGGGTTCCTGGGCCAGCAGGCGGGTGAGGAGGGTGAGGGCGTAGTCCAGGTTGTTGCGCTCGAAAGCCAGCCGGCCTTTTTCGTACTGTTCACGCAGGGCACGGGGGATGTCCGAAAGCTGCTTTTCTGGCACGGCGGCAGTTTAGGCGCCGGCTTCCCAAAAGGCCAACCCGGACTGGGGCCCCCCTCCGCCAAGGACCGGGTCCGGCCAAGGCTGGAAACTGGAAGGCAGATAAACGGGGAAAAGGGGGAAAGGTTAAATCGGGAAGCTGGAAGGCCGGAGGCTTTCCCGGCACGGAGGGCGAAACCACTTGGCGGCACCCCGGCCGGGCCTTCCCACCGCGGCGTGCATTTGCGGAATGACCCGGCCGCCAGGCATGCCCTCCACAGGCTGCCAGCTTCTGACTACTGCCTCCCCGCTCCTCGCTCCCCACTCCTCACTCCTCGCTTCTCACTCCCCGCTGCCCCTCGCCGACTTTCGGCTTTTCACCCTCCAATCCCCTTGCCGGTCCGGCCCGGGGTCCCTAGCTTGACCGCCACGATGGACAGTGTGGTCCCCGGTGATGTTACGCCGCGCGTGCCGCCGCCGGTCTTGCCCGCCGCGGCCCCGCCCCCGCCGCCGCCCCGCCGCGGCCGGGGTTGGATGATCCTTTCGTTGTTTCTGCTGGTCCTGCTGGGCGTGAGCCTGCTGGCCAACTTCATGCACCTGCTCCAGAACGCCCTGGGTCTGAGCCCCGGCGTTTCCGCTGCCGGCCCCCCCTTGTACGAGGTCCTTCTCGAAGACCGGCGCAGCCCGCACAAGATCGCCGTGATCCCCCTGGAAGGTCTGATTTACGGCGGCTACGTGGGAACGGGGGAAAGCAGTCCCGTCGAGCAGCTGGCCCGCCAGTTCAAGCGCGCGGCCGAAGATCCGCGCGTCAGGGCCGTCATCCTCCGCATCAACTCCCCCGGCGGCGAGGTGCTGGCCGCGGACGAAATCGCCCGGGCGGTGGCGGACTTTCAGGACCAGACCGGCAAGCCGGTGGTGGCCGTGCTCGAGGGGCTGGCCGCCTCCGGCGGTTACTACGTCGCCGCACCGTGCCGGTGGATTGTGGCCCACGAACTGACCCTGACCGGCTCGATCGGTGTCATCCTGCGCGGCTACAACTACCGCGGCCTGCTGGACAAGGTGGGCGTGCGGCCGTTGGTGTTCAAAAGCGGTCGCTTCAAGGACATGCTCAGCGGCAGCAAGGCCGAAAGCGAAATTGCCCCCGAGGAGACCCAGATGGTGCAGGCGCTGGTGGATGAGAACTTTCGCCGCTTCAAACAGGTCGTGGCCGAGGGCCGCGGTCAGGCCGCCCGCCGCAACGAGGGCCGCGGCCGCCGCCTGAGCGACACCTGGGAAGAGCTGGCCGACGGCCGCGTGCTCACCGGCCGACAGGCCTACGACGCCGGCTACGTGGATGAACTGGGCGGCTTTCAAACCGCCATGGCCCGCGCCCTCACCCTGGCCAATCTGCCCGCCGCCAACCTCATCCGTTACCGGCAACCCCGCGGCCTGAGCGCCCTGCTGCCCTGGGCGCGCACCCCCGACGACGGCGCCGTGGTCAAGCTGGACCTGGGCCTGGACCTCCCGCCGCTGGAGGCCGGGCGGCCCTATTACCTGTACCTCCCGGGCTTGTTTTGAAGCGCCTGGCCGGGCGCGACCCCGTCCGTCGCGTGCGCCGGGCCCCCGGGCGGGCCGATTTCATCGCCATGAAAACACCGTTCCACTCCGTGCCCGGCGCGATTGTGGCCCCGCAGGGCTTTCGCGCCGCCGGCGTGTTTTGCGACCTCAAACGACTGGGCACCGGCAAGGGCTCGGACAAGGGCCCCAAACGCGACCTGGCGCTGATCGTGTCCGACGCCCCGGCCGTCGCGGCCGGCCTCTTCACCACCAACCAGGTATGTGCCGCCCCGGTCAAGGTGTGCCTTGAGCACCTGCGCCGGGGCCGGCCGCGCGCCATCGTGGCCAACTCCGGCAACGCCAACGCCGGCACCGGTCCCCGCGGCCTGCGCGATGCCCGCGCAATGGCCGCCGCCACCGCCCGCGCCCTGGGCCTGGCCCCGGCGGAAGTGTTGGTGGCCTCGACCGGCCGCATCGGCGTGCCGCTGCCCATGCCCAACGTCCGCGCCGGCATCACGGCGGCGGCCACCCAACTGGGGACCGAACCGCACCATGCCGACGTCGCCGCGGAAGCCATCCTGACCAGCGACACCCGGCCCAAGCAAATCGCCGTGGAATTCACCCTCGCCGGCCGCCGCGTGCGCCTGGGGGGCATCGCCAAGGGCGCGGGCATGATTCAACCCGGCCTGTCCCTCACCGGCCGCCGGCCACCCGCGCGCGCGCCCCACGCCACGATGCTGGCCTTTTTGACCACCGACGCCGCCG
This sequence comes from Verrucomicrobiales bacterium, assembly GCA_037439785.1. Classification (GTDB taxonomy): domain Bacteria; phylum Verrucomicrobiota; class Verrucomicrobiia; order Limisphaerales; family J093; genus DSVZ01. The sequence goes on along the minus strand of JBBIVJ010000041.1, from coordinate 18,467 downwards.
TGCCCGCGCCGGTGTTGCGGACAGCGCTCGCGCAGGCCGTGGCCCGCAGCTTCAACCGCATCACCGTGGACGGCGACATGAGCACCAACGACACCGTGCTGCTCCTGGCCAATGGCCTGGCCGGCAATCCACCCGCCGCCCTGCGCCCGCCGGGGGCGTGCGACCGGGCCGTGTTTCAGGCCGCGTTGGACCACGTCTGCCTGTACCTGGCGCACCAGATCGTCCGCGACGGCGAAGGGGTGACGCGGTTTGTCACCGTGCGGGTGAGCGGCGCCCGCACGGACGCCGAGGCCGACGCCGCGGCGCGCGCCGTGGCCAACAGCGCCCTGGTCAAGACCAGTTGGTTCGGCGGCGACCCCAACTGGGGCCGCATCATGGACGCGCTGGGCTACTCGCCGGCGCGCGTGGACGAGGCGCGGGTGGACATCGGCTACCGCGCGCCGGGAGGGCGGGCGATCGTGTGGAGCCTGCGGCGCGGCCGGCCCACGCCGGTGCCGTTTGCGGACCTGGGCGCCGCCGTGGCGGGGCCGGAATTCGAGTTGCACATCCGGCTCAACCTCGGGCGGGGCGCGGCGGTGATTTACGCCGCCGATCTGACCACCGAGTACGTCGAGTTCAACAAGGGCGACGTAAGCAACCCCGCCGCCCTGGGGGGGTGAGGCGGAAGCCCGTAATCCGAAATCCTAAGGCCGGGAAATTGGGAACACAGGAACTCAGGAAGGGAACGGGTGCCGGATGCCGGGCGCCAGATGTCGGGGAAGGAGTCAGGAGCCAGAAGCCAGGAGACTGCGGGAAGGGCGCCGGCGCACCAACTCATCCCGCCTTCCGCCTTCCACATTCCTCCTTGGGAACACCCGCCGGGTTGCCACCAGATGGGTTGTTGTCAGGCTGGGCCGTACGCCGCGCCCGGCGTCGCGCCGGGCAGCTTCTGCCACGCCACTTTCAGCTTTCCACCTTTCCCCCTTTTAACTGGCTCACAACTCCACCCCGGGCCCATTTTCGCATTGTCAGCCGCGGCCCAAATGCGGATAAGCCTCGCCTTCCGGCCCCGTTCCGGGGCGAGCGATGCGGTTTTTGATGCTCAACTGGCGCGACCCGAAAAACCCCCTGGCGGGGGGCGCCGAGCGCGTCACGGAGGGGTATCTGGCCGCGCTGCGCGAGCGGGGCCACGAGGTGTACTGGTTTGCCTTCGCCTTTGCGGGGGCGCCTCCCACCGAGACCCGGCGCGGCATCCGGGTGGTGCGCGGCGGAGGCAAGGGCACCGCCATCCTGGCCGCCTGGCGGTGGTACCGCCGGCAGCCGCGCTTTGATCTGGTGGTGGACCAGCACCACGGCCTGCCGTGGTTTGCCCCGTGGTGGTGTCGCACGCACTGCGTGGCCTACATCCACGAGGTGCTCGGCCCGATTTGGAACGCCTTTTACCGCCCGTTCACCGCGGCGGTGGGCCGGTGGCAGGAGCGCCGGACCCACTGGCTTTACCGCAACGTCCCGTTTTGGACCGCCTCGACCTGCACCAGGGCCCAGCTTGAGGCCCACGGCGTCCGCCACGTCCACCTCATTCCCTACGGGGTGGACACCCGGGCCCTGCCCGCGCTGCCGGACAAGCCGATGGCGCCGCCCGTGCGCCTGATCGTGGTCGCCCGCCTGGCCCCCAACAAGCGCGTGGACCATGCCCTCCGCGCCTATGCCCGGTTGCGCGGGGGGGGGGTGGATGCAAGTCTGACCATTGTCGGCGGCGGGGTGGACGCGCCCAAACTGCACGCCCTGGCGGCCCAACTGGCCGCCCGCTGGCCGGTCGAATTCACCGGCCCGTTGTCCGAGACGGAGAAGGACGCCCGCTTGCAGGAGGCGCATTTGCTCCTGCACACCTCGCTGCGCGAAGGCTGGGGGTTGAACGTGATCGAGGCCAACGCCCTGGGCACCCCCGCGGTGGTGTACCCCGTGCCGGGCCTCATCGAATCCACCCTGCACGATCAGACCGGTATGGTGGTCTCGAGCGAGACCCCCGAGGCCCTGGCCGACGCCATCGCGGCGTTGCTACGCGAGCCGGAGCGTTACCAGCGCTACCGCGAGGCGGCGTGGGAGCGGGCCAAGACCTTTCACTGGAGCCGTGTGTTGCCGGTGGCCTGCGACTGGTTGGAGGCCATGGCGCGGGGGGAGGCGTTCGTCCCGATGGCCGCCGCCGCGCCGGCCGGCGTCTCGCCGGGTGCGGCCCCCCCGGCGGCCTCGTAACCCACCACCGCCAGGCACCAGAGCGCCGCGGTCTCGCACCGCAGCACCCGCGGCCCCAGCGACACGGCCCGCGCCCCGCTGCGGAGGATGGCTTCCAGCTCGGCGGGGGTGAAATCACCCTCCGGCCCCACCCAGAGGACCACGTGCAAGGTTTCCAGGTGCGGCGCGCGCCGCAGCGGCTCCAGGGCGACCCGGGCGGGCGCGGCGTGGGGCGTCAGCGCCGCGACCAGCGCCAGGTCGCAGGGCTCGGGGCGGGCCAGCACTTCGGCCAGCGGGGCCGGCGGTCGGATTTCCGGCAGCCAGGGGGCGCCGCACTGTTTCATGGCCTCGATGGCGATTTCCCGCCAGCGAGCCGCCCGGCCCGCGGCCCCGGCCGGGGCAAGCCGAGGCACGGAACGCTCGGCAAGCACCGGCACCAGGCGCGCCGCGCCCAGTTCCGTGGCTTTCTGGATGATGAACTCCATGGCCCGGGTTTTGGCCACGGCCTGGCAGAGCGTCAGGCACGGTCCGGGGCGGGGATGGAGCCGGCGCTCCAGCACGTCCAGTTGCACGGTGCGGCGGGAGGTTGCGGCCACCCGGCAGAGCAGGACCGTGCCGGCGCCGTCGTGCACCGCCAGGGGATCGCCGCGGCCCAGCCGCAGCACCTGGAGGGCATGGCGGGCTTCGGGTTCGGGCAACTCCAGCCGCGACCCCTGGCAGGCGGCGGGCGGCAGGTGAAAACGGTGCATGGGCGGCGGGCCGGACGCGGCCGGGATCAGATCCCGCGGAAGAGGTCGCGGGCGCGTTCCCAGAAGCTTTTGCCGCGGGGGTGGGTGCTGGCGTCGCACAACGCGGCGAACTCCTCCAGTTTCGCCCGCTGGGCCGCGGTCAGGCGGGTGGGCACTTCGACGGTGACGCGCACGTGCAGGTCGCCCCGGCCGTAGCCCTGGACGTTGCGAATGCCCTTGCCCTTGAGCCGGAACACGGTGCCGGTCTGGGTGCCGGGGGGGATGCGGATCAGGGCCGGGCCGTCCAGGGTGGGTACTCCCAGTTCGGCCCCCAGGGCGGCCTGGGTGAAGCTGATGGGCAGATCGCAGAGCAGGTCGTCACCCTCGCGCTGGAACAGTTCGTGAGGGCGGACGTGCAGGACCACGTAAAGGTCGCCGGGCGGGCCGCCGCGCAGGCCGGGCTCGCCGTTGCCGCTGGAGCGCAGGCGGGTGCCGGTGTCCACGCCGGAGGGGATGCGCAGGGTGACCTCGGTGGTTTTTTCGCGGCGCCCGCTGCCGCGACAGGCCCGGCAGGGGCGCTCGATGACACGGCCGGTGCCGCCGCAGCGGGGGCAGGTCTGGCGCACGCGCATGAAGCCGCCCAGGACCTGTTCGACCTGGCCGTGGCCGGCGCAGGCCGGGCAGGTGCGCCGGCCCGAGCCGGGTTCGGCGCCGCTGCCGTGGCAGGAGTCGCACGGGGCGGGCTTGGTCAGGGTGAGGGTTTTTTCGCAGCCGTGCACGGCCTCCTCGAAGCTGATCTCGAGATCGTAGCGGAGGTCGGCGCCGCGTCCGGCTCCCCCCGGGCCGCGCCGGGACTGGGCGCCGAAGATTTCCTCGAACAGGCCGCCGCTGCCGCCGAAGACCTCGCGGAAAATCTCGAAGGGATCGTGGAAGCCGCCGAAGCCGCCGGGGCCGCCGGCGCGGGCGCGGGGGTCAAAGGCCGCATGGCCGTACTGGTCATAGGCGGCGCGCTTGTCGGGATCGCTCAGGACCTCGTAGGCCTCGCCCAGTTCCTTGAACTTTTCCTCGGCGGATTTGTCGCCGGGGTTTTTGTCCGGGTGCAGCTTCACGGCCAGCTTGCGGTAGGCCTTTTTGATGTCCTCCGCGCTGGCGTCGCGGCTGACGCCCAGGACCTCGTAGTAATCGCGTTTGGCCATGAGGCGGGTCAGGCGGCCGGGGGCCGGGCCACGACCACGCTGGCGGGGCGGAGCAGGCGGCCGTTGAGGCGGTAGCCCTTGCGGGTTTGCTGCAGGACGTGTCCGTCGGGCACGGTGGGGGTTTCCTGGTGGGCCACGGCTTCGTGCAGGGTGGGATCAAAGGGTCGGCCGGTGGCGTCAATCTCCTCGACGCCGGCAGATTGGAGCACTTGCCGGAGCTGGCTCAGGATCAGGTTCACACCGGCTTTGAAGGCCTCGAAGGGCGTGGCGGGGCCGGCGGAGGCCAGGGCGGCCTCGAAGTTGTCCACCACCGGCAGCAGCTCGCGGAGGAGCCGTTCGTTGGCCTGCTGAATGAGTTCGGCGCGCTCGCGCGCCACGCGCTTGCGGTAGTTGTCCAGCTCGGCCACGGCGCGCACGTAGCGGTCCCAGTGCTCGTCGGCCCTGGCGGCGCGGACGGTCAGTTCCTCGACCTGCGCCGGCGTCAGCAAGGGCGGGACGGCCGGCGGTTCCCCCGCTGCGGCCGCTGCAGCGGCGGGGGCGTTGTCCGGCGCAGTCTCCGCTGTGGGCGCGGCCGGCGGCGCCTCGGTGGTGGGGGCGTGGGGTTGACGGTCCTCGTTCATGGCGTAGTTCAAAACCAAGAGCGGGCAGCTTACACAAGGCACGCGGGCGGGGCAACTGGCGGCCGGAGCCCCCGGGGGCGGGGCTTGACCCGTTTCCGCGCTCCGCGCAAGCTACGCGGCGCACCTATGAATATGTTTCCCCACTCCCTCCAACGCGGCCTTCACCTCCTGACGGTGATGGGGGCCGTACTGTGCCTGGCCCTGCCGGTCCCCGCCCGCGGGGCGGACAATGCCCCTGCGCGGGTCCAGGTGCTGTTGATCACCGGCGACGACGTAACCCCTGCCCACAACTGGCCGGCCGTCTCCGCGGCCACGCGGGAGTTGCTCCAGAGCGCCGGCCGGTTCGAGGTGCGGGTGTGCGAAGACGCGGGCATCCTCAACTCCACCGCCAGCCTCGCTCGCTACGACGTCATCTACTTCGCCCTGTACAATGCCCGCACCCCCACGCCCGACGCCGCCGCGCGGGAGAACCTCCTGAACTTCGTGCGGGGGGGCAAGGGCTTCGTGGTGGCTCACCTGGCCAGCGCCTCGTACAAGGAGTGGCCCGAGTTTGGCCAACTGTGCGGCCGCTACTGGGTCATGGGCACCTCCGGCCACGGCCCGCGGGGGAAGTTCCAGGTCAGGGTGGCCGACACCACCCATCCGATCACGCGCGGCCTGAGCGGGTTTGAGGCGGACGATGAACTCTACGCCAAGCTGCAGGGGGACGCGCCCATCCGCGTCCTGCTCGAGGCCGATTCGGACTGGAGCAAAAAAACCGAGCCGCTGGCCTGGGTGCGCGACTACGGCCAGGGGCGCGTCTTCCACCACACCTTCGGCCACGACGTCAGGGCCCTGGAAAACCCGGCGGTGCGCACGCTCATCCAGCGCGGCGTCGAGTGGGCGGCCACGGGGCAGGTGCGCTGAAGCCAACCCTTGTCGGCCGCCGCGGCCTGAATAACCAGGGGGGGCGGCCGTCGAACTCAGGAATCGTTGCCAAACCAGAAAACCATGACGACATCACCCAATCCCCTCCCCCGCCCGGCGCCCTGGTCGCGTCGGCATTTCCTCAAAGTCTCCGCCGCCGCCGGTGCCGTGGCGGCGGTGCCGTTCCCCCACGTCCTGGCCCAGGCCAGGCCGCCCTTCAACGCGGTCATCCTGGGCATCGGCGGTCGCGGCGGTGGCGCGGGCCAGAACTTCCTCCAGGCCTGCAAGGAGACCGGCGTCGAAGGCAAGATCGTAGCCGTGGCCGACATCTTCCCCAGCCAGTCCCGGCGAGGACGGGAGGCCTTCGGGGTGCCCGACGAACGCTGCTTCAGCGGGTTCGATGCGTACATCAAGGCCCTGGAAGTCCCCGGCGTGAACTACGCCATCCTGGCCGCCCCGCCCGGCTTCCGGCCCGCGCACTTCAAGGCCTGCATCGAACGGGGGGTGCACGTCTTCACCGAAAAACCCGTGGCCGTGGACGCCCCGGGCTGCCGCATCATGTACGCCGCGGCCGAGGAATCCCGGAAGAAAAACCTCAAGGTCGCCGCCGGTACCCAGCGTCGTCACCAACCCAGCTACATCGAGACCATCAAGCGCATCCGCGACGGGGCCGTGGGGGACCTCGTCACCTTGCGCGCCTACTGGGTCAACGGCGGGCCCATCTGGCACCGGGGCGACAAGGGGGACACCACCCTCGAACGGCAAATCTACAACTGGTACCACTACATCTGGCTGTCCGGTGACCACATCTGCGAACAGCACGTCCACAACCTCGACGTCTGCAACTGGATCATGGGCAACCAGCACCCCGTCCGCTGCTGGGGCATGGGGGCCCGCCAGCAACTGGAAGGCAAGTCCGGTGAAATCTGGGACAACTTCGCCGTCGAGTACGAGTACGCCAACGGCGTGCGCATGTTCAGCTACTGCGGCCAGATCAAACGCCAGTGGTCCAGCGTCAGCGAAGCCGTCCACGGTGTCAAAGGCTGGGCCAACCCGGCCGGCAACATCCGCCCCCACGACGGCCCCCAGTGGCGGTATCGCGCCGAACGCAACGTGGACCCCTTTGTACAGGAACACGTGAACCTCCTCCAGGCCATCCTCAACAACGGGGACCTCAACGAAACCGCGCAGGTCACCGACAGCACCCTCACCGCCATCCTCGGTCGCGAGGCGGCCTACAGCGGGAGGGGGCTGGAATGGGACGACGTCCTCAACAGCAAGTTCATGTACGGCCCCGAACAGCTCTACACCGACGCCAGCAAGATGCAGTTCGGCGACTTCCGCACCCTCAAACCGCCGATGCCCAGCCTGTTTGATTCGATGAGAACCCCGCCGATGGTTCCCACCGCCTGAACCCGGCGCGGTCAGTTCAAGCGCGGCCATCCCCGGCCGCGCTTTTTCTTGACCCGCAGCCCGTCGTCTCCCCTGCCATTCCCCCACACCTTTCAACCCATTGACCTTTTCACCCCCGGGGTCGGACCGGCTTTCGGCTCAAGCCGGGTAGCGGCCGCCGGATGCTGCTTGCCGCCGGCCGCCGCGGCCACGCGGTGGACCGACTTTCCGCCGGCGCACGCCGGCGAATGCCTCGGCCCGCGACGTGGCACAGACTGTCCGCTTGCTGTACCGCCGATTGCCAATCGGCCGAAAGCGCTTTCGCCAGCAGTCACTCCGCGGACCTGACAGCCCGCAACACGGCCGGCTGCCTTCATCCCCCCGCCCCCCTTTGCGGCTCCCTCTCCGCCACCAGCCGGGCGATGGCCAGGCAGTTCCACAGCGCCTTGGGCACAAACGACGAGACCGCCACGTACTCGGGGACCTTCGAGCCATCTTCGCTGCGCTCCGAACAGTGGTCGTTTTCGCCCCACGGGCCCAGGCCGTCCAGCGTGGGCACGGCATCCCAGAGCAGGTTGCCGTCGCTCAAGCCCCCCCGATGCTGCGGCTCGGGCCGCAGTTGCAGCGCCGCGCCAGCCTCGCGCCAGACCTCAAACAACCGGTCTGAACCCTCGTTGCGGGACCAGGGACGCGTCTCCGATACCAGGTCCACGGCCACCTGGCAGGGGAACTGGTCCTCGGGGCTGCACACCTCGCCCGGTCCGGCCAGGGCCTGGAGGCGCACGCAGGCCTCCACAAAGGTCGGCGTGTCGAAGGCCCGAAATTCCCCCTCGGCCACCGCCTCGTGCGGCACACGGTTGGTCACCGTGCCGCCGGCAATCGTGCCCACGTTGAAAGTCAGGCCGCGCGCGTAATCGGTGAACATCGCCACCCGCGGCAGCAGCAACGCCAGTTGCACGATCGCGTTGGCGCCGTGCGGATGCCGCGCCCCGGCGTGGGCGCCGCGGCCGGACACGCGGAGGCGCCAGGCCGACCGCCCCTTGCGGGCCACCACCAGCAACGGCCGGTCCGGCTGCCCCTCCTCCCGTCCCTCGGCCTCGAAAACCAGCGCCGCCCGCGTGCCCGGGGCCAGCCGTTGCCGGCACACCTCCCCGAAGTCCGGCGAAAACGCCTCCTCGGACGAGTTCCAAAACAGCTTCCAGGTGACCGCTTCGAACGCCGCCGGCGCCCCGGCTCGTAGCGCCTCCAACACCAGCCACATCATCACCGTGCCGCCCTTGATGTCGTGCGTGCCGGGGCCGTAAATCCGGTCACCCTCCCGCCGCCAGCGAAACTCGTTCCGCTCCTCCTCCTCCGGCGGGAACACCGTGTCCAGGTGCGAGATCATCGCCACGGCCGGCCCGCCCACCCCTCCCGGCCGGCTCAACACCAGATGCTCGCCCCAGGCCGGGTTGGTCGAGGGGACGAACTCCGCCGCGAAGCCCAGGGGGGCGAAGGCCTCGGCGGTCAGCCGACCCAGCCGGTTCACCCCCGCGCGGTTGGCGGTGAAGCTGTTGATCTCGACCATCTGCCGCAGCAGGTCCAGAGCGGCGGGCAGGCGGGCTTCCAGGTGCTGGCGCAAGCGGGCGACATCCGGTGCCGATGTGGTCTCCATACTCCGTCCCGACCTTGCCAGAACCCGCCCGGCCCCCGCCAGCCCGTGTTGTGACCGGGCACCGGATGGCGGTAGCCGCCGCGGCGGCAGCCGCCCGCCGCACCGGTAGCGGCGCGGTGAGGCGGCGAACTTCCGCGCAGCCGGTTCACGCCGGCGGCTACCTGCCCTTCACCTTTCCACCCCTTTAACCTTTTAACCTTTCACGCCGCTCAACCGCCCCGCGGCCTCCGGCTCCGGCCGGGCCACGGGCACGCGGCTCGCCGCTTGACGTCGGTCGGGGGCGGTCGGGACACTGTCCGCATGAAACTTCACTGGCGCTGGGGACTGCTTTGGCTGCTGGTTGGAACCGGGTTTTGGCCGGGGTCCGCTCGGGGAGCCGAACCGGCCTACGAAACCAAGCCGGACCACCCGTTCTTCCGCGACTTTGCCCCGCGCAAGGCCCCCGCGCCGGCCGGGCTGGTGCTGCGGGAAGGTGACCGCCTGGCCATCTGCGGCGACTCGATCACCGAGCAGCGCCAGTACCCGCGCATCCTCGAGACCTACCTGACCGTTTGCGTGCCGGAGCTGAACATCACCGTGCGCCAGTTCGGGTGGTCCGGCGAGACCGCGCCCCAATTCCTGGCCCGGATGACCAACGACGTGCTGCGTTTCCAGCCCACCCTCGTCACCACCTGCTACGGCATGAACGACCACGGCTACCGCGCCTTCGAGCCGGCCATCGGCGCCCGCTACCGCGAGGCCCTGACCGCCATCGTGCGCGCCTTCACCAACGCGGGGGCACGGGTGATCGTGGGCTCGCCGGGCTGTGTGGGCCCGAAGGTGCCGTGGACGCGCGCCACCCAGCAGGAGATGAACCTCAACCTGTGCGAGCTGCGAAACCTGGGCCTCGAAGTCGCCACCGCCGAAGGGGTGGGCTTTGCCGACGTCTTCTGGCCCATGCTCACCGCGCAGTTCTTCGCCGTGCAACGGTACGGGGACGTGTACCTGCTTTGCGGCGCCGATGGCGTGCACCCGGACTGGGCGGGCAGCTTCGTGATGGCCTACACCTTCCTCAAGGCGATGGGGTTGAACGGGGCCATCGGCACCATCACCGCGGACCTCCAGGGCCTGCGGGCCAGCGCCTCCGCCGGGCACGAGGTGACCGGCTTCGCCGACGGCGAGGTGCGGCTGGTGAGCCGGCGCTATCCCTTTTGCGCCACCGGCGAGATCAACAAGAACAACACCATCCGCTCCGGCATGACCCTGGTACCGTTCAACGCGGAACTGAACCGCTTCCTCCTGGTGGTGACCAACGCCACCGCCCCCCGCTACATCGTCTCCTGGGGCAGCGGTTACCGCACCTACAGCCGCGAACAACTGGCCCGGGGCGTGAATCTGGCCGAGGACTTCGCCAGCAACCCCTTCTCGGAAGCCTTCAACCGCGTGGACACCGCCGTGGCGGCCAAGCAGGCTTACGAGACCCGCCAGGTCAAGGACCTCATGCACGGCGACGAGGGCCGGGCCGACATGGAAGCCACCGTGGCCCTCACCGAAAAGGCGCGACAATTCTACGTCGAGGCCCTGGCGCGCGCGCGCACCCCCGTCACCCACAGCATCAAAATCATCGCCCAGTCGCAGTAAGCCCCGCAGGCCGGCCCCCGGGGTCGGCCAGAGTCGGCATGCGGAGGCTCCGGCCGCAGGAAGGCGGGCGGTAGGGCGACGTGTGCCGGCGGAGGGGAGGTCTGCCGCGTCACTGCGGCGGTTTCGAGCGAACAGATGGCTGGACCACTCGTCTTGCGCCCAGGCGTCTTGGCGTCCTGGCGTTGAGCTTCCCGGCTGAAAGCGACAGGGGCTGCCGCACTGCAAGAGGCCGGCGCGCGTCCGGGCCGGTCGGCGGTTGAGGCGGTCAGCCGGCCGGCGCCTGTTGGTTGCGGTAGGCCTCCGGCTGGTACGGCGGGCAGCGTTTTTCCACGAACAGCGGCTTCAGCCGGGCGTAGCGGGGCAGGCCGTTTTCCAGGGGCACGTGCACCCATTCCTCACCGATCAAGGGCCGTGCGTAGCGGACAAAGTCGTCGGTCACGTCCACCCGGTTGGGGGCAATCCATGCCCTGGGGAAGAAGCGCTCGCTGTTGGCCACGACTTCCAGCGGCACCTTGTCGAAGCGCACGCGGTAGGCCGGGCCGGGCTCGCGCAGGATGGTGGCCATCCAGCCGTTGCCGTCCCGGCGGGCGATCTCCACCGCCTGGCGGCCGACGGCGTGGGCTTCGGCCAGGTCCACGGTCGAGGCCAGGAGCATCGAGTGCCGCTGGTCAGTGCCGGGCACCTGGCCGCGGGCCTTGCCGGTGGCGGGCAGGCCGTGGCGGTTGAGGTAGGAGACGACCACCTGCTGCACGGTGAGATCGCTGGCGCCAAAGCTGGTGTGGCCGAAGGCGTCCTTTTGGGCGCCGATGTCGCCCACGTCGAAGCCTTCGCTCACCACCACCAGGCAGCGGCCACAGGCGCGGACCTGGTCGCTGACCTTGTCGGCCAGGTCGGCCAGGGTGAGACCGGACTCGGTCAGGTAGATCTGCAGGGGCAGCTCGCGGCGGGGGTCGGCCAGACGGGCGGCGGCGGGGATGAAACCGATCTTGCGGCCCATGGCCTGGAGCACCAGCACGGGGTCGGCGGGACAGGAGCCGCGGTTTTCCTCGTTGGCGGCGAGCAGGTTTACGGCCCAGTAGCGGGCGGTCGAGCCGTAACCGGGGGTGTGGTCCACCAGCTTGAAGTCCGCGTCGCCCACGTCGTTGTCAATGGTCTTGGGCACGCCGGTGGCGATGAGGTCCAGGCCCTGGTCGCGGGCCAGGCGGGCGACCTTGTGGGCGGTGTCCATCGAGTCGTTGCCGCCGATGTAGAAGAAGTAGCCGATGCGGTGGGCCTTGAGGACCTCGAGGATGCGCTGGAAGTCCTCGCGCTGGGAGGCGCGCAGCTTGTAACGGCAGGTGCCGATGGCGCCGGCGGCGGGCGTGGTCTCCAGCAGCCGGATTTCCGCCGGGTCCTGCGCCGAGAGGTCGAGCAACTCCTCCTTGAGCACGCCCTCGATGCCCTGCCAGGCGCCAAGGACCCGACCGAAGGTGTCGGGCCGTTCGGCGCAGGCGTCCAGGACCCCGCGCAGCGAGTTGTTGATGACGGCGGAAGGGCCGCCGGACTGGGCGACCAGGACGTTGGGACGCGCGTTCATGCGCCGAGTCTGCGCGGGACCTTCCGCCGGGACAAGCGCCTGAAACGGCCGGTGGGGGACGGTTGCGGGAGCCGGCGGCCGGACGGCGGCCGGGGTGTGAAGGCGTACAGAACTCCCGGCATCCGCGCGTGGCCCGGTTGGCCGACCCCGTCCTGATACTCGGGTTAAGAGTCCCATTGACTTGATGGATTGGATAAGTATCCTCACTCTCCGTGTTCTTCCTGCGCTTCAGCTTGGTGGTGGGTACGGTCCTGGGGCTTGGGCAAGGGACGCCCTTGCTTGCAGCCGCGGGTCCGGTCCTGTTGCCGCATCAGGGGCGGCTGGCGGTGGGCGACACCTACTTCGAGGGCGACGGCGCCTTCAAATTTGCCCTCCTCAATGCGGAGGCCACGACCTTCTACTGGCTGAACGCTCCGGACAGCAACCTCGACCACGAACCGGACACCGCGGTGACCCTCCCTGTGCAGCGCGGCCTTTACTCCGTGCTCCTGGGGGATGCCCGCCTGGCCAACATGGCGCCGCTGGAGGCATCGGTTTTCGCGCAGCCGGAGCTGTACCTGCGGGTGTGGTTTGATGACGGCGTGCACGGCTTCGAACGCCTCGAGCCGGACCAGCGGGTGGTGCCGCCCCCCTACGCCCTGGTGGCCGGGGAGGTCCCCGATGGCACCATCACGCCCGCCAAGCTGTCGCCGGCGGCACTGCAGCCGTTGCAGGTGCAACTGGCCGCCCTCCTCACCGAGCTGGTCACCTTGTCCAACCGCCTCGCCTCGCTCGAAGGCGCCGTGCGTTCCGGCCTGCCACCCGGAGTCCCGGTGCTGTCCTCCCTGGCCGCGGACCCGGCCCTGCTGGCGGAAGGTCTCGCGCCGGTGCTCCACCAGCCGGCGCCGGGCTGGCAGGCGGGCGCCACCGCCAACGAACCTTCCCCCCGTTTCGGCCACAGTGCCGTCTGGACAGGCAGCGAACTGTGGGTGTGGGGCGGCACCCTCTCCGATTTCGTGCTCACCACCGCCGCCGGCGGCCGGTACCAACCGGACGCCGACCAGTGGACCCCCCTGCCGGCCGCGGGCGCGCCCTCGCCCCGCACGGGCCACGGCACCGTGTGGACCGGCCAGGAGATGATTGTGTGGGGCGGCTTCGGCGAAGGGCAGTACCGCAACACCGGCGCGCGGCTGGCACCCGGAGCGGCGGCGTGGACGGCCCTTTCGACCACCGGCACCCCCACAGGGCGGGACGGACACGTGATGGTCTGGACCGGCAAGTACGTGCTGGTGTGGGGCGGGCGGAATTTCACCGGCCTGCGCCAGGACGGCGCCTTGTTCGACCCTGTCCTGGACCAGTGGACCGCCCTCACTCTGGCCAACCCGCCCGCCGCGCGCCGGGGCGCGGCCGCGGTGTGGACCGGTGAGAGCCTGCTCCTCTGGGGTGGCGAAGGCGCCGAGGGCACGCTGAACTCCGGCGCCCGGCTGCGCTTCGACGCGGCAGGCGAGCCGCTGGCCTGGGAAGCGCTGCCCCTCACCGGCGCACCCGCCCCCCGCGCCGGCCACACCGCCGTCTGGACCGGCCAATTCCTGATCATCTGGGGCGGCACGAGCGATGCCGGACTTTTGAACGACGGCGCCCGCTTCGCTCCCGCCGCGAACGCCTGGCAGCCGCTGGCCACGGCCGGGGCCCCCGCCGCGCGCCAGCTCCACAACGCCGTGTGGACCGGCCGCGAGATGCTCATCCTGGGCGGCGTGGGAGCGGACGGCGCCTCGCCCGCACCTCATGCCTATGCGCCGGCCGACGACACCTGGCGTGCCCTCAGCCAGGCCGGCAACCCTCCCGGCCGCAGCCAGGCCACCGCCGTCTGGACCGGCGCGGAGGTGCTGCACTTCGGCGGCCGTTTCGGGAGCACGGTCCGCGCCGCCCTGTACCGCCTCGACCCGCGGCCCACCTGGTATTTCTACCTCAAGCCCTGAACCTGCCATGCCACGCGCTTCCCTCCCCCTCCCGCCCTCCGCCTCCGGCCGCCAGCCGGAACGGGCTCCTCATTCCGGTCCGTCCGCCGCTCCAGCTGCATCGCGGCCGACCCCTCGCGCCCGCGCCCGGGCCGCCCTGGTGGTACTTGGGGTGGGGTGGGTGCTGGGGGTGTTGAGTGGGCGGGCCCAGTGGTTGAGCCAGTCCTTCGACCTGGTGGCAGGCTGGAACGCGGTGTACCTCCACGTGGACGCCTCGCACTCGGTGCTGGACGACCTGATGGCGGTACCGGCCAACGCCCCCATCGAGGAAATCTGGCAATGGAACCCGGAGGTGCCGGCGGCGCAGTTCACCCAAAATCCCGCCGTGCCGGCCGACACCGGCTCGCCGTGGGCCAGTTGGGTGCGCGGGCAGGGAGCGGACGCCGTGCTCAAGCGGCTGGCCGGCAACCACGCCTACCTCGTTCGCGTCCGCAACGACACCCCCACCTTTCGCTGGGAGGTCAAGGGCCGGCCGGTGGCGCCGCGGTACACCTGGACCACCACCGGCTTGAACTTCCTGGGCTTCCCCTCCCCACCGGAAGCCGCGCCGACTTTCGCGACGTTCCTCGAACCCGCCCCGGCGTTGCTGAACAACCTTGAACTGTTCCGCTACGTGGGCGGGCCGATGGGGCCGGCCAATCCGGCGCGGGTCTTTGCCCTCACCACCACGCCGGTGCGGCGCGGCGCGGCGTTCTGGATGCGGGCGGACGACCATTTCAACCGCTATTTCGGCCCGTTCGCCTTCGAACTGCCGCCGGGCCAGAACCTGGACTTCGGCCAGGACCGCAGCGCCGGCAGCCTGCGGTTGCGCAACCTGACCAGCGCCGACCTCACCGTCACCCTGCGCCTGGTGAATTCGGAGCCCCCGCCGGCGGGCCAGCCGCCGATTACCGGTCCCCCGCCGGTGCTCATTCGCGGCGCGCGCAACCCGACCGACCTGACCTACGCCTACCTGGACCTTTCCGCCCCCCGCACCTGGACCCTCAAGCCGGCGGGCCAGCCGGGGGCGGACGTCGAGATCGTCCTGGGCGTCAACCGCCATGCCATGCCCGGCCAGCCGGGCGACGTGTACGCCGCAGTGCTGCAATTGAGCGACTCGCGCGCGCTTTCGCGCGTGGACCTGCCGGTCAGTGCCACGGTCGCTTCCCGCGCCGGCCTCTGGGTGGGCGGGGCCGCCGTCACCCAGGTCCGGCACTACCTCACGCAGTACCGCCGCGATGCCGGGGGCAAACCGGAGCTGCAACCGGATGGCCGGTACGCCATCGAGTCGGTCAAGGACGACCTCGGCAGCGTGGGCCGGCCCTACCCGCTGCGGTTGATCCTGCACACCGGGGCCGACGGCGGCGGGGCGAAGCTGCTGCAGCGGGTGTACGTCGGACCCAGACCGGGCGGCCAGGTGGGCCTGACCACCCGCGAGGAGCTGCTGGACCCGGCCCAGCTCGCCCACGCCCGGCGCATCAGCGCGGTGCACCTGCCCTGGTCGGCCAGCAACGTGCCCTGGGCCGGCACCGGCGCGCTTCGGCCCGGCGACGCGGTCAATGTGGCCGTCACGGTCTCCTTCGAGGATGCCGCCAACCCGTTACTGCACGCCTACCACCCGGACCATGACAACCTGAATGCCACGTTCGATGGCCGGCTGGGTCGAGGCGAGGAGTCCTACGACCTGGAGCGCCGCATCACCCTGACCCCCCGCCCGCCCGCCGACGACTTCGACAGCCTGACCCGCGGCCACAACGTGATCGGCGGCGACTACGCCGAGCAGATCATCCTCACCGGCCGGACCAAGCCCGGTCGGCCCCAGCCCGAAAGCCGCACCTTCGAAGTACGCGGCACCTTTGAACTGACCCGCATCAGCGACCTGACCGAATTGACCACCAACTGAAACCGGACTCCCCCTTCAACCCAAACCTCCCATGAACTTTTCAACCGGCACCCTTGAACCTCATCCCATGAACACCCAAATCCCCGCTCCGGCCCGTCGCCCCGGCTGGCGACCGGCCTTGTTCCTCCGCCCGCTGGCGACGCTGCTGGCCGGCATGTCTGTATCCCCGCTGCTGGCGCCGCCCGCTCGCGCGGCGGATGCCCGGCCGCCCGAGTTGATGACCTACCAGGGCTTCCTGGTGGACGCCAACGGCGCGCCGCTGGCCCCCAACAACCCGGCCAACTACCCGGTGATCTTCCGCATCTTCGATCAGGCCACCGGCGGCAACCGGCTCTGGTCCGAGCAGCAGATCGTGACCATTGACAAGGGCAACTTCAGCGTGTTGCTGGGGGAGGGCACCGAGGTCAGCGGCGAAAGCCGGCCGCCGTTGTCCCAGGTCTTCGGCGGCAGCGGCCTGGCTGCCAGTGCTTCGGACCGCTACCTGGGCATCACCGTGACCATCAACGGCGCGCCCACCGAGATTCTGCCGCGGCTGCGGCTCCTGCCCGCGCCCTACGCCTACCTGGCCCGGCACGCCAATGCGCTGGTCAACAACGTCGGCCAACCACTGGTGGCCGCCGGCACCGGTGACAACCTGGTGGTGGCCGGCAGCCTGACAGCCAACCAGTTCCTCGGCAACGGCAGCCTGCTGACGGACCTGGATGCCTCCAAAATCACCGGAGGAACCCTGAACGCAGCGCGGATTCCCGGTCTGGAGGCCGGCAAGATCACCTCGGGCACGCTTCATCCGGACCGGATTCCGGGATTGGACGCCTCCAAGATCACCAGCGGCACCCTGGCGGACGCGCGGCTGGGGGCAAACGTGGCGCGACGCGATCAAGTCAACGTCTTCACTCAGAACAGCCAGTTTAACGGGCATCTGCGGGTGGGCGATATTGGTAATTTCACCACCACCGGGGCCGGCTACGGCAAGGCCGTGGTGTTCTCGGGAGGACCGGACGTTTCCCCCACATGGAACAACGACAACTCGGACCCCCTGTGGATCGCCCGTTACAACGTCGCCGAGAACCAAACCCAGCTCCGCATCAACATCGGCGACGACCCCGGCGGTGGTGGTGATGCCCTGGTGATCGGGACCACCACCGGCGGAGGAGCGGACTTCAATCAGACGGGGACGTGGACGCCCTTGCAGGAATTCTGGGTGTGGGGAATCCGCTTGCGGGACGACCATGACATCAATCGGTATGTGGATTGGTGGCGCGGCACGGGCGGCTTTACCTTCACGATGGTCGGTGCAAACTCGCACAACTCGGGTACTCGGAACGTTACATACGACGGGGACGCCAACTGGGATTTCAGCTCCGACCTCCGGCTCAAGAAGGACATTGTGGAAGCCGAGCCGATGCTGGAGCGGGCGCTCCGCGTGCCCATCCGGCGGTATCGCTGGAAGGACGAGGATGTCTCGGCCAAACACAAGCTCGGGGTGATCGCCCAGGAGGTCCAGCCGCTCTTCCCGGACCTGGTCACGGAGTCACCCAGCCGGGAGGGCGAGGAGTCGCATTTGATGGTGGGTTACAGCGATTTTGGCCTCATCGCCATCAAGGCGCTGCAGGAACTGAAGGTCCAGCAGGATGCCCGGCTGGCCGAACTGCAGAACCTTGCTCGGCAGCAGCAGGAGGTCATTAACGCACAAGCTCGGCAACTGGCCGCTCAACAGGACGAACTCGCACGGTTGAAAAGCCATTTTGCCTCCCTGGAGCAACTGCTCCGCCAGATGGCCCAGGCTCCGGGAGCCGCCCGCCCGGAAACCGCCTCCCGAACCGTCACGGCCGAAGCAGCCCGAAACTGAACCAGCCGCGCACTTTTGAGCCCCGCGCGGGGGCCTGAAACCGGTCAACCACCTCCCTCGGTCCCATGAAATCCTCTGCCCGGCTCCCCTGGTTGGGGGTCCTTGGCCTGGCGAGCCTGCTGGGAAGCGGGTCGCTGTGGGCCCAGGTCCGCAACCCCGTTCCGGTCCCGCCCTTCGAGGTGCGCCAGGACCGGACGGATTACAACCTCCAGTCCGTCGGCGGCGTGCCCATTTCCAGCACCGCCGGCGACCCGCCCGGCTCCAACGGCCGCGCCCCCACCGCCGAACAGCAGCGGGCCGACGGCCTGACCGAACTGCCCGCCACGCCGCGGCAGTTTCAGGGCCGGATCACCTTCGGGGCCCTGGCGGTGCCCCGAAACACCCAGCTTAACACCAACCTCAGTTACGCCGCCAACGCCGGCAGCGCCAACCTGGACCTGCCCCGCGGCGAGATCGGCGGACAGGTCGTAGTGGTCATGACCCGGGCCCTGGTCGGGGCGCCATGGCTGAGCCGCAACATCAGTTTCCTGTTCGGCGCACCCATCCCGCCGCCGCTGGTGGACGTGGAAGGCAACCCGTTGCCCACCGGTACCCTGCCTCAGGAGTACTGGGTACCGGAACCGCACCGACCCAGCCGCCTCGAACCCCATGAGATTCTGGACCTGGCCGGACTGGCCAACCGGCTGAACGTAGCCGCCGACCCCGTGGCTGCCTTCGTCAAGGACCAGCTTGCCGCCGACACCCGCACCTTGTTGGGCACTCCCGCCGATCCGGACCTGCGGGGCAAGCTCCTGACCGACCTCAACAACCTCATCGTGGGCCCTTCGATCTACACC
>JBBIVJ010000040.1:0-38411 GCA_037439785.1 Verrucomicrobiales bacterium | reverse complement strand
CCCCGGCGGCGGCCGCCGCCGCGGAGACCGCCGCGCCCGAGGCCGCGGCTGCCGGGGAGGAAACCGCGACGCCCCGCAAACGCTCGCTCTTCGCCCGGCTCAACCCGTTGAATCTCCTCCGCAAAGGCGACCCGGCGGAGCGCGCGGCAGAAAAGGACCGGCCACGCGAGGCGGCCAGGGCCGAGGACCTGGCGGCGCGACAGTCCGAAAAGAAGTCCCGCGCCGAACTAACTCCCACCCCCATCCCCCGCCCCGGCATGACCCGCCCCGCTGCCGCGCCGCCCGCCGAACCTCCGCGACCGCAGTTCCCGCGCTACACCCGCCGCCCGGCCGCCGTGCCCTCGCCCGGCAACCGCGCCGAGGCCGAACGCCTGGTGGCCGAAGGCGTGGCCGCGCACCGGGCCGGGCGGTTGGCAGAAGCGCGGGCGTGGTACGCCCGAGCGGTGCGGGCCGATCCCGCGCACTTCCCCGCCCATTTCAACCAGGCCGTGGCGGCGTTTGAGAACCAGGACTGGCCGGCCGCCCTGAGCGCTTACGAACAGGCGCTGGCGCTGGCGCCCGACGATGCCAATGCCCGCTACGGCTTTGCCCTCAGCCTGGACCGCACCGGCTATCCGCTGGATGCGGCCGAAGAACTGAAGACACTGCTGCGGCGGGACCCGCGCCACGTCGAGGCCCATCTGGCCCTGGCCAACCTCTACGCGACCGTCCTCGCCGAGCCCGCCCGCGCGCGCGAACATTACCAGGAAGTGCTCCGGCTCCAGCCCACCCACCCGCAGGCCGGCCCGATCAAGCGCTGGCTCGGCCCGGCCTACAGCCCCGCGACCAGCCGCTGAGCACCGCCCCGGCGGATTGACGATTGCGGATTGACGATTGCCGGTTGCCCACCGCCCGTTGGCGACGCCTTCAGCTTTCGACCTTCGACCTTCGACCTCGCCACTGTGGGGCAGGCCTCTGGCCTGCATTGCCGGCAGGCGAGACGCCTGCACCACCCGGCCGGCGGATTGACGATTGCGGATTGACGATTGCCGGTTGCCCACCGACCGTTGGCGACGCCTTCAGCTTTCGACCTTCGACCTTCGACCTCGCCACTGTGGTGCAGGCCTCTGGCCTGCACGTCCGCAAGCGGGACGGCTACACCCCAGCGGCAGCCAGGCTGCCTGCACTCCCCTCCGCGGCTCTTGTGCCGACCGCCTTTGCGCTCGCTCCACCGCGCCGATCGCGGCATGTTCGGCGGCGTGTCGGGCATCGTGGCCATCGTGGGCCGACCCAACGTCGGCAAGTCCGCCCTCTTCAACCGCCTGGTCGGACGGCGGCTGGCCATTGTGCATGACCAGCCGGGCGTCACCCGCGACCGCATCAGCGCCCAGCTCGAATGGCAGGGCCGGCCGCTGACCGTGCTGGACACCGGCGGCATCGGCTTGCAGCGCGGAGAAAAGGCCGTCGAGGCGATCCAGCGGGCGGCCCTGGAGCAGGTGCAGGCCGCCATCGAGTCGGCGGACGTGGTGATCCTGGTGGGGGACGTGCAGGCCGGGGTCACACCGCTGGACCGCGACGTGGCGCAGCGGTTGCGCGAGGCGGGCAAGCCGGTGGTGGTGGCCGCCAACAAGGCCGATCACGCGGAACGGGAGGCGGGGGTGGGAGAGTTTTCCGAACTGGGTTTCGCGGCGGTGGTGCCGGTGTCCGCCATCCACGACCGCGGCATCCACGCCCTGATGGAGGCGGTGCTGGAACGGCTGCCGCTGGCGGAAGAGCCCACAGCGGCCGGGGCGCCCTCCGCGGCCAAACCGGCCGCCCCCCCGCTGAAGCTGGCGGTCGTCGGCCGACCCAACGTGGGCAAGTCCTCGCTCATCAACGCGCTGACCGGCTCCAACCGCGTCATCGTCAGCCCCATCCCCGGCACCACACGGGATGCGGTGGACGTGCCCTTCGAGATCGAGGGCGGGGGGCGGCGCGAGGCGTTTGTGCTGATTGACACCGCCGGCCTGCGCAAGGCGCGGCGGGTGGACGACTCGATCGAGTTCTTCAGTGCCCGGCGGGCCGAGGACGCCATCGAGCGGTGTGACGTGGCGATCCTGGTGCTGGACGCCGCCAGCGGGGTGCTGGAGCAGGACAAGAAAATCGCGGACAAGATCGTGGCCGCCCGCCGCGGCTGCATCGTGGTGGTCAACAAGTGGGACCTTTACGCGGACACGGTGCGGGCGGCGCAGGCCCGCGCCCGCGCGCGCGGGGGGGGCCGGGGCAGGTCCCGCCGCCCGGACGGACCGCCGCTGTCGCTGGCCGACTTCGCCCGCTGGGTGCAGCGGCAGTTGTTCTTTCTGGATTACGCGCCGGTGATCTTCACCTCGGCCACCGCGGGGGAGAACCTGGAGCGGCTGCTCGAGGCGGTGCGGTTTGTCGCCGGCCAGTGGCGGCAGCGCGTGCCCACCGGCGTGCTCAACCGCGCCCTGCACGATGCCATCGAGCGCCGCCAGCCGGTCAGCGCCCGCGGGCGGCGGTTGAAGCTCTTTTACGCCACCCAGACCGGCGAGGCACCCCCCACCTTCCTGCTGTTTGTGAACGACCCCGCCCTCTGGTCGGAGGCCTATGCCCGGTACCTTGCCGACGAGCTGCGCCGCGCCTTCGGCTACGAGGGCTGCCCGGTGGTGCTGCACCCGCGCGCCCGCCCGCAAGCGCCCCCCCCTTCCGGCCGGCCCCGCCGGCGCCCGTCGCTGCCGACGCCGCGCCGCCGCGCCGCACGTCCCGCCCGATGAAGCTGCCCGCGGATTACCACCTGCACACCCCGCTGTGCCGGCACGCCACCGGCGAACCGGTCGAATACGCCGCCCGGGCCCTTGACCGCGGGCTGGAGGAAATCGGCTTCTCCGACCACGGCCCGATGCCGCGCGCGGATTTTGACGACTGGCGGATGCGGGCGGACCAGCTCGAGGACTACGTGGCGCGCGTGGAGGCGGCGCGGCGCGCCCACCCCGGCCTGCGCATCAAGCTGGCGCTGGAAGTGGACTTCCTGCCCGGCCAGGAAGCCTGGGTCCGCCACCTGGCACACCGGCACCCCTGGGATTACTTCATCGGCTCGGTGCACTACCTGGACGGGAACTGGGACCTGGACAACCCGAACAAGCTCGAACACTGGCGCCTCCGCTCCCCCGACGAGGTCTGGGAGGCCTACTGCGCGCGGTTGACCGACGCCGCCGCCTCCGGACTGTTCGACATTATCGGCCACGCCGACCTGGCCAAGAAGTTCGCCATCTACCCGGCCCGGGACCCGTTGCCGTGGTTCGAGCGGTTCCTGGACGCCGCCCGGGCGGGCGGGGCGGCCCTCGAGCTGAACACCGCCGGCCTGCGCAAGGCCTGCCGCGAGATTTATCCCGCCCGCGCCATCCTCGAGGCCGCCTTCGCGCGGGACGTGCCGATCACCTTCGGCTCGGACGCCCATGCGCCGGAGGAGGTGGGGGCGGACTTCGCGGCGGCGGTGGCGCTGGCGCGGCAGGTGGGCTACACGCGCTGCCTGCGGTTCACGCGCCGGCAGCGGGAGGTGGTGCCGTTGTGAGCGGACGCGGCCGGGCCGGCGTCGCCCCGGCGTGCATCCAGGTGCGCGGGGCGCGGGAGCACAACCTGCAAAACCTGTCCGTGGACCTGCCCCACGGGAAGCTGGTGGTGGTGACCGGCGTGAGCGGGTCGGGCAAGAGCACGCTGGCCTTTGACCTCCTGTTTGCCGAGGGCCAGCGGCGTTTTCTGGACTCGATGAACCTCTACGCCCGCCAGTTTGTCGAGCAACTGGCCCGGCCGCGGGTGGACCTCATCGCCGGCCTGCCCCCCACGGTGAGCATCGAACAGCGCCACAGCCGCGGCGGGGGCAAGAGCACCGTGGCCACGGTCACCGAAATCCACCACTTCCTGCGCCTGTTGTTCGCCCGGCTGGGCACCCTCCACTGCCCGGACTGCCAGGTCGCCGTCGAACCCCAGACCCCCGCCCAGGTAATCGCCCGCCTGGCGGCCGAGGCCCGGCGCCGCGGCCCGTTGACCCTGCTGGCCCCGCTGGTACGCGGGCGCAAGGGCTTCCATTCCGGCCTCGCGGAATGGGCCCGCCAGCACGGCTACACCCGGCTCCGTGCCGACGGCCGCTGGCATGACACCGACCAGCCGCTGCGCCTGGACCGCTTCCGCGAGCACCACGTCGAGGTGGTCACCGGCACCCTGCCCCGGCGGTGGAGCGCCGCCGACCGCCAGCGGGTGGAGCAGACCCTCGAGCTGGGCCAGGGCACCCTCCTGGCGCTGGACCGGCATGGCGCCCAGCAGGTCCATTCCACCGAACGGGCCTGCCCGCAGTGCGGCCGGTCCTTTCCGCCGCCGGACCCCAAGGGGTTCAGCTACCACTCCCCTGCCGGCTGGTGCCCGCGCTGCCGTGGTTTTGGGGAACTGTTTTACCTGCCCGAGGATGTCGAGCGGGGCGCGCGCGCCGATGCCATCGAGGAATCCTGGTGGAACTGGCAGGAGGGGGAACGTGAGCCCTGCCCCGAATGCCACGGCGCGCGCCTGAACCCCGTGGCCCGCGCGGTCCGCTGGCGGGTGGCCGACGCCCCGGCGGCGGACGGGGCGCGAACGCCCAAGGCCGGGCTCAGCCAGGTGGAGCTGGGGCGGTGGACGGTGGACACGGCGGCGGCGTGGTTCAAGGCGCTGCGCCTGCGCGGGCGGGCGGCGCTCATCGCCCGGGACATCCTGCCGGAAATCCGCGAGCGACTCCGGTTCCTGCGCCAGGTCGGCCTGGGCTACCTGCAACTGGACCGCGCGGTGACCACCCTCAGCGGCGGAGAAAACCAGCGCATCCGCCTGGCCGCCCAACTGGGCTCGAACCTGAGCGGGGTGTTGTACGTGCTGGACGAGCCGACCATCGGCCTGCACGCCCGCGACAACGAACGGCTGCTGGACACGCTGGCCCGCCTGCGGGCGCGCGGCAACTCGCTGGTGGTGGTGGAACATGACGAGGCCACCATGCGCCGCGCGGACTGGATCGTGGACCTGGGCCCCGGCGCCGGCGTGCACGGCGGGCGGGTGGTGGCCGCGGGACCGTGGCGCGCGTTGATGCGGCACCCGGACTCGGTCACCGGCCGCTACCTGCGGGAACGGAGCCGGCAACACTGGCCCGGCCGCGGGGCGCGCCGGCCGGTGAGCGCTGCGGGGGGCGCGCCGGACTGGCTGACGCTGCGCGGTGCGGCGGTGCACAACCTCAAGCACCTGACGGTGCGCTTTCCGCTGGGCCGGTTCATTGTGGTGACCGGGGTCAGCGGCTCGGGCAAGAGCACCTTGACCCGCGAGTGCCTGCGGCCGGCCCTCGAGGCGGCCTGGCGGCGCGGCCGCGCGACGGAGGCCACCGCCGGCAGCGGGCAGCGTCCGGCCTGCGGCCGGGTCACCGGCCACGAGTCCCTGGCCGCGGTGCACGAGGTGGACCAGGCCCCCATCGGCCGCACCCCGCGCTCGACCCCGGCCACTTATGTGGGATTTTGGGACGACATCCGGGCGGTGTTTGCGCAGGTGCCCGAGGCCCGTTGGCGGGGCTACGGGCCGGGGCGCTTTTCGTTCAACAGCCCGCTGGGCCGCTGCCCCGGCTGTGAAGGGGCGGGAGGGGTGAAGCTGGAGATGAATTTCCTGCCACCGGCCTTCGTGCCCTGCGACACCTGCGCCGGCCGGCGGTTCAATCCCCAGACGCTGGCCGTGACCTTCCACGGGCGGAACATCGCCGAAGTGCTCGATTTGAGCGTGGCGGAGGCGCGGGAGTTTTTCGCCGCCTTCCCCCGCATCCGCCGGGCCCTGGATGCGTTGCACGACACGGGGCTGGACTACCTGAAGCTGGGCCAGACCAGCCCCACCCTCAGCGGCGGCGAGGCCCAGCGGGTCAAGCTGGTCACACATCTGCTGGGCGGCTGGGGGTCGCGCCCGGAGGCGGCCGGCGGCGGCGGGCGGCCCCGGCGGCGAAACCTGTTCCTGCTGGAGGAACCAACCACCGGCCTGCACATGGCCGATGTGCGCCGGCTGGTCGAGGTGCTGCAGCGGCTGGTGGACGCCGGGCACACGGTCATCGTCATCGAGCACAACCTGGACCTCATCGCCGAGGCGGACTGGGTCATTGACCTGGGCCCGGAAGGGGGCGCCGGCGGGGGCGAGGTGGTGGTGGCCGGGCCGCCCGAAGTGGTGGCGGCGTGCCCCCGCAGTCACACCGGCGCGGCGTTGCGGCGGCTGGGGCTGGGCAGGGACGGCCGGTCGCGGCGCGGCGCCCGCGGGGGCTGAGCGGCCGGAAACTGTTGCCGGCCGGCGGCCGATCTGCTAGTTTGGCATCCGTCCCTGAGGCTTATGGAACAGTACATCGAACGCGTGGTGGACCTGCTGGACCCCGCTCTGAACCGTTTGCTCAACTGCACCGTGGACGAGGCCCGGGAACGGATCCGTTACGGCCGGCCGGAAGCGGTGCGCGCCATCGAGGGCTCCTTCGCCCTGGTGGCCCGCGAGGGCCGGAACGTGCGCATGGCCCGGTCGCTGGACCGGCCGATGCGCTACTTCCTGGCCAAACGCCACGAGGGCCCGGCCCTGTTCGTGGCCGACCGCATGGACACCATCCGTGACGCGCTGGCCCGCGAGGGGTTGGCCGACCAGTTTCATCCCAGCTACACGCGCATGGTGCCGGCGCATTATGTGGTGGACCTCCCGTTGGTGGGCTGCCCCGATCCGGCGCCCACGTACACGCGGTTCTTCACCCCCGAGCGCAACCGGCTGGGCACCGACCTCGACGCCCTCGGCCGCGCGTACATTGGCGCGCTGGCGCTTGAAATCGAGCGCTGGCTGCAAACCGTGCCCGCCTCCGAGCCCCTGGGGGTGGCCTTCTCGGGCGGGGTGGACAGCGGCGCGGTCTTCCTGACCACCTACCACGTGCTGCGCCGGCTGGGCCAGAGCCCGGCGCGCCTGAAGGCGTTTACCCTGACCTTCGGCCACGGCCCGGACCTGGCGCAGGCGCGTGCCTTTCTGGACCGGCTGGGGCTGGGGCTGTTCCTGGAGCCGATCGAGGCCGACCCGGCCTGGCTGGACCCGCGGGAGACCCTGCGGGTGGTTGAAGACTACAAGCCCCTGGACATTGAGGCGGCCTCGATGGTGCTGGCCCTGTGCCGCGGCATTCGCGCCCGTTACGCGGACTGGCGCTACCTGCTGGACGGCGACGGGGGCGACGAAAATCTCAAGGACTACCCGATCGAGGAAAATCCCGAGCTGACCCTCCGCAGCGTGGTCAACAACCTCCTGCTCTATCACGAGGGCTGGGGCGTGGGCCGGCTCAAGCATTCCCTGACCTACAGCGGCGGTCTGAGCCGCAGCTACACCCGCACCTACGCTCCCCGGCGGCATTACGGCTTTGAGGGCTTCAGCCCTTTCACCCGCCCGGCGGTGGTGGAAATGGCCGAAGGCATCCCCTTCGACGCCCTGACCAACGGCGACGTGTCCCGCCTCTACGCCCTCAAGGGCGAAATCGTGGCCCGCGGCATCAAGGCCCTCACCGGCCTCGACATGCCGGTGTTTGAGAAACGCCGCTTCCAGCACGGCGCCCTGACTCGCGAAGAACTGCGCGCCCGGCTGCCCGAACAGGAGAGCGAGTACCGGCGCCTCTTCCTGGCGCTGTACACCTGAGGGACGTGCCAGACCTCGCGGACCCACCGCCGCCGCGGCGAAAGGTTGCCTTTTTGCCTGAATATCGGCAGCGTCTCCGTATCTAAACGCTGTACGTGGCAATCCATGAGCATGAAAACCTGGCCTGACCTCCTGAAGCACCTCCCCACCGTCCTGGCGCTGAGCCTGGCCGGTACCGTGGCGACCGGCCTGCGGGCTGCCGAGCCCGAGCTGGCCCCGCTGCCCTTGAAGCTCCCCATCCCCGCCTTCATGGGCACGCCCACCGACATCCCCCTGGGCGACCACATTGAAAAGCCGTCGGATAAGCCCCGCCCCCCCTTCCTCGCCCCCAAGGGGGTGCAGAACCTCGCCCTTGGCAAGAAGGTCACCAGCAGCGACAAATCCCCCATCACCGGCTCGCTGGAGCTGGTGACCGACGGCGACAAGGAGTCCCACGACAACAGCTTCGTCGAGCTGCGCCGCCGCACGCAGTGGGTCCAGGTGGACCTTGAGAAACGGGCCAGGGTTTACGCCATCCTCATCTGGCATGCCCACAACACCTACCAGGTGTACCACGACGTCATCGTCCAGGTCTCGGACGACCCGGACTTCACCCAGGGCGTGACCACCCTGTTCAACAACGACTATGACAACAGCTCCGGCCTGGGCGTGGGGACCGACAAGGAGTATTTCGAGAACTACGAGGGCAAGCTCATTGACGCCAAGGGCGTCGAGGCCCGCTACGTCCGCTGCTACAGCCGCGGCAGCACCTACAGCGCCCTCAACCGCTACACCGAGATCGAGGTCTGGGGGCAATACCTCGAGTAATCCTCCCCCGCGCGCGTCGCCGCGGGCCGCGCGCTCCATGACCTTCGCCCCTCCGAGGCCGTTCCCGCCGGCGCGTCCGGGTCTTTCCGGGCGCGCCGCTTCGTTTGGTTTCGCCCGCCGGCCGGGCGGTCCTCCGGCTCGCCCCCCGCACGGCAGCGGAGTGGTTTCCCCCGCCGTTGTGACATGACTGCGAACCGCTGGGTGACGTGGGCCGTCCTGGGACTGGCCCTGCTGCTGGGTGCGGCCCTCCGCGTGCCCCACCTGGAGGAGCGGCCCATGCACACGGACGAGTCGGTGCACGCCTACAAGTTCGCCCGGCTCCTGGACGAGGGGCATTACCGCTACGACCCCCACGAATATCACGGCCCCACCCTCTACTACCTCACGCTGCCCCTGGCCCGGCTGAGTGGCGCCGCCCACTCGGACCAGCTCCGCGAGGCCACCCTCCGCGCCGTGCCCCTGCTCTTCGGACTGGCCTTGATTGCGCTGCTGGCCGGCTGGGCCGACGGCCTGGGGCGGGTGGGGTTGCTGACCGCCGCCGGCCTCACCGCGGTCTCCATCGCGATGGTGTACTTCAGCCGGTACTACATCCATGAGATGGTGCTGGTCTTTTTCACCGCCCTGCTCGGCGTGGCGCTCTGGCGGTACATGCGGCGTCCGCACGGGGCCTGGGCGGTTCTGGCCGGGGTTTCCCTGGGCCTGATGCACGCCACCAAGGAAACCTTTGTGTTCAACGTGGCCGCGCTGGCCCTGGCCGGGGTGGTGGTGGGCGTCACCGACCCGGACCGGCGCCTGACCTGGCAACGGCTCCGCCAGGCCGGCGGTCCGGCGCACCTCGGCCTCCTGATCGGCGTGGCGTTGCTGACCTCCGCCGTCTGCTTCACCTCCTTTTTCCAACATCCGTCGGGCTGGCTGGATTCGCTGCGCACCTACGAACCGTGGCTGCGGCGGGCCGGTGGTGCCTCGCCGCACATTCATCCGTGGACGTTTTACTTCGAGCGCCTGTTCTGGTTCCGGCCGGCGGCGGCAGGCCCGGTGTTCAGCGAGCTGTTGATTGGCGCCCTGGCCGGGGTGGGCGCGCTGGCGGCCTGGCTGCCCGACCGCTTCCCGCCGTTCCACCGCGGGCTGGCGCGTTTCCTGGTCGTGTACACGCTGGCCCTGACGGCCGGCTACACCGCCATCGGCTACAAGACCCCGTGGTGCGTGCTGGGGTTCCTGCATGGCCTGATCCTGCTGGCCGGTGTGGGGGCGGCGGCGTTGTTCCGCTGGGTGCGGCCGTGGGGCGCGCGCGCGGCGCTCGGTCTGGGGCTGGCCGTGGCGGCGGCCCAACTGGCCGCACAGGCCCACCGCGCAGCGGGAACCTACGCCGCCGACCAGCGCAACCCCTGGGTGTACGCGCACACCTCCCGCGACCTGCTGCGGCTGGTGGACCGCGTGTTGGGCATCGCCCAGGCGCATGGCGATCCCAACCGCCTCGAGGTGAATGTCCTGGCCATCGGCGGCGACTACTGGCCCCTGCCCTGGTACCTGCGCACGCTCAAGGAGGTCCGCTGGGCGGACGGCATCCCGGCGGACCCGTTCGCGCCGGTGGTCATCGCCAGCGCGCGCCTGCACGCGGCCCTGGACGAGAAGTCCAACAAACGCTGGATCAGCGCCGGCTACTACGAACATCGGCCGCGGGTCTTCTTCGAGTTGTTCGTGGAGCTCGAACTCTGGAAGCGCTACCTGGCCAGCCGCCCGCCGCCGGCCGACGAGGAGGACTGACCGGCCGGCGCGGCAACGGAGGCCGCGCGCGGCGGGCGGTGCGCGGGCGGGCGCAGTTTCGGTTTGCCCGCCGGTGTCCCTTCGGGCATTTCCAAGCGCATGTTAGCCCGCGTCTGCTCGGCGGCGGTCCACGGCATCGAGGCCGTCCCGGTCGAGGTCGAGGTCAACGCCGGCTGGGGCGACACCGTGGTGGTGATCGTAGGCCTGCCGGACACGGCGGTGAAGGAGTCGCGGGACCGGGTCAGCACCGCCCTGACCAACTCCGGCTTCAAGGTCCCGCTGGGCCGCACCACCATCAACCTCGCCCCGGCGGACCTCCGCAAGGAAGGCCCCAGCTTCGACCTGCCCATTGCCCTGGGCCTGATCGCCGCCAGCGAGCAGATGCAGGCCGACCGGCTCGACCGCTTCCTCATTGTCGGCGAGCTGGCCCTGACCGGCGCCGTCCGCCCCGTCAAGGGCGTCCTGCCCATCGCCCTGCGCGCCCGCGCCGAGGGCAAGGCCGGCGTGCTGGTGCCCGTGGACAACGCCGCCGAAGCCGCGGTGGTCCGTGGCCTGGACGTCTTTCCCATCCGCAACCTCCGGGAGGCCGTCCAGTTCCTCGAAGGCCAGAGCCCCCTGACACCGACGCGGGTGGACCCCCACGCCCTGTTCAGCCAACCGGACCACGACGAGCCGGACTTCGCCGAGGTCAAGGGACAGGAATCGGTCAAGCGCGCCCTGGAAATCGCCGCGGCCGGCGGCCACAACGTCCTGCTCATCGGCCCGCCGGGCACGGGCAAATCCATGCTCGCCAAACGCCTGCCCTCCATCCTGCCCCCGCTCACCCTCGAGGAGGCCCTGGAGACCACCCAGATTCACAGCATCGTCGGCCTGTTGCGGCCCGGCCAGGCCCTGGTCACCCGGCGGCCGTTCCGCGCGCCGCACCATACCGCCAGTGACGCCGGCCTGCTGGGCGGCAACATCAACCCCACCCCCGGCGAGATTTCCCTGGCCCACCACGGCGTGCTGTTTCTGGACGAGCTGCCCGAGTTCAAGCGCAGCGTCCTGGAGACCCTCCGCCAGCCCCTGGAGGAGGGCTTCGTCACCATCTCGCGTGCCGCCGGCACCATGACCTTCCCCGCCGCCTTCATGCTCGTCGCCGCCATGAACCCCACGCCCGACGGCAAGATGCCCGGCGAATCCAGGTGCTCGCCCCGCGAAATCCAGAACTACCTCGGCCGCATCTCCGGCCCGCTGTTGGACCGGATTGACCTCCACGTCGAGGTCCCCCCGGTCAAGTTCCGCGAGATGGCCGCCACCGCCCCGGCCGAACCCTCCGCCGCCATCCGCGAACGCGTCATCGCCGCCCGCCGCCGCCAGCTCGAGCGCTTCCGCGGCCGACCTCGGCTGACCTGCAACGCCCGCATGGCCCCCCGCGACCTGCGTCAGTGGTGCGCCCTGGACGAGCCCACCCTCGAGCTGCTCAGGCTCGCCATGTCCGAGCTCCACCTCAGCGCCCGCGCCTACGACCGCATTCTCAAGGTCGCCCGCACCATCGCCGACCTGGCCGGCAGCGACCTCCTCACCGCCGAGCACGTGAGCGAGGCCATTCAGTACCGCACCCTGGACCGGCAGATTTGGGGTTGAGCCCTGTTTGCACTCCCCCCGCTGTTGAACGCCGGACCGTCCGGGGGGAAACCCCTTCCCCGGCGGGGCACGTGCCCGCGGCGGACGGCCCCGGCCCCTCCGCAAGACTTGACGCCGTGCCATGCCGGCGGGAACGCTGCCCCGGCGGCCGGAGACCGGCTCCGGCGGCTTTCGCCATGTGGAATGCGCTCTGGATTTTCCTGGGCAGCGGTCTGGGCGGTCTGGCCCGCTGGGGGGCTTCCGGTTTCGTGGCCTCGCGTCTGGGCGAGACTTTTCCCTGGGGCACCCTGACCGTGAATCTCAGCGGCTCGCTGTTGATCGGATTCGTCGCCACCCTCACGGGGCCGGAAGGTCGCTGGTTGGCCCCGGCCGCGTTCCGCGAGTTTTTCATGCTCGGGCTCCTGGGCGGCTACACCACCTTTTCCTCCTTCAGCCTCCAAACCCTGAACCTGGCCCGCGAAGGCGAATGGGCGCGCGCGGCCGCCAACGTCCTCCTCTCCGTCGCCCTCTGCCTGGTGGGCGTCTGGCTGGGCCACGTGGGCGCCGCGGCCTTCAACAAACCGCCCGCCCCCTGACCATGCACCTGCCCCGCGAAGCCCTGTTGTTGCGGATTTTCCTCGGTGAAAGCGACCGCTGGGAACACCGCCCCCTGTACGAGGCCATCGTCCTCAAGGCCCGCGAGCGTCACCTGGCCGGCGCCACCGTCCTGCGCGGGCCGATGGGCTTCGGCAAGGCCAGCCGCCTCCACACCGCCAAAATCCTCCGCCTCTCGATGGACCTGCCCATGGTCATCGAAATCGTGGACTCGGAGGAAAAAATCCGCGCCTTCCTGCCCGAACTGGACCGCATGATGCAGGGCGGCCTGGTCACGTTGGAACGGGTCACGGTCATTGACTACCGCGCCGCCCAGGACCAATCGCCGCCCCCGCTGCCCCCGGAAGCCCCCGTGGCCTGAGCCCGCCGCTGCCGGCAGCCTACGCCGCGCCCGACGGCCGGCCGGCGGGGGGCGCTTCTGAACCGGTGACCGCCGCCTCCAGCCCGGCCGCGCCCCCCAGCCGCGCGTTCACAATGCAGGCCGTGATCAGGTCCGCCCCCACGTTCACGGTGGTGCGCGCCATGTCCAGAATCCGGTCCGCGCCGTAAATCAGGGCGATGCCTTCGGGCGGCACGTTGAACGTGGCCAGCAGCCCCACGATCAGCGGCAGCGACGCCCCCGGGATGCCCGCCACCGCCACCGCACTGAGCACCGCCAACCCCAGCAACAACACCTGGCTGCCCAGCCCCAGCGACACCCCGAACACCTGCGCCACAAACAACACCACGCACCCCTCGTACAATGCCGTGCCGCTCATGTTCAGCGTCGCCCCCAGCGGCAACACAAACCCCGCCACCGCCGGTGACACCCCCAGCCGTTCCCGCGCCACCTGCAACGCCGTTGGCAGCGTGGCGCTGCTCGAGCTGGTGGAAAACGCCGTCACCAACACCCCCCGCACCGCGCGGAAGAAATCCCGCGGCCGCCGCCGCGCCCCCCAGCGCAGGGCCAGCGGCAGGATGGCGAACAGGTGCACCCCCATCGCCAGCAGCACCCCCAGCACAAAACCACCCAGCGCCTTCAAAATGTCGAAGCCCGCCCGCACCACCACCGCCGCCAGCAACGCCGCCACCGCCCACGGCGCCAGCCGCATGGCCGCCTGCACCAGCCGGGTCATCAACTCGACCACCGTCTCCAGCGCCTCCGTCACACCCGCCCGACGCGCCACCGGCAGCCCCAGCGCCGCCCCCCCCACCAGCAGGGCAAACACGATCAACGGCAGGAGCTGAAAATCCACCACCGCCCGCAGCAGGTTCGCCGGCAGGAACATCTCGACCAGCGCGCGGGCGTCGAGCCGCGGCTGGGCGGCGGCGCGTTCCTGCACGCGCGCGGCCTCCGGCGCGTAGCGTTCCAGCAGGGCGGCGCGGGAGGCCGGCGCCAGATGCGTCCCCGGCCGCAGGGTGTTCATCACCAGCAGCCCCAACGCCACCCCCACCGTCATGTTCAGGGCGAACAGCACCAGGGTGCGCCCGGCCAGCGGCCCCAGCGCGCGCAGCCGGCCCAGCTGCGTCACCCCCAGCGCCAGCGAGGCAAACACCAGTGGCACCACCACGAAAAACAACAACCGCAGAAACACCAGCCCCAACGGCTCCAGCACCTCCTCCGCCAGCCAGGCGGCGGCCCGCCCGGTGCCCGGCCCCAGCGCTCCCCCCAGCCGCAGCACCAACCCCAGCCCCACGCCCGCGCCCATGCCCCAGAGGATGCGCGCGGCCAGGCGATCGTTGGAAGGGCCCCGGCTTTGCACGGCGGCAAGGTACGCGGCCCCCACCCGCGCCGTCCACGTTCAAGCACCGGGACGACGTGGAACCGAACCCGCGGCTGACCCGCCGCTGACTAAATCCGAAGCAGAGCGGGCGGCCTTCCCCAGGGCCCGGCTTGAAGGCACAACTCGGGAACAGGGCTTGGGTTTCTTGTCTCGGGAGCTGCCAGCCAACTTCGGACTTCAGACTTCAGACTTCGGATTTCGGATTTCGGATTTCGGATTTCCTCCGTCCCGGCGGCTCGGACACCAGACCGTCACTTGAAATCCGGTGGACCCCACCCCATATTCGGCGCTGCCATGAACCCCTTCCTGACTGCTCCGCCCCCCACCCCAAATCTGCGTTTGCCCGCTCTCCTCGCCGGCGCGTGGCTGGCGGCCTTCGCGGTGCCGCCCGCGGCGGCCGCCGACCGCTGGGACTGGAGCCAGCGCCAGCCGGAGGTGGTCTGGCGCGCCGAAATCGGCGCCGGTTTCGCCAGCGTGGCGCTGGACGCGGACCGGGTCTTCGCCTTCGGCAACGTCAACGACGAGGACCGCATCACCGCACTGGACGCCGAGACCGGTCAGGGGCGCTGGCAATACCGTTACCCCTGCCGGGCGCTGGGTCTGGCCCGCCCGGACGAGCCCGGTCCGCGGGCCACCCCGCTGGCCCACAGCGGCGCGGTGTACACCCTCAGCCGCGACGGCCGGATGCTCTGCCTGGACGCCGCCACCGGGGCCCTGCGCTGGTGGCGGGACGTGCCGGCGGAGGTCGGCGAGAAACCGCCTTACTGGGGCTTCAGCGGTTCGCCGCTGGTGTGGGAGGACACGCTGATCTGGGCGGTGGGCGACCGCGGCCTGGCGGTGCGGGCGGCCTCGGGCGAGGTGGTCTGGAAATCGCCGCCGCGCGCCTCGACCGTGTGGAAGAACGAGCCGGTGGGCACCTCGGGCTACATCACGCCCCACCCGGTGACGTTTGCCGGGCGGCGAGCCGTGGCGCTGGCCAACGAAAACCAGTGGGTCGTTGTGGACCCGGCCAACGGCCAGCAACTCTGGGCCACGCCCTGGGAAGTGCCTTACGGCGTCACCTCGACCCAGCCCGCGCTGGCGGGCAACCGCGCCGGGCTCAGCGGCGGCTACGGCTACGGCACGCGGGTGGTCGAGGTGGGCGGCGCCGGCGAGCCGGTCTGGACCAGCAAGCAGTTGCGCAGTCACTTCGCCAACCTGGCGGTGGTGCGGGACCACCTCTACGGCCTGGACGGCAACCAGCAGGACGGCGCGCGCTGTGAGCTGCGCTGCCTGCGTCTGTCCGACGGCCAGGTGGTCTGGGCGCAGGAACGCTTCGGCTTCGGCAACCTCACCCAGGTGGACGACCATCTCCTCATCCTCACCGCCCGCGGCGAACTGGTGGCGGTCCGGCCCGGCCCGGACGGCTACCGCGAGACCGGCCGCGTGCAGGTCCTGGGCGGCGAAAGCTGGACCGCCCCCCTCGTGGCCGGCTCCAGGGTGTATGCCCGCAACAAGCAAGGAACCCTCGTCCGCGTGGACCTGCCATGAAGCCGCCGCGGGGCCTGCCTCGCTGGGGCGCGTGTCTCCTGCTGGCCCTCGCCGGCGCGGGGGTCGCGCGGGCAGAGGACTGGCCCCAGTTGCAGCGCGACGCCGCCCGCACCGGCCACAGCCCCGATGAAGTGGCGCCGCCCTACCGCGCCCGCTGGCTGTGGTTCGGCGAGGCCGGCACCTTGCGCAACCGGCTTTCACGTCCCGGCGCGGCCGGTTGGACCAACGACCTGACCACCGGCCCCGGCAAGCCCTGGCCGCTGCCCCGCCAGGTCTCGTTCACCCTCGCCGCCACCCTGCAACCCATCGTCCACCGCGGCCGGGTGTTTGTGGCCTCGCAGGAAGGGCGGGTGTTCGCCATCCGGGAAGAGGACGGCACGACCGCCTGGGAGGCCGAACTGCCCGGCGGCACGCTGGCCACCGGCACCGCGGCGGGAGAGGTGGTCGTGTTCGCCTCGGTGCGGGGCGCGGTCCACGCCTACCATGTGGCCGACGGCCGCCCGTTATGGAGCGTAGCCACGGGTCGGGCGATTAGCGGCGCGCCCTGCCTGGTCGGGGACCAACTATATGTGGCCAACCACGGCGGGGTGGTCTGGGCCATCGAGGTTCTTTCCGGGCGCGTGCGGTGGCACTCGGCCCGGATGGGCGCGGCGGTGCAGGGCAGCCTGGCCGCCACCCGTGACGCGGTGTATGCCGTCGCCGAAGACCTGAAGGTGTACCGCCTGGACGCGGCCGACGGCCGGATCACCGCCACCCGCCAGGTGTACGGGCAGAGTTTCCGGCTCCAGTGGCCGGTCATTCACGCCGGCCGGCTCTGGGTGCGCACCGCCCCGGTCTGGTGCGTGGGCAGCGAGTACGTCAACGACCCGTTGCTGGCCACCGCCACCAGCCTGGAAGACGAGCAGGAAAAAATGCGCGCCTGGCTGGAGGGCGAGACCCCCTTCGGCCCGCATTCCTCGAAGAACGATTGGAAGAGCTTTTTCGCGCTGGACCTCGATGACCTCGCCGAGCCGTTCGCCATCCCCTGCGGCCCCTCCGAGGGGTGCGGTCAGCCGCCGAACCCGCCGGTGGTCACGGCGGACGGCCGCTTGCTGGCCTGGTGGCCCACGCGCTTTCCGGCGCTCCTCCGGCCCGGCGGCGTGTTCGGCACCCGTTTCTACATGGACCTCGCGGCCGTCGGGCTGGAGACCGGGTGCCGCGAACCGCTGGACGCCGGGCCCCCCGTGCCGGTCTGGCCGCTGGAGACCGACAACCTCTACGCCCTCACCACCGGCGGCCGCTTCTGCTACTGGCGGCAACGCTTCCGCGGCACGTATGCCTTTGACCTGGCCGCCCGCCGCCATCACCAGGTGCAGGTCGAAGTGCGCGACCGCGATGGCGGCGTCTGGAACGCTCCGGTG
This sequence comes from Verrucomicrobiales bacterium, assembly GCA_037439785.1. Taxonomy (GTDB): domain Bacteria; phylum Verrucomicrobiota; class Verrucomicrobiia; order Limisphaerales; family J093; genus DSVZ01. The sequence goes on along the minus strand of JBBIVJ010000040.1, from coordinate 21,259 downwards.
ATGTATGCCGACCGCCCCGCCGACGGTCTGCCCCGCACCCCCTCGACCCCCACCGCCGGCCGGGTCGGCGCCACCGTGGCCAACGGCCGGTTGTACCTGGCCGAAAGCTACGGCGTCACCGTCATCGAATCCGCGGCGGCACCCGCGCCATGAAGACGTCCCGAATCGGCCAAGTCTGGCGTCAGATAAACGCCTTGGTGCAGGCGCAAGCAGCCCGGCGGTTCCTCAAAGCCTTCACCCGGTCGGCCCGCGCCGGCCGCGGCCGGGCGTCGCCACGTGGAGTGATTCTTTTCCGCCTGGCTTGCGCCCTCGCCCTGTTTGCGTGGATGCCGGGCGGGGCTGGAGGCGAACCGCTGGACGTGGACCGGTATGCCTGGGAGTTCCCCGTGGCGGGCGCCATTCCCGAAGCGCCCACCGCGGCGTTGCGGGCCGAGCTGCGGCACCAGATTGACGACGTCCTGGCCGCCGGTTTCCTCACCCCCTGGCGGGTGAACCACGCCGACGAGGCCACGGAGGCCTACTTCGTTTACCTCGAGCCGGGCCGCATCGTGACCTCGCTGGCCTGGGCGTACCCGCACCTGACGGCGGAGCAGCAGGCGGCCGTGCGGCGATACGTCCACCAGCACTTCACCTCGGCGGAGTTTGCGCCCTGGAATCCGGGGCGGCTCGCCGCGGACGTGGCCGGCACCCGCCGGGAGTTCCACCCCATCCATCGCATCGGCAACTGGTCGCCCGGCTGGCAGGCCGGCCGCCCCACCGTGCAGTCGCTCTACGGCACCTGGCTCTGGGCCTACCGCGCGGACGACTTCGAGGCCGTGCGGCCGCACTGGGAGCCGATCAAGGCGTGTTACCAGGCCAAGCTCGCCGAGACCGGCCTCTACGCCACCATGAGCGCGCACCTGGCCGTGCTGCGCCTGGCCGAGGCCTTCGGCGACCTCCCCACCCGCCAACAGGCCTGGCTGAACCTGAGCAGCGATCTGGTGCTGGGCCTGAGCTTCCGCGGCGACCCGGACCTTGGCACGGACGAGGCCCGTCTGAGCCCGATCGAGCGGAACACCGCCCGCCTGTATGGCCGCAACAACCACGGCGGCCTCTACTGGCCCACCCAGGACGGCTCGATCCACCGGGGCATGATGTTTCACGGCGTCTCGCCCGAGATCGGCCGGTACCTGGCCGAGCACGTGCGCGAGGAGACGCTCAAGCGCCACGCCGCCGGCCGGGCGCGCTTCCCGCTCTGGTGGCTGGTGGATGCACCCTACTTCCAACGCGACTACACCGGCGACGAGGGCGTGGGCCTGGTGCAGCCCGAGATGATGGGCATGATGTTCCCCCTCGAACGTTGGGTGGTGGGCGCCGACGCCGCCACGCTGGCCGGCTACCTGGCCAGCGCCCCCAGCTGCCGCGGTGACTGCATCTGGATCGAGTGCCTGGCCCAGGCCATCGAAGCCCACGCCCCCACCCGTTGGGTGGACGTGCGGTCGCGGCCCGGCAACTGAACGGGGCCGGAGCCAGGAAGCCCGACTTCGGACTTCGGATTTCGGATTTCGGGCCGGCTCTGGGCCGGCCGGCTGCCCACCGCGTGACCGCGGCGGCGACCGTCCGCCGGCTGTCGAAAACTTGATTGCTGACAAGTCAACATTTTGCGGCCATCCTATCCCTTCGCCCGTGACCCGCGACGCTGCCGACCCCCGCTACACGGCCCTGCTGGCCCTGTTGCGGGCCGCCGACACGCTCTGGATCGCCAGCCACGCCCTGTTCGCCCGCTGGGACCTGAGCCCCAGCCAGTTCAACGTCCTCAACCTCCTGGCCGACCGCCCCGATGGCCTGACCCAGACCGAGCTGGGCCGCGCGCTGATCATGCACCGCTCGAACGTGACCGGGCTGGTGGATCGGCTCGAGCGTCGCGGCCTGCTCGAGCGCCGCGAGGCCGCCGGGGACCGCCGCGCTTGGCGGGTGTGTCTGACCCCTGCCGGCCGCCGGCTCTGGCGGGAGGTTCACCCCCACTACCGCGCCGCCGCCGCCCGGGTCTGGGGGCGGCTGTCCGCGCCCCGGGCGCGCGCGCTGGCCCGCACCTTTGAAACCCTGGCCGTCCAGGCCCAGCAACTGGCCGCCACCCTCGACACCCGCCCCGCATGAGCGCCCCCCGCAATTACCCCCTGCTGCTGGCCGGCCAGTTCCTCGGCGCCTTTGGCGACAACTTCCTGCTCGCAGCCATCCTGGGGCCGCTGACCTTCGCCCAGAGCGCCGGGCAGATCACCGAGCAGGCGGTCAACGCCCAGAACGCGCTCTTCAGCGCGGTGTTTTTCCTGCCCTTCATCCTGCTGGCGCCGCTGGCGGGCTTTTTGAACGACCGTTTCCCCAAGACCACCTGGCTGGCCGGCGGCAACCTGCTCAAACTCCTGGGCACGGCCCTCGGCCTGTCCGGCATCCTGCTGCATCCCACCGATGCCGCGGCCAACCTGCCCTGGCAGGTGGCGGGCTACACCATCGTGGGCATCGGCGCCTGCGTGTACTCGCCGGCCAAGTACGGCATCCTGCCGGAAATCGTCGCCCGCGAGCGCCTGGTCAAGGCCAACGGCACGGTCGAGATGCTCACCCTGTTGGCGATCCTCTCCGGCCTCGGCGGGGGGGCGATGGTGTACGACCGGGCCCGCTCGCTGGTGCCGTGTTACCTGCTGGCGGCGGCCTGGTACGGGCTGGCGCTGCTGTTCAACGGCCTGATGCGCCGCACCCCGCACAACGCCGCGGCCCGCCTGCGCACCAGCGTGAAGGACTTCGCCGTGGACCTCTGGACCCTGCTGCGGCACGGGCGGATGGGGCGGATTCTGCTCGGTTGCGGGATTTTCTGGTTTGCCGGCGCGGCCCTGCGCAACAACCTGCAGGCCTGGGGGCTGGTCGTGTTCGAGGAGGCCGGCGTGGCGCTGGACAAAATCACCAACACCAACCTTACCCTGCTGAAGGTGGGCCTGGCCCTGGGCATCGTGGCCGGCAGCCTGTTGGCCGGCAAACTCCACCGCGTGGGCGACCTGAGCTGGGCGCGACGTTACGGGTGGGCACTGGCTGCGGCGGTGTTCGCGCTGGGGCTGGTGGGCGGGCGGCCGGGGCTGGCCCTCCTGGTGGGGGTGCTCCTGGCGGCGGGGCTGTTTGCCGGCCTGCTGCTGGTGCCGTTGAACGCTGCGCTCCAGGCCGAGGCCAATCCGGCCCACCTCGGCAAGACCATCGCCATCCTGAACTTCGTGGACTACTGCGCTATGCTGGTCGGCGCGGGGTTTGTGGGCGCCCTGACCGCGGCCGGTGCGGGGCCGAAGGGTTTCTTTGTGGCGCTGGGCGTGGCGCTGGGCCTGCTGGCGCTGGCGCTGAAGTTTGGTCGGCCAGGGCCGGTGGCGGGAGCGGCGCCGGCGCCCGCCCCACTGCCCGGCGCGCTGTGAACGAGGCACCTTGAAGGCGAAATCCGAAGTCCGAAATCTGAAACTGGACCCTTGAAATCCCGGGCTACCGGCCATGCTCACCAATTGCCCGCGCTGTGCACTGCGAACCACCAACCACGTACCCCGAACCGCCGGGCTCGGCCGGGTCCCGCCGCGCCGGTGAACCGACCGGCCTTGCCCGTCCAGCGCAGGCAGCGCCGCTGCGGCCGGGTTCGATCGTGCTGTTGGCGGGGCTGGCGGTGGCGGCGTTTCACCTGGGGTTCCTGTACGCGTCGCTGTCGTGGCTGGTGCTGGTGTGGCTGGGTTGCTTGTTTGCATTGCGACGGACGGCTTGCTGGCGAGGGGCGTTCTACACCGGCCTGGCCATCGGCCTGGGCATCTACGGCCCGCAGCTGGACTTCTTCTGGAGCCTCTTCGGTCCGGCGGCGGTCGCGTTGTGGCTCGTGCTGGCCTTCTGGCTCGCGCTGTTTCTGCTGCTGCTGCATGGCGTGGAGCGCTACCGGGGCTCGCGGTGGGCGCTGGCGCTCGCGCCAGTGCTGTGGCTGGGGATCGAGTTCTTCCGCAGCGAACTGTACTACCTGCGGTTCTCCTGGCTCACGGCCGGAAGTGTGCTGCCGACGCTCGTCTCCGGACCGTTCCTTCCCTGGCTGGGAGTGTATGGCCTCGGCGCGGCGCTGATGGGGCTGGCGGCACTGGGTGCGCGTGCCTTCGAGACAGGCGGGGCGTCAGGAACGTGGTGCCGGCCCGTGGCAATCGCCGTGGTACTGGGCGTCCTCGCTTTCTGCGTGTTCGTTTGGCGGGTGCCCAGGCTCATCCCTCTCCCACCGGGTTCAGGCCCCGTAGTGGGGGGCGTGCAACTGGAATTACCCCGCCTCGCGGAAGTGCCCGAGGCCCTGAACAGGGTCCGGATTCAAAGACCGGAAGTGGCGGTGTGGGTGTTGAGCGAATACACCTTTGACGGGCCGGTGCCGGAAGAGGTCCTTGCGTGGTGCCGTGAAAAGCAACGCTGGCTGGTCGCCGGCGGCAGGGAGTCGCTGGACGACGGCCGGTTCTTCAACACCGCCTTTGTCGTCAGCCCCAATGGCGAAGTCGCCTTCAAACAGGCCAAGTCGGTCCCCATCCAGTTCTTCAACGACGGCGTGCCGGCGCTCGGTCAGCGCGTCTGGAACTCGCCGTGGGGCAGGATTGGCATCTGCATCTGCTACGACCTCAGCTACACGCGGGTCGTGGACCGGCTCGTGCGTCAAGGTGCGCGGGCGCTGATTGTGCCCGCGATGGACACGATTGCCTGGGGCGCGCACCAGCATCACCTCAACGCCCGCATGACGCCCATTCGGGCTGCGGAATATCGCCTGCCGATTTTCCGCCTGGCCAGTTCGGGCATTTCCCAACTGGTGGATCGTCATGGCCGGACCGAAGCGGAACTGCCGTTTCCCGGGCAGGGTGAAATGATCTCCGGCAAGCTCTTCTTGGGTGCCTGGCCACAACCCAGCCTCCCGCTCGACCGTCATCTGGCTCCGGTGGCCGTCCTCGCCACCGGGCTCATCATGCTCGCGCTGGGCTGGCAGCAGCACCGTGCCCGCCGCCAACCGACTTCTGGCTCCTGACTCCTGACTCCTGCCCCCCATGCTCCGCCGCCTCTTCCAGCTCCTGCTCCGGCTCGGCTTCCGCTACCGCGCCCACGGCATCGAGGCGCTGCACACGCCCGGGCCGGTGCTGCTGGTGCCCAACCATGTCTCCTGGCTGGATTTCCTGTTCCTGTGGGTCCTGCTGGACCTGGACTGGAAATTCGTGGTCTCGCGGCACGTGGCCCGGCTCTCCTGGCTGCACCGGAAGATCATGCTCAACCGGCGGACCTTCCCCATAGACCCGGCCTCGCCCTACGCGCTCAAGCGCATCGCCGAGCATCTCCAGGCCGGCGGCCGGCTGGTGTTGTTTGCCGAGGGCCAGATCAGCCGCACCGGCTGCCTGATGAAGCTCTTCGACGGCACCGGCTTTCTGCTCCACAAGACCCGCGCCCGGGTAATCACCTGCTACCTGCGGGGGGGCCACCGGCTGCGGTGGTCGCGTCAGCCCGGCTGGCGGCGGTGGTGGCCGGCGATCAGCGCGCACTTCAGCGAGGCCCTCGAACCGCCGCGGCTGGAGGGGGTGAGCACGGCGCGGGCGCGCACCACGCTCACCACCTGGCTGCGCGACCGGATGGTGCTCCAGCAATTCGAGACCGAAATGGCCTTCGGCCCGGCCACCGTGGCCGGGGCCATTCTCGAAACCGCCCGGGCGGTGCCCAAGTTTGCCGTCCTCGAAGACGCGACGCTCCGGCCCCTGACCTGCCGGCGGCTGCTGATCGGCGCCGAACTGCTCGGCGGTCGGCTGGCGCGCCGGCTCGGGGAGGCCCGGCGCGTGGGCGTGTTGCTCCCCAACGTGAATGCCCTGCCGGTGACGCTGCTGGGCTTGTGGGCGCACGGCCGCGTGCCGGCCATTCTGAACTTCACCACCGGCACCGCCACCATGCTGGCCTGTGCGCAACTGGCGGGCCTGCGGCAAATCGTCACCTCCCGTGCCTTCCTCGAGCGGGCGCGGATCAAGCCCGAGCCCTTCCTCGACGCGGGCTTCGAACTGATTTACCTCGAAGACGTGCGGTCCGGTATCTCCGGGCCGGCCAAGCTGGCCGCCGCGCTGCGGCTGCGCTTTGCGCCGGGATCGCTGCTGCGACACTTGGGAAAATCCGAAATCCGAAATCCGAAATCCGAAATCCGAAGTCCGGCATCGGCCTCCCAGACCCGAGACCCGAAAGCCGAGACCCGAGACGCCCTTCGCCCGGCCGGTCCCGGTGCGCAGCCGGCGGTCATCTTGTTCACCAGCGGTTCGGAAGGCGTGCCCAAGGGCGTCGAGCTCACGCACGCCAACCTCCTGGCCAACCTCCGCCAGATGCTCGCGGTGATTGACGTGACCGATCACGACCGCGTCTTCAACGCCCTGCCCACCTTCCACAGCTTCGGCCTGACGGTGGGTCTGCTGTTGGGTCTGGTGCGCGGGTTGTACGTGTTCCTGTACCCTTCGCCGCTCCACTATCGGCTCATCCCGAACGTCCTCTACGACCGGCACTGCACGGTGTTTCTGGCCACCAACACCTTCCTCAACGGCTACGCCCGCCGCGCCCATCCCTTCGACTTCCGCAGCCTGCGCTACCTGTTTGCCGGCGCCGAGAAGGTGCAGGAGGAAACGGCGCGGCTCTGGGCCCAACGCTTCGGCGTGCGCATCCTCGAAGGCTACGGCGTCACCGAGTGCAGCCCGGTCATCAGCGTGAACACGCCCATGAGCCCCAAGCACGGCACCGCCGGCCGCCTGCTGCCCGGCATGGAGCTGCGCCTGGAACCGGTCGAGGGCCTGAGCGACGCCGGCCGCCTCTGGGTCCGCGGCCCCAACGTCATGCGCGGCTACCTCAACCCCGAGGCCGACGCCGCCTTCCAGGCCCACGGCGGCTGGTACGACACCGGCGACATCGTGAGCGTGGACGCCGAGGGCTTTCTGACCATCCGCGGCCGGCTCAAGCGCTTTGCCAAGGTCAGCGGCGAAATGGTGAGTCTAACGGCGGTCGAGGACGCGCTGGCCGGCGCCTTTCCCCAATACGGACAGCGCTGCGAAGTCGCCGTGATCGCGCGGCCGGACGAGGAGAAGGGCGAGGCACTGGTGGCCGTGACCAACGAGCCGCGGCTGCGTCTGGATGAAATCCGCGCCGCCCTCAGGACCCGCGGGCTGCCCAACCTCTGCGTGCCGCGCGAAGTGGTGGTGGTGAAGGAAATTCCCAAGCTCGGCACCGGCAAGGTCAACCACCGCCAGCTCGCGGCGCAGCTTTGAACCGGCAGGCCCCCGCTCAGCCCGCGCCGCGCCGCCGCGGGCGGGACGCGCGCTCAAACGCCCCCGAGCGCCATTCGCGTTCGGTGCGCGACGCCACCAGGCGCCAGCCCGCCGCGGCGTAGGCCGCGCGCACGGTTTCAAACTCCTCCGCCAGGATGCCCGCCAGCACCAGCCGGCCGCCGGGGGCCACCTGCGCGGCCAGGCGGCGTCGCTCAGCCAGGAGCAGGTCAGCCAGCAGGTTGGCACAGACCAGGTCAAAACGCCGGCCCGGCCGCAACGGCAGCCGGCGCACATCCCGCCGCACCGGGCGGACGCGGTCGGCCACGGCGTTGAGCGCGGCGTTGGCGCGGGCCGAACGCACCGCTTCGGGGTCCAGGTCCAGCGCCTCGACGGGGGCGTAGCCGAGCCGGGCGGCGGCGATGGCCAGCAGCCCCGAGCCGGTGCCCAGGTCCAGGAACGAGCGGGGCGGGGCGCCCGCGCGCGGCGCCCGGCGGACGATTTGTTCGAGGCAGAAGGCGGTGGTCGGGTGCCGGCCCGTGCCAAAACTCAGGCCCGGGGCCAGTCGCACCACCACCTGCCCCCGACGCGCCGGGCGGCGGCTCCAGGGGGGCAGCACCAGCAACCGGTCGGCGATCTCCAGCGGGCGAAAGTGGCGTTTCCACGCCTCCGCCCAGTCGCGGTGTCGCAGGCGGCGGGTGTGCAGGCGGGCGCGCCCCAGCGGGCAGTCGGCGGCCCGCAGCGCCTGCAAGCCCCGTTCGAGGCGGGCGCGGCGGGCGGGGGTGAAGCGGGTGGCGTCGCTCAGAAAGGCGCTGACCTCGGTGCGCAGCGTCTCCTCCTCGGTGTACAGCGCCGGCGGGGAACCGAAGACCCGCTCGAACAGCGCCGCCACCGGTTCTTCGGCCTCGACCGGCACGGTCACGGAGACCCGGAAAAGGTCGCCGGAGTTCAGGCGGGCCGTTGCCACGGGGTGAAGTTGAGCAGTTGCACCTCCGGCCGCCCGCGCGGGCAGGCGACCACCGTCAGGCTGGCGTAATCCACCTCGAAGTGGGCCATCTTCGACAACGGCAGCTCCAGCAGGTGCGCCAGCGCCATCCGGATGACGCCGCCATGACAAAAGACCGCCACGGTCCCAGCCGGGTGGCGGGCGAGGATGTGATCCAGTGCGCCGGCCACGCGCCGGCGGTAGGCGGGCAGCGGTTCGGCGTCGGGAATCTCGCCCTGTTCCAGGGCGTGAAGCCAGTCGAAGGGGCTCCGGCCAAAGCGGGTCTGGACTTCCGCCCAGGTGCAGCCGGTCCAGGCGCCGAAATCCACCTCGCGCAGGTCATCGAGGAAGACCGGCTCCGCGCCGTGGGGGTCCAGCAGCGGGGCCAGGGTGCGGCGCACACGCCTCATCGGGCTGGCGTACACGGCGTCGAAGGGCGTCGCCCGCAGCCAGTCCGCCAGGGCCCGGGCCTGCTGTTCACCGCGGGGGGAGAGGTCCACGTCCAGCCGGCCGCCGAAGACCTGTGGGTAACGGGCCTCGACCTCGGCGTGGCGAATCCAGTACAGGCGCGTGACGGGCCGGGCGCTCATGGGGTCGGTCCGGGGCCCGGCACCAGGGCGGCAGCCTGGGCGGCGAACAATTCGGCGAGGCCCCGCCGCCCCAGGGCCAGCAACTCGGTCAGGTGGGCCTCGGTGAACGTGCCCTTTTCGCCGGTGCCCTGGACCTCGACAAAGGCGCCGGCCGCGGTCATGACCAGGTTGAAGTCCACCTCGGCGGTGCTGTCCTCGGCGTAGTTCAGGTCCAGCACCGCCCGGCCCTGGACCAGGCCGACGCTGACCGCGGCGACGGCGGTCACCAGGGGGTCTTCGGTCAGCCGGCCTTCGGCGCGGAGCTGGCGCACGGCCAGGGCCAGGGCGACATAGGCACCGGTGATCGAGGCGGTGCGGGTGCCGCCGTCGGCCTGGACGACGTCGCAATCCACCCACAGGGTGCGGGGGCCGAGCCGCTGGAGGTCCACGGCGGCGCGCATGGCCCGGCCAATGAGGCGCTGGATTTCCTGCGAGCGGCCGTCCAGCCGGCCCCTGGCGATGTCGCGGGCTTTGCGCTCCGGGGTCGAGTAGGGAAGCATCGAGTACTCGGCAGTCACCCAGCCGCCGGGGACGTTTTGCTCCTTCATCCAGCGCGGGACGCCCTCCTCGACGGTGACGGCGCAGATGACGCGGGTGGCGCCCCATTCGAGGAGCGTGGAACCGGTGGCATGCGGGGCAAAGCCGTTGAGGAAGCGCACCGGCCGCAGTTGATCCGGCCGGCGGCCGTCCGGCCGCGGGGCGGCGGCCGGGGGAGGCCGGTCTGAATCGGGCGGGGCAGCAGCGTTTACCATGCGCACAGGCTAGGGAAAGGGCCCCGCCGCGGGCAATCCCGGAGCCGGGTGGGCCGGTTCATCGCCCCCCGGACCGTCGCGATCGCAAGCGCGGGCACAGGCACGTGTCGGGGTCCGCGCGTCCGCCCGAACCGCCTTCCCACTTCTCACTCCTCACTTCTCACTTCTCACTTCTCGCCCCTTGTTTCCCGCCCCTAGACTGGGGGCGATGAATCCAAGGCTTCGGCCTTTGCTGCTTGGCTTGCTGACGCTGGCCCTGCTTTGGGGGCTGGCGCTGGGCGGCTACTGGTGGGCGCGGAGCACCCGCATGACCGCCGAGAAGGTCCGGCAGTATCTGGCCTCGGTGGACCTGCACCGCCTCAGCGGCGAGGCCCGCGCCCGCGCCATCCGCGAGCTGGTCCGCCGGCTCAATGCCCTCTCCTGGGAGGAACGCCAGAAGGCCCGGCTGGGGCCGGAATGGGCGCGCTGGCTGGAGGCCATGAGCGACGGGGAACAGGCGGCGTTCATCGAGGCCACGTTGCCGGCCGGCTTCAAGCAGATGCTCACCGCCTTCGAGGAACTGCCCGAGGCCCAGCGGCGGCGGACCATTGACGAGGCGGTCAAACGCCTGCGCGAGGTGCAGGACGAGCTGGCCCGCGGCGAACTGCCCCCGGAATGGGGTCCGGAAGGCCCCCCGCAGATCAGCGAGGAGCTCCGCCAGCGCGCCATCAAGACCGGTTTGAAGACCTTTTACGCCGAGAGCAGCGGACGCATGAAGGCCGAGCTGGCGCCGCTGCTGGAGGAAATGCAGCGGATGATGGAACGCGGGGCGCTGTTGCGCCGCCGCCGGGAGGGCGGGCCATGAGGCCGGGACGGGACCGGGGCCGGACGGCTTTCACGCTGATCGAACTGCTGGTGGTGCTGGCCGTGATCGGCGTGCTGGCGGGGCTGTTGCTGCCGGCGATCTCGCGCGCCACCGAGTCCGGCCGCGCCACCGCCTGCCTGGGCAACCTGCGGCAGATCGGCCTGGCCCTGCAAATGTACGTGGACGACCACGGCAACCGCCTGCCGGTGATGCGCGACCGGCAGTTCGAGGCCGCGCTCGAGACCCTGACCAACGCCCTCCCCGCCACCAACGCCTTCGCCACGCTCGACCAGGTCCTGGCCCCCTACCTGAACGCCCCACCCGTCTTCCGCTGCCCGTCGGACCGGCGCGGCTTCTTCGAGGTCACCGGCAGCAGCTATTCCTGGAACAGTCTGCTCAACGGCCAGGACGCCTTTCACCTGCGCGTGTTCAGCCTGGACTTCGACCCCCACCAGATTCCGGTGGTGTTTGACAAGGAGGCCTTCCACGCCGCCCGCGGGCCGGGCCGGGGCGTGAATTACCTCTACGCCGACGGCCACATCAAAAACCTGCTGGTCCTGGAGGGCACGAAATGAACGCGTCGCCCCCCTCCGGCCCGGCGCCGGAGCCCTTGATCGCGCTGCGCGGCCTGACCAAGCGCTTCGGCACGCGCCCGGCCCTCGTGGCCCTGGACCTGGACGTGCACCGCGGCGACATCTTCGGCCTGCTCGGTCACAACGGCGCCGGCAAAAGCACCGCCATCGGCCTGATGCTCGGCCAGGTCTGGCCCACCGCCGGGGTCGCCCGCGTGGGCGGCCACGACGTCCACCGCGACCGCCGCCGGGCGCTGGCGCGGGTGGGGGCGATCTTCGAGACCCCCGCCTTTTACGACTACCTCAGCGGCTGGCGAAACCTGGAAATCTTCAGCCAGTACACCGCCGTGGCGCCGCCCGAACGGCTGCGCGAGGTGGTCGAGTGGGTGGGGTTGTCGGCCCGTATCCACACCCGCGTGCGCACCTACTCCCACGGGATGCGCGCCCGCCTTGCCCTGGCCCAGGCCCTCCTGCCCCAACCGGAGCTGCTGATCCTGGACGAACCGGCCGACGGCCTGGACCCGGAAGGCATCCACGAACTGCGCCAAACGCTGCTGCGCCTGCGGGCCGAGCTGGGGCTGACGCTGCTGTTGTCCTCGCACCTGCTCAGCGAGGTTGAGCAACTCTGCACCCGCCTCGCCGTGCTCAAGCAGGGCCGGAAGGTCTTCGAGGGCACGCTGGCCGAGGTGCGGTGCGCCTCGACCTGGGTGCGGCTGGTGACCGCCGACTTCGCCGCCGCGGCGGACCGGCTCCGCGAGGCGGGGCTGGTGCGACAGGTCCGGGACGGGGCCTTCCTGCAACCCGTCCCCGGCACCGAGCCGGATGAGCTGGTGCGCCGGCTGGTGAGCTGGGGGATGCCGGTGTACGAGATCGCCCGCGAGGAGCAGACGCTGGAGGCGTTTTACCTGGCCTTGATGCGGCCGGAGTCCGGCCGGGAGGCCACTCCCGCGCCCGGTCCTTGCTCATGAACCGCCCCGCCCCCCAGGTCTCCGCCACCGCCGCTGCGCCGACCGCGCCGGTCCGGCTGACCGGCTTCGGCCGGCTGTTGCGCAACGAGCTGTGGAAGCTCTTCGGCAAAAAACGGACCTACATCGGCTTTGTGATGTTTCTGCTGGCGCAGAACCTCATTGCGCTGGTGTTCAAGCTGACCCGGGCCTCGGCGCCGATGCAGCGGATGCTCGAGAGCGCGGGGCACGTGGCCACGGAGTACCTCTCGGCCCTGACCATTGCCACCATCATGCTGGTGCCGGTGGCGGCGTTTCTGCTGCCGTTGTACGTGGCGCTGGTGGGGGGCGACCTGGTGGCCAAGGAGGCCGAGGACGGCACGCTGCGCATGATCCTGGCCCGGCCGGTGTCGCGGGTGCGGCTGCTGGCGGTGAAGTGGGTGGCGGGGGCGATCTTCGGGGCGATGCTGTGCGGGGCCCTGGGGGTGTTTGGGCTGGTGTTTGCGCAGCTGTACTTCCCCTGGGGCGGGTTGTTCGTCTGGATGCCGGAGCAGGGGATTTTCGGGGTGTTTGACAGCGCCCGGGGGCTGGGCCGCTACCTGGCCGCGCACGGGATGCTGGTGGCCGAGGCGGTCTCGATCATGGGGCTGGCGTTCCTGTTCTCGTGCTTCAACGTCAAGCCGGCGGCGGCGACGATCCTCGGGCTGTCGGTCATCTTCGTGAGCTTCATCCTCGAGCACATCCCGTACTTTGCCGACTACCGGGACTGGTTCCTGACCTACCACCTGCACCTGTGGCAGTTGATGTTTGCCGAACGGGTGCCGTGGTGGCGGGTGGGCCAGTCGTTGAGCCTGCTGGTGGGGTTCAACGCCACGTTCTTCGCGGTGGGGGCGGTGGTCTTCCACCTCCGGGACATCAAAAGCTGAGGCCCGGAAGGGAAGGAGCCGGAACGGCCGCACCACGGGCTTTCCGGTTGAGTTCGGCATCACAGTCGTGAAACTGCGGCTGCCATGTTTCCCCGGCTGCTTCCAGGCTGGAAAAGCTCCCGGCGGTCCCGCCGCCAATCCCGGGTGAGGGTCGCGGTGGGGGCGCTGATCGCGACGCTGACCGTGGCGCGGGCTGCCGAGCCGCCGGTGCTGGCGCGAGCGGGTGATCGCAGCGTGGTGTTGCACTGGCGAGCGGCCCCCACCGGCGCCGGCTACACGGTCTTCCGGCAGGTGCCCCCCGCCGCGCCGGTCTGCCTGACCCCCGAGCCCCTGGCAGTGCCGCGGTACGCGGACCTCGCGGTCACCAACGGCGTGACCTGCCACTACGAAATCCGGGGCGGCGCGGGCGGTCCCTGGCGCGTGCGGGCCACGCCGCGGCCCTTCGCGGACGACGCGGAGTTTCTCGAGCTGCTCCAGGCCACGGCCTTCGACTACTTCTGGCGCGAGGCCAACCCGACCAACGGCCTGGTCAAGGATCGGAGCACGACGAACTCGTTTTGCAGCATCGCCGCCACGGGATTCGGGCTGACCGCCCTGGGCATCGGCGTGGACCACGGCTGGATCAGCCGGGCGCAGGCGCGCACGCGCGCCCTGACCACCTTGCGGACCTTTTGGGAAGGCCCGCAGGGGCCGGCGGCCGCGGGGGTGATCGGCCACCGCGGGTGGTTTTACCACTTCCTCGACATGGACACGGCGACGCGCTTCCGGCAGGTCGAGTTGTCCTCGATTGACACCGCCCTGTTTCTGGCCGGGGCGCTGTACGCCCGGGAGTATTTCAACAGCTCCCATCCGGACGAGCGCCGCATCCGCGAGCTGGCTGACGCCCTGCTCGAGCGCGTGGACTGGCACTGGATGACCGATGGGGGCGACACCCTCACGATGGGCTGGCATCCCGAGAGCGGCTTCATCCCCAGCCGGTGGGTGGGCTACAACGAGGCGATGATCCTCTACCTGCTGGCGCTGGGCGCGCCCCGCAATCCCCTGCCGCCGGAGAGCTGGACCGCCTGGACCCGGGGCTATCGCTGGGCCACGCACCACGGCTGGAGCTATGTCGAGTTCCCGCCCCTGTTCGGACACCAGTACTCGCATTGCTGGGTGGACTTCCGCGGGCGGGCGGATGCCTGGATGCGGGTGCGCGGCCTGGATTACTTCGAGAACTCGCGGCGGGCCACGCTGGCCAACCGCGCCTACTGCATGGAAAACCCCCGCGGCTGGCGCGGCTACGGCCCGCTGCAATGGGGGCTGACCGCCTGCGACGGCCCCGGCTTCGGCCCCTACCACGCCTACATGGCGCGCGGGGCGCCGCCGCCCGAGAACGACGACGGCACCCTGGCCCCCACGGCCGTGGGCGGCTCCCTGCCCTTCGCCCCCGAGGTGTGCCTGCCCACCCTGCGCCACCTGTACACGGCCCACCGGGAGCGGCTGTGGACGCCCTTCGGCTTCCGTGACGCCTTCAACCTGACCGCCGACTGGTGGGACCCGGACGTGCTGGGCATTGACCAGGGGCCGATCCTGATCATGGCGGAAAACCACCGCACCGGCCGGGTCTGGCGGCGGTTCATGAACAACGCGGTCATCCGCCGCGGGCTCGAGCGGGCGGGCTTTCAACGGCTCGATCCGGGCCGCTGAGCGGGGACGGATAGCGCTCCCCAGTCCCGACGCCCCGGCAGGAACCCGGCCGTGGTGTGGGTCCCAACGGCACGGCCACGTGACGTTCCGCGCCCGTCCGGAAGCGCAGGCGAGGCAGGCCCGGAGGCGGCCTCGTGCCCTCCAGCAGATCGCTTCCGTTCCCTCCCGGTGCGGCGTCCGCTGGACGGGCTGCCTCCTCCCTCTGGCGCCGGCTTCGCACCTCACCGCGCCGGCCGCACCGGCCCGACCAGCCGTTCACAATCCCGGTTGCCCGCGGCGGGGGGCTTTTCTAGCTTGCGCGCGTGCGTTTGCCCTTGTCCGACCCGCCCCGGCCCGGCCCGCGTCGCGCGGGGGGACGCCGCGGGGCAGCGTGGCTGGCGCTGGCCCTGCAGGCGGCCGGCGGAGCGGGCGCGGCGACAGCGGAAGAGGTGTGGGTCCTCACGCCGCACGTCAGCTCGATCACCGAGGAGTTCGGGGAGGCGTTTGCCCGCTGGCACGGGCGACAGTACGGCACCCCCGCGCGGGTCGAGTGGCGCAACGTGGGCGGCACGGCCGATGCCGTGCGCTTTGTGTTGTCGGAGTTCGCCTCCAAGCCGGAGGGCATCGGACTGGACTGCTTTTTCGGCGGGGGGCCGGAGCCGTATTTGATGCTGGCCGACCGGGGGCTGCTGGAGCCGTACCGGCTGCCGGAGGCGGTGTTGGCGGGCATTCCGCAGCAGGCCAACGGGGTGGAAATCTACGATCCCCGGTTCCGCTGGTACGGGGCGGCGGTGTCGAGCTTCGGCATCCTGCAAAACCTCCGCGTCCAGCAGGTGCTGAGCCTGCCGCTGGCCCGCCGCTGGGAGGACCTGGCGGCGCCGGCGCTGCGCGGCTGGGTGGGGGTGGGCGACCCCCGCAAGAGCGGCACGATGAACAACATGTTCGAGGCCTTCCTCCAGGCCCACGGCTGGGAGCGGGGCTGGCAGTTGCTGACCTGCATCGCCGGCAACGCCCCCAAGTTCGACCTGCTCTCCTCGACCACCGCCAAGGACGTGACGCTGGGCGAAACCGCCTACGGCTTTGCCATTGATTTCTACGGCTTCAGCCAGATCGCCCTGGCCGGCCGAACCAACCTGGTCTTCGTGCTGCCGGAAGACTTCACCGCCGTCAGCGCCGACGGCCTGGCCATCCTCAAGGGCGCCCCGCACCGCCGCGCCGCCGAGCGGTTCCTCGAGTTCGTGCTGTCCGAGGCCGGCCAGAAACTCTGGCACCTGCCCCGCGGCCACCCCGAGGGACCGCGTCGCCACTCCATCGAACGCATGTCCGTGCGGCCGGACCTTTACCCCCGCTACCGCGACGTGAGCAACATCGCCTTCTCCCCCTTCGAGCTGAACCAACGCTTCCGCTACGATGCCCGCCTGGCCCGCGCCCGCCGTGAGGTGGTGGCCGCCCTCGCCGGCGCGCTGCTGGTGGACCCGCATCCCGAGCTGCGCCGCGCCTGGCGGGCGGTCATCGCCGCTGGCGACGTGCCGGGCATGGTCCCCGAACTGGGGGCGATGCCGTTGAGCGAGGCCGAGGCCCTGGCGCTGGCCGGCGAGCCGTGGCAGGACGCCGCCCTGCGCAACCGCCAACGCCTCGACTGGCAGCGCTGGGCCCAGCAAAAATACCGGCGCCTCGAACGCCAGGCCCCCCTGGCCGCCCGCACCCCGGCTCCGCGTCCGGACCTCGCCATCCCGACCGCCCCGGCGCCATGAACGTCACCCTCCGTCGCGTCAGCAAGGCGTTCGGCGCCACCCCGGTCTTGCGCGACATCTCCCTCGAGGTCGCCCCCCACGAGCTGTTCTTCCTGCTTGGCCCCTCGGGGTGCGGCAAGACCACGCTGCTGCGGCTGGTCGCCGGCTTTTACCAGCCCGACGCCGGCGAGGTGTGGCTGGGCGAGCGCTGCATGAACGGCGTGCCCCCGCACCGCCGCAACACCGGCATGGTCTTCCAAAACTACGCCCTCTGGCCGCACCTGAACGTCGCCGAAAACGTCGGCTACGGCCTCGAAGTCCGCCGCGTCCCCCGACCCGAGCGCGCCCGCCGCGTGGACGAGGCCCTGGCCATCGTGCACATGCAGGACTACGCCGACCGCACCCCCAACCAGCTCTCCGGCGGCCAGCAGCAACGCGTGGCCCTGGCCCGCGCCCTGGTCATCCGCCCGGACGTGCTCCTGCTGGATGAACCGCTCTCGAACCTCGACGCCAAACTCCGCCTCGAACTGCGCGAGGAAATTCGCCGCATCCACGCCCAGACCCGCATCACCACCCTCTACGTCACCCACGACCAAAAAGAGGCCCTGAGCCTGGCCGACCGGCTGGCCGTGCTCCGCGACGGGCGCCTCGAACAGATCGGCACCCCGCGCACCGTCTATCGTGCCCCGGTCAACCGCTTCGTGGCCGACTTCATCGGCGAGGCCAACTGGCTCCCCGCCACCGTGAGCGAGGCCGGGCCGGACACCCTTCGCGTGCAGGGCGCCTTCGGCGTGTTCGAGGCGGTCACTTCCCGTCCCGTCCCGCCGCCTCCGGGAGACGTGCGATCCGCCACTCCGGCGCCCGCCCCACCGTTCCGTGCCGGCGATGCGGTCTGGCTGGGCTTCCGCCCCGAAGCCGTGCGATTGGGGCCGGGTCCGGTCAACACCCTGTCCACCCGCGTTCGCAGCGTCACCTACCTGGGCGAGATCGAGCAATACCTGCTGGAACTGGAGGACGGCACCGCGCTCAAGGCGGTCGAGGCCAACCCGGATGCCGTCCACCCCGTGGGCGCCGCCCTGGCCGTGCACGTCCGGCCGGCGGACCTGTTGGTCCTGC
The DNA here is from genome assembly GCA_037439785.1 of Verrucomicrobiales bacterium. GTDB lineage: Bacteria > Verrucomicrobiota > Verrucomicrobiia > Limisphaerales > J093 > DSVZ01. Next base: position 3,807 of record JBBIVJ010000040.1, on the reverse strand, counting down.
CCCGCTCCGAGGCCCCATGAATCCCGCCCCGCCTCCGCCCGCGTCCACCCCGGCCGAGGTCCTGGTGCTCGGCGGCGGTCCGGCCGGCAGCACCGCGGCCGCCTTTCTGGCCCGCGCCGGGCGGCGGGTCATTCTGCTCGAGAAGGAGCGGTTTCCGCGCTTCCACGTGGGCGAATCGCTCCTGCCCTGCAACCGCCCGCTCTTTGATGCGCTGGGAATCTGGCCGGCCCTCCAGGCGGCCGGCTTCCCGCGCAAGACCGGCGCCCAGTTCCACCTGGCCAACGGCACCAAGGCCCGCCGCTTCGTCTTCCGCCACGGCCGCTTCACCCGCCAGTCCGAGATCATCCAGGTCGAGCGGGCCCGCTTTGACGAGCTGTTGCTGCGCCACGCCGCCCGCCTGGGTGTCGAAGTGCACGAAGGCTGGGCCGCCGGGGCGGTCGCGGTGCACCCCGACCACGTCGAGGTCCGGGCCACCGACCCCGCCGGCCGCGTCCACCGGCTGGTGGCCGCCCACCTGGTGGACGCCACCGGCCGCGCCAACCTGACCGGCAACCAGGCCGGCCTGCGGGTCATTCACCCCCGCCACCGCAAGCTGGCGGTCTTCGGTCACTTCGAGGGCGTGTTCCGCGACCCCGGGGAGGCGGGGGGCGACACGGTGATTGTGCGCGACGCCGACCGCTGGTTCTGGCTGATCCCCATCTCGGACACCCGCACCAGCGTGGGGCTGGTCCCGGACCCGGAGGCCTTTGCCGCCGAGGGCGGCGAGGCCGCGGCGGCCTTCGGGGCCTCGGTGCGCCGCAGCGTCGTGATGGGCGCGCGGCTGCAGGGCGCGCACCTGGTCGGCGCGTTGCAGGTCACCAGCGACTTCTCCTACTTCAACCGCCGCCTGGCCGGCCCGCGGCTGGCGCGGGTGGGCGACGCCGCCGGGTTCATGGACCCGATCTTTTCCGCCGGCGTGTACCTGGCCATGTGGTCCGGCCGGCTCGCGGCGGAGGCGTTGAACGCCGCGCTGGCCGCGGGCGACGACGGCCGGCGGCTGCTGGCGGCCTACGAAAAAAGGATGGCCCGGGCCATGCGCGTGTACTGGCGACTGGTCGAGCAGTATTACACCACGCCCTTCATGGAGCTGTTCCTCGAACCGCGCCACCGCCTGGGCCTGCCCGCAGCCGTCCTGGCAATCCTGGCCGGCGACCTCGAGCCCGCCCGGCCGGTGCGCTGGCGGCTGGAACTGTTCTACCTGCTGGTCCGCCTGCAACGATACCGTCCCCTGGTGCCGCGCCTGGACTTCCGGCCCGCCCCCGCCCATGCCCACCCCCCCACACCCGCGTTCTCCTGAGCCCGCCGGGCGACGCCGGCTCCGGCTCGTGCTGCTTCTGCTCGCATGCGCCAGCGGCCTCATCGGCTGCGCCGGGCCCGACCCCGCGCCGACCGGCGCCGTGGCGGTGCCCTGGCAGACACGCACCGGTCAGGCCGTCTGGCAACCCCGGCCAGGCGTCCCCTCCCTGGCTGGCGAACTGGTGCTGGCGCAACGGCCGGGCGGTGATTTCTTCCTCCAGTTCAGCAAACCCCCGCTCACGCTGGTCGAGGCCGCCCGCACCGGCCCACGCTGGCGCGTTGCCTTCCCCGGCTTCGGCCGCGAGTACCGGGGCCGCGGCGCGGGCAGCACCCGCCTGCTCTGGGTGTGGCTGCCGGCGGCGCTCGAGGGAGGCCCGCTGCCCGACGCCCTGGCCTTCCAACGCGACACCGACGGCTGGCGGCTGGTCCATGCCCGCACCGGCGAAAGCCTCGCGGGCTGGCTCTCCCCGTGAACGGGCGGCGACATCGAGGTGGGTGGTGGCTGCTGCTGGTGCCCGTGCTGGCGCTGGGGCTGGCGCGGCTGCGCTTCGACACCGATGTCCTGACCCTCCTGCCCGCCCACCTGCCCGAGGTGCGCGGCCTCCAACTGCACCAGCGCCACTTCGCCCCCGACACCGAACTGGTCCTCACGGTGGCCGCGGCCGACGCCCAGGCCGCCACCCTGGCCGCCCGCCTCCTGGCCGGCGCGCTCGAGCACGAACCCCACCTTGTGGCCTCGGTCTTCTGGCAACCTCCCGGCGCGGAAGACCCCGACGCCGCCGCCGAACTGCTGGCCTGGCTCTGGCTCAACCAACCCCCCGCCGCCTTCCAGACCCTGGCCGAGCGCCTCGAGCCGGGGCGTCTGACCGCCCACCTCGAAGCCGTGCGGGAACGGCTCGCCCTGTCGCTGTCACCGGCCGAAGTCGGCCGCCTGAGCTACGACCCGCTGGAACTGGGCGTCTTGCCGGAGGCCGCGCCGGGGCGGGACTTCGCTCCCGGCGGAGGACGGCTGGCCTCGGGCGACGGCACGTTCCGCCTGGTGCTGGTGGAAGCGGCCGACGGCTGGCGCGGCTTCGGCAAGGCGGCCGCGTGGCTGGAAGCGGTGCGGGCGCGGGTCCGGCAGGTGCAGGCATCGGTCGAGTGGCCCGGCGGGGTGGAAGTCGGTTTCACCGGGCCGCCGGCCTTTGTGGCGGAGGCGGCGTCGGGGATGCGGGCAGACCTGGTGCAGTCGGTGACCGGCTCGCTGGCGGGCATTCTCGGGCTGTTCTGGCTGGTGCATCGCCGCTGGGGACCATTGCTCTGGCTGGGGCTGTGCCTGCAGGGGGTGTTGCTGGGCACGGCGGCGTTGGGCGGGTTGCTGCTGGGCACGCTCAACCTGGTGAGCCTGGGGTTTGCCGCCATCCTGCTCGGCCTGACGGTGGACTATGGGCTGATCGTGTACCAGGAGGCGCGGCATCGGCCCGCGGCTTCGCCCGCCGACATTCGCCGGCTCACCCGCCGGGCCATCTGGGGGTCGGCCCTCACCACCGCTGCGGCGTTTGCCCTGTTGCTGGGGGGTGGGCTGCCCGGCCTGGGCCAACTGGGGGTGCTGGTCGCCCTGGGCGTGGTGCTGGGCGCGGCGGTCATGCGGCACCTGTACCTGCCAAGGGTGTGCCCGGCCTGGCCCGCGGTACCCACTACTGCGGCCCCGGAGCCGGCGGCCGAGGGCGCGGCCGAGGGCGGGGCTGCTCTGCCGGACCGCTGGACGCGGCGCTTTGCCCGGCCCGCCACGGTCTTGTTGCTGGTGGCGGGAGGCCTGGGGTTGGCGCGCGGTTGGCCGCCGGTGGACCCCTCGACCCGCCCGCTGGGGCCGCGGCACAGCCCTGCCGAGCAGGCGATGAAGACCCTCGAGCAACGCCTGCCCGAAGCCGCTTCCGGCCTGCTGGTGCTGGTGTCCGGTGCCACGCCGGAGCAGGTGCGGCAGCGGTTGGAAACGCTGCAGGCGCAGCTCGAGGCCGCCCGGCAGCGCGGCGAGCTGGCGGGCTTTGAACTGCCCCTGGCGCTCTGGCCGAACCCCGCCCATCAGGCGGCGAACCTCCCGCGCGCACGCGCGTTGGTGGAGCGGCGGCAGGCCGTGTTCGCTGCCCTGGCCCGCGCCGGTTTTTCCGCCGAGGCCGGCGCGCTGGCGACGCGGGTGTTCGCGGCCTGGGAACGGCAGTTGACCCGAACACCGCTGCTCTGGCCGGAAGGCGCGGCCGCCCGCCGGCTGCTGGCCCGGTGCGCCGCGCGCACGCCGGAAGGCTGGCTGGCCGCGGGCACGGTCTTCGGCACAACCCGGCCGCCGACGGTCGCCACCGACGCCCGCGAAGGCGTGATGGTCTGCGGCTGGCCGCTGCTCGGGGAGGTCCTGTTGCGGCACGTGGAGACGCACCTGGGGTGGTTGACGGCGGGGTTGATGGGGGCGCCCACCGCAACAGTGAAGCCCGTGCGGAT